>JAJZLL010000024.1 GCA_021803465.1 bacterium
TCAAGAAGCGGGATGCTTTGCATGGTCTCAAGGGGATAGGTCAGGTGAATCCACGGCATGGTGTACCCTATCGCATAGCAGGAAGTGGCACTGCACGTGAGACTCTCAATGACATCCCGGGGAGAGAAGTTCGACTGCGACTCAGCAATCGAACTGACTTGCATGACGACTCCTGACTGATCCGACTCAAGTGTATACAGCTCTCCAGAAGATGTGCGAGTGTCCGTGAGCCAGTAGCAGCGCCCTGAGGGTATGCAGGATATCCCGGTGGGGATGTACGGCTCGCTGATCGACTGGATTGGTTGTGTTGCACCCACGTAATGTTCCACAGTCACAGTGCTTCCCGAATCAAGCATCCAGCAGTTTTCTGGGGCCACACAGTCAATGGAAAGGGTCCAGGTTGCTTTGGGAGAGCTGGGAATGATCCTCCATGTTCCATGCTGAAAGGCCAGGAAAAGCTGTGTAGTGTTGTTCGTGCCGCCAGCCATGCAGAAGTCTGGACCAGCACAGGACATGGAAGTGAGTATGGTCTCGTTGGAGAGATTTGGAATCGGAACACTGCTCCAGGAATGTCCGGACATCCGGTAGATGCTCGAAATGTAGGATGGGTGTGGAGGGTTGCCTGGAAGATTCGCTGTCGTGCCTTGACCGAAGTCACTGAACCAGCAGAGAGTTGAACTCACACAGTAGCCTTCCACGCTGTCACCAGGAAGGGTGCCAGTGCTGAGGACTGTCCAGGAAGATCCATTCCACTCGACGACTGCTGCATGAAAGGTCGTCATACCATTGCCATTCGGGAGGGTCTCGAAGCTGTCTGCCACCACAATGGCAAAGCACTGGGATGGGGAGATGCAGTTCAGAAGGCGGAGCGAGTCGTAGGTGTAGCTGAAAGGTGTGGGAATGGGAACTGGTGCCACATGGGATCCAGCGATGCTGTACAGTGCATCAGGTTTGTGCTGCACGCTTGTCGTCTCGCTTTGTTCGGCAAGACAGTATCCGTCATGTGCGCACACCATCTGAACGAGTGCCTCATTGGGAATGGCTGGCATGCTGAGAATTTCCCCTGCAGTCCAGCGAGTGCCTGAAGTGGTGGCCGGTATGGCAGTCCACTCCCCTGATCGTGAACGTGCGTTGTCGACAACAGTGCAGGCATTCGTGGATGTGCAGTATCCGATTGGAGAGACAGCAGTGAGGCCGCTGCCTGGGGAAGGGAGCTTCATGACATGCCATGCGTGTGGGCCCCCTTCCAGGAGGAATGCACCCTTCGAATCCAGTCCTGATGCAGTGCAGAATCCACTTCGAGTGCAGTGCAGCGCATCGATTGACGTGATGGCACTGAGAGTAGTGGGTATGGCTGCTGTCTTACCCCCAGTGGGCGAGGCGCGGAGAAGCTCAACTCCAGAGGCTGTACGGGTACTGATGAGGCAGAATGACTCCGCACAGGCGACATGGGTGAATACTCTGTAGTTTGTGGCGAGTGATTCGCTCTTCCACGCATGTCCATTCCAGACAGCAGCAATTGCATGTCCAGTCAGGCCAGTGATCCTTGTGCCGACAGCAATGCATGCAGTGGTGCTGCTGCAGGAAACACCTTCGAGAAGTGCACCAGCAGCCGTATCAAAGGGTTCTGGTGCCTTTTGCCATGTGGATCCGTCATACCGGAGAATGAGTGCGCCAGTGGCACTGCTGCCAGAGGCCCAGCACTGGGAACGTGTTGGACAGTCAATGCTGTACAGTGCAGTGCTGATGGGCTGGATTCCAGTACGGGCAGTATTGGGCGGGTTCCATGGATGCGCAACGAAGCCTGCTGTCGAGAGCTCGGCGAGGAAATTGCCTCCTGCATCAGTACCAGCGACCCAGCAGTCCGTGCTGGATGGACAGGAGATCCCATGGATAACTGCGGGAAGGGTTCCAACTCCACTGAGTATGTCTCCATTCACCTGCGTGATGTCATTGGTTGCCATGGGTACCCACCGGAGTCCGTTGAACAGGAACACTTCACCTTGCGTAGTTGTGCTTCCTGAAACGCCCTCTCCAGCTGCAATGCAGTGGGATGTGGAAATGCAGGTGAGAGCGCCAATAATGACGTGACCATTGCCCGGAAGGAGCACTGATGTCGGATGCTGTGCCTTGATGGATGAAGAGGCAAGAATGCTGGAAGCATGGGTGACACTTGCTGGTGGATTGGAGGAGATGCCAAGGACTAGTGCGCCAAACGCAAGGAGGATGATGGAAGAGCGATGGGTGCGTTCCCTCATGACACCACCGTGCGTGTTCGGCGAAGGATACCGATAAGGATGCCTGAGAACAGGAGGAGAACAAGTCCTGCTGCCATTTCTGGTTGAAAGAGTGACGGTGCATGAACTGTGGCTTCAGCTATGAGGAGAGGATGGGATGGATCCCAGGACTTCGTCCCAACTGCCCAGCATGTCCCACCTGCACTGCAGCTCACAGCAGTAAACATGCTCGTGCTGGGCACCTGTGACACGAGGCTTGCAGTGGTCAAGGATGAGTGTTGATCTGGCAGGTGGGCTGCTGCTGGACCACCGATGGACTCCACTTGTGGCGAACAGGGAGGTGCTCCGAACGCAGCAGGTGCTGGAATGGGTGACCATCCCGTGCTGCTCAGCTCCAGTGCAAGCGTACGTGTTCCTGCTTGCGAGGGGCAGCTTCCCACTGCCAGACATGTGGTCTCATCTGGCACGCATGAGATGGCTTGAATGTGTGATGACGCATACATGTTGAAGGACGTGAATGGTGAAGAAGGACCAGGTGTGGGGGACGGGGGACGGGCTGGATCAGGAAGCTGCTCGTACTGGGGATATCCGTTTACATATTCATCAGATGCAAGTGAGCCGTCTGTGTTGCCTGCACCCACAAACCAGCACTGTGCAGCTGATTCGCATGCTCCTGCAGTGATCGTGGAAAGACCAGGTGCAGCCAGCTGTTTCCACGAGTTCGCCCCAGCGACCAGTACAGTAAGGGTCGTTGCGGATGAAGTGTATCTGTCGGCTATGAGACAGAGATCCACGTTCTGGCAGCTGAGAGCAGAGTAGGTTTCCGTTGATGCATGTGCAGGGCCGAAAGCGAGTGGAGCTGCATGGAGAATGGTCCACATTCCACCAGCATTGCTGAGGAGGAATGGTGTTGCAGGAAGCGTGATGTTCATCTCCGAGCTGGAGCTGGAGGAACCAATGGCAAGGCAGTTGAAACGTGCATGGCACACAACTTCTGTGAGAGAGTCGTCTGTTCCAATGGTGGGGATCACTTCCTCCGACCAGGTACTTCCGTTGTAGACGAGCAGCAAGGGTTCGATCGTGTCACCACTCTTTGAGGAGCCAACTGCCACGCATCCCGTTGCACTCCAGCAGGAAACTGATGTCAACGCTGGTGCAGTTCCTGCAAGTGCAGGGAGGGGCTCCAGTCCCCATGAGCCGTTCTGGTCATGGAGTGCAAGTGCCTTCGTTGCAGTTTCGCCAACAGCCCAGCAGGAACTGGAGGTGGGACAGGAGACTGCATTCAGCACTGCTCCTGAACCTGGATCTGGTACCTCCGATTCACTCCAGGATACATGGGAGCTGGCAACAAGAAGGGAATCACTGCACAGAGCAATTCCTGAAGCGATGAGGATCACCGCCATGCCGATAAGACGATTGCGAAGACGTGGCATGGTTCGAGCATATGACGCACTGCGCAACGGTTTGTGCGAAGAAGTGTCACAATGTGTCCTACATTCGCACGTGCAGTGTGATCGACTGCAGTTCCTTTCCTGAGGCAGTCAGCGAACAGGGAATCTGTTGTGCCACATGGATATTTGGCAGTTCAGGAATTTGATTCCAGCTTGGATTCGGTATCATAGCCATGGATTCAGGGCAGGTCACGTCTTGAGCGGCAGGATATAGTGATATGAATGAGAAAGCATCGCAACCGTGCACATGTGCTGGGGAGTGCACGCGCATCGGTAGAGCGTTCCTTTCTCGTGCTGCTGCTTGGAGTTCTGCTTCTGTCAGTTGCTCTTCCTGCATGTGCAGCATCTCGAACAGCTTCTGCAGCGCAAGGTCCCATGAGCTACCTTGCTTATCCTCCATCCGTTCCACCTCCCCTGTACGAACCCGCCATGGCATACGATGTGGCGAGCAAGCAAATGATCATGTTTGGTGGGAGTGGCTCAGGCATGAACAATTGGACGTGGACATATCAAGGCAATGCATGGCATCTCCTCCATCCCAGTGATGCTCCTTCAGCACGGCAAGGGAGTGCGATGGCCTATGATCCGGCGCTCCATGAGCTCATTCTGTTTGGGGGAGTGGGCTATGAGCCACTGGTGGAGAACCACTCGCTACCGCATTTCCAATCCCTTGGACCAGGCCTGTCATCGTCAGAGTCAACTGGTGGGCTGAATGGGCAGTCGTGTTCCGATGGCCCATCTGGGTTTTCGACAGTGGACAGTGACACTTGGGGCTGGAATGGGAACACATGGCATCGACTCACTACAGGGCTCCCGGGATTCCCGAGCGCGGACCAGTGCATAGTCGATCCAGCACTGGTCTACGATGTCCAGGATCAGGAGCTTCTGCTTGATGTGCCGTGCAACGACATGTGCTATGCCCACCGTGCGCGAATCTGGGCATTTGACAGTCTTCATCAAATCTGGAAGCCCATCTCAACTTCTGGAACCATGCCATGGAATGCGAGTGGCAATCAGGATCTCCTGCCGGGAGCAATCAGTTCGACTCATCCAGTCTGTACATCGAAGACGCTTGTGGGAACGACGCGAGCATTGGCACAGCTTCCCGGAGGAGGTGGTGTACTGTATGTCGGACAGGGGCAGTCTGATGTCGATGTCCACATCGGTGTTCCTGATCCGAATGATCCTGTCAATCATGCTCGTGTGGAGACATGGAGCTTTGTCAGCAATCACTGGGCGCCATTGTACAAGCTCAGCCTGCCTGGAGCAGCAAACACTCTTCCGTATCCGCAACTGGCACCGGATGCGAATGGCACCCTCCTCCTTGTTGACCAGAGTGGGAACACGTGGACATATCGAGGCTCAAGCTGGTTTCAGGAACTGCAGGGTGTGAACCCCGGAATCCGCTGTGGAGCTGCGATGGCATATGATCCAGCACTGCACGAAGACCTCCTGTACGGCGGAGTAGCTGGTGGGAAGGGTGGAATGTATGAGGATACCTGGGCGTGGAACGGAAGCAGCTGGCAGCGCATTGCTGGCCCAGCTTTACCGCTGACCGTTCCTCTCGTATGGAAGATTCCCACGCCACCAGTCAGCAGTATCCACACCACACGTGCAGAAGTGCTGGATCGAGCAATGAAGGAATTCGGGGTCAGTGCGGATGCTGTGCAGATCAAGCTTTCAAGAGAGTCTGATGTGATGCGTTTGATTCCGGACTACTACGGAGGAGTGACCAGCTTCAACATCAATGCTGGCCAGCTTGTCTGGGCAGTACTCGTTCACTGTCGATTGAGCTGCTACTCAGGTGAACCACGGGGAGGTGAACAACACTGGGGATTCATTGCATACGATGCAAAAACTCTGCTTCCTTCAGCAATCGCAACCATGGAGGCTACCTCAGTCCCATTAGGCTGGTCGTCAATGCGGGATTTATCAGCGACTCCATGAACAATCTCCTTATGGGCAATCACAGGTCACCAGGTGGATGCATGGGAACCTCTCTGGTGCCTTATGGATTGAAGGTGGTGAGTTCAATTGCCGCATTGCAGACTGTGGATGAATCCTGATGGGTACCGTATATGAAGATGAGGGCTCCGTGATGTTGGATGGGTGTGTACTGAACCCTGGACGTACCCCCTGGAGGATTCGAACCTCCGACCAACTGCTTAGAAGGCAGCTGCTCTAATCCACTGAGCTAAGGGGGCGAGTGGGGTGGCCAGGGGGATTTGAACCCTCGACCTCCAGGGCCACAACCTGGCACTCTAACCAACTGAGCTATGGCCACCACACAGAACCCTATTATGACATCCTGCAGGGGTGCTGCATGCATGTTGAATAGCAGTCACCGGTTCTCCCAGAGACCACGTTCTGCAAGGACTGTCCTGAGAAGGTGGGGCCGGTCCGTCATGATTCCATCGATGCCAAGGTCGAGGAGATGCTCCATTAGCGGTGCATCGTTGATGGTCCACGCATGCACGGGAAGGCCGCTCCTGTGGGCAGCGTCGATGAATGAGCGTGTGAGGATGGGGATGCCATATGCACGCACAGGCACCTGGATGCAGTCAGCCTCATGCCGGGAAGTCCTGTGGAACAGGAAGGATCGGATCCGCGCATCGAGCACAGCACGTGGTCCCATGGATGTCGCAACCCGACCATGTGTATGGATGCGGAAGCGGGCAAGCCGCGCATCATCGAATGAGCCTGCACAGATCCGGTCCTCAAGTTGGTGTGCACGGATGATGCGGACAAGGGGAACTAGACATGCATCATGCTTGAGATCCAGGTTGAAGCTGCAGTCGGGAAAGGTTGTGACAAGTTCCTCAAGTGTTGGAATGGAGAGATGCAGGACATCACTCCGGGAAGGTACAGCCCGGTGCGCAGGATCCCGGAGTGTGAGTGAGCGGAGATCCTTGTAGGTGCAGTCTCCAATAGTTCCGGGTACGCCAGCAATGCGTTCAAGATTGTCATCGTGGAAGGCGACAACCACTCCATCACGCGTTGCATGGAGATCGGTCTCAAAGTACCGGAATCCTGCATCGTATGCCGCCTGAAATGCGGGGAGGGTGTTTTCGAGGGTCTCCTCGCTCCCTCCGCGATGAGCGAAGGGAAGAAACCGCGAACTGCTGAAGAATGGCAATGTGGAGGACACCATATGTTCCAGAGTACGGCAATGTAGTCCTGTGTGCGAAGGCACACCCATAATCCTCTGCGCTACGATGTTGGGGTCGTATTGCAGGGTCTTCTGACTTGTCAGGGAGGAACGGATGGCGCAGGATGCTACGACCAAGTGGACTCCACCAGAGCGCACTGGTCTTGCCAAGGAAAGTGCTTTCCATCGTCTGAGACGGCGTGCACCGTGGTGGCTTCTGCCGCTCACTGTGGTGACAGTGCTCTCAGCATTCATCGTGTACGGAATATGGACAGCGTTCTTTGGAGGGAAGGTCTACACTGCTCCGTACCTCTCGCCGTTCTATTCTCCACAGATCTGGTGGAACGGTCCCGTGACACCAGCTTTGTGGGTGCTCCCATTCCCGCTTCTGTTCAGGGCAACGTGCTACTACTACAGGAAGGCGTATTACCGCTCCTTTTTCTGGGATCCTCCAGCATGCGCAGTGGGCGAGGCACGGAAGAAGCCGTACAAGGGCGAGACCCGGTTTCCCCTCTTCCTTAGCAATCTCCACAGGTATGCGATGTACCTTGCAGTCATTGTTCTCATCTTCCTCTGGATTGATGCCATTGCTGCTTTCGATCTCAACGGTCACTTCTATCTGGGCCTTGGCACAGCAATCATGGTCATCAACTGCATCTTCCTTTCCGCATACACGTTCGGATGCCACTCTGTCAGGCATCTCATCGGAGGGTGTGTGGACTGCTACTCGAAGGTGCGCGGCGGTGTGAAGCGGTATGAGGGATGGAAGTTCATAACGAAACTCAACGAGCGCCATGCGATGTGGGCATGGCTCAGCCTCTTCAGCGTCGTTGCAACCGATGTCTACATCCGGCTGGTCATGACTGGCATCATCACTGATCCACACTTTTAGGACATGACAATGGAAACTCCTGAAACACGTACATGTGATGTCCTCGTCATCGGTGCAGGTGGCGCAGGCATGCGGGCAGCGATCGCTGCAACAGAGGCTGGGTGCTCGACCATTGTCGTCACGAAGTCCCTTCTTGGAAAGGCGCACACGGTCATGGCTGAGGGTGGCATCGCAGCAGCTCTTGGCAATGTGGATCCCGATGACGACTGGAAGGTCCACTTCGCGGACACTATGCTCGGAGGGCAGTTGCTCAACAACTGGCGTATGGTCGAGATCTATGCGCACGAGGTCATTGACCGGGTGCGCGAGCTTGAGAGCTGGGGTGGACTCTTTGACAGGACACCTGCTGGGGGAATCATGCAGAGGGCATTCGGTGCCCACTCATGGAAGCGGCTCTGCCATGTGGGTGACCGCACAGGGCTTGAGCTCATCCGCACCTGCCAGGACCGTCTTACGGCAACAGGAAAGGCGGATGTATGCATGGAGTACACGCTCACGAAGCTCGTGAGTGATGGCAACCGCATTGTTGGCGCCATAGGCTACAAGCGGAGCGACGGTGGCTTTGTTGTCATCAATGCGAAGGCTGTAGTCCTTGCGACAGGTGGGTGGGGGAAGATGTTCCGCTACACCTCGAACTCCTGGGAGGGAACAGGGGATGGCGCTGCAATGGCGTATGAGGTCGGAGCGGAACTCCTGGACATGGAGTTCATCCAGTTTCATCCGACAGGCATGATCTGGCCACCTGGTGCACGGGGCATCCTTGTCACGGAAGCTGTCCGTGGTGAGGGAGGCTACCTCTACAACAGCGAAGGCAAGCGGTTCATGTTCGAGTACGATCCGAAGAAACTCGAGCTGAGTTCCCGTGACGTTGTCGCACGGTCCATTTACAAGGAAGTGAAGGCGGGTCGTGGAACGCCCCATGGTGGCGCCTACCTCGACATCCGGCACAGGGGAGGAGACTACATCAAGCGGAAGCTTCCTTCGATGTATGAGCAGTTCCATGCTCTTGCTGCAGTGGACATCACGAAGGAGCCGATGGAAGTTGCTCCCACCATCCACTACACGATGGGTGGGATCAAGGTGGATCCAGAGACTGCAGCCTCCACTGTCCCAGGACTCTATGCGGCTGGTGAGGTTGCGGGAGGGCTCCATGGTGCGAACCGGCTTGGTGGAAACTCCCTTGGGGACATTCTCGTCTTCGGACGGCGGGCTGGAGAAGCTGCTGCGGAGTTTGCGAAGTCGCACGAGGCTGCATCCGTTCCCGATGGGGAACTCGATGCTGAGCAGAAGCGTGTGCTTGCGCCACTTGCTGCGCCAGAGAAGGGGGAAGGCGAGAATCCATATCTCCTCCATGAGGCACTCCAGTGGGCCATGCAGGATGATGCAGGCATTGCGAGGACTGAGGAGTCGCTGAACAGATCACTTTCTGCCATCCAGGAACTCAAGGGGCGGGCCAAGAACATGCATGTGCCTGGTGGCAGGACGATGAATCCTGGCTGGCACACCTGCAGGGATGTTGAGTCCATGCTCACTGTCTCCGAGGCAATCGTGCGAAGCGCGATCGAGCGGCGGGAGAGCCGGGGTTCGCAGTGGCGGCTTGACTACCTCGAGAAGGATCCAGAGCAGGCCAAGGTGAACTACGTGACGTACAGGAATGGTGACAGCATGGCTGTGAAGCCTGTGCCCCATGACCCCATTCCCAAGGAGAAGGAGGAGCTGCTCCACCACTCGCGGTTCTATGAGGAGAAGAAGGCATGACTGACACTGCAGAGGCAACGACAGACATCCGACACACGCAGGATGGACGTACAGGCCGCACAGTGCGCTTCTCGGTGTTCCGTGGTGTTCCCGGTGCGCAGGCATCGTATGTCACCTATGATGTCCCGGAAGTTGAGGGCATGGTCGTCCTTGATGCCATCCACTACATCCAGAAGAACCTCGACATGGACCTTGCCTGCAGGTGGAACTGCAAGGCAGCCAAGTGCGGTTCCTGCAGCGCGGAAGTGAATGGCCATCCTGTGCTCATGTGCAAGACGAGGGTCGATGATCTTCCCGAAGGGACAGTAACAGTCGCGCCCATGAAGACCTTTCCGCTCGTGAAGGATCTCGTGACTGATGTCTCCCGGAACTACAAGGTGAATGCTGCGATCACACCTTTCACTCCACGGAAGGATGAGCCGACACCCTGGAAGATCCAGCAGCATGACATTGAGCGACTGTACGAGTTCAGGAAGTGCATCGAGTGCTTTCTGTGCATGGATGTCTGCCACATTCTGCGGAACCATGACCTCCATGAGGAGTACTACGGTCCCAGGTATTTTGTGCGCATGGCAGGTCTTGAAATGCATCCCATGGATGATGCGGACCGAACGGATGAGATACGGACTGCAGGTGGCATAGGTTTCTGCAACATCACAAAGTGCTGCACGGATGTCTGTCCGGAACATATCCACATCACGGACAACGCCATCATTCCGATGAAGGAGCGAGTTGCTGACCGCCACTGGGATCCCATTCGCCGCATGTTCACGAAGAAGAAGCAGACAGCAAATGCTGCAGATGCGGCCGAGTAGCTGCTGGGAGCATCACGTTCCCTCTGGGCTGAGCTGACACCTCATTCCTGTCACACCAACCGGACAGCAAAAACGGGGGGAGGTCCAATGAAGGGCCTCCCCGTTTGCACATTACAGGTCTTGTACGTGCTCGCTACGCAAGAAGCGCAGCAGGAGTGAGTTCCCGAAGTCCAAGCGCGCTTCCGTTCTGGTCCACGACTGTCAGAAGATCCCGAACGGATTCCGCTGAGCGGTGGAGTGCTGCTGTCTCATCAGAGTTGAGTTCAACCGGGAATACCCGCTCCAGCCCCCTGGCGCTGAGCTGGCAGGGAACGCCAGTGAAGACGCCATGAATGCCGTACTCGCCTTCAAGATAGACGCTCACTGGAAGCACAGCATGGCTGTCATGGACAATGGCATCGACCATCTGGGTGACTGCTGCGCTTGGTGCGTAGTAGGCGCTCCCTGACTTCAGGAGACCCACGATCTCTGCACCACCATCACGTGTGCGCTGGACTATGGATGCAAGACGCTCCTTGCCGATGAGTTCCTCGACACACACTCCACCGACTGTGGTGAGACGGGTGAGAGGAACCATGGTATCGCCATGGCCACCGATGACATATGCCTGGACATCGCTCCGCGACACCTTGAGCTCATCCGCGACAAACGTGCGGAAACGGGCAGTGTCAAGGATGCCTGCCATGCCGATGACACGCTCACGCGGGAAACCGCTTGCTGCCATGGCGACATGGGCCATTGCATCAAGGGGATTGCTCACGACAACGAAGACAGACTTTGGTGAGTGCTTCGCTGCATTCCTGGCCACGGATGCGACAATCTTCGCATTCGTCTGCACGAGATCATCACGTGACATGCCAGGCTTCCGTGCCATGCCGCTTGTGATGACAACAATGTCGGAGTTGGCAGTCGGCTCCCAGCCAGTATCGTCAGTGACAGTGACTCCTGTCAGTGTGGAGTCGAAACCTACAACAGGACCAGCTTCTGCGAGATCGAGCGCCTTTCCCTGGGGCATGCCTTCAATGACATCGACAAGGACAAGGTCCGCATAGTCCCGTTCAGCGAGACGGAGTGCAGTGGTTGCGCCAACGTTTCCAGCACCAATGACTGTGATCTTCATTCTCATGACGAGTACCTCAATGAGACGGATGGGAAAATGGGGTTATTGCTCTTCGATTGTAGTCGCCTGGCATCTCCCTCCGTTGCGTACCATGGAGGTGGAGTCCACGAGAGAGGAGAGCCATGAAGCAGAGCGAGACAGCTGAGGAGCGGGAAGACCGGATCAGGCAGATCTGTGCACGTCTTGCTGCAGCGTATCCGGATGCTGCCTGTGCTCTCACCCATGCGAACGCGTTCGAGCTTCTCGTGGCAACCATCCTCTCTGCGCAGTGCACAGATGAGCGTGTGAACATGGTCACGCCCCGACTCTTCCAGAAGTTCCCCGATCCCGCATCCCTTGCTGCTGCTCCGGCAGCCGAGGTGGAGGAGTGCATCCGGTCCACAGGTTTCTTCCGTGCCAAGGCACGTTCCATCATTGGGATGGCGCAGGCGCTCATGACGGGATTCGACGGGAAGGTTCCCTCGACCATGGAGGAGCTCACTACCCTCCCCGGTGTAGGACGAAAGACAGCGAATGTTGTCCTTGGTGTCGCATTTGGCATTCCAGGACTCCCTGTGGACACCCATGTCACACGGATCACGAACCTCCTTGGACTGGTGGATTCCACGGATCCTGTGCGCATAGAACAGGAGATCTGCGATGAGGTGCCTCGGGAGGACTGGACGCTGCTCAGTCTCCGCCTCATCCTCCATGGGCGGGCAGTCTGCATTGCACGGAGACCAAAGTGCCAGCAGTGCGTGCTCAATACGCTGTGCCCGAGTGCCCGCAGCCTGTCCTGACTGGTGATTTCTCCTAGCTCGCGTTCTCGTCAGTCAGTGCGAAGACTGTGAAGCTGTTCGTCGCATGGAGTGCGTGCTCCTTGCCATCCACTGTCGCATCGACATCGAGTGCATATGACAGTTCATGTCTGCCAGGAACTGCCTTGAGAAAGGCTGGATCCGAGGAGAGGTTGACTGCGGGAACAGAGGGGGCCTTTGGGAGGGAATCAAAGAACTCTGCGTACGAAATGGTGAAACTCACGCTCCGTTCCTCCCTGTCCGCAATGGGAAAGGGTTCCGCTAGAGTGCTGGAGGCGGAATGCGCGAACGTTGCACGGATGTCGTTTGAGTAGAGGGACATCGTGCTGCCCTCGAGATCTGGTGCGACCATCTCCTGCTTCTGGACAGTGAGGGTGAGGTGAGAGACAGTATGGTCTCCATTGCGTGCGGAAAGCTTCACGGTGATGGGAAGCGCAGCCGGAGAGACATGGAGATCCTCTGGGATGATGATCTCAGCCCGCACCCCAGAGTCCTCGACATCCTGCAGGACGTTCTCAATATCCTTGAATATTCCCACTTCCACTCCTTTTCAGTTTAAGTCAGATGGCTTCATGGTCGACATGGCTTTTCGGAGCTGACTTCACACCTTGTTTCTGCTTGCGGCCGATATGGTAGGGAACATCGATCACGATGGTTCCTGGCCTGAAGAAGAGAAGAGCCTTGAGCCGGAGTGCTGACTGGTTATGGAGGATCTGGTGCCACCACCTTGTTGCAATAAGCTCAGGAAGGAGCACGACTATGGTGTCGTCCTTGTGCTGGCGGTCAATGGCATCGATGTAGGCGATAAGCGGTCGGAGCATGTTGCGGTAGGGGGACTCGATGATCTCAAGGGGTACATGGTTTCCCCACGTTTCCCACTCGAGGCGGAGCTTCGCAATGTGCTCTTCGTCATCACAGACATGGACTGCGACCACATTGTCGGACATGGTCCGTGCGAGGGCGAGTGACTGGAGGCTGATGGAGTTGAAGCTCGCTATGGGAACAATGCAGATCGGCTTGATTGCTGATGGAGATGTGGGAAGCTCGTTCACAAGAATTTCGTTCACCTGCTTGTAGTGCCGGTGTATGGACATGAAGAGTGCGAAGAGTGTGGGAATGATGATGAGTACCACCCACGCGCCTTCACGGAACTTCACAACAGCCTCAATGATGAAGACAGTTGCAGTAGCGACCATGCCAAGAGAGCTGATGGGAAGGCTTCGCTTCCATCCTTTTTCACGGCGCTTCCACCAGCGGACAACCATTCCTGCCTGGGAGAGCGTGAACGCAAGGAACACTCCAATCGCGTAGAGCGGAATGAGTGCGTCCGTGATGCCCTTGAACACGATGATGAGGACGATGGAGAGTGAGGAGAGTACGACGATGCCATTGCTGAATGCGAGCCTGTCCCCAAGCCTCTTGAACTGGTGTGGTGCGTACTCGTCCCGTGCAAGAAAGAAAAGAAGCCGGGGGAAGTCCGAGAAGGCAGTGTTTGCTGCAAGCACAAGAATGAGCGTCGTTACTGCGACAGTAAAGAAATAAAAGATGCCAGGAGTGTGGCCGGGAAGGTCCCAGGAAGCAACATGGGCAAGCTGGGAGATGAGGGTCTGGTAGTTGCTGCTCGCGGAGTTGTACGCCTCGAGACCGAGCAGATGTGCGGAGATTCCGATGCCTATGAGCATTGCAGCAAGAAGGCCACCCATGATCGTGATGGTCGTCCTGGCATTCCTCCATTCAGGAGGCTTGAATGCGGGTACACCATCACTGATTGCCTCAATACCCGTGAGTGAGCTTGAACCGGATGCGAAGGACTGGAGGAGAAGCCAGAGGCTCACTGTTCCCACAGCTCCAACAGCAAGCGGATAGGGAGCGTTCTGTGTTGCGACAGCAATGCACATGTGGTGTGCGCAAGATCCTGTGAAGTAGCGGAACAGTACAAGGAGCACCATTGCAAAGAGGGCGATGAGGAACAGGTAGGTGGGTAGCGCGAAGATGTTACCCGCCTCGCGGAGGCCCCTGAGGTTTGCGATCGCGATGAGGAGAATGACACCCACGCAGATGGGAACGATGTATGCAGTGAGACCGGGAAACGCGCTCACCACCTGTGCAATGCCGCTTGACACGGAGACTGCAACAGTGAGGACATAGTCTGTCATGAGCGCCGAGGCAGCGATGAGTCCGAATGTGGGACCGAGATTGTCCTTTGCGACAATGTATGATCCGCCTCCCTTTGGATACGCGCGGATGGTCTGGCGGTAGCTCATCACGACTGCAGCAAGGAGGCAGAGGATGACGCCCAGGATGGGAAGCGCGAAGGTGTGCTCCGCGCTCGGGATGTTGCCAATGATGAGGAACACGACGAGGATCTGCTCTGGTCCGTAGGCAACGGACGAGAGCGCATCTGAGGAGAGAACTGCAAGTGCTTTGAACTTTGAGAGACGTTCATGGACGAGCTGGCGTGTGGCAAGTGGCGGTCCCAGGAGTATGGTGCGAAGTATCCTCCTGAACCGTGCGAACGGAGTGAGCGGTTCGGTTGCCCTGCTTGTTGCCTCCAGCCATCCTGGAGCACGCTTCTCGAAGCCCTGCTCCCGGGAACGGACAATGCGCACATACTTCGCGCCGAGCTGGGATCCCCTGGACTCGGTCACTTCAAGATCCGGGTCGAGGAGTTCCGTCGCTGCAACGCGGGCACGTGGAACATTGCTCCAGGACTTCCGTGCCTCCTCTATGATCTGCGCGTCCTCCGGGGACAGCTCGGCCCTGGGAGGCTCGTGCTCCTGTGGCGGGTGGGATTCGTGCTCAGTGTCTGGCATGCTGCATGTGTTCCAACGTGAAGTAGCCTCTCTCCGGTAGGATAGGAAATGGAATACACACCATCATATCGTTCAGCATGCCCCATGGATGGGCGTGCTCAGGTGTGAAACCTCGTATACTGGTAGTGTGCTTGGAGATGTGTGAAGGAAAGAACTCGATGACGTCATTGCAGCCACAGAGTGATCACGACGACCCTGAGATTGAGCCGACCGTCATGAACGGTACGGACAGCACGGCAGACCCGGATTCACCACAGGCAGCACACCCTGACGAGGACGAGAGCAGTGCAGCACTGCGGAGACGGACATCGCGCAAGGGACGACAGACAATCGTCTTTTCCGTTCCCGATCTACCTCCCATTCGCCGTCCCCGGGGCTTGGACCACCTTGACCGTGTTCCACAGATTCCCTCTCCGGATCACAAGCACCTTCCCGGCTGGACCAAGCGGATGCATTCCCAGGCTGCACCCATTCTTGCGGACATTGCGGGCCATCTTGATGGCGAGGCGCAGGAAATCTACCTTGGCCAGGTGAGCAGGGTCGTTGCCATGATCAGCGAAGGAAAGTTCAGCCAGGCACGTCTCTACGCGAAACTCATTGATGACGGCTACAAGCAGGTCTCGAGCGTCCGGAAGACTCAGGAGAAGACTGCACGTCAGACAATGGCGATAGGAACGCTCAGAAAACGGCTCAGTGACGATGTGCGGGCCCTTCAGGGAAGGGTTGGGCAGGAAGCCTTCAGCAAAATCCAGCAGGATCTCCGGCAGGCGAATACACGGGATGAGCTCCATGATGTGCAGCAGGAAGTGACACGGCTTCAGGCAGAGGTGCAGCAGGTTGAGAGCAAGCGCCGGGACCGCGAGATTGCGAGGACACGTGAGCGGATCATGCACGTTGCAGGAGGTGCGAAGTCCAGGAGCTCTGCTGCTGTCGCGCCGGAAGCAGGTGGGTGGCAGGCAATGCTCAAGCAGTTTGCAGTCGAGAATGGCATTGTGAGTGAGGAAAGCTCGGACAGCACTGATGCTGACTGAGGGCTCGTAGTGCTCGAACGATGCCAGTGTCACGGCAGTATACTGTGGGCAGCAGGTGCAGTATCGGCGAGTTGGAAAGGATTCCTCAATGACCAAAACACACGATGACGTACTGACTGGGCTCGATCCAGACCGTCTTGCGCCCTCAAAAGCCAACCCCAGTGTCCGCGATGTGATGCGGCACGAGGTGGTGTACTGTCTTCCGAGCACACCAGTTGATGCAGTGGCAAAGCTGCTTGCGGACAATGATCTTGATGAGCTTCCCATGATCATTGATCACAAGGTCGTCGGGTATGTGACAGGACACGACATTCTCCAGTGCCTTGCTTCAAATGCCATCTCAATTGCTGGCAGTGATTTCGCAGTGCGTGCACCAACAACGGCAGTCATGGCAGCGGATCTCCTCCGCTCGCCAGCCCTTCTTGTTGATGAGAAGCAGCTGCTTGGGGATGTCGTAGCGACACTGCAGCAGCAGCACCGTGCTGTCGCAGTGGTGATGCATGAGGATGAGGTTCCTGTGGGAATGATCTCTGCGAAGGAAGTTGTTGCATTCACTGCCGCTGCTGTGAATGGGGAGGGGCGTTAATGGCGGACCTTGGAACAATAATGCTGCCCATCACGGGTGTTGTTGCGCCTGATGTGCAGCTGAAGGACGCCATTCCCCAGATCAGAGAGCATGCACCACTTCCCCTATTTGTGGGAACAGCAGCAAAGATTGAGGGATGTCTTGATGCCACAGGCCTCATGACAGGAGGAGAGCAGTCACTCGTTGCGGGAACCGTCAGCGATGTGATGGGAAGCGTTCTTCTGCTCGACAGTGGGCTCACAATTGAGGAAGCCACGCGTCGTCTCCTCGCTTCCAGCGCAAAAGCTGTGGTTGTCACAGAGCGGACTGGAGTGTTTGGCGGAGCCGTGGCGCCAGTGGGATTTGTGAGCACAGTCCAGATTCTTGCCCGGATTGGCAAGAATGTCATGGACAAGGCTCCCATGAAGATCCTTTCCGGCAAGCGGGATCTTGGCTTCAATGTCCCGATCACTCCGTGCCAGAGGAACTGTCCCATCCATCAGGAGATTGCGACATACATCGACTATGTGAGCCAGGGACGGTATGTCGATTCGTGGATGGTCATCCATGAGACGAATCCGTTTCCGAGCATGCTTGGAAGGCTCTGCAACCATCCATGCGAGACTGACTGCAAGCGTGGCTGGGATGCGGGAGAGGAGCCTGTAACGATCCGCTCCATCAAGCGGTTCTCCACGGACTATTCGTACTCCCAGGGACTCTGGATCGACTACAAGATCGCGCCAGAAAAGGGGAAGAAGGTGGCCATTGTCGGTGGTGGACCTTCTGGCCTCACTGCAGCACTGGATCTCCGGGTGCAGGGGTACGATGTCACGATCTTCGAGCGTGAGGGAAAGGTGGGCGGATGCCTAAGCACGAGCATTCCCCCCTTCCGGTTTGATCACAAGCAGCTGAAGTGGGAGATTGACATGATCCTGGCCACAGGCATCACTGTCAACACGAACACTCCTGTAGGCGATGGCGAGAATGACATCCATCTCGACGATCTCCTGCGTGACTACGATGCTGTGTACACGAGTGTGGGTCTCATGAAAGGTCGCATCCTTCCTGTGCCTGGTCATGATGCAACACAGGTGACTGATGCGATGTCGTTCCTCCGGACCATCTCGTATGACCGCATCCCTGACCATTTCCCCATTGATGGCCGTGTCGTCGTCGTGGGAGGTGGCGCAGTTGCCACGGATGCCTGCCAGTCCTCTATCAAGATGGGCGCTGGTGAAGTGTGGATGTGCGCGATCGAGCCTGAGGACAAGCTTCCCGCATTCGGCAATGAGCTTCATGAGGCAAAGGAGATTGGTCTCCACATCCAGTGCGGAATCCTCGTGAAGGAGATCCTCCATGACACCGAGGGGAATGTGACTGGCGTGTCGTTTGCTCCCCTTGATGAGCTCCAGTTTGATCCGATGTCCGGCAAGCTCATCTTTGCCTCCGTCAAAGAGAAGGAGGGAGCGGAGAGGTGGACAGTCGATGCGGACTATGTCATCTTCGCTTCGGGCCAGATGATGGACACACCTGGTGGTACAGCACCACTTTCTCCACGTGGACTTGTGAGTGCGGATCGTGGTGGCCACACGAGCGTTCCAAAGCTCTTTGCTGGGGGTGACTGCGTCCAGGGTCCATCATTCATTGTCGATGCGATGGGCTGGGGGCACAGGGTTGCACGGTCCATCAGGGAGTTCCTTGGCGAGAAGCAGGAGAACCTCGATGGCCGGCTCTACCAGACCATTGTTGAGCGTACGGATGACCACAGGAAGTCCGAAGTGTTCGAGCGCACGGAGCCAGCCATTCTTGAGGCAGCGAAGCGGTACGACATGTCGGAGTGCGAACTTCCCTGGAGCGATGAGGAAGCAGTCGTGCAGGCGATCCGGTGCTTCCAGTGCGATACAGTGCACTACTACGATGAGAGCGTCTGCGTGCTGTGTGGCGCGTGCGATGATGTCTGTCCCGAAAAGGCAATCGATGTTGTCGTGTTTGGTGAGGACAGGGAACGCTCATCTGGAGGCACAACAAAGGTCTGCGAGACTGAGGTTGGACTTCCTGATGGGGGAGGAGTTGGCGGAGAAATCTTCATCAACTATGACCGCTGCACCAACTGCAGGATCTGTGAGGACCACTGCCCAGTGAACTGCATCACGTTCGAACGAGTCCGGTACGTGGATGACAGGATGCGGGTTGTCGAGAAGCCCCACCTTGCGAAGACACTGCCACTCATGGCAGTCTAGCTTCAGTCCTGCGTCGTGCCAACGCACCTCGACACTGACGAACAGTTCATGTCCGTGGCACTCATGCTTGCGAGGCATGCTTGGGACATGGGCGAAGTGCCAGTGGCAGCTCTCGCAGTGAGGAAGGGAACCATCATTGCTGCACGCTGGAACGAGATGGAGCATCTGCATGATGCGACTGCGCATGCGGAAATGGAAGTGCTGAGGACGTGTGCAGTACGCGCATCATCATGGCGCCTCGATGGTGTCACGCTCTACGTGACACTGGAGCCATGCGCCATGTGCGCAGGCGCACTCGTGCTCTCACGTGTGGACCGTGTCGTGTATGGAGCCCACGACCCCAAGAAGGGTGCCGATGGATCTGTGATGGATGTGCTCCAGCATGAACGCAACAACCACCACCCGGAGGTGAGGGAAGGAGTGCTCGCTGCCGAGTCCCGGGAACTGCTCCAGCAGTTCTTCAGGGAGCGGCGAAAACAAGTCAGCTGACACCCTCCAGACAAAAAAATTCCTGACACAGAGCCGGAGCCCTGTGTCAGGACACACAGGAGGAAGGAACGTTCTGAGGAGCTCTTGGTGAGAAGCTCATGTTCAACTGACAATTTGAGTGTAGGTGATGCGCATGACAAACCCGTACATGAACGTGTAACAGGAAATCGCGCCCGTGTCACGGAGAGGGCACAGCTGTCTGGAAGGAGCATATGCGGTCCAGGACCAGCAGCGCTCTGATCTGAACGATTGGGGGACAGGGGGATGATGCGCTGCGCTTGGCGGAGAGGGTGGGATTCGAACCCACGGTGGCTCATCACCACACCGCTTTTCGAGAGCGGCACCTTCAACCACTCGGACACCTCTCCGCAGTACGCCATTTCACGTTACCAGATTCCGGATCGCTGCCAAGAAGGGGGCTCAGTGGTTCGCTGCAGCAGGATTTGTCGTGTCGGAATGCGACCAGACAGCTTCCCAGAGATGTCCATCCGGATCTGTGAAGTAGCCGGAGTACACTCCCCACGGACGGTCATGGCAGGATGGTGTCACAGTGCCACCAGACTGCGCCACCTTTGCGAGAAGCGCATCAACAGCCTCTCGTGACGGCAGGGCAATCCCAAGGCTGAACTCGGTTCTGCTCCTGGAGTCTTCAGCGACAGCAGCATCACGGGCAAGATTGTGTCGCTCATACAGTCCAATGGTGGGACATCCTTCCGGAGTGAGGAAGACAATCGTTCCATCAGCGCCAGAGATGTCATCGTGGAACTCTGTGCCGACTATGCCGGAGGCAGGCAGTTCAAGAACATCGGCATAGAACGCCAGGGAGCGGCTGAGGTCTGCCACTGCAAGCGTGATGAATGAGATGCGAAGGTCCATGCCCAGCATCATACACACAATGCTGCCGTGCTAGTCCGCAGGGGCACGGCATGCGTACGGTACAATCATCTGCGGAGCGATCGCCTAGTCTGGTCGAGGGCGCCGCACTGGAAATGCGGTATACGGGGCAACTCGTATCGAGGGTTCGAATCCCTCTCGCTCCGCCACTTCGCCCAATGCGCAGATCATGGACATGACAGGTCGGAATGCTTCGTGTTTCCCAGTGCACTGACCTGAGATCGTGCCAGGGCTTGATACCTGTACGCGCTGTGAAGTGCAGGTATGAGGAATCCGGGACGTGATTGCTACTGCTGGTCGCGGAGGACGAAGCGATGGAGAATGCGGATGAGGTCCGTCTCGCGCTCGTGCGCCTGCTGCTGTGACTCCCGAAGCGTTGTACCGAGCAGTGCAATCTCGTGTCTGAGCGATCCAATGAGCTGGTAGAGGTTCGCGATCTCCTCCTGCTGGGCTCGGACAAGCGGCTCGAGCGAGAATGGCGCAGCTGATGGGAATGGCATTCCGGATGTGGCTGGTGTCCTCCGTTCCGGAGCAACTGCGCGCCCTATGAGATTGAGTTCAGGAAGTGCAGTCTGTGGTGTGACAGGGGCGTGCATTGCAGGCATTGGAACACTCCTTCGTATCAGTCCATGGCTGAGATTCATGGTGGGACGGATTGACACTACGTGTAGTATCGCATGCTTGAGGCAGATTGGAACAGAAAACGGCTATGCTCTCCTACAGTGTCAGCGCACGACATGGGAGCCAGTACATGACCGGAGTGGAAGGACAGGACGGGTCCAGGACACTGCAGGAGCGTTCATGGAAACTTGAGATCGATGCGTATGTCGAAGCGCACCACGAGGAGATGTTCCAGGATCTCGCTGCCTGGTGCGCGATTCCGACAGTCTCTTCCCAGAGTGAGCATCGGGACGATGTGCGGAGGGGAGCCCAGTTCGCTCTTGATGCGCTTCGTGCCCGGGGATGCGGACATGGCGAGCTCGTGGAGACAACAGGACATCCCGTTGTGCATGCACGCTTTGGTGAAGATCCAGCTCGACCCACTGTTCTGGTGTATGGCCACTACGATGTGCAGCCTGAGGATCCTGTGGACGAGTGGACCTCGCCACCGTTTGTTCCCACACTGCGCAACAGTGCACTGTACGCACGGGGCGCTGTGGATGACAAAGGCCAGGTGTGGGCCCATCTGGCAGCCTTCGAATCGCTCATGGCATCAGGTGGATGTCCAGTGAATCTCATCTTCTTCCTCGAGGGAGAGGAGGAGATCGGATCCCCGCATTTCCATGAGGCTGTTGCAGCACGGAAAAACGAGCTCCAGTGCGATGTGGCTGTCATTTCTGACACAACCATGACGGATCCTGACCACCCTGCCATCTGCACGCATCTTCGCGGAATCGTGGCTCTCGAATGCCATGTGACTGGACCTTCTGCAGACCTCCACTCTGGAGAGTTTGGCGGCATTGTCGCGAATCCTGCTGAGGCGCTCGCACGCATCCTTGCAGCACTCAAGGATCCAGACACTGGTCACGTCCTTGTTCCCGGCTTCTATGACGACATTCCTCCCCTGACAGAACGTGAGCGCCATGCGCTTGCTGAAGTTCCGTTTGACGAGGAGGCAATGCGGGAGCATGCAGGAGTCGACACGTTTGTCGGCGATCCCCAGTATTCCCTTGTCGAACGGCTCTGGGCACAGCCGACGCTCGAGATCAATGGAGTGACTGCAGGGTACCAGGGCGAAGGATCGAAGACGATCATTCCAAAGCATGCGTCAGCAAAGATCACGTGCAGGCTCGTGCCAAACCAGGATCCAATGACCATCGGGAGACGTGTTGCTGACTTCTGCGAGTCGCTCGCTCCAGAAGGCGTGCGTGTCAAAGCGACAGTGCAAAGCGGTGGAAATCCTGTCGTTGCACCTCTCGACAGTCCATATGTGCAGGCGACTGCCGATGCGCTTGAGGATGTCTACCATGCGAAGCCCAGCTTCATCCGGGAAGGGGGATCGATTCCCCCTGCTGACCTCCTCCAGACTGCGCTTGGGATACCTGTCATCCTCGTGGGATTTGGCATCCAGGAGGAGAACTACCATGCGCCCAACGAGCATTTTCATGAGACATCATTCATGCAGGCAGTCCGTGTCATTGCCAGGATGATGCATGCATTCTCAACGATTCCCCGAACAGAAAGGAGCAAGCCATGACTGCGATAGTTGCACTGGACGGACTCGAGATTCTCGACTCCCGGGGAAATCCGACGCTTGAGGTGCGGGTTGCCTGCGAGTCAGGGATCGTGGGAGTGGCCAAAGTACCCAGTGGTGCAAGCACTGGGGAACAGGAGGCAGTTGAGCTCCGTGACCGGGATGCGAAGCGGTATGGGGGGCTTGGTGTAACAAGCGTTGTCCGCACAGTCGGCTCGACTCTTGCTGAATGCCTGGTGGGTCATGAGGTGTCTGACCAGGCGGCAATCGATGCAGCACTCTGCCAGGTCGATGGCACGGAAAACAAGCACCATCTCGGTGCGAATGCGCTTCTTGGCGCGAGCATTGCGTGTGCCCATGCTGCTGCAGAGGAAGCTGGGCTTCCCCTGTACCGGTACATTGGAGGCGCGCATGCGACAATCCTCCCTGTGCCCATGATGAATGTCATCAATGGTGGGAAGCACGCCGAGAACTCGATAGACTTCCAGGAGTTCATGATTGTCCCTGTCGGAGCAGACCGCTTTGCTGAAGCGCTCCGCTATGGAGCTGAATGCTTCCATGCGCTGAAGCGCCTCCTTCACACCCGGGGGCTTGCCACTGGGCAGGGGGATGAGGGAGGGTTTGCACCAGACCTTCCGACAAACGAGGCTGCGCTGGAGCTTCTCCTTGAAGCAATCGAAAGTGCAGGATTCAGGCCTGGAACCGATGTTGCCCTTGCGCTTGATCCTGCAGTCTCTGAACTGTGGGATGGCACGTCACAGGAGTATGTCCTGAAGGGGGAGGGCGTGAGGCTCTCATCGGATGCGCTTGTGGAGCGGTGGAAGGCATGGACGAAGGCCTACCCCATCATCTCCCTTGAGGATGGCATGGCAGAGGATGACTGGAAGGGGTGGGAGCATCTCACAAGAGAAATTGGCGATGCAGTCCAGCTTGTTGGCGATGATGTGTTCGTGACCAATCCCAGGCTCATCGAGAAGGGCATCAGCCGCTCCTGCGCGAATGCTGTCCTCATCAAGCTCAACCAGATTGGAACGCTCTCCGAGACGCTTGAGGCAATGAGGATTGCGCGGGAAGCGGGATACCGGTGCGTTGTGAGTCACAGGAGTGGGGAGACAGAGGATACGACAATAGCGGATCTTGCTGTCGCAACAGGCTGTGGCCAGATCAAGACAGGAGCTCCATCACGCTCAGAGCGGGTCGCGAAGTACAACAGGCTGCTCCGCATTGAGCATGATCTTGGGGATGCTGCCCGGTTCCTTGGCGAGCGTGCTTTCCGCTCCGCACCCCGGAAGGAAGCGCAGGAAGCTCGGGCATAACCTGGAAGTCGTCAAGCCCTGAGGATTGGAAAACACGATACGATAGGGCTGATCCCAAACAAGGAGACCATTCATGTCCATCATCCGACTCACCTCAGGAGCCGATGTTCCCATCAAATTCTCGGTGAACGAGGCTCTCGAGATCCTCTCAGCGCTTACACAGCCCACTGGCTTCATTGAACTTCCTGGAATGGATGGTTCACTCTTTGTGCGTCCAAGCGAAGTCATTGCCATTTTTCCGGAACCTCTGAAGCGTGGAGCAGGCTTCCATCTCGACGATGAGGAAGCCCCGAAGTCTGGCAAGAAGTCGTAGCGGCGTTCGCTTCCGCATTTACTGGGGGACACTGCTGTGCCACGTTCTCGATCCAGGTCAACTGTTGCCCGCATGCAGCGTGGTGCAGGCGCATGGATGTGGTCGGACGAGGCGGAACACCATGGAAGCGCGATTGTTGCGCTCGTGGGCAGACCCAACGTAGGGAAGTCGACACTCTTCAACAGGCTCGTTGGCAGACGGCATTCCATTGTGGATGATCAGCCTGGCCTCACACGTGACCGCATCTACGGGCTCACGGACTGGCAGGGAACACTCTTCACCATTGTTGACACTGCTGGTCTTGTGACGGATGAGCATGAGACGGATGTGCTTCTCAGGGCCATGCAGTCGCAGTCGCATCGAGTGCTCGATGATGCTGATGTCATCTGTTTCATGATCGATGTGCGCGATGGCATCACCCGTGAGGACGAGGAGATCGCTGAGCGGCTCAGGAAGCTTGCGAAGCCACTCATTCTTGTCGCGAACAAGGGAGAGGCACGATTCCCGGATGTCACGGAGTGCTATCGACTCGGCTTTGGCGAGCCCATTGTCATAAGCGCGCTCCATGGACAAGGAACGGGAGATCTTCTCGATGCAGTGATAGAGCATCTTCCGGAGCGGAGCAGTGCTGAGGAGTCGACTGCAGTGGAATACGCCTTTGCCATCATCGGGCGACCGAATGTGGGAAAGTCCTCCATTCTCAATGCGCTTGTGGGTGATGAGCGGGCTCTTGTTTCTCCCATTGCGGGAACAACCCGGGATGCGATTGACACCATCATCGAGATGGGAGGAGAGAGAATCCGCCTTGTCGACACGGCAGGCATCAGGAAGCATGGAGCCGTTTCATCAAATGCGGAACAGTACTCGGTTCTTCGTGCACTCCGTGCCCTTCAGCACTGCGATGTTGCCATTCTTGTGATTGATGCCAATGAGGGAGTCGTCTCCCAGGACCGCCATGTGGCAGGCTATGCAGTGGATGCAGGGAAGGGAGTGGTCCTCGTTCCGAACAAGTGGGACCTTCTTGATCGTGAAACCCGTGAGGATCCTGCATTCCTCAACCAGCTCCGGCATGACTTCTCTTTCATTCCTGGCACACCCATCGTGACAGCAAGCGCGCTCGAGGGTCGCAACCTTCTCAAGATCCTCGAATCCGCACGGAATGTTGCCGAGTCCCGGCGGACCCACATGCCAACCCACATGCTCAATGACCTCATCAGGGATGCTGTGGCTTCCCATCCGCCAACAATCTCCCGGGGACGGAGGCTCAAGATCCTCTATGCGACCCAGGCTGAGGCCAATGCTCCAACTGTCGTGCTGTTCGTGAATGATCCGGAGCTTGTCCATTTCAGCTACCTCCGGTACCTTGAGAACCGCATCAGGTCAGTGTTCGCGTTTCCTGGAGTGCGCATCCATTTCACTGTCCGCAAGCGGCATGCGGACGAGGCGTGATGAACATCCTGGTCGTTGGGAGTGGATCCTGGGGGACAGCACTCTCCTGTCTCCTTGGCCAGGTGCATTCCTCTGTAACGCTCCTTGGACGGACTGCGGGTGATGTTGCTTCCATCAGCGAAACGCATGAGAATGCGAAGTATCTTCCTGGCATCCACATCCCTGCAACTGTTGCCATAACGGACGACTTGGAGTGGAGTGTGCCACGGGCGGACTGCATCCTCCTTGCAGTGCCTTCCGAGCACCTTCCCCACACAGTGGAACAGCTCTGTCCCCTCCTTAGGGAAGGGGCAGTGGTTGTGAGTGCAGTGAAGGGTTTTGAGCCATCGACACTGAGAACGATGTCCCAGGTCACAGCTGATGCGCTTGGTCCCACATTCTCAGGGGACTGTGTGGTGCTGAGCGGTCCCACGATTGCCAGGGAATGTGCAGAGGGGCTGCCTGCAGCAGCAGTGGTGGCTGGGGAAAGCGCGAAAGCAGTGCTGCAGATCCAGCAGGCATTCATGGGAACAGCTCTTCGCACATACACGTCCAATGATCCAGTTGGAGTCGAGATTGGCGGTGCAGTGAAGAACATCATTGCCATTGCTGCAGGCATCTGTGATGGACTTGAGATAGGGGACAACGGAAAGTCAGCCATCATCACAAGGGGACTTGCGGAAATGGTGCGGTTTGGCATGACACGTGCCAGGGATCCCCTGACATTTGCTGGGCTCTCTGGCCTTGGCGACTGTCTTGTCACCTGCATGAGTCCCCTGTCACGCAACCGTAGACTCGGTGAGGCGATAGGACGTGGGAGGACCCTTGATGAGGCGTTGATCTCTCTTCATGGGATGGTTGCGGAAGGCGTTGCAGCTACGCGCGCACTCGTTGAGCACAGTGGCATGGGCCGTGATGATCTTCCAATCACCCATGCTGTGCACGATGTGCTGTTTAGGCAGATCCCGACAGCAGAGGCGATGGAAGCTCTCCTCCAGCGTGCAGCAAGTGGCGAGCTGCGGGGAATTCGCTACACTGTGCCTTAGCAGGCTCCATCGGGGAGTAGCTCAGGTGGTTAGAGTACTGGTCTGGGGGACCAGTGGTCGCAGGTTCGAGTCCTGTCTCCCCGATTGTAGAGTTGGATGTGCAATGCTGGGAGAGTAAGATGGCAGTATACGAGCGGTGCGAAAACTGTGGCACACAGACTGCTGTGTATCGGCTTGCAAGCGTGATCTTTGATGGTAAGATTGCACGGCTATGCCCTGCATGTGTAGCTGGAGAAGCTGACCGGATCGATGTGCCGCATGCGCCACGGACCGATCAGGGCGCTACCCAGCCAAGCACGCAGCGGAAGGTGTGGTATTAGCATTGGTTTCTGCAGGGCTTCCGGGCCTGTGACAGATCGGTGATGGAGTTGTAACAAGACTCTGAGATGTGATGACGAAACCTTTACAGTTCCTCAACATTGTATCCATGGGATCAAGGAGTGCTCGCAGGAGTGGTAGATGCCAGAGAGCACAGGCTCTGGTGGAAACTGCGCTGCTTGTCCCTGTCATGGTGTTCATACTTGGGATGGGAGTTGCTGTGGGACAGATGGTGCAGGGTGCTGTGGACCTGACCAATGCTTCGCGTTCTGCAGCCCAGGTTGCATCGCAGGACTGGTACAACTACTGTTCTGGCGTGACCACCTGTGGGTCAACGAGTCCATCCTCACAGATGACAACGCAGGAGCAGGGGGATGCCATCACTGCTGCCTGCAGTGAGCAGGGGTATGCAGCGAACCTCAACTGCCTGACAGACGGTTCAGGAACCGACATGAGTTCGATCACTGTGAAGAACGAGTTAGGCCAAGCTTCCGGGAATCCGATCGTGCTTGTCCAGATCGCAGCGAAGCTCAAGCCCATCCTCCCCCTGATCCCCACATTCAACATCACAGTCCAGGCTGCTGCTGAGGAGGAGCAATGATATCGCACCGGCCATCACGACGGTCCCAGCAGGGACAGACACTCCTCATCTTCGCACTCTGCGCGATCTTCATCTTTGGCGTCATTGGAGTGGCCATTGATGGTGGATATGGACTTTTCCAGCAGGGTGAAGCGCAGAATGCTGCGGACTTCGCGAGCCTTGCAGTTGCAAACGACATCGCTGCTGCCTGTGACAACGGTGCATCGGTTTCCCAGCAGTCCGTGGTGAAAACCATCAAGGATGTCATTGCGCTCAATGATCCCCAGGTACCGAGCGACTGGAGTGCGTATTACACGGACAGCACGCAGGCGAAGATTTCCGGTACAGACTTCAATCTTTCGAATCCTGACACGAGCTATGGGAGCTATGTGCCTCTCGCATCACCGAATGGCACTGCACCCGCGACAGCATGTGGAATAACCATCACAGTGAATCCCTCATGGAAGACGTTTGTCGAGGGGATCATTGGATTCAACACGCTTTCCGCAAGTGCTCAGGCCTCTAGCATCTACAAGGGACCTGTCCCAGGCTCCCAGCTCGGCATCAGCATTGTCTCCCTCGATTCCCATGGAGCGCATACGATCTTCATGGGAACGGGAACGTTCAATGTCACAGGTACCATCGCAGCGAATGCTGATGGAATTGTCTACTGCGAAACATGGAGTGGCACGAAATGCAACTATTCGAGCTATCCGCAATATGCAACGTGGAATAATGCTGATGTCGTCGATGAGAAGGCGGGTGGAACACTCAATGTCAATGGGACAATCCAGTCCGTGATAGCGAATCCGTTCGATGGCTGCTTTGGGTCACCAACTGCAGGAACGCCACCGTATGCGAATCAAATCACATGCACTCCGCCATGGCCGAATCCTGTTGAGCATATCTCGTACAACACCCAGCTGGGGAACCAGGGAGCTGCCAAGGATCCGTTTGCGAGCTACGCCTCTCCTGATGCGTATGCAGGGTGTCCAGCAGGGTCGAACACGCTGAATCCAGCTCCCGATGTGACCAAGAACACGACCTACTACTATCCAGGAACCTACACGTCACCTCTTGTCGTGAACAGCAGTGCAACCCAGAATGTCGTGTTCCTCAACTGCCTTGGAACGGCGCCTCCCAGCACCTCTTGCCAGGATGGTCCTGGAACTGCTCCTGGTTTCTACCTCTTCGAGCAGGGAGCGGAGATTCTTCCACCTGCTGGAGTCACTGTTTCAGGCTGTGATGTGCTGCTCATTGGGACTGCACCACTTGCACAGTTTGCAGGGGGGGGCGTTCCAGACCGTCTCTGGGTGACAAAAAATGTCAATGGCACCACAAGCAACAATGCAGGATATGACCAGAGATTCTGTTCATACTGCGGGCTAGATACGGGCAATTTACTTCCGACATCTGGGTATTACGATGGTGGTGGGGGAAGTTACGGTGCATTTGGACCGAACTACTCCATCGTGTTGGGAGGGCAGGGAAACATCACCCTTTCCGGCGTGACAGATTCGAACTACAGCGATGTGCAGCACACGTACAACCAGTTCCTCCTGTGGCAGGACATCCAGAGCCAGTACTGCGGGCATCCCCTTACCTCTTCACCCCAGAACTGTGCAGCGAACATCGGACTCGATGCGCTTCCTCCTGGCGCCCTGAACACGGCGAACCCACTTTCCACATCCTATTCATGCAGTGGGTACAGCCACTGCTACCAGGGGGATTCCGCAACGATCAACATCAACAATTCCGTCATCTATGATGATTCACAGCCTCAGGGAAACCTCTTTGGCAACCAGATTGCTGGAAACTACTACAACAGCAACGGCAGCAATGGAGGGTATCCGTTCTCGGCTGGAGGCGCCATTGTTGTTGGCCAGGGGGACACGTGTGGCCAAAGCTACTTCTGCACTTCAGGAACCGTGAATGTGAACAATGGTGTTGCACTAGTTGGACGGTTCAGCACGGATGGCAACACGCAGTTCAACATCACAGGCAACACGAACTTCAAACTTCCCGGAGTCGCAGGCTCCGGGCCATCTCTGGTGGGGTAGCTGCAGATGCGCCGTACTGTCCGCACACGAGGCCAGTCACTGGTGGAATTTTCCCTTGTGGCGCCGATTTTCTTTGCAATGCTGACAGGTCTCATTGGAGTGGGATGGCTCTATTTCCAGAGTGTTGCTGTTGCCAATGCAGCACGTGCTGGTGCCCGGGAGGCGACAATTGAAACTTCCTATGCCAATCCAACCTGTGAATCCGGAAAGCCGGACTCCATCGAGCATGTGGCGCAGCTTTCCGCAAACATCGTTCAGGTGGACCAGAATCCACTCTGCGCTACTCATCCAGTTACCAATCCAAACGAGCTTTTCCAGGTGCCGAGTGGCAACACTGCAACAATCACCCTGACTGCGCATGGAGGAGGGCTTTCATCGCCCACCCTCATCACTGTCACTGTCACCTACTACCCGCTTCCATTCCTCTTTGGCAGGAACCTGAAGTTCGAGAGTTCAAGCACGCTGCCCCCTGAAGCCAACAGGAATGCCCAGACGAAGACCTGATCCCCTTGAACTTGTCGTTCAGGCATGCGACAGCCATTGAGCACTGTCAGGCGGGAACCGTTGTTCCATGCCAGTTTCCTCCACAGAGAATGACCCATGCGGATGCTGGGTGTTCAGTGGAGGGAGAGAGAAGCGGTGCACATGCGAGGGCAGCAGTGGGTTCAATCCGTTCACCAAGGTGGGAGAGAAGCAGTTCATGGGTGCGCACAATGTCGACCTCGGAAACTGTGAGCACTGCATCAACCTTCGTGAGCAGGATGGGAAATGTGAGTGAGCCAAGATGCATGGTTCGCACTGCATCAGCCACTGTTGTGGGAGGTGCATCGAGCGCAACGAGTTTCCCTGCTGCGAAGCTCCTGGCTGCATCATCAGCAGCAGCAGGCTCAACTCCAATGATGCGAGTCTCAGGATGGAGAGCCTTCATGACTGTGGCAATACCGCTGATGAGTCCACCACCGCCAACTGCGACATAGATCGTCTCAGGGGGAGGAGCATCAGCGAGCATCTCGAGGGCCAGTGTGCCCTGGCCAGCAATGACATCTTCGTCATTGAAGGGATGGATGAGCGTGAACCCAGTTGACTGCTGGACAGCAGTGACGACTTCTTCACGGTTTGCTACTGTCACACCTTCACGTATGATCTGTGCTCCAAGCGAGGATACGAGGGCAATCTTGTCAGGACTGCTGTCCTCTGGCATCACGATGACTGCAGGCTTGTGCTGAAGTGTTGCTGCATAGGCGACAGCAGCACCATGGTTTCCCGATGACACAGCGACGAATCCCACTGCATCAGGCTTCCTGAGCGATGCATTGAGCGCTCCACGAAGCTTGAAACTGCCTGTGCGCTGACGATACTCAGCTTTGAACGACAGCTCCATGTGGAGTCTCGCTGCGAGTTCGCCTCCAGGGAGAAGTGGTGTGTGGACAATGTGGGGTCTGATGCGCTCTTGGGCAGCAGCAACGGCTGCAAGATCCACTGTCATGCGGAAGACTCCGCATGCATGGCCTGATCCACTGCAGCGCTGAGTGCCTCGCTGGACATGGATCCAGGCAGGTGTTGGCTTCGTGCCATTGCCCAGACGAGACGCTGCAGGGTGGCATTGACAGGAGTGGGGATGCCATGCTGCCTTCCGAGGAGGACAATCTCTCCATTGAGGTAGTCGACTTCTGTCCGTGAAGCATGGGTGGCAAGACTCTGCCATGTTGAGCTTCCGCCACGGGGTGGACCAGCTGTTGCCCTGGGAGGAGACAGGATGCTCCTCCTCTCACGTGCCTCATCCTCAGGTATGGGGGTTATGCTGCAGGCCTCATACACCCTGAGCGCCTCATTGCGTGCTAGACGGTAGATTGTGCCATCCGCCACAGCCCCGTCGGATATGGCATCCACTGCATTGCCAAGGTTGTTGAGGAGTTTCGCGTATTTCCATGCAAGGACATCGTCAGTTGCCCTGCAGGAGAATCCTGCAGCAGTGAGGTCTGAGGCCACTTCCTCCGCTGTCGCATCACAGCCTGCAGGTGCACAGCCGATATCCAGCACGCCAGGTATGGGAGATGAGTAGTACGTGACTGAGCCAGGCGCAAGGTGTTCTGCAGGGAGAAAGACGCACATGCCATACACGTGCGGGAAGAACCGCATCGCGAGGTGCTCGTTTGCAACACCGTTCTGTGCGCAGATGAATGGTGTGTGTTCAGGCGCCACGGGAGCGCAGGCAGCAAGAACTCCTTCCGTGTCCTGGGACTTGACTGCACAGATGATCGCATCGTGGTCTGTCCAGGTGAGGCTGTCGATGGACTGCACCACGGGAATGCGGAGCCTGCGGCTGCCTTCCGGACTCACCAGCTCCAGACCATCATGGAGCATCCGCTCATAGTGGTGACCCCGTGCAACTGCAACGACCTCGTGGTGAGACTCATGGAGCAGGCCTGCCAGGAGTCCGCCAATTGCGCCAGGTCCATAGATGATGTACCGCATGTACCCATTATCAGCACTTCATGACAGGGAAGGAAGATCGCAGATATACGATACTTAAGAAGCACGCAGAACGTTAAGTGATGTGCTATAGTATGTACAGAGATACTTCTCCTGACAGAGTGGTGAGGAGGCCTGAAGAGATGACAGATAGGCAGGGGCTGCAGTCTTCCTGGGCAGCATGGTGTCTGCAGGCTGGACACGGAATTGCTCCACCAGGGAGCTTCCTGCAAGAACCATCAGCACACGCAGTTCACAATGATTCACGTGAAGGGACAAAGACATGAAGCGGAAAACATTCGATGCAATTCTCACGAGCTTTGGGGGAATACTGACAGTCATTCTTGTCGTCGCAGGGAGCCTTCTCCTGTGGGGCTACAACTTTGCAAGCCAGAATGTCCATGACCAGCTTGCTGAACAGAAGATCTTCTTCCCGGCGAAAGGAAGCCCTGCACTTGCCAGTTCCGAGATTGGCCCGTACCTCAACCAGTACGCAGGGCAGGAGCTTCTCACTGGACCGCAGGCTGAAGCGTATGCGAACCACTTCATTGCTGTCCACCTGAAGGAAATTGGCGGAGGAATGACATACTCCCAGCTCAGTGCCAAGGCCCAGGCACAACCGACGAACGCAAAGCTTGCTGGCCAGGTGGATACGATGTTCAAAGCCACAACGCTTCGTGGTCTGCTGCTTGAGGCGTACGCCTTCTGGCAGATGGCACAGATCGCACTCATCGCAAGCATCGGCGCATTCATCGCAGCATTCATCATGCTTGTGCTCACCTTCTTCGGGTATCTCCACCTCAGGAAGGTGTCTCCTGACGCCATGATGTGAGGAATGGATCTCTCAGGTCCTGTGCGGGCTCTGGCCACCTGGCCAGGGCCCGTGCTGCATTGGGCACTCAGTCTTTCGGTGGGGACGGAGGTGCAGAAGGTGCAACGACCCGGAACGGAGTGCCAGGAAACCGGTGCGCATTCACTGCAGCGACCACCTGGAAGGAGCCATCGCTTGCCACAGGGAAAGGCCCACGGATGACTGCCATGAACCGGATGCCATCGCCTGGTGGAAGACCAGGTGGACGGCCAGTGGCGAAGGGAATTGTGATGGGACCGACATGGGGGGTGTTGTCCGCGTCCTCTATTGTTATCGCGAGCGTGTGGGTGTCACTCGTTTCGAGATAATCAACAAAGATGCCAACAGCAATGTCGAAAGGCAGGATGCCGGGCAGCTGTGGCACGCCAATGTGGTCGAAGCCACCACCCATCATGTAGAGCTTTCCGTTCTGCACTTCGGCTCTGTCTGCAAGAAGGAGGAAGTCGAGCTGCATGGTATCTCCTGTGTACGTGATTCTTCATCCACTGTACAGTGCCAATTTGCTCCAGTGATACGATGTCAGTATGCATGAGAGCTTTGAGCGTTCCACCTGGAACGCCAGGTACGAGCAGCACCATCATGTCTGGTCCACAGAGCCGGACCCCTTTCTTGTGGAGTGTGTCTCTCCCCTTGCAGCATCAACAGCAATAGATCTTGGAGCAGGAGAGGGTAGGAATGCCCTGTGGCTTGCGCAGCGGGGCTGGAACGTCACTGCCGTGGATGTTTCCGACATTGCTCTCCAGCGGCTCGCGGAACGTGCTGGAGAGGCGAAGGTCACCATCCGGACATTGGCTCTCCGATTCAAGGAGTACTTTGCTCTCGGGGAGAAGGCGGAGCTTGTTGTTGCTGCGAACATCCATCCGGAGGTGCACCAGCGGGCTGCGTTCTTCAATCATGTCATCGACTGTGTCGCTCTTGATGGATATCTCTTTGTCATTGGCCATCACAGGGATTCTCTTGGCAAGGCTGGACCACCAGACCCGGAGCGACTGTTCACTGAAGAGATTCTCAGGGACGGATTCGCCCCGCTCGAGATACTGCGGTGCGAGGTGATCCATGGAGTTTCGGACCTTCCAGGACATGAGGAATCGCCGTCCGTCGCCCTCTGGGCGCGGAACAGGACTGCCTGATACCATACCCAGTAGGGTGTCATCGGGGTGCGTGAACTCTTCCCCGTTGCAGAGTCCATGATTTGGGCAGTGGATGTGGTATAGTAAACAGACGAAACGGCGCTGCGACGTGAATTAACAGGGAAACAACCGAGTCGGGGAGCAGCAAGCTGGACAACCAGTTCCCCGAGAGGAAAAGGGCAAGTATTATGGCGACAAAACTCTTTGTTGGCGGGTTACCGTATTCGGTAACAAGCGATCAACTCCGGGAGTTTTTCGAGGCAGTAGGCAATGTCGCTTCGGCGCAGGTCATTGTTGACAAGTATTCCAATCAGTCAAAGGGTTTCGGCTTTGTCGAAATGGCAACAGAGTCAGAGGCTCAGAACGCTGTTTCGCAGTTGAATGGAACGGAAATGAGTGGTCGGACAATCACCGTGAATGAGGCTCGTCCTCAGGAGCACCGTCCGCACGTCGGTGGTGGCGGTGGCGGTGGTGGCCGGTCCAACTACGGTGGTGGTGGTGGCGGCGGACGCCGCTACTAGGACCTGTGCGTCATTGCATATGACGCATGCCTAATCGAAAATGTGCCATGGGGCTCGGTACGCAGTAAACTGCGTCCGGCCCCTTGGTCATACATGGGGGAATCATGCAGGGTAAGCTTTCCACCAAATACGTGTGGAGTGTGCGGCGCTTTGGACGCATGCCTGCCTGGGTGGGAATCAGTGGCTCCCTTGGCATACGGCTTCCCGAGGTGGACCGGGATGTCACACGCGAGGTGGAGCGTCTTGTCAGGCGTGGCACGGGAATTGTCACTGGTGGAGCACCTGGCGTTGACATGCTTGCAATGGATGCTTCCCTCAGGATTGACCCCAGTGGAACCCACCTGAAGGTTGTGCTTCCATGCTCGTTTCCAATGTTCCTGCAGTACGTTCAGGCACTCGCATTTCATGATGTCATCTCCAAATGGGATGCGATCCATCTCACTTCTCTCCTTCATGCTGCGAGAAGAAAGGGCTGCTGCATAGAGCATCCGGAATTCCCAAAACTCACGCAGGAAGCGTTCTCATTCCGGAATGCTGAAGTTGTCAGGCTCAGTGGGAAGCTTCTTGCCTTCCATGTCGACAACAGTGGTGGAACAATGAACACCATCCGCCATGCCCTTAGGGCAGGCAAGGATGTGTATCGCTTTCCCTACACCTCTGGACGTGAAGCACCAGGCATCGAGTAGCAGCACTGTCCATGAAGCGTCCGTGAAAGCTTCGTAGGATACGTGTATGGATGAGAAGCTTGCTCGCGCATACCGGACACTGGCCATTGCCCCAGACGCTTCCGACGAAGCAGTGAAACGGGCATTCCACAGCCAGGCCTGGGCATGCCATCCGGATCTGCACCCAGGGAGTGCAGCCCATGAAGAGGCGTTCCAGGTGCTGGAGGCAGCCTACGCAGCAGTCCGTGATGCCCGCAGGCGCGAACGTGCAGCTTCAGCAAGTACCAACCCGGAGGCACCAGTCCGACTGCATAACCGCATGACGCTCCTGTCCGAGATCCCCGAGGGCATTGTTGTGTGGTGCATGGAGGATGCCCTCCAGGTTGAGGACGATGGCTCCTGCAGACTTAGGACAGGCTCTCGGTTCTGGAGAGCGCCTCGAAATGGTGTCCGCCTTGCAGTGCTGCGGACTTCCACCGGCTGGCAGGTGGCGACTCCGGACCGGTGGCAGATGCAGTGGCGCAGTGTGCGGACATTTGCACCTGATGCGGTTCCTGTGGAGCGGTTTGTCGTTGGCACGCTTGCCCCTTCACGAGAGGATCTCGTGTACCAGTTTGTTGGCAGTCCTGAGTACGACGTGCGCCAACCCGGAATTGTGCCAGCATGGCTCATTGATCGGGGGCCCAGACATTCAGTGGGGAAGTGAGACATGAGGAACGAAGCAGCACGACTCAATCCTGGCATGCGCCAGGTAGGACATTGGCAGATGTCCCAGTGCACGCTTCCTGGTCGTGAGCAGGTTGCAGTCTATGAGCAGGGTCCACCTGATGGCCCACCACTGCTGCTCTTCCATGGATCGCCTGGAGGATCACTCGGTAGCTGGAGTTCCATTGCACGGGGTCTTTCTGACACGTTTCACCTCATTGCCATCGATTACCCTGGTCACGGTGCAGGTCCCCGCCCTGCACAGGGATTCCGTGGGGAGCCATTCTCCTTTGACACAGTGGTGGAGGATGCCATGGCTGTTCTCGATGCGCGGGGCATCGGAAAGGTGACAGTCTTGGGATATTCGCTTGGTGGTGCTCCTGCCCTCCTCTTCGCACGACACCACCAGGACCGTGTCCAGGGGCTTGTCCTCTGCTCAACCGCACTGCGCTTTCCCCGGATCCGTTCAGCAGCACTTCTCGAACGCATTGCGGGAACTTCAGGGAGCACTCCCCGTTCTGTGACACGTCGTTCAGCAGGCATTCCCTGTCGGATCAGGGGACGCCTTGGGGAGGTGCTGCGTACAAACATCCGTGCTGCAGCCCAGGCAGAACTTGCTGCTGAAGCGTTTGATGCCACATCCTGGATTCGGGAGATCCGGGTTCCCACTGCAGTCGTGATTTCCCACAATGACAGCGTTGTGGCAACTGCTTCTCAGGAGGAGCTTGCTGCAGCTTCTGGTGCAAAGCGCGTGCTCCTTGGAGGAAGACGGGGACATCTTGCCATCCCGTTTTCCAGTGCAGCCACACGGAAGGCACTCCGGGACGTGTGTCTTGGCATGGCTGGAGAAGGTGTGAGTGGACCACGGCATGGTGGAACTGTCCTCTCCTAGTCTCAAAGACTTGGGGTATGCTGATCGTGCCGGAGGAGGGAAACGTACCGGGCCAGGTGCTCCTTCCAGCGAGATGGCGGAGCTGCTGTGCCCTGGAGCATCCTGAATGCTGACGTGTAGCCGAACTGCCATGCGGGTGTTACTGCTGGTGGTGCAATCCACCGCACTCCCTTTGACTTGTTGTAGAGCTCGACGAGAAGTGGCGCTGAACCGGGCGAGTCAATGATGGATGGTGCGCACAGCTCGATTGCCCTCGCAGAGGCAATGGCTTTTGCCTGTGGCATGCGATCTGGAGCGACCCGGATCCAGTACAGCACTTTGCCTTTCGCTTCGAGCATGGGTTCAATCCACCTGCACGGATCGCAGAGTGCGGCATCATCAATGGACACAATGGTGAATCCCCCAGCTGAACCAGTGCTTCCGAACTGCACCTTCTCGTTTCGGATCTCGAGGGTATTGCGGTGGATCCGTATGGGGAGAGCCCCAGGATCTGGGGATGGGCGTGGAGACCTCTCTTCAACTGCGAGCCGTGGTGATGTGCGAAGATCCGCTACATAGAGTGTGCACGGACTCGTTCCATAGGGAACCTGCATGCCAGTTGCTGCATCGACAAGCTGAATGCGGTCACCAGTCCTGTCGAACAGCCATGCGGATCCCGCATGGGGCTTTCCTCGTGAATGGTGCACTGCACAGCCCACAGGAACACCATTTTCCATTGCGCGTGACCTGAGGACCGTTTCCCATTTTGCACGGAGCACAGGCCATTCAGAGGGGTTGAGGAGGAGACGCATGCCGTTTCCCTGCAGATGATGCGCAAAGAGTGAGGGGTACATGTCATGGCAGATGGTCATTCCTGTGCCATCCGGGAGAACGGGAAGGGCGCTGTCTGGTGTCCAGGAAGATGACTCGAAAGCGACATGGGGCGCAGTCGTGTGCTTTGTGTAGTGCTGCCAGCTTCCCCAGGCATCCACAAGCCTCTGCTGCTGGACTGTGCCATCGCTTCCCAGAACGGACACCCCCATGATGCACCGCAGCTTCTTTTGTGCGAGGGCAGGAAAGCGTGCTGTGAGGATGCTCCTGAGTCGGGGAAGGTCATCCTCCGAGATGGCTGTCCATGCCTCCGGAAAGAGAATGATGTCCGGAGGAGGAGATGGCAGCTGCTTGAGAAGGAGCGCAATCTGCTCGGTGCAGGAGATGCCTGAATCTGGAGCAACCCAAAGACCTATCGTTGAAGGAGCTGCTGGAGTGTGTGAACGGGACATGTGCATCAAGTGTACGGAAGCCTCAAGCCCGCTGTCAGTACTGGAGGGGAGGAGAGTACACTTGCGTGATGAAGAGGGGGAAGGCTGCCAAAGGCAGCACGCTTGTCATTGTCGATGGTGACGACACGCTGTGGGAGACGACACATCTCTACAGGAACGCGAAGGATGCCATCTCGCATCTCATTGAGAGTGCAGGTCTGGAAGGTGCGGAATGGCGCACTGCTCAGGAAGCAATCAATGTGGCCCTCACTGAGCGCATGCGCCTTTCATCGAGGCAGTTTCCCGAGTCGTGCGTTCGTGCATATCTTCGGATGTGCAGGAACCGGCAAATCACTCCAGACCCGCAGCTGCAGGCGACCATTCTTGAGGAGGCGCGAAGGGTATTCACAACGCCAGTCAGAATTGCTCCTGCCACGGTCAGGGCACTTCGGGAGCTTGGCAAGTCAGCGAAGATCGTGCTCCTGACGAAGGGAGATCTTGCTGTTCAGGTGCAGCGGCTTGAGGAGGCTGGACTCAGTGATCTTCTTGACAGCATCTACATCATACGGAGCGAAAAGTCCAAGGAAAGCTTCGAAGCACTGCTCCACGCGTATGGAGCACGTGCAGAGGATTCCTGGAGCATTGGAAACAGCCTTCCTTCCGACATTGCACCTGCAGCAGCTGCAGGGTTGCAGTGCATCCATCTTGCAGGAAGTGCCACATGGGCGTACGAGAACCGTCCAGCACTTGTCACGAGCAGTGCCCGCATCCGTTCAGTGGGCTCCTTCTCCGATGCCGTGTCCCTTGTGCTCAGGGAACGGGAACTGCAGTCCTCTTCGCCTCGAACTGGCAATGAGGGCCTCGCCTGACGCTTCCTAGCCGAGCTCAGCTCCCTTCGGAGCAGGAGAGGGTGGTGGTGCTGGCACAGCTGGTGCTGCCCTTTTTGAGACCATGGACTCGACAATGCCTGCCAGCTCATCACCAGTGATGGTTTCCTTCTCCATGAGGGACTTCGCAATGGCATCAAGGACATCCCGGTTTTCCGTGAGAAGCTTCCGTGCACGCTCGGCAGCTTCAGTCACAAGCTGGTCCACCTCGCCTGCCACTCGTCCTGGATCGTCGAGGGCAGGGCCACGGCCATCTCCCGAAGGATATGCACGGGGCGCAAGCTTTGTCATTGCGTACCGACGCACCATGTTCTCCGCAACCTGGGTCATCCTTTCGAGATCATTGGATGCGCCCGTTGTGATGGCATCGTCTCCAAGGAACATTTCCTCTGCTGCCCGTCCACCAAAGAGGTGGGCAAGCTCATTGAGGAGCTGCTTCTTTGAGAGGAGAACCTGATCCCGCTCAGGAACAATGGAAGTGAGTCCAAGTGCCTGTCCACGTGGAATGATGGTGACACTCTCCACGATCTTGCCATCCCCCTGGAGCTTTGCGACGAGTGCATGTCCACCCTCGTGGTAGGCAATGGTCTCCCGCTCCTCGGGAGTCATCTCCAGTTTCCGCTCTGCTCCAGCAACAACCCGCATGTACGCTTCATCAATGTTGGCCTGGGAGATGGTTGCAGTTCCAGCACGACCAGCAAGCAGGGCAGCCTCATTGAGGATGTTCTCAAGATCCGCTCCACTCATTCCAGGTGTGCGGCGGGCAATGGATTCCAGATCCACGTTGTCAGCCAGTGGCTTTCCTTTTGAATGTATCTGGAGAATCTGCCGGCGTCCCTCGATGTCGGGAAGAGTCACCGCGATCTTCCGGTCGAACCGTCCAGGACGGAGGAATGCCTCATCAAGCACTTCTGGGCGGTTTGTGGAGGCAATGACGATGACATTGTCACGGCCTTCAAGTCCATCAAGTTCGGAAAGAAACTGGTTGAGCGTCTGGTTCTCCGTGTTTGAGGACAGGGCATGACCGGACCTGCGCTGTCCAACTGAGTCGACCTCATCAATGAAGATGATGGCAGGCGCCATGGTCTTCGCCTTTGCGAAGAGGGCACGGACACGGGAAGCTCCGAGACCAACCAGCATCTCCTCGAAGGACGATGCGGAGATGGAGAAGAATGTGGCATCCGACTCGCCAGCAACAGCCCGTGCAAGGAGGGTTTTTCCTGTTCCAGGAGGACCATAGAGAAGCACACCCCTTGGGACCTTGGCACCAACTCGGGTGAACCGTTCAGGATTCTTGAGCATCTCGACAATTTCCTGCACGTCCTTGACTGCCTCATCCTGGCCTGCCACATCCGAGAACCTCGTTGCAGGCCGTGTGCTGAGGGGATCATGGTTGGATTTCGGGACGAGGGACGTCTGCCGCTTCTTCATTGAGCGGAAAAAGAGGTATCCGACACCAATGATGAGTCCGTAGAGGAGCATGTCTCCCATGAGCTGGGAGGATGCGCTTGAGGAAGGCTGGATAGTGACAGTCGAGTTGTTGAGCGTGATGGTCTGGGTAGTCGACTTCTTCTTCGCTGTGCCTGCTGGTGCAGTGGACTTCGGTGGAACAGTTGTGGGTGAAGGTGAGCCGTGTGTGGACGTGGGAGAGGAGTGAGCTGGTGCAGTCGCAGTCGCAGCGGGGGATCCAGTAGCAGAAGGATGAGCAGTGTGTGGGGTCTGTGTCGAATAGAGAACAGCACCAGTCAGTGCAGCAGCAGCAATCCCGGCCCGGATCATCCGGACATGAACGGGCTTGAGCTTCCAGGAGCGGACAGGTTTCTCTGGCTTCTCTTCTGGTGTAGGGGATGGTGTGTTTGGCGTGTTTGCATCGTTCATTGACGGTATCGTACTGGTCACCTGGAGACAATGAACGGACAAAATTGGCCCCGCCAATACGTGCGTGTGCTGCAGCACGTGCAAGGTGGGCACACGTGCGTCTTCTGGGGAGAGCAGTGTATGGATAAAGAAGTAGTGATAGACTAAACGTATACCATATAAGCCATGAAGGAGCGACAGTGACCCACGAACACAGATCCATCCGCATCCACGGCCGTGGTGGACAGGGTGTCGTGACAGCAGCGGAGCTTCTTGCAGTTGCAGCATTCCACAATGGACAGTACTCCCAGGCATTCCCGAGTTTTGGCTCTGAGCGGATGGGAGCACCTGTCGTAGCCTACTGCAGGCTTGCCACCTCGCCCATTCGCTCGCATGCTCCGATCGGGGCACCAGATGTGCTCATCATCCAGGATGCGACCCTCCTCAACAGCAGGGATATCCTCGTGGGACTTGCTCCAGATGGGTACTGCTTTGTCAATACGCTCCGCCCAGGGTCTGAGCTTGCAGGAGACTCCCGTCTTCCCACCCTTCCCAAGGGACATCTTGTGACTCTCCCTGCCACGGAAATCGCGCTTGCCAACATCGGCAGGGCAGTGCCAAATGTGCCGCTCCTTGGAGCGTATGCAGTGGTCTGCTCGGACATCTCGGTGTCCGCACTTGAGCAGGCCATTTATGACCGCTTCCCTCGAGCCATTGCGGAAATGAACTGCCGTGCTGTCGAGGCAGGTGCAGCAGCTGTCCAGGAGGTGCTTGAGCATGCTCGTTGAGGTGGAAGGTTCCCAGGCCGTTGCGGACGTGATTGTTGGTGCAGCACCGGATGTCGTATGCGCATATCCCATCACTCCGCAGACGCACATTGTCGAGGGTGTCGGCAGGGCAGTCAGGAGTGGAGCACTGCATGCGGAATTCATCAATGTGGAATCAGAGTTCGCTGCACTCTCCGTGCTCATAGGAGCATCAGCAGCAGGTGCGCGCACCTACACAGCAACTGCAAGTCAGGGACTCCTCTTCATGATGGAGGCTGTCTACAATGCTGGTGGGCTGGGACTTCCCATTGTCATGACGCTCGCAAACAGGGCTGTTGGGGCACCCATCAACATCTGGAATGACCAGAGCGATGCCATGGCAGCCAGGGATGCAGGATGGATACAGCTGTTTGCCGAGTCAAACCAGGATGCTGTCGATCTCCACATCCAGGCGTTCCGCATAGCTGAGCAGTGCTCGCTGCCTGTCATGGTGTGCATGGATGGATTCGTGCTCACGCATGCTGTGGAGCGCATCGATCTTCCTGCCCGGGAGGAGGTTGCTGCGTTCCTTCCCCGCATCCCACCGAGGCAGCTCCTTGCAGCAGCAGATCCCATCACCATTGGTGCCATGGTGGGTCCAGAAGCGTTCACTGAGGTCCGTGTCCAGGCGCACGAGGCCATGAGGAGTGCATGCACGACCATCGAGACAGTGCAGTCGGAGTTCCGCACAGCGTTTGGCCGGAATGCGGGAGGCCTTCTCGCACCATACCACCTTGATGATGCTGAGACAGTGGTCGTTGGCATGGGCTCCGTGCTCGGCACCATGAAGGATGTGGTGGATCGGCGCAGGGAACGGGGTGAGCGCATAGGTGTGCTGGGAGTCACGACATTCAGGCCCTTTCCTGCAGAAGCCATCAGGGATGCGCTTTCAGGACGGACACATGTCATTGTGCTCGAACGTGCACTTGCCACAGGCACAGGAGGCATTCTCACGAATGACATCGCGCGTGCACTCTTCGATGAGGATGTCCATCTTGCGACAGTCGTTCTCGGTCTTGGTGGAAGGCCTGTACGCGAGGATGATCTCGACAGCATATTTGTGAAGCTGCGGTATGGCACGCTTCCTGACCTCTCGTTTCTGGATCTTCATGCGGAACATGCTGGTGGCGGAAGGGGGCAGCTGGAGATGCCGGTGCACCGCTTCGGCTCACCGCTTTCCAGGAGGATGACGAGATGAGTGAGCATGTCCGCTTCTACCAGGTGGGAAGCTTTGCAGTTGGCAACCGCCTTCTCGACAGGGAACTCCAGACAGTCCAGGCGCAGATGGAGCGGACCAATGCGCTCGACAGTGGTCACCGTGCATGCCAGGGATGCGGAGAGGCGCTCGCAGCACGGTATGTGCTCGATGCTGCCATGCGGGCTACAGGCAATGACATCGTTGTGGTCAATGCGACAGGCTGCCTTGAGGTGTTCTCCTCACCGTATCCGGAATCCTCATGGAAGGTTCCCTGGCTCCACTCGCTTTTCGGGAATGCGCCAGCAGTTGCCACAGGTGTGGCAGCTGCACTCCGTGCCCAGGGGAAATCATCAACGCGTGTAGTTGCTCAGGCAGGTGACGGTGGAACAGTTGACATCGGCTTTGGCACCCTCTCCGGAATGTTCGAACGGAATGATGATGTGCTGTTCGTCTGCTACGACAATGAGGCGTACATGAACACGGGAGTGCAGCGTTCAGGTGCAACACCTCCTGCTGCACGCACAGCGACAACCGAGGCGATTGGTCCTGAACCCGGGAACGCCTTTGGTCAGGGCAAGGATCTTCCAAGGCTCGCAGTCGCCCATGGCATTCCCTATGTGGCGACTGCAACTGTTGCGGATCTGCACGATCTCGAGGCGAAGGTCATGCACGCAATGGAAATCCGGGGAGCACGGTACCTCCATGTGCTTGTACCATGTCCACTGGGCTGGGGAACTGAGGCGCATGACACCATCCGTGTTGCGCGACTTGCCTGTGAAACAGGTCTCTTCCCCGTGTACGAGGCTGTGAACGGCGTGGTGACAGAACGTCTCCGCATCCGCCACAGGAGGCCAGTTGAGGAGTATCTCCGCATGCAGAAGCGGTATCAGCATCTCTTCCGGGGTGAAGGCCGGCCGGACATTGTGCAGCGCATCCAGCAGATTGCGGATGCGCAGATCAGGCAGTATGACCTGCTGCCTGGGGAGGTGAATCCATGACACTGCCATATGCCATTTCGCTGCAGGCTGACAGTGGCAGACGGAACAGGACGGGCACATGGCGGGTGGAACGTCCCATGTATGTGGACCGTGTGCCACCCTGCTCCACAGCATGTCCAGCTGGTGAGGAAGTGCAGTCCTGGCTCTATGCAGCTGAGGAAGGACACTACGAAGAGGCTTGGCACAGGCTCACACGTGACAATCCCTTCCCAGCCATCATGGGCCGCATCTGCTATCACCCGTGCGAGACTGCCTGCAACCGGGCAACTCTCGACAGTGCTGTTGGCATCAATGCAGTGGAACGGTTCCTTGGGGACTATGCACTTGAGCATGGACTGACTTTCACCATGCCAGCAGTAGTCCATGAGACTCCAGTGCTCGTCATTGGAGGAGGACCCTCCGGATTGTCTGCTGCGTACCATCTTCGGAACCGCGGTTTCCGTGTTGTTCTCTGGGAACGGGAGCATGAGCTCGGTGGAATGCTCCAGTACGGCATTCCTGCGTATCGGCTTCCCAGAGACATTGTGCACGGAGAGGTGGAGCGGCTCCTTGGAGATGGCATTGAGGTGCGGACTGACATGCCAGTTGATAATCTCGCAACACTCATGGCAAGCCAGGAGTACGCAGCATGCTACATCGCCATTGGCGAGGGGATCGGGAAGAAGATCGACATACCCATGGAAGATGGAACACGCCTGACAGATGCACTCTCCCTGCTCAGGAAGGCAGCCCATGGTGAACCGATAGAGATTGGGAAACGCGTTGCTGTCTATGGTGGGGGAAACACAGCCATGGATGCTGCCAGAACTGTGCAGCGCCTTGGTGCGCATGAGACAGTGATCGTGTACAGGAGAACTGCGCGCGAAATGCCAGCCCATCCCGAAGAGCTCGAAGAGGCGCTGGAGGAGGGAGTTGACGTCCGGTGGCTCTCGACGATTTCCCACGTGGACCTTCACGATCTCACGATCGAGCAGATGGTCCTCGATGATGCAGGGAAGGCGAAGCCAACAGGGAAGTTCACAACGCTTGAGGCGGACACAGTCATCCTTGCTGTTGGCCAGGACAGCGACACGGGACTCGTCTCCACCATGCCCGACATCGTGGTGGAAGGGGGAGAGGTGACAGTCGATGCGAAGGGAATGACTGGAGCATCTGGCATCTTTGCTGGAGGCGATGTCGTTCCTGGAACGAAGACTGCCACAGATGCCATCGGCATGGGCAAGCGTGCTGCAGCTGCAATTGCCGCATTCCTTGGCCATCCGGATGCTGTGGTTCCTGCACGCGATCCTGCAACATACGAACGGCTGAACACCTGGTATTTCTCCGATGCACCGCGGTCAGTGCGTCCAACACTTGAAATGGCCAGGAGAACAACGAGCTTTGATGAGGTAGTGCTGCCGCTTGATGTGGAAACAGCACTGTTCGAAGCGCGACGCTGCATGTCATGCGGCAACTGCTTCCAGTGTGACAACTGCTACGGCATGTGTCCGGACAATGCCATCATCAAGGATCCAGCCTCAGGTCACGGGTATCGCATCGATCTCGAATACTGCAAGGGATGCGGAATCTGCGCTGCGGAGTGTCCGTGCGGTGCGATCGACATGGTCCCTGAACCATTCTAGGAGAGACTGTGTTCCTGACAAGCTTGGTCGGGGAGTACACCCAACTTCAGTGATGGACTTCGTGATGCATTGGCGAAGGCATCCACCAGGTCGGCAAGGTGCTGGCCAACAGGCGAACCCTGGGACGCAGCACCCGTGGCAATCTCCCGGAGCAGATACGCTGGCATGTGGACCACTCCCCTGGAGGACACTGTGCTGGCACGTGAGGCAGCAGATGGTTCATGCGCACAAGGTGTGTCAGTGACCAGGGCTGCTGCGATGACCATGAGGGGTGGAGTGGCGAACAAGGCAGCAAGTTCCTGAATGAGGCGGAGCGTCCGGTGCGGGACAATGAGCTCCTCGCTGTGCTGCGTGTTTCCCAGGTACGCGTCCGCAGCATGGAGGACGGGAATCTGTGCCTTCGCAATGGGCTGGGAATCGAGATGGGCAGCGTAGGCATCCTGAAGGTGCTGTTCGAGGATCGATCCCACAGTGAGGTCCTCTCGATGCCGCATCCTGAGGCACTGTCGATGCACAGACAAGGTGAGTGCATCGGGATCATCAGGAAGGGACAGGGCTTCGCATGCTCGCGCAGCGAATCCGTTCACGGACTGTGCGAGTGGTCCGTTCAGACGTGCGCGCGTGAGGGGAATGCGGAACTGTTCATGAAGAGTTGCATCCGTGTAACTCCAATGCGGATCATCACGGAAGAGCCGATGCCGGCTTCTCACTGTACCCGTGAATGTCGGGCTGCCAGGTTCGTGGAGGAGACGCTGCTCAAGCTGCAGCGTCTTGCCTGATGTATCGATGCGCATGGGACTCGCGCAGGGAAGGCGCATCACAGATCCAAGATCGAGTATCGGGGCATGCATTCCTGTCTCAATGGTGAGGATGCCTCCTGGGGCAAGGAGCATCTTGCACTGGGAGCCGAAGCCTTGCCATGAGGTGATGACTCGCCATGGCACCTTCTCAAGGTGGATATGGGAGAAGGATCCTGGTGCTGCCATGACATCCTCAAGTGTTCCTGTGACATCAGGTAGTGCTGCAGGGTCAGGGTTCACAGTGATGTCATCTCTGCTGTGCACAGGAAAACCCTGGACTCGCCCACCGCCAATGATGAGTCTGCGATCGGGAAGCGACAGTGCCATGGCAGAAGAGTAGCGCTGCGGTAGGGACAGCTTCCGCCCAAAGCGGAGGTTCGCGTCAAACGCCAGTGATTCTGTCGGCAGTTAGCGCGGACATTTTCCCTTAGCAATCACAGTGTGAGCGATTTTGTCCGCCAAATGTCTAGGGGAATGTCGTTCAATGGAATGAGGAAGAAAGGATTCCATGTTCAGTGCGTCCATCGCAGACCAGTTGTGCTGGAATGTGCGCTAGGGATGCATCAGGAGGGGAAAGTACAGTGGAAGACGTTTCGAACGCCGCATCGCGCCCGAGTGGTGTTGGGGCCTTTGCGCAGCGGCTCTTTGTTCCTGTGGCTCGTGCCACCATGACTCTTGTCAGTGTCGAGTGCACCATTGCGGCATGGCTTATGGACCGAGCCGTGTTCCATCTGCCAAAGCTTGAGGGACCTGTTGCTCGCATTGAGGACAAGCTTGGTCTGAACCGTGAACGGGATGATGATGTCGTTATCGACAAGTTTTCTCACATGGGCCGTCCCACCAACAGGGGCACTCTTGCTGCAGCAATGGTTCTTGCTGCACCGCTCGCCCTTCCAACACTCGCGCTTGGACAACTGAGCTATGTGGTGTTCCGCATGGGACTTGGCAAGCGGTTTGCGAATCCCCAGGGGAGGCCGCAGGCGAAGGCGTTCATGCGGGCAGTGAAGATGAACCATGAGATGTGCGTCCATCCTGGACCATTCCGGTCTCCGAAGGAGATGCTCCGCAGCATTGACCCTGAATACCGTCTTGAGCAGTACGTCCATCCGGAAGGAAGCGACTATGAGCCAACACCCGACATCCAGCGGAGGAGGATGGAGTGGATGTCACGCCAGGTGCCTGGTCTCACATCGCTCAGGACAGCATCGCCTGAAGTGCAGGAAGCAGCAACGGAACAGATTCGTCTTGCAAGGCAGAAGATCAAGCATGTGGTCATCATCATGCAGGAGAACCACACGTTCGATGACTACTTCGGAAAGCTCGTACAGGACAAGGGGGTTGTCCACCAGCCATCCGATCCTCCTGCTCCCATCACGATCGACAGGCATCCCGTGTATCCGGCTGACGATCCGCCAAAGTATCTGTTCGCATGGTGGCCCACGCATGGCAACTGGTCATACAGGTACCAGAAGTTCATGGCAGTGCATGAGTACCATGACCCAACGATCACTCCAGTAACCACATACTTCGCAAAGAACTACGCAGTCCTGAAGCACTTCCATGAGTTCCAGCGAGGGCCCTCGCATGTGAACCACCTTGTCCAGATCGCAGCCACAGCGAAGGGTCTTCTCGACAACTTCCACAGCGGAATTGTCCGCTGGATCCGGCAGGATCCTGTGCGTCCACCTCTCGATGTGGAGACAGTGACCCACCGCCTTGAGTTCTCGGGAAGAACCTGGGGCAACTATGGCAACGGTGTGCTCACCTATGGCATCAAGGACCTCGTGAACTCGCCAAATAACCTTCCCGTTGGCCAGTTTGTCGCAGATGCACGGAATGGAAAGCTGCGTGACGTGTCATACATCGTTCCACCTCATTTCTCGCTCAACGAGCATTCACCTGACACAGTACGCTACGGACAGCAGTGGCTCAATGACATCGTCCAGTCCGTTGTCGATGGTGGAAGCTGGAATGACACAGCATTCCTCATCCTCTACGATGACTGGGGCGGGTACAAGCAGCACAATGCACCTCCAACGACCATGCTTTGGAAGGATGAACTGCCGAACGCTCCAGATCCCAACAGGAAGTATGGATTTGGCGATGAAGTGGCTGCCATGGTGGTAAGTCCGTATGCGAAGAAGGGGTACCTCTTCCAGGATCAGAAGATCACAGATGGCGAGTTTCGGAGCTTCGCTTCCGTACCTGCGTTCCTCGAGGCAGTCTTCGACATTTCGCCACTCACCAGGCATGATGCAACTGCGGACAACCTCCTCGATGCGTTCAACTTCAAGCAGACACCAAACCTGCCACCACCGCCGCACATTGGCGATGCGGAAATCGAGGTGAAGGGACGTGCAGTCGCGGAGCGCACTCGCAGCCACCAGTCCTTGAGCACGCCACAGGAACGGGGGGCAGTGCTCCTTGGAAAGAAGGAGACTGCAGCAACTGACCGCAGTCTGGAGTAGATGGAGTGTGACGCATGGATGGACTCGCCATGGGTGAGAGTGCCTACGGGGATCCGCTGAAAGCGGAGGAGCTGGGCCCTGCTGGACCTCGTGCAGCAGGTGTGGTGTGGGATCTTGGTTTCATTGAGCCATCCGCTGCTGCAGCACGGGAACATCTCGCCCACACAGTGCAGAAGGCAAAGACGTTCGCTGCGCGATGGGAGGGAAAGCTCGGAGGGGCGGATGCTGCCACATGGGCACGAGCTCTTGGGGAGCTCGGTGCCATCAGCAATGCCTTCAGAGCTGCAGCCTCATACAACGGACTTCGCCTTGCCGAGAACAGCCTCTCAACAGTCAACCAAGATCTTGATGCCTATGTGAACAGGGAGAGTGTCCAGTTCGAGAACGTGACCCGCTTCCTTGAGCTCGACTGGAAAGCACTGCCTTCAGCACGTGCGAAGGCACTTGCGCGGGACCCAGCGCTTGCGCGGTACCGGCATTATCTCGAACGACTTCTTGAGGATGCTCCCCACACTCTGTCCGCAGTGGAGGAGAGGGCGCTTGCAGAACGTTCGCCTGCAGCGGAGTCCGCATGGGAGTCGCTGTTCCATGAGACGCTCTCGGGGATCGTTGTGGACTTCGATGCTGGAGAGGGCGTGCGGAAACACACGATCGATGAAATTCTTGCATATCGCATGTCTGCCGATGCGGCACTGCGTGGGCGCGCTGTCACAGCGCTGTTTGCAGCGCTCGAACCCTGGAAAGGTGTCCTTGCGAAGTGCTACGACTCGCTGGTTGGTGACCGTCTCGCCATTGACCGCCTCCGCGGATACGTGGATGCTTCCGGTGCACCGCTGCCCATGCAGCAGGCAAATGTTGCGAATGATCTGTCAGATGCAGTCGTGAGCACGATGATGAAAGCTGTCGAAGATCATTACAGTGTGGTGCAGACGTACTACCGCAGGAAGGCCGCACTCCTTGGCGTGAAGCAGCTGACGTTCGAAGATCAGTACGCACCCATCGGAACACCGAAACCATGCACGTACGATGAAGCCAGGTCACTTGTTCTCGCTGCAGTGGGTTCGTTCTCGAAGAGTGCTGCCTCAATTCTCGAGAAGTTCTTCACGGAGAACCGGATTGATGCGGAGCCGCGGAAGGGGAAGACAGGTGGCGCATTCTGCTCAGGCGTTGCGCAGGACAAGAAGCCTGTGGTGCTCATGAACTTCACTGATACCATCAATGATGCAATGACCCTTGCCCACGAGCTTGGCCACGGGCTTCACTTCTCTCTTGCCCAAAAGGCGCAGACACCATTCGAATGCGAGACGGGCATGGCAATGGCTGAAGTGGCATCCACTTTCAACGAGATGCTCCTTTTTGACTATCTGCTCGAAAGGGAGAAGGATCCTGCTGCACGGCAGGCCCTCATCGCATCACGCATTGAGGAGTCATGCGCCACAATTTTCCGGCAGACCATGATGGCGAGATATGAGGAACGTGCGTATGCAGCACGTGAGCACGGCGAAAGCCTTGGGGCGGACCGCCTCTCGGACATCTGGTTTGAGGAGAACCAGAAGGAGTTTGGAGATGCGCTCTCACTTCCTCAGGGATATCGGCTCGGATGGGCCTACATTCCCCATTTCATAAACACGCGGTTCTACACATACTCGTACTCCTTTGCCCATCTCACATCGCTTGCACTCTATGCAAAGTACAAGGCGGAAGGCCAGCCGTTTGTTGCCAAGTATCTTGACCTCCTGCGCACTGGAGGTGCGAAGAGTCCGGAAGATCTTCTTCGAAAGGTTGGCATAGACATCACGGATCCCGCATGGGTTGAACCGGCTTTCGCACTCATTTCCCGTTGGACATCCCAGTTGTAGCGTGGAATGCGCATGGATGCAGTACATGCACGTGTGATGTCTGATATTGTGAATCCGTGTCTGTTGGGCATGATGCACGGTGTCGATGTGCATCAGTGCGAGAATTGCGTGGCTCACACGATTCACAGGTTCGAGGGAGAGATGCAGTGGCAGCTTCAGCACGGATTGTAGGCAATGCGTTCACAGTGGAAGGCACACTCGAGAGCATCGGCGTGCGCCGCATCTCCGACTATCTCAATGATGTGACGGGCACCCTCCGAGTCACTGATGGAACAGTCGCAGTGGGTGCGCAGCCCACTGCACACGTGCAGGAGACGTATGTGAACGTCTCTGAAATCCTGTATGTCGTGCCCATATCTGAGGAGTTCACTGGTGAGGGACAGACTGGCATGTATGTCCAGAAGAATCAGCATCGTGTAGTTGCTGCGGGAACAAACTGGTCAGTGCGTGGCTCCATCTGGCTGCCACCAGATGCTGTGCTGGGAAACTTCCTTGGTACGATCCGGAAGCATTTCATACCGATGAGTGCTGCGAAAGTGCAGATTGGACAGAAGCCTGAAAAGGATGAGCAGGTACTGCTGCTATCCACAACAGCATTTGCTGTCCTTTTTCCAGTGGAGACTCTCCAAGGTCACTGAACGTGCAGCTCCATCAGCATCCAAGAATGTCCCGAGCAGTCTTCTCCTGCGAGTACTCCTGACGGGTTGTGGGCTGGGACTGTTGGCTGCGTTCCTCACGGCGCTTCATCCGGACCTGGTGCGCAGCAGCACGACGGAGCAAATGGAGGTCACGGTCCCGCGGAAACCAGACGCTCACGTGACTCAGACCTTTCTGGATTTCGACATGGGTGCCAACTGCTGCCCGCGCAATGTTCACGTACCGTCCGTCAGCGATGCGAGTCCTCAACGAGGAAAGCTCCCCCATGGTGCCTAGATCCCACTGCTGGCTCCCGTCGCGGGTACGTGGCAGGAGCGCGACAGCAAGGCGACGCACTTCCGCACGCTGCGCTTTCGTGATTCCTGGCATGCATATCCCTCTCTTCAAAGTCGGTCAATCCTGTTGCATTTCAGCATACAGTGGCTGTCGGGACACTGCATGGACATCGTCGGAGGCGATAGGGAGCGGGGTCTCAGGAAACGGCACTGCGAACATTCCTCTGAAGAATACGTCGCTGAAAGAGGAAGAGACTGCCAAGCGTGAGGAGGGCAATGACGACAAGACATATGCCTTCAATGACTGTTGAATGGAAGAGCTGCACACAGCCGTCAAAGACAACGACTGCAGTGGCGATGATGCTGCCAAAACCCAGGCCGTAGCGATGCGCTCTGCCGCTCCAGACGAGAGCTGCGATGGCAAGGATGCCGAAGATGACGATCATGGGATGGAAACTCGGTCCAATCTCGATGAGGGACACGACTGTTGCTGGAATAATGGCAGCAAGTTCAAGCAGTGAACGCACATAGCCGGGGCCTTCGATGGCAAACTCGGCAACTGCCAGAAGGAGTGCAGCATACAGGATCCACAGCACTCCGAACCCCCAGGAGTTCGCTCCCCAGTCAGCTTTGGCAATGAGTGTGCTTGTGACAACGACTGCACTCCCCACAAACACGGATGCCATCCATCCGTTTGCGAACCACCGTATGCTCGCTCCAGCGAGCACCAATGAAATGCTGTATGCAACGATCGCACGGGTGAGTGTGTCGCCTCCCAGACCTGACCAGAGCAAGTACAGGAAGATCGAGATCGCAGCAAACATGTATGACGCTGCAAGGCTTGCAGCAACACCCCGATGGGCAGCAGCATCAGGGAACCGGTTGAGCATGAAGGCTGCAACTGCAGCTGCGGCAGCAAAGACGAAGAAGGTGAGCGCATTCGTTCCCTGGATGGTGGGCGCTGGCAGATTCACTGCTGTGAATGTGCCTATTGCGCCATTGACAATGAACTCCACTCCAAAGATTCCGATCGCCACAGCAGCATAGATTCCCACCTCGAGCAGTGATATGCGTTGATGGCCGATGTGAGTAGCTCGCTTCTTGTCCTCGTACGCGCTGATGGTGGCCTGTTCCTCTATGGTGATGAGGCCTGCTGCCTGCCATTCCTGGAGACGCTGCTGAACGGAAGGTTCCGACTCGTGATGCGTGGAGGGGGGCGGTGTCATAATACCTTTACTATAGGACTACATGATATGTGTCTCAAGCCTGACTCCAGAGGGACAAGAGGGCACATGCTGCACAGGAAGGACGACCAGCAGTACGGCTGCAGTGGTGATCCATGTCAGGAACTGCACATGATGGTTCGTGCAGCAAGCCACCTGCCCTCGCGATGGGTGAAGATGGTGAGGGGCTGCGGAAGGCAGCAGGAACGGAGTGTTTCCATTTTGGGGAGGATGGTCATGGTCAGGGAAATGCCCAGCGGGTTTGCAGCCGTACTCAATGAGCCTGGTGGCTGGAAATCGGCTGTGCTGCATGAGATACGGAGGATCGTGCTGCAGGCAGCTCCGGACGCTGTTGAGGAAGTGAAGTGGAGGAAGCCGAGCAGGCCGCTTGGTGTGGCAGTGTGGGTGCAGGGAGGCAATGTCTGCATTGCGGAGACACTCAAGGAAGCAGTACGAATCACGGTTCCCAAAGGGGCATCACTTCCTGATCCTGCGGGTTTGTTCAATGCGCGCCTGACGGGGAATTCCGTACGTGCCATCGATGTCCATGAGGATGAGGTGCTGGATGCGGATGCATTTGGTGCGCTCGTGCAGGAGGCTGTGCGTGCGAATGCCTGACGCAGATGAACGCATCAGGCATTCATTCCGTTTCCCTGTGTGGTGGGACTGGCGTGCAGGGAAATGTACCCCCGGTAGGAATTGAACCTACGCACAAGGTTTAGGAAATAAGCAACGTACGGCTGAGATCGAATCGTGAAATCCCAGTAATAGCAGCGTATATTTTGGGTTGTTGATAAAAAGTCGGACCGCACTGAAAATCTATGCTCATTGGTCACTCGCGCTGTTCTGGGACGCTTCGGACAGGGCTGCTCGTCCGGGTGTCTCCTTCAGGGCTTGCGAGCTGACG
>JAJZLL010000056.1 GCA_021803465.1 bacterium
ATCGACCGCCTTGCTGGCGCGCTTGCGAGCCTCCACCGTCTCCTCGACTACAAGCTCACAGCGCTTGAAGGTGCACTGAGGGAACCGGATCCCGAACCGGAACTTCCCCTCCAGGATCTCCTCCTGGAAGAGGAGGATGCGCTTCGTGAGCAGGCGTACATGGCCTTCAAGGAGGCAGCGAACAGGCTCTTCGAGGAGCATGGCGCTGCAGGATACCAGAGTTTCATGAGCCTTGTGACTCCGGATGTCATTCCCGTCTCAAGTGTCGTCATCCAGCCTGACAGACTCATTGCTGCCTTTCAGGCAGTCCTGGACAGGATCCATTCACTCGAGTTTGTGACTCGTCCCATTCCCATCATTCCTGTGGGCACAATGGTGACAGCGCTGCGGGAAACGTTCCAGCAGCATCGGAGCATGCCATTTCCCGAACTTTTCACCCACATCACCTCGAAGAACGAGGCCATTGCGCGGTTTCTCGCACTCCTGGAGCTCATCAAGCTTGGAGAGGTCCAGGTGAAGGATGGTCCCACGATCCATCTTGTCGCTGTGGGTTCCCACGATGGGTGATGCGCCAGCGGATCTTTCACCGGTCCAGGAATATGCCACCCTTGAGGATCGTGCACGTGCAGTTGAGGCGCTCTGCTTCACCCTCAACAGGCCCCTGACGTACATCGAGCTCGCAAAGCGCATCGGCATCTCAAAGCGGGATGTGCGGGAAGCCATTGTCGAACTTGCCTCCATGCTCGATGGGCATGCGCTCATGCTCCAGTACGACAGTGACGAGGTCCAGATGGTTACCCGTCCACAGGTGGCTTCCCTCGTGCAGGACACCCTTGCTCCCGAACGTCCTGCACGACTTTCACCATCCGCCCTTGAGACACTTGCCATCATCGCGTACCGGCAGCCAATGACAAAGGGTATGCTCGACTACCTCCGTGGCGTTGACTGCGAGAGGGTGCTTGAGCGGCTTGAGGGGAGGGGACTTGTTGCAGTCGTGGGACACGATGATGGGCCAGGTTCCCCGCGGCTCTGGGGGACGACACTTGAGTTTCTCCGTCTCATGGGCATTGCGACCATTGAGGAGCTCCCGCCCCTCTCCCATGAGGCGCTCGAGCGGTATGAACGGGCATTCAATGCAGGCGTGACAGATGGGGAAGCACCTGAGGACATGGCGCATGGAACGCATTAATCAGTTCCTCGCACGGCGGGGAGTCGCCTCGAGACGTGCAGCGGATGCACTCCTTCGCGAGGGCCGTGTGCTCATCAACGGGGAAAAGGCAGCAGTTGGTTCCCAGGTGGATGGGAGCAGGGATGCTGTCACTGTCGATGGCAAGCCCGTCCGCAGGAAGGCGCTTGTGACTACGATCATGCTCAACAAGCCGAAGGGCATCGTGACAACGCTCTCGGATCCAGAGTCCCGCCCCACAGTGCTCTCCCTTGTGCCAGATCTTCCAGGCCTCGTGCCTGTCGGCCGTCTCGACACGGATTCCTCAGGGCTTCTCCTGCTCACCACTGATGGGGATCTCTGCCATGCGCTCACCCATCCGAAGTACCGTGTCGAGAAGGAGTATGTCGTCACAGTCGATGAGGCACCAACAGAGGAGCAGCTCCAGCGCATCCAGAAGGGCGTCATGCTTGACGATGGCTTCGCAAAGCCAGTTCGTGCGATGGGAAATGTCCGCAAACGCACCATCACCATCGTCATGCGGGAAGGCAGGAAGCGGGAAGTCCGCCGCATCTGCAGGGCAGTGCACCTCAGGGTGGTGCGGCTCGAGCGGGTCCGCATCGGAACACTCAGGCTTGGAGCGCTGCCTCAAGGAGCCTGGCGGGAGCTCACGCCAGACGAGATCGCCCAGCTCCGTCCCTCCCAGGGAGGTGCCAGAACGCGATGACTGACCATACCCCACCCATCATCACCATTGATGGACCCTCAGGCAGTGGCAAATCCACACTTGGGCGTGCCCTCGCCACACGGTACGGGCTCCAGTTCGTCGACACTGGGCTCCTCTACAGGGGCCTCACTGTCGCTGCGCTCCACAAGGGACTCGGTGCGGAAGACGCGGAAGCCATTGCGGAGCTTGCGAGAACTGCGCATCTTGAACTCAACACGGATCCCACAAAGCTACCAGGAACCTGGGATCTCCGCATCAACGGCTGGGATCCCCATGGGGAGGAGCGCGATCCTTCCCATGCGCGCCTCCTCTCAGAAGTGAGTGCAATACCTGCAGTCCGCACTGCCCTCCTTGCAGTGCAGCGTGCCTTCGGACTTGCTGGATGCGTTGCTGTGGGACGGGACTGCGGCATGGTGATCTTCCCAGAAGCGTGCGCGAAGATCTACCTTGAGGCAAGTGATGCCATCCGGCGCCACAGGCGCGCTTCCCAGTTCGAGGAGCAGGGCACATCTGTCGATCCGTCACTCCTCTCGCGGGAGATAACGGAGCGGGACAGGCTTGATGCGCCTCGGACCTTCCGCGATCCCGATGCGTGCGTCATCAACACGGACCTCAACGACATCAGCGAAATGATCCGCATTGCTGCCCAGTACTGTGACGACATGGGCTGCACAGCACCTCAATGCCCTTCCCAGCCACGGCGTGAGGAGCGGGTGTGATTTACCGGTTCCTTGCTGGACTCATGCGGACCATTGCCAGGGGATACCTCCTCGGGAAACTCCGCATCGAGGGAGCGGAGCACATCCCTGCTGAGGGCCCCGTACTCCTTGCAGGAAACCATATCGCGACCATTGATCCACCGCTTACGGGCGCGTATGTTCCGCGGAAGGATGTCTTCTACATGGCGAAGAAGGAGTACTTCCGGCGTCCTCTCCAGCGTCTCCTTTTCCAGCAGTACCACGCGTTTCCCGTCTCCCGTGGAACAGGTGACAGGAGAGCGCTCGCAACAGCAGTCGCACTTCTCCGGAAGGGGAATGCACTCCTCATGTATCCCGAAGGTACCCGCTCCAGCACTGCATCGATCCGGGATCCAAAGGCGGGAGTCGGCTACATCCTCCAGCATGCGCCTGCAACGCTCGTTGTCCCGGTCGCCATCATGGGGAGCGAGCGTGTGATGAAGAAGCATGAGCTCTTCCCGAAGAGGCAGGATGTGACGATCCGCTTCGGAACACCCTTTCCCGCACCGCTTGCTGCGGATGATGGCTCCCCACTGACTCCCCATGAGATTTCCCTCATTGTCATGCACCATGTTGCGGAACTCCTGCCCGATGCGTACCGGGGAATCTACCAGGAGCAGGGACTGGACGAGCTCCTTGCCCATGCGCGTGAGCGGCACCGCAGCGCACCGAGGGAGGAGCATCATGGCAGCTGACACCACTGCTCCTGGACTGCTTGTCGCCTTTGATCTCGAGACGACAGGCCTCTCCGCACGCAGGAACCGCATCTGTGAGGTGGGGGCCGTGAAATTCGACACATCGGGCACTGTCCTCGACAGGTATGGCTCGTTCGCGAATCCAGCCCAGCCCATTCCCGTTCCCATCCAGCGGCTCACAGGCATCTCGGATGACATGGTCCAGGATGCTCCACCACCGTTCCGTGTGGTGGAGGAGCTTGATGACTTTTCGAAGAACGCATGGTTTGTCGGACATGGGGTTCCGTTCGACGTGTCATTCTGCGAGGCAGAGCACCCTGGCATGTTCCATGACCGCGTCGTGCTTGACACAGTCGACATCGCACGCATCGTCATGCCCCGTCTCGACAGGTACTCGCTCACGTCGCTCACTGCGCTCCTTGCTGTTGAGCATGACCAGCCACACCGTGCATGGAGCGATGCTGAGGCGACAATGGAGCTCTTCATGGTGCTCTGCGCAGTGGCAAAGCGCCTCCCCTCAGAAGTGTTTGAGGAACTCCGGGCCCTTGCGCGAACGGGAGCCACAGAGCAGCTGTCCCACTTCTTCGAATGGATCGCCTCCTGCCCTTCAGCAGCATTCGACCATGTGCGGATTCCTCGGCTTGAGCCGGAACTGCCTGCAGTGCCGCATCCTGTCCATCCCTCTTCCAGCAGAACTGTCCAGGATGTTGTCGATGCTGCGCTTGGGCCAGAGGGCGCACTCTCCGAGCTTGACCGGTACGAGTACCGTCCGGAGCAGATTGAGATGGCGCATGCTGTCTCCCAGGCCTGTGAGCGGGGCCAGTCGCTCGTTGTGGAAGCGGGCACAGGAACGGGAAAGACTCTCGCGTACCTTGCGCCAGTGCTCGCAGCCTGCATGAAGCAGTCCGTGCGCGCTGTCATTGCGACCCACACGATTGCGCTCGAGCACCAGCTCATGGACAGCGATCTCCCCCTTGCGCGCGCGCTACTCGATGCGCCACTCACCATAGCGCTCCTCAAGGGACGCTCCAACTACCTCAGCAGATACCAGCTTCACCATGCTGTCGAGGCGCTTCTCAGGGGGACGTTCCCGCAGCATGTCGCAAAGGACCTCTGGGCACGGTTCCTCATGCGGATGACTGTGTGGGAGAGTGAGACGACATTCGCTGAGCGGAGCGAACTCCACCTCTCGCATGAGGAAAACCAGATCTGGCCACTTGTCGCAGCTGAGGGCGAATCCGACTCCCGTCTCACCCGTGCTGAGGACATTAGGGAGGATGGCCACTATGTCGAGCATGCGCGTGCGCATGCGCTCGCTGCAGATGTCGTTGTGACAAGCCACGCGCTGCTTGTGGTCGATGCGCTCCGGGACCATGCACTCCTTGGAGACTTCCAGATGCTTGTCATCGATGAGGCGCACCACCTTGAGGATGTCGCGACAGACCAGCTCACTGTCATGCTCGATCTCACTGCAGCGCTCCGGAAGTGGAAGGGAAGTGCTGTGAAACTCCTCCCGCCATCAATGGAGACTGCTTCTGGCACCATCATCCATGCGCTGGAGCTTGCCACGAATGCAGCCCGCCAGGTGGCCCGCGCAACACCAAGCTCGGACACGGGAAGTGGCATCCGGGCCCGTGTGCCAGCTGGGGAGCCCTCCTCCTCCCAGCTGTCCCAGCTCAGTGACCAGCTCCAGATCGTGCGGACCACCTCCCGGGAACTTCTTGCTGGTGTCGAGGAAACACCACTTCCATTCCCTGAGGATCCTGAGAGCGACATGCTTGTTGCGACCCTCAGGATGCTCGTGGAGACGACATCCCGGTGGGAGGAGCCTGGGGACCACCATGTCCGCTGGATCGAGCTCAGTGACTCAAGTGTCCGGTGCGCCATTGCGCCAACTTCCGTTCAGGATGATCTGCAGGAGCTCATGGACCATCCAGCGACAACCATTCTCACCTCTGCCACCCTTTCTGTCGGAGGCACCTTCACCTTCTTCCGGGAACGGGCAGGACTTGCCAATGTCCACGAGCTCATTGTGGACCGCACGGACAGGGACTTCCTCTCCCACGCCTCGTGCTGCATTGTGAAGGACATTCCTCCCTACGACGCGAAGGAGTATGAGGAACAGTTCGCCTCCCTCTGCGTCGACATAGCGCGGGAGCTCAAGGGCCACTGCATCGTGCTCTTCACGAGCTACACTGCGCTCAGACGATGCCACCAGAGGATTGCGGACACGCTCGAGCGCGAGGAGATTGCTGTGCTCGGCCAGAGTGTCGATGGGACACTCTACCAGATCGTGCAGAATTTCCGTGCGAATCCCCGCGCAATCCTCCTTGGCACTGGAGCCATGTGGGAAGGCATCGACCTTCCTGGCAATGTCGCGAAGTGCGTCATTGTCGCAAAGCTTCCCTTCCCTGTACCGACAGATCCACTCCACCAGGCACGCTCCGAGCAGTACAGAAGCCCCTTCATGCAGTACTTCCTGCCTCTCGCTGCACTCCGCCTCAAGCAGGGATTTGGCAGGCTCGTGCGGAGTGAGCACGACAGGGGAGTTGTCGTCATCGCGGATTCCCGCATCCGCACGAAAGAGTATGGCAGGGCGTTTCTCGCGACCCTTCCTGCAGTGGCAGTCGTGGAGGAGGACGTGGCCGATGTCGCAGCCTATGTGGGGAAGAGCGCTTTGGGGATGACGGATGCGTCGAGCATGTAGAGTAGTGGAGAGCACCATCCACAAGGAGCTGTCACCACATGCAGCCGCATCCTCCTGTCATCCCTGACATCATCAACCATCCGGGAAACGAGCTGGAACCGGTCCGTATCGCCCTTGTGCAGATTGCGCCCATTCTCGGCTCACGCGACGCGAATCTCGAGCGGCATGCTGCAATCGTCAGGGAGCTCGCAGGACGAGGAGTGCATCTCATCCTTTTTCCTGAGCTTTCCCTCACTGGGTACTTTCTCAAGGACCTCGTGCCCGATGTCGCTTGCTCCCTCGCTCCCCAGCACTGGGCAGCACTTCAGGAGGTGTGCGGAGCGAGCACAGTCATTGCTGGTGGCGTCTTCGAGGCTCCAGAACACATCTTCACGAATGCTGCCTTCGCCATCACTGCGGAGGATGTGCAGGTGATCCATGAAAAGGTGTTTCTTCCCACGTACGGACTCTTCGATGAGCTTCGATACTTCGGCAGGGGAACTGGGTTCCGTTCACGGATCCTCGGGCTTGGGGATTCCCCAAGACAGAAGTGGAACATGGGAACAGTCATCTGTGAGGACATGTGGCATCTCCGTTCGATCTCAATGCTCGCGGACCAGGGAGTGGACTGCTTTCTTGGGCTGTCCTCCTCGCCAGCCCGGGGCATCCAGGCGAAGAGGTCGCTTGGCAGCGAGCAGTCGTACGACGCGATGACCCGCACGTACGCCCAGCTCACGACAGCCTACTTCGCCTACTGCAACAGGGTCGGATACGAGGATGGAGTCGCCTTCTGGGGCGGATCCCGGCTTGTCCTTCCGGATGGCACGCTCGCAGCGGATCCAGCAGGGAGGGGAGAGGAGATCCATGTCCATGAGCTGAGCCACCGGGCAGTCCGGAGGACCCGCATAGCAGCACCACTTCTCCGCGATGAGCGCACTGCAATCCTCAGTGGGGAGCACACCAATGGCTGACACCTTCAGTCCACTCGCGATAGACACGGAAGAGGTCATTCTTCTCCTCACCGAGTTCCTCAGAAACGAGGTGGAGAAGGTCGGCTACACGAACGTCGTCTTCGGGCTCTCAGGGGGAGTTGACTCCGCTGTCGTGGCAGCCCTTGCAGCGCGAGCGTTCGCGAAGGAGTCCATCCATGCTGTGCTCATGCCCTACAGGACAAGCACGGAGTCCTCGAAGGCTGATGCGCTCGCTGTCTGCACTGCGCTCGGTCTTGAACCCGCCACTGCCGACATCACGCCGCAGATCGATGCGTACTTCGCCACAGATCCCTCGGCAACACCAAGCCGCAGGGGAAACAAGATGGCACGGGAGCGCATGACTGTCCTCTACGACTTCTCGGAGAAGTACCGGGCACTCGTTGTCGGCACCTCGAACAAGAGCGAGCTTCTTCTCGGTTATGGGACGATCTTCGGCGACATGGCACACGCGATCAATCCGCTTGGGGACCTCTACAAGACACAGGTGTTTGCCCTTGCGGAAGCGCTTGACCTCCCGGAACAGGTGCGAACGAAGCCCCCAAGCGCGGATCTCTGGGAAGGGCAGCTTGATGAGCAGGAGCTTGGCTTCACGTACCATGAGGCGGACCAGATCCTCTACTACCTCGTGGATGAGCGGCGGTCTCCCGAGGAGATCGCAGCGCTTGGCCACGAGGGGAAGATTGTGAACGAGATCCTGCAGAAGGTGAAGCAGAACCAGTACAAGAGGCGTCTACCGGTCATTGCGAAGCTTGGACCACGGACCATCGACCGCGATTTCCGCTACGCGCGGGACTGGGGCCACTGATGCTTTCTGTCGTAGCGACTCCCATCGGGAACCTCGGCGACATCACGCTCCGTGCACTCGACACCTTTCGGGATGCGACAGCAGTCATTGCGGAAGACACAAGGCGCACAAGGACACTCATGTCCCACTACGACATCCATGTGCCACTCGTCTCCCTCCCTGCGTTCCGCGAGGAGGCGCAGGCAGGCCGCATCCTCCAGAACTACTCGACCTCGGACCATCTCGTCTTCTGCAGCGATGCGGGATCCCCAGTCATCAGCGATCCTGGAGCGCACCTTGTCGCAGCAGCGCTCGCCATGGGGCATGATGTCATTCCCATTCCCGGACCATCCGCCATCACTGCTGCACTCTCCGTTGCAGGCATGCCACTTTCCGGCTTCACCTTTCTTGGTTTCCTCCCACGGCGTCCTGGACGTGCCGCAACACTCCTCACGACACACCTTGCGACTGCACTGCCCATAGTGCTTTACGAGTCGCCGTTCCGCCTTGTCCATCTCCTTGAGCTCATCGCCACGCATGCACCTGCACGCGACGTCGTCGTTGCGAGAGAATTAACGAAGCATTTCGAGACAGTCTACCGCGGAACGGCGGAGGAGCTTGTGCAGGTCTTCCTCGCTACGCCACCGAAGGGGGAGTGCACCATCATCATTGGAGGACAGCACCGTGACGCGTGAGAATGGCAGGTTCTATGTCACTGCAGCAATCGACTATGTGAATGCAGCACCGCACCTTGGCACTGCGTACGAGAAGATTGGCTGCGATGTGCTTGCACGGTACCACCGCCTCGGATCTGATGACACGCGCTTTGTCATGGGAAGCGATGAGCACAGCCAGTCCGTTGCCCGTGCAGCAGAGGCGGCTGGACTCACTCCCAAGGAGTTCTGCACGAGGCAGAAGGAGCTCTTCCAGACCACGTGGAAGGCGTTCGCCATCGAGCCTACGCACTACGTCCAGACGGACAGTGAGGAGAACCGGGCCTCGACACGTGCCATCATCCAGCGCATCCACGATGCTGGATACATCTACAAGGGTGCGTACAAGGCATGGTACTGCCCATCGTGCGAGCAGTTCTACACGGACAAGCAGATCACGGACCAGCAGTGTCCTGTCCATGAGCGGCCTCTCGAATGGGTCGAGGAGGAGAACTATTTCTTCAAGCTCAGCGCGTTCGCAGAACAGCTGAAGGCGCACTTCGCTGACCATCCGGATTTCCTCGTCCCGGAAACGAGGCGCAACGAGATCCTCAATGTCATCGAGGGGGGGCTTGAGGACATCAGCATCTCCCGCGCCTTCACGACATGGGGCATTCCCCTGCCGTTCGACGAGTCGCAGGTAGTCTATGTCTGGTTCGATGCGCTCCTCTCGTACCTCACGGGAATCGGCTTTCCCGATGAGGAGGGAGAGTTCGCGGCATTCTGGCCTGCGGACGTTCATGTCATAGGCAAGGACATCACACGGTTCCATGCGGTCATGTGGCCAGCAATGCTCCTTGCAGCAGGGCTTCCCCTGCCAAGGAAAATCCATGCGCACGGCTTCATCACGCTGGGAGGCCAGAAGATGAGCAAGACACGGGGCATCTTCCTGGATCCCATGCAGCTTGTGGACACGTACGGAAGCGATGCTGTCCGCTGGGTGCTCATGGCGGAGATTCCCTTCGACCGCGATGGCGACTTCTCCATCGAAGTGTTCGTTGACCGCTACAATGCGGATCTTGCGAACGACTACGGCAATCTCATCTCGCGCACGGAGAAGATGTGCCAGAAGTACTTCGAAGGCAAAGTGCCCGCCATGGGAAGGGAAGAGGCGCTTGACCATGAGCTTGAGAAGCTTGTGCGTGAATCACTTCCGAAATACGAGGCATGCTTTGCAGCAGTCGACCTTTCCGGTGCGCTGCAGGCTGCCATGGCGATTGTGCGGCGAGCGAACAAGTACATCGAGGAGAGCGCTCCATGGAGCCTTTCTTCAGCAGGGGATGCACGGTTGGGCACTGTCATCCGGAACCTTCTCGAGACGATCCGGGTGGCTACAGTGCTTCTCGCACCGTTCCTCCCAAAGGGGACAGCGGGTGTCGCTGCGGACCTTGGGATCACTATCGATGCGCACGCGATGGACCAGGTCCATGGTCCCTGGCTCAGCCTTCACGAGGGAGCGGCGGTTGGAGTGGGACCAATCCTCTATCCACGCCTCAACCGGGAAGAGGTGCTTGCACGGGAACCGTCCGCTGCCCATGCTCATTGATGCCCACACCCACCTCGATCTCGTTGCGGAGCGGGGCATACCTGTCCCCGATGCGCTCCGCCATGCGAGGGAGGGGGGAGTAACCCACATCATCACTGCGAGCAACAATCCTGCTGATGCAGCATGGGCAGTCGAGGCAGCAGGGAAGTGGAGGGGCGTGTCCGCGACAGTCGGCTGGCATCCCATGGAGGACCATGTTCCTGACAGTGAGGAGCTTGAAGCACTGCGGAAACTTGCTGCACAGGAACATGCCGTTGCGATAGGGGAAGTGGGACTCGACTACTACTTCAGGCCTGGCTACCATGAGACACCAAAGGACGTGCAGCAGGCATCCCTCGAGATCATGCTCGCACTCGCACATGAGCTGGATCTTCCTGTCGTCATCCATGCACGGGATGCGCAGCAAGACATTCTCGCCATGCTCAGGAACTCAGGCACGAAACGTGTGCTCTTCCACTGCTTCCAGGGGGATGTCGCCCATGCGCGCGCATGTCTCGAGGAGGGCTACCTCATCTCGTTCTCAGGCATTGTCACCTTCAGGACTGCTGCAGAGCTCCAGGAGGTGGCGAAGTTCGTACCTGGTGGCACCTTCACGATCGAGACGGACGCACCGTTCCTCACGCCCGTTCCGTACCGGGGAAGTACGAACGAGCCTGTCCACGTGCGGGAGACTGCAGCGTTTCTTGCCGCATGCAGGAACACCACCCCGGAAGCCATTGCCCTGGATGCAACTGCCACAGCTGCACAGTTCTTCCAGCTTCCTCCCAGTGATGCAATTGGAGAGGATGGCCATCTGGAACGCTCCCACCATGACTGACATGCAGGAACGGCTCCTCGATCCCGAAGAGCTTGGCCGTATCCTGAGACGGTTCCACCATGCGCCAAGGAAGGGATATGGCCAGCATTACCTCATTGATGGCGAGGTGACTTCCCGCATGTGCGAAGCGTGCGGTGCAGCCAGGGGCATGCCCATTGTCGAGATTGGCCCAGGTGTTGGTACCCTCACGACTGCACTCGCTGCCCAGGGAATGGACGTGGTCGCAATCGAGGCGGACAGGAGCATGGAGCGCATCCTTTCGTACACGTGCGCTGGTCTTCCTGGAGTGAGGATCGTGTACGACGATGCCTCACGGGCGAATCTCGCTTCCCTTGCTCGCAGTGCTCCATGGTGGTGTGTCGGGAACATTCCGTACAACATCACGAACATCCTCGTGCAGCATGCGCTCGCACAGGATCCCCCCCCGGAAGCCATCGTGTTCCTTGTCCAGGACGATGTTGCACGAAGACTCGCAGCGAAGGAGGGAGAGTGGGGCCTTTCCACACTTGCAACGAGGCTCCAGGGAACAGTGGAGTGCATTGGTCCCCCCATTCCCGGGAGTGCGTTCCTGCCTCCACCAGCTGTAGCGTCGCGGATTATCCGGATCGTTCCCGGAAAGCGGTACACGAAAGAGCGCATAGCAGCCATCCTCGCTGTCGCACGTATCGTCTTCCAGCACAGAAGGAAGACGCTTTCCCATGCGCTCCGCTTCTGCGTTTCCAGGGAAGCAGTAGCTGGCATCCTCGCACTGAGCACCATCGATGGGGAGCGACGACCACAGACTCTTGGCCTCGATGAATGGTTCGTCCTCGCAGGGAACGTGGCAGAATGGAAAGCATGCAACCCAGAAGGAGGCGGCCATGAGCCGTCCTGATACTGACGAGGTGCACTCCATGGTCGATGAGGAATCCGCTCCCGTGGCTATGCCAGAAGGTGAGCATCATGGAACGAATCCGCTCCATGCCTCATCTCCCGCAATACCGCCAACACCCGATGAGACTGTGGGTTTCATGGCAGTGCTCCGGGTACGTGACTTCCTCTACCTCTGGGTGGCCCAGGTCCTGAGCCAGATGGCGGACAAGTTCATCATGTTCAGCCTTGTGCTTGTCGTGTACAACCTCACAAAGCAGGCGACCTCGCAGTCACTCCTCATGATGGCGTTCACGTTCCCAAGCGTGCTCTTCAGTGCAGCAGCTGGTGTGTACGTTGACCGGCATGACAAGAAGATGATGATGTTCGTGACGAACCTCATCCGTGGAGGGCTCATCCTTGTCATCCTGCTCCTGCTCCTCACAAGCTCAAGCATTGCGATTGTGCCGCTTCTGGCAGTTACGTTCATCTACAGCTCGATTGGGCAGGTGTACGCGCCAGCGGAGGCTGCAAGCATTCCATCACTCGTCTCGAAGGAACAGATCAATGCGGCGACATCCCTCTTCATGACGACTGTCATCCTCACGATCGTGCTGGGCATTCCGCTTGCGACCCTGAGCCTCCGCATCTTCGGCCAGGAGGCTCCCTTCCTCATCGCTGCAGCGCTCTACATCGTTGCGGGAGCTGCAGTCCTTGGCGTTGGGCAGCATCTCAAGGCTGTGCCAAAGGGGATGGTGCCTGAGCAGGATGTCATGAGGGAGTTCAAGGAGGGGCTCGGACTCCTCAGAAAGCATCCTGTCCTGAGGCTTGCGCTCGGTGAGCTGAGCCTTGCGCTCACGATCGTGTTCACTGTCTTTGTTCTTGGACCGGACTACATGGCCCGCATCCTGCACCGGTCGCCCGATGACACGTATCTCGTGCTCATTCCCGCAACTGTTGGCATGATTGGGATGGCCATCCTCCTTGCGAGGCGGCCAGTGCTCCCCCTCCGGGGATCCACGATAGCTGTCATCTCCATGTTTGTGTGCGGTGTCGTGCT
>JAJZLL010000033.1 GCA_021803465.1 bacterium
CACCGTACTTCTCCTATTACCTATGCAAGGGGCACCAGTGTGCGAGCTGCACAAGAGCGTTCTCCTCGTAGCATACTGTGGATTCTGGAATGGTGCACGTTCAGGGGAATGGATTGTGACAGGGGGAAGGCAGGTTCCAAGGCATTCCTCATCTGTTGATCGTGATCCCATGCAACAGTTTTCTGGCGCGTCCGCCACGAATGGAGAGGATGCACCACTGTGAAGACTGCTGCGCAGTCCCGTATGCTTAGAACGGGAAGAGCAGTGTGCAGCAGGACAGGGGAGAAGCGGAAAGGGTGAGTGCTGAGAACGAAGCGGTCAACAGCGACAACGGATCGTTTGTGCATCTCCACACCCATACGGAGTTCTCTCTCCTTGATGGTGCTGCACGGATCAGGGATCTCGTGCGGACCGTCAAGGAGATGGGCCAGCCAGCTGTGAGCATCACTGACCATGGTGTCCTGTATGGCGCTCTCGACCTGTATCTCGAGGGGAAGGCGCAGGGCATCAATCCCATCATTGGATGCGAGATGTATGTCGCGCCCCGGTCACGGCTCGACAGGGAAGCAGTGGACCGGGACCCCTACCATCTGATCCTTCTCGCACGGAACAACGTGGGCTACCGGAACCTCATTGCCCTTGTCACCCGTGCGAACACGGAGGGGTATTACTATAAACCCCGCATCGACCGGGAGCTCCTTGAGCAGTATCACGAGGGAATTATCTGTCTGTCAGGGTGTCTTGGTGGAGAACTCTCCCAGACGATTGTCCGTTCAGGAATCGATGCTGGAGAGGAGGTTGCCCGCACATACCGCGAGATCTTCGGGGATGACGCGTATTTTCTCGAGATACAGAACCACGGCATTCCCGATGAGACGACAGCACGCGAGGGAATTCTCGAGATTGCCCGACGCACGGGCATTCCCCTTGTGGCAACAGGGGACTCCCATTATGTGCGACAGGAAGACTGGGAAGCGCACGACATCCTGCTCTGCATCCAGACCAATGCGAAGAAGTCTCAGGAGAAGAGGTTTCGGTTCGAGGGACCCCATTTCTACATCGCCTCCACTGACGAGATGCGCCAGCTCTTCCCGGAGGTGCCAGAGGCGCTTTCCAACACTGTTGCGCTCGCTGCCACATGCGATGTCTCCTTTGACCTAACACGGCACTATCTCCCCACATACCAGCCAGTTCCCGAAGGGATGACTGCGGACGACTATCTTGCCCATCTCTGCGAAGAGGGCCTCAGGGAGCGGTACGGTCCATCGCCATCGAAGGAAGCGCGGGAACGGCTCGCCATGGAACTTGATGTCATTCGGGCAACAGGATTCTCCGCATACTTTCTCATCGTGTGGGATCTCATCCGTGCTGCGCGAACGCGAGGCGTCTATGTGGGACCAGGGCGTGGCAGCGCAGCAGGGTCGATTGTCTCGTATGTCCTCCACATCACGAACATCTGTCCACTGAAATACGGACTCATCTTCGAGCGCTTCCTCAACAAGGAGCGTGTGCAGATGCCGGACATCGACATCGACTTCGATGACAAGCGCAGGGAAAAGGTCATCGACTACGCAGTGGAGAAGTACACATCTGACCGGGTGTCCCAGATCATCACGTTTGGCACCATGGGGGCGAAAGCTGCAATCCGGGATGTGGGACGAGTCCTTGAGGTGCCTCTCAGCGATGTGGACCGTCTCGCGAAGCTCATCCCGACACAGGTCGGCATGACCCTTGACCGGGCAATTGACGAGTCGCAGGAGCTTCGGGATCTCATCCAGGCGAATGACTGGGTGCAGCGGGTGATCGACAATGCGCGGAAGCTTGAAGGCCTCTGCAGGAATGCGTCAACCCATGCTGCGGGCGTGGTCATTGGTGCGGAACCGCTCATCAATGTTGTCCCCCTCCAGCGTTCCACGGGCGGGGACCGTGAGGGACTTGTCACGCAGTTCGACATGGCAGGCGTGTCAAAGATTGGACTGCTCAAGATCGACTTTCTTGGACTTGCGAACCTCTCTGTCATTGGAGAGACAGTGGACTTCATCCGCGAGGAGACAGGCGAGGAGATTGACATCGATGCAATCCCGCTTGATGATCCAGCAACCTACCAGCTTGTGAAGAAAGCGGACACGCATGGCGTGTTCCAGATGGAAGGTGCAGGTGCGAAGCGCATTCTCCTCGACATGCAGCCAGAGACCCTTGAGGATCTTGGTGTTGCAGGAGCACTCAACCGGCCTGGCCCGATAGAGAGCGGTGTCATCGAGATTTACATGCGGAGGAAGCGGGGAGAGGAGGCAGTCGACTTCATGCTTCCTGAATGCGAGCCGAGCCTCAGGGAGACGTACGGCACCATCATCTACCAGGATCAGGTCATGCAGCTTGCATCAGCAGTTGCTGGCTTCACGCTTGGCGAGGCGGACATTCTCCGCGCTGCCATGGGCAAGAAGGACCGGGAGAAGATGGCCAAACAGCGTGACAAGTTCATTGCTGGTGCGCGGGAACGGGGCATCCCCGAAGAGAAGAGCTCAGAACTGTTCGAGTTCATGGCATTCTTCGCTGGCTACGGGTTCAACAAGGCCCATTCTGTCGCATATGCGCTCATCACGTATCAGACTGCGTACCTCAAGGCAAACTACACGCTTGCCTACCTTGCTGCACTCTGCAACAACAGGGCCGGGGACCATGACAAACTCCGGGAGACTGTCGCGGACTGCCAGGCGCACGGGATCACAGTCCTCGCGCCTGACATCAATGTGAGCTCAGTCCACTTCCGCATTGATCCCACAACCCCCAATGCCATCCGGTATGGGCTTGCGGACATCAAGAATGTGGGGGAACGGGTTGTGGAGACAGTCGTTGGCGAGCGGAAAGAGCACGGACCATTCGCGAGCCTCTTTGACCTCATCACCCGGATCCCGGGCAAGGACCTCAACAGGAGGGTTCTTGAATCACTCATCAAGAGTGGCGCATGCGATGCGCTCGGCGACCGTGCTGGCTTTCTCGCAGTGCTGGACACGACACTAGACCGTGCTCAGGCCCGGAAGAGGGAGAAGGAGAAAGGACAGCTTGCGCTCTTTGACGATGCAGGGGAAGAGGATCCGCAACCCGGGGGAAAGGGGGAGGAGGATCCCACATGGAACATTCCTGTACAGGCAACCCAGCAGTCCCGGAGCGAGCGTCTCGCATGGGAACGTGAGTTTCTTGGCATGTTCCTTAGCGAGCATCCGCTGGCAGCAGTGCGGGAAGACCTGCTCGACCGGACTGATACTGCACTCGCGGAACTGGACAGGCACCTTGATGGACTGGTGGTCCAGGTTGGCGGCATGATCCGGGAAATCCGGACGTTTGTGCCGAAGCGGAGCAGAACTGGCCAGAAGATGGCGTTTCTCCAGCTGGAGGACATGACGGGAACAGTGGAAGTCGTCGTCTTCACCCGCGTGTTTGACGAGTGTGTCGATCTCATGCGGCAGGATGCAGTGGTCATCATCCGTGGGAAGGTTGAGAGCCAGGGTGACGATGCTGTCCCACGCGAGGATCAGGAGGGAGAGAGGCCAAAGATTCTTGCTGAGGCCGTGTATGCTCTTGATGATCCGAGACTTCTCGGGTGGAAGAAGAACAGTGTGCTATCAGTTGCCATTGATGCGACGGAGATAGGACATCTTGCAGCACTGAAAAAGGCGTTTGAGCAGCATCGTGGAGATGTTCCCGTTGTCCTTGCCATAAGTGCAGAGGACAGGGTGGATGAGATCACCCTGGGCGAGGCGTTTTCCGTCAACCCATCACCAGCCCTCGAACGCGCAGTGCATGGCATTCTCGGTGAGGACAGATATTCAGTGACCACCCACAGGGTGAAGAGTCCTCCACGGGAAAACCGTCGTGGGGGAGCTCAGGCGTATGCTGCTGCACGTGGCTGAGTTGCCATCGATCACATAGCGCACTGCACAGGTGCGTTAAGAATGCCGGATGGATCCAATGCGCACCTGTGCAGTGTCAATTCGCCCGGTTAGAGATGGTGTGTCAGAAACGAGATGACGAGAAAGATCAGCACGACCACAATCACGATGCCAAGGCATCCTATGGCAAGTGTTGAGATGTTGATGCCTGCAGCGCTGATGGGACCAGAAACGGACTGAGCTGGACCGGGCTGGATGGGAAGGCCAGTGCCAGGCTGACGCTGGTCCCCTGCCATCATGGGCTCCTTTCCAGGGTTTCCTGGAGGAACAGTCCCTGCCACAGGAGATGGCTGCAGTGGTTGTGCGCCAACTGGACCAGCTGGTGGAGGAGGTGGTGCTGGAGCTGGGGGTGGTGCTGGCTCGGGAGCTGGGGTGCTCCCCTCTTGAGGAGCTGGCTCCTCCATGGGATTAGGCGGTGTCGTTTCCATGTTGTCTCCTTTCGACAGTCCGCGTCCTGCAGGGGAAGACATGCTTCCCACATGCAGAACGGTTCACGCTTACTGTTGGGGCTGCTCGGGTGCACCAAACTGGTGGCCGCAGTTCGCGCAGAACTTCGCATCAGCTGGATTCTGTGTTCCGCACTGCGGGCAGGCTACAGTCGCAGGGGCTGCAGCTGGTGCGGGAGCTGCTGCTGGTGGCGGCGGTGCAAGAGATTCACCGCAGTTGGAGCAGAATTTTGCTCCCTGGACATTTTCCGCATGGCACTTTGGACATTCGACCATTGCAGCAGCAGCAGCTGGTGCTGGAGCTGCTGCTCCAAGCTCCGCTCCACAGCTCGCGCAGAATCGGGCATTCTCGAGATTCAGTGCATTGCACTTGGGACAGCGAACCTGTACGCCAGCAGCACCCTGCTGCACGGCCTGGTTTCCTGCACCGTATGCCATGCCACCGAGACCAAGTCCCAGGCCCAGAATGGCTGGACTTGCTTCTCCGCCACCACCCTGTGATGCGCCAGTGCCAATACCCTGGAGCGCTTCACCGACGCTGTACTGCTGGAAGCCGCCAGCAAGCTTCGTGTACTGGATGTCCTTGCGGTACTTCTTGAGGGTCTCCTCGTCTTCAGGCTTGATGGAAATGGTGAAGTTTCCAAGCCGGACGATCTGGATGCCATACGTGTTGACGTAGTTCTGCGAATTGGTGAGGACTGTCTGCTCTATCTCAGTCGTATGGGCTGCGATGCCAAGGATTGGCCACTTGTCATTGACGATCTTCGCAACGACATCAGTCCTCAGCACCTTCAGGAGCTGCTCACGCACCCAGTCCGTGATCTGGTCGTTCGATGTGAGATTCTGAGTGCCGACGAGATTGACGATGAGGGACTGTGGCTCAACGATCTTGAGCGAGTAGTCTCCAAAGACGCCGAGTCCAATTGCAAGACCAGTCTCAGGATCGACAACGTTGTCGACTGCCCCTCCAAAGGGAAGGGTGGGAAACTCGTGCGTGGAGATGAAGTACAGCTCTGTACGGAAGAGGTTGCCTCCCGAAGCCGCATCGACAAGAAGTCCAAGAAACGGAATTTCTGAGCTGTCGAGGGTGACTCTTCCAGGTGGAATGGTCCCCTGGACACGGCCATCACGAAAGAAGACTGCCAGCTCATCCTGCTCAACAGTGAGCTGGGTGAACTTCCGGATGTTCATGTCGGGCCATTTGTAAAGGATCTGGCTTTTCGCCGCATCTGGGCGGGCGATGAACTCGCGATGGACTTCGCCAAAGAGTGGCATGATTCGGCTCCTTCTATACAGATGTTCATTGTGGGGGTGCTGCAATGGGTAACCGCGCTGATCGTACCAAAATGTCGCAGTGTGTACTCCTGTGGTAACACAATCGCAACAGTTGCGAGTTCACAGTTGACCTGCAGTCCCCTGGGTTGCGAAGCTGGAACTGCGGGTGTGCAGCGAGCTTCCCGCCTACGGGCCCAGGATGGGAGGATGTGTGTGGCAAACCTCAAGGCAGTGCCAATGAAGTCAGTGGCAGTTGTTGCCTGCATGGATGTGCGGCTCGATCCCATGGAGATCTTCGGACTCGACCTTGGGGAAGCCCACATTATGCGGAATGCTGGGGGCGTCGTGACTGATGACATGCTCAGGTCGCTCGCGATTTCCCAGCGCAAGATGGACACGAAAGAGATCTGGCTCCTTCACCACACTGACTGCGGAATGTCGGGACTCGACAACGACGCGTTTCTTGCAGAACTGGAGAAGGAGGATGGGGCGCGGCCCACATGGCATCCTCGTGGATTCAATGATGTAGAGCAGGATGTCCGCGACTCATACCAGAAGCTCGTTGAGGATCCCCATGTGGATGCCCGCCGTGTGCGCGGCTTCATCTTCGATGTGCATACCGGAAAGCTCCATGAGATAGGTCTTGCAGGCAGGGATGCCCATGGGCATCCTGCTGAGAAGGTGCTTGACTGACCATTCAGGTAGATACGCGAACGCCAGGTCCAGTGTGATCCGGACCTGGCGCTCTTTTGCGGAACCAGGTGCTACTTGAGGTCAGCGATGAGCGTCTTAAGGTCGCTCCAGGCGTTTCCAAAGTCCGTGCGGGCAGATTCCATACTGGTCCTCGCTCCCTGGAAGACAGCAGTGCTTCCTGGATAGTTCTGCGGTGTTTCGCCAAGAAGGGTCGCTGTTGACACCTGGCCGATCTGCTCCTGGGCATTGCTCACATTCGTCTTGTAGTCAGCGAAGGTGGCTTCCGCACTGCTCACATTCTTGCCACGCTGCTGCTCAAGCGTGATGAGATTCTGGATTGCTGGCTCAAGATTCGCGAGACGGCCTGATACGGAGGACTCCCTGTCAGCGATGATTGTGAGATCCACCTGCGGCGCTACAACCACATACACGCGGTAGTCCACAATCATTGCGTTCGCAATGGGTTTGAGCTCTGCGGCTGTCGTTGCCTGCTGTGCCTGGGACATGAGTGTTGTCATGCCACCCTGCGCATGGCTGATGATCGCAGTGAGCGCACTCTTGTCATTCCCAGTGAGGGTCGGACTTCCATTGACCCGCAGATGCAGCGTGCTAAGGAGATTTTCCCGTGCAGTGATCCGTCCCTCAAGCGCCTGCTGGAGAGTGGAGAAGCTTGCTGGGGTAGGTGATGGACTCGCGCTTGCAGCTCCCACATGGAGGGATGTGGATACGAATGCTGCAGTGACAGTGATGGCAGCTGCAGCGCTGCGAATGATGGTGTTCTTCATGTCAGTTGTTCTCCGATGTGGATGCATCCTGCTGTTCCTGGTTGAACTGGGTTGAGAGACCGGACAGGTCCTGGTTGAGCTGGCTGAGCTGCTGGGACAGTTGGGACTGGAGTGCAGCTGTCGAGCCTGCCTGGGATGGAGCGGAGCCCGCTGTTGGCGAACCTGCTGCTCCAGCACTCTGCGACGTTGGAAGGTAAGCTGATGAGGACTGGGCAGGTCCTGACACCTGTGCTGTCGGCTGGGCAACATAGGGGGTAATGCCCCGTTGTCCGCATCCAGTGAGCCCGAGCAGAACGAGTGCTCCTGCCATGATGCCTGGGACTGCTTTGTTCACGATCTTCTCCTCCGCTGCACGACATTTCACAACTTGTGAAGTTCATGCTACTTGAGCTGCGACTGCTGTACCTGAAACGGAGCTGAAGGGACGCTGAGTGCATGCTGAGAAGACGGATTCCAACGCTTGCAGTGATCCAGCTTGGGGAAGGATCGTAGTATATGGATGGGGACAGGCAGCAGCACAAGGAGTGATCCCATGGGCATGGAACGATCCGAGGAAGAGTGGAGGAAGACCCTGACCCCTGAGCAGTACAGGGTGCTTCGCGAGAAGGCGACGGATCCACCCTTCTCTGGCGCCTACGTGAACGTGAAGGATGATGGCACCTACTACTGCGCTGGGTGCGGCACTTCACTCTTCTCATCAGGGACGAAGTATGAGTCACACTGCGGCTGGCCGAGCTTCTGGGCAGCCCTCGATGAGGAGAAGATCACCAGGAAGCGCGACTGGAGCATGCTCGTTCCGCGCACCGAGATCCTCTGCGCCAACTGTGGTGGGCATCTGGGACATGTGTTTGATGATGGGCCAGATCCCACTGGTGAGCGGTACTGCGTGAACTCCACATCGCTCCAGTTCCGGCGGAGTGGAACACAGGTGCCTGCGCCGGATGGTTCGACTTCAGCCACTCGACCAGAGGATGCTGCGGCAGATGGGGATGGCGAAGTCTGAGCGTCCGGATGTCCACAGGGGGTGAGTACCCAGTGTACACTGGTATAAACAGATCACTCTGCGCAAACGCGTCACTGCTGCCAAATGGATCGAGGGGGATGGGAATGAATGGAGCACAGCCTGTTCCAGCAACCAATACGGTGACTGGCGAGGAGGAAGCCCTGTCCGTCAAGGGGTACTCGTGGAAATGGTGGGTTGCGAAGTCGTTTGGATCTCCAAAGCTGCTTGTTCGCGCATGGTGGCGTGCTGTGGGAACGAACCTTGCCTATGAGGGCGCCCTTCTACACCAGCTGAGCGATACCATCGGAAAGAAGCTTCCCAGGCTTGCAGGGTGGATGAACGAGACCCTGCAGCTGGACAATCCCCGTGTGGGAAACGTCTCGCATCTGGGGTTTCCCCGAGGCATTCCCGCAACACTCCTCATGATGCCACTCGCTCTTGCGCTCTCACCGGTGTCACTTGCTGTGGGTGTGACAGCCTCCGCCCTGTTTGCAGCGGGAATCGTGTCTCCAAGCGGGGGGATAGGGACAGGCAAGAGGCCATCCGAGCAGCAGATTGAAAAGGATCTAGGATTCTCCCAAGCGCCATCCGCGCAGGAGGTTGCTGCTGCCCCGCATGACTGGCCCCGTACTGCCACTGAGGCTGAGCTTCCAAAGTCTGGTTCATATCCTGCGAACATTGAGCATGTCATCGTGCTCATCCAGGAGAACCACTCTTTTGACAACTACTTTGGAAGATTCCCTGGGGCCAATGGAGCTCCGGATCTTCCTGAGGCGACAAACCCACCCCAGTACACCTTTCCCTGGCTCCCCACCCATGGGCACTGGACCTGGAAGTTCCGCCAGTGGATGGCTGTCCGTGAGCAGTACACAGAGAAGCAGATACCGTTGTACTACGACTATGCCCGCAGGTACACGCTGTGCGACAACTTCTTCACGGATGTGGCTGGACCCTCGGATCCAAACCATCTCATGGCGTTTGCCGCAAGTTCGGGAGAACTCATCAACAACCCGAGGCCAGCATGGATACGGTGGCTGACAAGGGACCATTCGAAGCAGCCTCCCTTCAGTATTCCGTCGCTTCCCGAATCGCTGGGCAGAGCAGGTGTCTCCTGGAAGAATTATGGAGATGGCTCTCCACAGCTCATCTCGCCAATTGCAAAGGCGCCGGAAAATGTTCCATCCAGGGAGTTTGCCAAGGATGTCACATCCCACACCCTTCCGAGCGTTTCCTGGCTCGTGTCACCGAGCATGGATGAAAACGACCATCCACCGGCAAATGTCTACGCTGGTCAGCAGTGGGTTGGCGAGCAGATAGATCTGCTTGTGAAGAACGGATACTGGGACAAGAGCCTCATTGTGCTTGTTTGGGATGATTTCGGTGGATTCTATGACCATGTCACTCCGCCACTTCTGGAACGGTGGACGGACGGGAAAACGCACTACCGTCTTGGCGACCGTGTGCCGTGCATCCTCATGGGTGGGGCCGTGAAGGAGGGGCATGTGGACCATACGCAGTACTCGTTCTGCAGCATCGTGAGGAGCATTGAGGACATCCACGGTCTCCAGCCACTCAACGACAGGGACGGGAAGGCGAACGGCTTCATGGCTGCCCTTGATGGAAGAACGCAGCCAGCCGCTCCACCCCGACCGCATCGTGAACTGCTTGCTCCTGCCATGGCTGGACAGTCCAATCTTCAGCCACGATGGGTGCAGAAAGTGTCTGACAGGGTGCGGCAGCAGCAGGCACCATCGCAGCCACATCTTGAGCTCCCAGGGCGGAAGACTGGACTGCCTGTTTCCGGTGGCAGATCACTTGAATAGGGCAGAGCATTGTACTGGATATGTCCTTCCTGAGCCGATACGATATGGGACAACAGGATGAGATGTGAGGGGAGTTGAGGTGGGCCTGCCGTACCGAATCAGTGCTGTGGAGGAGATTCTTCCCGGGATTGCACGGCTCGTTCATGAGATGCGGGAGCCACTAGCCAACAGTGACTATTCCGTCATCATTGGCGATGACACGTCGGGTCGGATACCAGCACTGCTTCTCGGCAAGCTCATCAACAGGCATCGTGCCGAGCATGGCATGCCTCCTGTTCCTGTGCGGTTCGTTCAGGGTTCGGGACGGGAGGAAGATCGGGAACATGTGGCGACAGCTGTGGAGGATCGGCTCAATAGACTTTCTCCCGATGCGCGCTCTGGACGGGTGCTGGTCGTCACTGAAGGCATTTCCAGTGGCAGGGCGATCGCCCAGATCGGAGCTGGCATCACTGCCAGAGGAATGGAGTTTGATGTTGCAGCCCTCGATGGCACTGGATTCTCACGGGATGGCAAGAGGAAGGGCAGGAAGCGGTTCCTCATTGTGGGGAAGAGGGCACCGGTGGACTATGGTGATGCACCATTCGATGAGCGTGGGTGGCCACGATCGACACGCCTCTTCTGCGGACTCCACAATGCCCATGCCATCCGCAACAGGGAGGATCTCACTGGGCTCAGCACGGAGAAGTACTCCGAGGAGCCGCTTCTTCCGCAGGATCCCCTCCTCAGGGCTCGAATTCGCGACACACGGATGGACGTGAAGCGTGCTGCGGAAGCACTTCACCTTGCACCAGAGCTGAATTCATACCGGTCTTGGGAACTGGTGCAAACCATGCTCGAGCTCCTGAGCAGGCTTTCGCCTGCTGTGCAGGGCGATGAGATTGGTGCTGTCATCGGTGATGACACGAGTGGCAGATACCCTGCCCTTGTCGTTGGACGCGCAATCAATGCCTATCGGGTCAAGCACGGCCTTCCAAAAATTCCCGTGCTTTTCATCGAGGGCACACGAAAGGAGCACTTCGACAAGCAGCGCGCTGCCTTTGAGCGCATTCGCCCAGCACTTGGAAAGGTGGATCCTGCAAAGAGGGTGCTTGTCGTATCGGACAATGTCTGTTCTGGACGCAGCATCAAGAGCATCATCGATCTTGCTGCTGCAGAGGGATTCACTTCGGATGTCGCAGTGTTTGGGCCCTGCTCTCCAGGAACCATTCGCCACCTGCAGCGGACAAACGTCTGGCCCAAGACCCTCCGGGCATATTCAGGTTTTGGAAATCCAGATCTTCTCATCAACCAGGTGGCCGTCTCTGGCCTCTCTCAGGACAGGAAGAAGTATTCGGGCAAGATGGTCGAGCAGCGTCCAGCACTCGCCTCGTCAGCCCATGCTGTCCGGCGGGATTTTCAGCACTGTCTCCCCCACTTCGTCGATGCGCTGGAGCATCCCTCCGCACTTCCCAATGCTGCTGTCATGGAACTCGTTCCCCGTGCGATCCGCGAGCTCAAGCGGATAGCTGACAGGGCTGAGGACGCTCCTGTGGCAGGGATCATTGCAGGAGATGCTGCAGGACGCATACCTGCTCTTCTCATTCGGCGTGCACTCAATGAGGAATGCAGGCTCCGGGGCATGCCTCAAGTGCCCATCACGTTTCTGCCTGACAAGGCGACACCTTCCATGGTCATGGAGGCAGTGGATCGAGCTGCGCAGGCGGGGACTTCGGGAAATGCGGACTGGACGCTCGTCTATGTGACAGGGAACAAGAACACGACACCCGTGCTAGAGAATGCGGAAGCGCAGATGAAGGAGCTGGACCGAGGAAATCTTGTGGTCGCAGCATTCTCACCCGAGTCCATACCTGACATTCCTCTGCTTGCCAAGGCACGCAACTCGGGAATTCGGCTGGATGAGGATGGCATGCGTTTCCATGCTTCTCCAGGCCCTGGGGTGCGTGAAGTGCGCACGACCATCAGTGCCCTTGGCCGTTCACTCATGCACGAGCTCCTCGACAGCTAGTTCGAGTCCGCACTGCAGGACAGGTATCCTTAGTGCCTCAGGGAAGCTTATCCTGGGGAAGATCTGGATCTGTGCGAAGCATCTCCTCGATCGCTCGCACCAGGGACTTCGCACTCTCCCGTGAAAGTTCGACTGCGATGCGGCATGACGGGCCCCGCGATGGATTGCGGAAATCGATGTTGAGTGTGTGCGTCTCCGGTGCATGGACAGGATGGTCGAAATACACTGTCGCATCAGTGACGGGAATCCATTCCCCCGCTATCTTGCCGCTCCCGGATATTGGGAGCGTGGCAGTCTCATATGTGCACATTCACGGTCTCCTCATGCATCTAGGCAAGATACTTGCCAAACCAGTTCTGGACAAGCTTCCAGCCTTCTGTTGCAGATTCGGGCCTGTAGCTTGGACGGTCAGCAGCAAAGAACGCATGACCTGCTCCATCGAAGGAGTGGAATTCGTACGTCTTGCCATTGTTCTTGAGAGCCTGCTCAAGCTCAGCGACCTGCTCCTGTGATGGGTAGGAGTCATCCTTGCCAAAGAGTCCCAGAAGAGGACATGAGAGGGAGGGCGTGAGGTTGACGATAGGCTGCACCTTGAGAGGCGACTGGGGAGGAGGTGTGCCAGTGACAAAGGCGCCGTAGCAGTCGACAGCAGCTTCAAGAGGCAACGAGCAGGCTGCAAGAAAGGATTGCCTTCCACCTGAGCAGTATCCGATGACACCGATC
>JAJZLL010000016.1:0-1375 GCA_021803465.1 bacterium
GTCAAAGCCGCCATGCTGCCAACATGGCAAAGCACTCGCACGCATTCCTCCAGCACCTGAAACCGGAAGCCTCAGCAGTCTGACTGCTTCCGTTGCACACTCTTGCGGGTACCAGGCATGTGGGAAACGCAACTGCTGACACGTGCTACACATGCTGTGCTGTCTCCAGCTCCCGTGTTCCACCCATCCTCATCCGTCATATTCGGACTCGTGGTAGGATACGGCGATGAATGGCGCAGGACGTGCTGATCTTGCTGGAGCAGAATCCCTGCCTCGTGCTCTGCCTGGTGGCAAGCGGTCCACTGTGGTGATGGAACTTGTGTGCAGTGCAGTGTCACTGCTTGCCTGCATCTCCGGTACCTATTGGGCAACTGTCCCACTGCTCCTCGCACTGTGGCTTGCAGGCTTTGACTGGCGGCTCACCAGTAGCCACTCAGCGCACGGCTGGACGCCTGAAGGCATGGAGCACGTGCTGAGCCTGTTCAGGAGCGCTTCCCAACAGAATCCCAGCATCGTTGGCAAACTGCGATTTCACCTGTCAGGTCTCAGTCCCATCATCAGCTCCGCATCCCCATCAACAGGAGTGCAGATTGCCTGCACTCCTGAAGTGCTTCAGCTGGAGGACGAGGAAATCTCCTCACTCATGCAGATTCTTCTTGAAGGACACTTCAGTCGAGCCGGCACATATGGCATGCACCAGTCCTCGGAGCCAACTTCAATTCTCATGCGACCATATCCTGCAGTCCGTCTCGCCCAGGCCATTGTCCTGGTTGGATGGCTTGTCTATTTCGTCTACGATGTGTTCTCCATTATGACCGCAATGGCATTTTCAACCTTCCTAGGCCATGTGGAGCAAGCTTTTCTCTCCATACCATTCCTGTTCACTGCCACTGTTCTTCTCGCTGCACTTGGAAATCTCTACGTTGGCAAATCATACCTGCGTCTCAATCTTCGTACTCAGGGAGCGCATATCACGGAAGCTGAACGCAAAGCGGCAGCCCTCGAATGTGGCATGCAGAAGAGCCTTTTTCCCGGACTGCTGCATTCTGCTTATGCGCTTCGCATGCAGACTCAGTGGAAGATGTCCGTTGCCATGCAAGAGTGAATCCTGACCAGTACTGACTGACAGATGTCACCATTCGCACGCACTGCAGGACTTCCAGGCGTGCCTGTCACTGCTGAGATGCACCATGCAGAGCATTCACGTCACTGCTCTCCCACTGCATAGACTGCCAGATGCGTATCCACGCCATCCCACGTGCGAACGTCCCTAAGGTGCAGTGCCACGTGTGGCTTTCCCACGAAGAGCGGTGTCCCGACACCAAGCACCTCGTTGCCAATCATGAGATGCAGCTCATCAACACAGCCATGCTCC
>JAJZLL010000016.1:1385-12599 GCA_021803465.1 bacterium
TCGTTCCATAGCGTTCTGCTTCCTGTCATGAGAATGTCCTTGCCATCCCCTGCCTTGAGCTCAGCAATGCGGTCATACACTGCTGCTCTCCGCACCACCTCGACATCCTTCGTGTCGAGGGATAGCGTATCCGAGACGACAATCTCCAGCACATCTTCGCCAGAGTCGACAATGTCACGCTCCTCATCCGTCCAGCGATCCGAGGCTGGATCCTCAGCAACTTCACTCCAATAGCTGGTGAACAGCTCATACGATGCACGTCCAATGAGGAAGTAGTCAGCATTCCGAAGGAGCTCGGCATTGTACGCATAGAACGTGTCTCCCATCATGGGAAACAGCTCCGTTCCATCGTTGTTCAGTCCGGAGTACATGCCATCGAGAGAGACGAAGTTGTACACAACAAGTTTCCGCATATGGTGTCTCCTGGGAATCACTGCCTTTCGCTGGTGTCCATGGTCTCATGGGACAGCAGTTCGTGGACATGCAGTGCACCACTCCACCATCCCATGGGAGATCCCATGAAGTGCCTGCTGCCGGGAGGCCCTGCACTGTCCTGGGGTAGACTGTGACCAATACCGTTGCTGCAGGTGCATAAACCTGCTGGAGAAGCAGTCCATGGGCACAGTTCGCACTGCTGATGCAGTCCTGCATTTCACACGGACAGGCGGGGAACATCCCCCAGTCGTTCTCCTCCATGGCCTCACTGGCAGCTCGTCATGCTGGAGCCATCTTGCTGGCAAGCTCACGAATCAGTTCGATGTGATCATGCCGGATGCGAGAGGTCATGGCCGTTCAAGTGCACCCTCCCACGGGTTCAGCTACATCGACCATGCGCACGACGTCCTGGAGCTCGTGACGGAACTGGAGCTTGCCTCACCAGTTCTTGCAGGACATTCCATGGGAGGAATGACTGCTGCACTTGTGGCACAGGCGCTCCATCCACATCCACGTGGCCTCATTCTTCTCGAGCCTTCATTCCTCACTGCGGCACAGAAGCAGGAGGTCCGGACGGACAGGGCCAGGAACGACCACGAGGCGCTTCTCCAGCTCTCCCTCGACGAGATTGTTGCTCAAGCTCAGCAGCAGCATCCACTGCGTTCAGGCGCAATGGTGCAACTCGTGTGTGCTGCACGTGCTGCAACGTGTCCTGAAGCGTTCGATGTGCTTCTGCAACCCATCCCCGACCACCTTGCCCTCATGCAGTCGATTGCAGTGCCTGTGCTGCTCGTCCTTGGTGAAGACAGCCCAGTGCTCTCTGAAGCCACTGTTGAGGATCTCTGCCAGTGCACACCGCATCTTCAGGTGGAGTACATCCGGAATGCAGGTCACGGAGTGCACTACGACCAGCCCGAACGTGTCGCTGAAGTGGTGCAATCGTTTCTCACCTCCCTCTCCGCATTCTCTCCTGTCACTGTCCAGAAGGCATCAGGAAACGGGGAATCACTCTTGCTAGACAGGAGTTCGCCCCATACAGTCTTCCAAAGGCAATGACTGTCCTCCCTGCACAGGAAGGGAGCAGCGGGTTGCCAATCGCAATGCTGCTCCCTGTCTGTTGCACGGCTTCTGTCCAGTTACCTCGGAAGGTACATGAGCTTGACAATGCCCCATGCAACCACCAGGTACACAGCTGCAGCAATTGCGGAGTAGAGATCAAGCCACGCCACACCATACTTCACCGTGTATCCGAACATTCCAAGGAACGGAGCGACAAGGGGGTACGACACATCGTAGATGAAGTGCACGAACCCGTTCACTGGATTCGCTCCCAGAAGTTCGAGTACGAATCGAAACGCGAGCAGCACAACCATCACTCCACAGAGATACCAGACGATGGATGCAATGTTTCTTCGTACCTTCCGCATCTGTTTTGGAACAGAATCCTCGACAGCAGGAGCCTGCTGATGTACCTGTTGGACTTCTGCGACTCCGTGTCCCACAGGCATTCGCCCAGTCTGCGTTCCATTTGCCATGATCAAGCCCTCCTTGTGTGAGCCGATTGCCAGCAACGGTACTTGCCCATTATACCACTGCCAATTTTTGGCCTTTTTCGTGGATGCAGTGGAACAGAACATCTGCACTCAAGACCATCACCTGACAACGTTCGCGCCCATGATCAACCACTCAGTGCAGCATGCTGACAATGAGATCGTAGAGCGCGCACACTGCAACGAAAGCTGCAGCAATCAGGCAGCCTCCCTTCCTGCGAATGTCCTGGGTTGATGCAGCTGAATGAAAGTCCTGCGAGGAGCGGGTGTTTCCCTGTTCCTCAAGAAAGCCTTCAACTGCTTGTGAGAGCGCATAGAATCGTGGATACATCGCCTGCTGAAACACTGCAGGAGAAACGACTCCTCCCTCAGTTCTGTAGAGTCTGCCCCCGAGTGATATTGGTGTACCGTATGATCCACCCCACAAGGTGGCAGCCGCTCCCTCGATGCGATGGAAGAGCGAACCATACCTCATGCGGACAAGTCCATGCTGCGCTGTTTCCAGTGCAATGGTGGAGTGCGTGAATGATGCGTTCACAATCTCCCGGGCTGCAATTTCAACACATGGATTTCCCTGCAGACTGCTAATGCTGATTCCTGAAGAGTTCCACTCCGCGTATCCCTTCCCCCGGAATGCACCAGCATCAACTGTGACCATGACAGCATTGCTGCTGCCTGGCGCAGAAGATTTGGCATACTCATCCGTCAAAGGACTCGCATGCTTGATGGCAATGTACAGCGCAACAATCCACCCGATGATCGTCCACCCTGAAATGAGGGAGATGAGAGCCACGAGCCACCAGCGATGGGGATGCATGAATAGGCTCACAAGCACAGGAATTCCGAGAAACGCGAATACCAGAAGGACAATCCCAAGTGCAGCAGCAGTGCTCAACTCCCGTCTCCCCCTATCTTCCCAAGGCAGGTACGTGCATCACAAGGATATCTGGCCACTGTCCCTTCAGGATGGGGACTTCCCTGCAGCCTCCTCGATCTTGAGCAGCTTGTCGAGAAGCTGGTTGAGCGCCTCATCCTGTGCCTTGAGATGCTCCTGGATCTGGGATGCCTCATGGAAGGTTGCGTCAGCATCCTTGTACGTCATCTCTGCCCGCTTGTCCGCAGTGCGGGCCTGGATGTTCTGGCCAACAATGATGATGGGCAGCAATACCAACTGGAGGAATGTCTGAGCGATCCATCCGACAATGATGATGGCATTCTTGCTCTGCAATGCGGAAGGCAGGCTGATGAAGGAGAGAATCGCGAAGATGTACGCTGCCCACATGGTGCCCACGATGGTGGTGATGAGAAGCCCCACACGTCCATTGAATCCTACCCGCTCATCTCCCGTCTTTGGGGGACCCGACTTCTTCCGGGACTCGATGTGGGGATGGTGTTTGCCTTCGAAGTGCACAGTCATGTTCTGCTCCCTGAATGGGGCGACGCAACTCAGGTGCGCACCCTGTCTTCAGGGTGACACTATCACAGAAATTTCCCACTGATTCGAATGCGACATATGTTGTGTGGCAAGCGGTGGTAAACAGCCCAGCATGGCATTGACACTTCCACATCCGTGCACGCTGGCGTACACTGCGAAGGAACCAGCTTCCCCCGCACTCCCAGTTTCTCGACCCGAACTCCAAGGCTTTGCAATGCCAGCTCCTGCAATTTCCCTAGAGCGTCTCTCGAAGACGTACGGTACAACGCATGCAGTCCGTGATGTCAGCCTGGATGTTGCTGCAGGAGGAATCTTCGCTTTTCTCGGACCGAATGGTGCGGGCAAATCCACAACAATCCGCATGATTCTTGGACTCCAGCACCCCACTTCCGGCTCTGCACGCGTCTTCGGACTCGATGTGCAGGACAACATGGCTGCAGTGCACAGACACATTGGCTACCTTCCAGGAGAACTCGCACTCTACCCACGAATGACAGGGCATCGACTTTTCGAGTTTTTCGCCCATGCTCATGGAAAGATTGACAGGACCTACCTGGACTCCCTTGTCGCACGTCTGGATGTCATCACCACAAGACCAGTACGCGAACTCTCAAAAGGCAACCGGCAGAAGCTTGGCATCGTGCTTGCGTTCATGCACCAGCCTGAGCTCCTCATACTTGATGAGCCCACAAGTGGACTGGACCCGCTCATGCAGCACGAGTTTGAACTTCTACTTCGGGAAACTGTGGGGGAGGGACGCACAGTGTTTCTCTCCTCACATGAGCTTGATGAGGTCCAGCGGCTGGCTGACAAGGTCGCCATCATCAAGGAGGGTCAGATCATCGTGAACGATACAGTCAGGGCCCTCTCTGGAGGATTGCCCCGGACAGTTGAGGCCCGTTTCGGCACGCATCTGGATTCGTCACTCTTCGCACGGCTCAAGGGCGTTCGCATTCGGGAGAACACTGATGGCCACCTCAGCCTTGAAGTGTCAGGTGCGATAGCACCAGTACTCCGCATACTCGCTGACCACAACCCCATCGATCTGACTTGCCGGCAGGCGAGCCTTGATGAACTCTTCCTCACGATGTACAGCAAACCTGCGAACCCGGAGCCTACGGGACATGAGCACTAGATTCCTCTCACTTGACCTCGCACTCCGCAGACGGCTCCTCATTGCCTACTCCGCAGGCATGGCACTCTACACGCTTGTTGTCGTTGTCCTCTATCCTCAGTTCAAGAACACAACAAGCCTTGATGCTCTCACCAGGGGCAACTCTGCTGCTGCTGCACTTTTTGGACTTACAGGATCTCTCACTTCCCCGTCAGGATGGCTCAATGCAAACATCTACGCCAACTTTCTTCCCCTCATTCTTCTCCTCCTCACTATTGGCTATGGTGCTTCCGCTGTCGCTGGCCAGGATGAGGATGGAACGCTCGCACTCCTTGCCGTTCTCCCCGTTCCCAGGAAAGCGCTCATTCTGCAAAAGGCTGCTGCACTTGCAGTGCAGACTGTCATATTCTCTGCAGTGGTCTGTGCATTCACGCTGGTGGGCCGGTCCTTCCAGATTGCGATCCCTCCATCCCGCATAGTTGCAACAGCTGGGACTGCATGTCTTCTGGGAGTGGACTTCGGACTTCTTGCGCTCTCGCTTGGAGCCGCAACAGGCAGGAAGGGACTGAGTATTGGCATCACGACAGCAACTGCAGCTGCATCATACCTTCTGAGTTCACTGGCTCCTGTCATCCACTGGCTCCAGCCAGCAAGATACCTCTCCCTCCTCTACTGGTCTATTGGAGACAGTCAGCTCGCGAAAGGGCCGACGGTAGCCGATTTCCTTGTGCTTGCTGCAGTGGGCATCGCGCTCCTGTGGACCTCAGTCGCTGCATTCCAGCGGCTTGATCTCCACTGATCCACTGTTGCTGCACCTCCTCAGTCCTGCAGGGCTGGTGCAGCATCCTCCGCTCATGACAGGCGCCACGTTTGCACTGCGCACTCATCTGGGATAGCTGATGAGGGGAAAATCCACCGTTGTCCTTCCTTGGCGCACACCAGTACCGTCTTCAACATTTCTCTGTGGGGAAGTGCAGGCGTATACAACAAAGTAGCCGCCAGCGGGAAGGGAAAGCCTGATGTTTGCCGGCGGTTGAGGAAACGTTTCCAGCAGATCGCCAGACTGCGGTGTCACGTTTCCCTGGGCCTCCCGGTACAGCATGACCTCCGCTGCGCTGCATCCAGACGGCTCAATCACAAGAACGCCTGCCCTGGAGGATGGCATGTTGAGACTGGTGATGAGTGCCACAGCAGCTGCAATGGCGACAGCTGCAGCAGCATTGCCCGTTCTCCTCGAGCGATTCATGTGCTGCCCTTTTTTTCCACTGATCGCTGCCCAGTTTTCTTCACGGGCGGAACGGTATGGACGCTAGCCTTGCGGAACAAGCTCGATGACTGGAATCTTCCGCTCTGTCTTGCTCTGGTATTCCGCAAACTGGGGATACCTCTCCGCCTGCTCAGCATAGATGCGATCCCGCTCGGAGCCTGTCACTTCACGACCCTCGCACATCTTCGTTTCCGCCCCGATCTCCACAGGAATTTCAGGGTGTGCAAGGAGATTCAGATACCAGTCGGGATCTTCAGGCGCGCCTGCCTTCGAGGCGAACACAAAAAGCCGGTCTTCAATGGGCAGGTACATGAGGGGGTTGACCCGCTCTGCACCAGTCTTCCGTCCGAAAGTGTGCAGCAGAAGCACGGGAGCGCCCTCGAATGAACCGCCAAGCTTGCCCCCTGACGCACGGAATTCCCTGATGTTCTGCTCATTCCAGTCATTGAAGTTCATGGCCATTGCGTCTTCCCCTTCCATGTTTCCTGGGAATCTCCATTCCCGATCGTATGGTATCCGTTGTACCACATGGCTCGCTCCAGGCCCAGAATTACGTTCTGCACGCTGGAGCAATTCAGCACGGGAGCCCGCATGCTATTCTTGCTGCCATAGGCACTCACACTCGTATGCAGACCATGTGAGGCACTTCCTGCATTTATCTCCTAACGAGACAATCAATGAGCACTGAGCCACCATTTCCCCACGACCAAACAACTCCTCCTGAGGGCGAACAACCACAAGCTCCGACTGAGCAGCCAGCAAATCCTCCAGCATATCCACCCCAGTATCCGCCACCGCCGTACCAGCAGTATCCACCTCCTCCGTACCAGCAGTACTCCCAGCCCCTTCCCCCGTACGGTTACGCTCCCATGCAGCAGCCAACCCAGGGAATGGGCACAGGTGCGAAGATCGCCATCGGTGGGAGCATTGGCTGCATTGGCCTGGTCATGGTCTTCGTAATCGCGTTCATCTTCATTGTCATCGCAGGTGTGGTCCTGCTCAGCATCATTGGGCACCAGGTCAACAATGTCTTCTCGAACATCCAAACCTCCGTTCCACAGCAGCCGTTTCCCACCTAGCCGTGCACAGGATCCGTATCGTCTACAGGCATTCTGTCAGCACCCTCTCTCCCCTGGCCGGCAGTATGCGTGGTACCCTCTCCTGTAATGGAGTCTGACAACGCATGCTGTTGGACATTTGAAACCGCATCGCAGCACCGGAGTCCCCATGAGCACTCAGCCCCCTTTTCCGCAGCTCCCCAACGACCCATCGCAGGGCCAGGAACCCGGAGTTCCGCAGCAGCCTGCAGGCGAGCAGCCTCCAGGTTTCCCTCCTCCCCAGCCAGCCCCGTATCCCTCAACTCCACCCCCACCGCCGTATCCGCCCCAGCCATACCCACCCCAGCAGTATTCCCAACAGCTCCCACCGTATGGGTACGCTCCCATGCAGCCGAATCAGGGACTGGGCACTGGAGCGAAAGTTGCCATAGGCATAGGCATCGGATGCCTTGTCCTCTTTGTGCTCGGCATTGTGCTGTCGTTCGTTCTGCTGAACATGGTGGGACACCAGGTGACGGATGTTTTCTCGAACGTCTCAAACAACCTGTACCAGCAGCCACTTCCCACGTAGCCTCTTGCACCTGAACGCTGCGGAGCCAGGTACATCTCTGCCCGCATGTTCGTGCTCAGTTCCAGTTCAGGGACCTGATACGAGTGACACAGTCCACGTCGAAGCATATGTTCCAGAGAAGGCGTTGGCTGGAATGTACGCAGTCCAAGGAACACTGCACTGCTGATCTCCCATTCCCGTGAATGCGGCTGCGGAAAGCAGTTTTGTCGCACTGCTGCCAGGGAGGACATATGGATAGGAGACAAGTCCGCTCCAGCCAGCAGGCTCGCACGTGCTGCCGGCATCGCAGGAAGGTGCCGACGGCAGCTGGGCAGTGAAGTCGCTGCTCGCAAGCACATGCGTTCCAGCAGTGAATGGGGTGTTCGAAAGGGTGACATTCCATCCACCCCCAGATCCGGAGTTGTCCCCAATGTCGAGGGTCTGTGTTGCTGTGCTTGTCGCATCCAGCCCGTTCAATGTGACTGTGCTGAACGATACAGGCGCGGGCGTCACCGCAAAGGCGATGGTCCCAGGATCGACTGCGAGTGTCGCCATCTCCTCGAGATACTCGTATGCAGCCCCCCCCTTTGTGACTGCCATGCAGAAGCCAGCATTCACGCATGAAATGGCAAAGAGGTCATTCTTTGTGCTGTCAATGACAAGCGGCGTATCCCATGAGGAGCCGTTTGAGGCAATCGCAGTGCCATTGTAGTACCCAAGGGCCATGCAGAATGTCGTCAATGGACAGGAAACGCCAGCCAGGTTGTTCGTGTCAATGGGATACTCTGCGCTCCATGTGGAACCATTGTAGGTTGATCCGTCTCCATTCCAGTCCGTAGCCACGCAGTAGCTCGATGTGACACAGGAAATGCCGTTCAGAAACGAACTCCCAGAGATCACGCTTGGAGCTGACCACGCACTCCCGTTGTATGTGTATGCATGGGTTCCCCACTCAACAGCAGCGCAGAATGTGCTTGACGTGCAGGAAACATCAGAAAAGTACCCTGCAGTGTCAAGGGTCACTGGAGCGCTCCAGCCTGTACCGTTGAAAGATGACACATCCCCGTTCCAGCTGGATGTCGTCGTGTTGAAGATGCCGTTGGCCATCATGCAGAAGCTTGAGGAAGTACATGAAACTGCAGCAACAGCATCAGTCTTGCTGTCCACTACAGTTGGACCTGACCATGTGCTGCCGTTGTACTGGAACGCGTTTCCTTTCGCATCGACAGCCACGCAGAAGCTTGCGGAAGGGCATGAGACAGCCTCCAATGCTGTCGTTCCGTCAATGTTCAGTGGTGCTGACCATGCTGATCCCGTGAACGTGAGAACATTTCCTCCATTGTCAACAGCAATGCAGAATGTTGTGCTTGCGCAGGAAACATCATTCAGGGAATGTCCAGCATCGATGGCTGCTGGTGCCTGCCATCCAAAAGAGAATGCATTGGCTGGAAACGGGTTCAGCATGAACATCCCAAGCAGCATCACAGCCACTGCCGTGTGAAGAAATGCTGCACCGGAGGATATCCGTGGGGATCTTCTCGCCTCTCTCACGCCAGACACTCTGCTCCTCCGATGCCCATGCTATGTGTAGAATCTCACTCAATGAATATGCTCCCACAAGTGGGAGACTGTCGCCCACTTCAGCCATCCTGTTACAGCACACAGCAAAGACACACTGGAGCCAGGGCTTCGTGAGACACGCCTCGAATGTCACGCATTCAAGCTGCGGATGCGCGTCTTGTGTGGCATGCGCCAGCAGGACGTGACTAGCCCTCCCGCGGCACCATAGCAGCACGCCTGTTCACCTTGCGGGCAAGGGTGAGCAGCTGATCTATGTACTTCTGCTGAAGCGGCTCCCGGTAGTCCGGGGATGGTCCAGCATTGAGCTCAAGCGCTACCCGTCCAATGCTCCAGTACAGGGCAATGAAGTGGCCAAACGGTGTGGCGAAGGACTGGGAAAGAGCACCTGGAGCAAACCCTGCCACTGATGAGCGTGCGCCGACACTGACGATCGAGACACCTGTAGTCATACCCCACTCCCGCACCCAGGCGGCAGCCAGGGCTGGGGTCGCATCAAAGTACGCCCAGCTCGAGACAGTGAATGGGGCCACACCCTGCAGGTCCATTCCACCACCTTCTTCGGAGAACGACATGTGGAACCCTTTCCTTCCATCTCTCGTCACCTCGACACTCCGCCTCACATTGAGATGGAAATCGGGAGCGAGATCCTCCAGCTGCACGCATATGTCCTGTGGGAGCAGGCCACGGGAGCTTGCAGCAGTACCCGCCGGAATGATGTCCGCGCCACAGTAGGCACACTGAAGGGGATTGTTGGAATCAATAGGGGCTCCGCAGACTGGGCATGTCTCAGCCTGGATAGGGCTCGCAGCCATCGTTGTGTCACTCCTCCTCAGCAGCCAGCATCTCGCAAGCAGTATCCCAGACCTGTGACCTCCAATGCAGAGTTGCTCCCAGCACGCTGCGGGCGTGCTTCGCCTGCTGGAGGGATGTCACATGGTGCCAAACCTGATGCGGAAGACCTACCCCTCACGGCTTACACGTGCTGCACGCCTGTTCACCTTTCGGGCAAGTGTGAGCAGCTGGTCTATGTATTCCTGCTGGAGCGGTTCCGCATAGTCTGGGGATGGTCCAGCATTGATCTGCAGGACGACCCTGCCAATGCTCCAGAACAGCGCAATGCATGTGCCTTCCGCAGCGGTGAACGGTTGAATTGCAGCGCCAGGAGTAAAACCGTGAACCGCTGCCTTCGCTCCTGACTGAAGGACTACGTCTTCATCCACATGCAACTCCTGTGACCAGGCTGCTGCAAGCTCAGGAGATCCATCAAAATACGCCCAGCTCACCACCGAAAACGCTTTCGAACCTGAGGATGCTGCATCTCCGGAATCACGGGTATACGACATGTGGTATCCCTTCCTTCCATCGTTTGTCACTGGAACTGATCTTTCGGCATTGAGATGGAAGCCTGGCTCAAGATCTTCAAGCTGCACACACACATCCTGGGGAAGAAGACCCTCTGTCACAAGCGGTGTTCCTGCGGGGACGATGTCCGCACCACAGTAGGCGCACTGGAGGGGAGTATTGGGATCTATCGGGGCTCCACAAACGGGACAGACCTCAGCCTGAACCGAACTCTCCATCATCATAGTGTCACGCCTCCTCAGTATTCCGTCATTCCCAGGCAGCTTCCCAGCCCAGCATGCGTGTCTCGTACTATATCTCCCTGCTGCCGAGTTTCCAATGCGGTGCGTTGGGGCACCCAGCAATGATATCCCGAAGATCGTAGTGCTGCACTGATGGCCTTTCGCCACCATGCACAGCTCACAGGAGGCAGGAGCTAGTGCTCCATGAGCGCCTTGCTTGCGCTTTCGACTTCAGCACGGGTTGGCGCGTACGGCTGCTGGGGGAGCCGCACTACCCAGGCTCCCACGCATGATTTTCGTGTGAGTGATCTCCTCACATCTCCGCATGCTGTGCACTGCTTCCGCTTCCCAAGACAGATGTGCTGCCAGCGCTCCCAGGGATACTCTCCAAGATGGTGGACAGGGTAGAGAAACCATCCACTCCACTTGTGCATGCCAAGCCTGCACGTCATTGGCTCGCGTGGCGGCAGCTGCCTGTTCATCCCCTTTCCTCCTCTCTTCTGTCATCCCAGTCTAGGATGTTCAGCTGCGCCTGTGCGCTATGGGCATGCAGAAATCAGTACCCCACAGCCCCATCAATGGACTCCCGGATGAGGTCCGCATGGCCACAGTGCCGTGCGTACTCCTCGATCATGTGAGTG
>JAJZLL010000025.1 GCA_021803465.1 bacterium
CAGGATACGGATCTGCTGCTGCTGTTTCGGGCTCAAGGTAATTGTCTCCATGACCGACATTTTCCCTGGCGACTTATACCGACAATATCGCTGGCGTTCGACATCTGTGCCAGTATCGTACGTGTGATGTCCAGGACTGCATGCGATACTTGATGACAACGGGAGGATGCACGTGTGGAAATAGCAATGGATTTCGGTTGGCCTGTGGGTGAGGCAGAGACCCCAGAAGCACGTGCTGCACGAGAGCAGGCTGAACAGTTGAAGCAGGATCAGCGACAGTTGGCATGGAAACCATTCTGTGATGTGATCAACAGTATTGCGGAGAACATGGAAGTCTTCAATGTGGAAGGGTCTGGCATCACTGCTGCCATGCCCCATGCACGCAATGACCAGAAGTATGGTGGCTACTATCAGCTCACTGTGGGTGGCTCCAGCAATCCTGGGGCATCAGTAAGCCGCAAGCAGCAGCGTGCCTGGGGACGAGCTGTGCGAAGGATGCTTCGCCCCACGCTGCTAGATGCGCTATCTGGCAGCAGACCCGTTCCAGTCGACACAGTGCTGCGTGCGGCTGGGGGCCCACCGAGTTTCGGCACTGCAGTCGACGAGATACGCGTTGTCCAGCAGACCGATGGCACTGTCCTTGGGATCCGCCTGCGGGGGGAGTATTCGAGCCGGGGACCAACATTCCCTCCAGAATTCCACGCATATGCTCCTGATGAGCGGACAGTGCTTCCAACTCCAGAGGCTCTTCGCACCTGGCTTGTTGGCCAGCTGAAGGGAATTGGAGCACGTCCAATTTCTCCACCCACTCTGGCTTGAGTTTGTGGGAATGTTCCTGTCAGTGCACTCCCGTATCCTGGGGGTGAAGATTTGTACGCACGCTGTCCCCGCTTCACATGTACAGTGCAGGTATACGGTGGTTTCTGGAGGTGATCATGGATAAACCAATGGAGATCGATTTCGTCGGTGGTGGAAGCCGCACGCAACCTCTTCATGGGCGCCAAACTCACGTGACAGGTGCGCATTTGTCACGTGGAGTGCAGTATGCGTGGGCAGCGTATGCGGATGTCATCAACCGTATCGCCTCATCAACAGAGCTGTATGGACTCAATGGAGACACACGCTACTCTCCCATGCCTCGTGCGGAGCGCAGCAGCTCACGTGCGCAGTACAGGCTCCGGGTTGGTGGCGACAAGGTGAGTGGTGGACAGGTTACTGAGCTTATTGTCAGAGTGACTGCATTGGGAACTGTCGAGGGGATAAAGCGCAAAGGGGAATATGTTGGTCGTGGGCCCTCATATCCAATGGAATTCCATGAGTCCCAACCGGACATACGTGCGGAAAATCTCACTCCAGAGACCCTGCATTCGTGGCTCAGTGCTGAGATTGGTCGGCTCGGATCCAGGACGTGCCAGTCAGTCACACTCAGCTGACTGACACGAGTCAGGCATCAACACCGTGACGTGCTGGCCACCAGTTCCACTGCCGGAGCAGTGTCACTGCAGAGGGAACGAGGAGTGTCCGGACAAGAAACGTGTCCATGAGGACACCGAACGCGACGCCCAGTCCAATCTGTTGGATCTCCTGGGAACCAAGCAGGCCGAAGACGCCAAAGGTTCCTGCGAGGATGAGCCCTGCAGACGTTATCGATGACCCCATTGCCTTGAGCGCATCCACGACAGCTGTCGTGAGCGGCTTTGTCGTTGCCTCTTCACGGATTCGGGTCATGAGGAGGATGTTGTAGTCCTCGCCGAGCGCCATGAGGAAGATGAACATGATGAATGGCAGGATGAAGTTCAGTCCACCATTCCCGCCAAGCGTGTTGAAGATGAGGTTCGCTAGGCCAAAGGCTGCGAAGTATGAGAGCGCGACACTCACAATAAGATACAGGGGAGCAATGAGGCTTCTCAGCACGAAGCCAAGCAGAATGGCAATGGCGACAAGAACAATGGGAATGATGTGCACCAGGTCGCTGTCCGCTGTGGCACTGATGTCGTAGTTGAGCGCGCTTATTCCTGCTACACCGCTTGCGTTCGCTCCAACGGTTTTTGCAATGCCAGTAGTGAAGGAGCGGATGGCGGGGACTGCCTTCCTGGCAGCAGTACCATTCGGGTCACCAGCTTTGAGCGCAGTCTGGAAGACGACAGTGTGTCCGTCCCTGCTGATGAACGAGCGGAGAGTCGCATATGCGATGAGTTCAGGCTCGGAGAAGCCCGTCTCCGCAGGTGCTCCCACAGTGAGGTGCGAAGGTGCGTTGGCAAGGGATGCAAGCGTTTCCTGGATCCGCTGGGGAGTGAGATCCTGCGGAGGGCCGAAGATGGCATAGAGGGAAGCAATCTTCGCTGGAGAGAGGTGCGTGCCATTAGGATTGAGCGCACCGTTCACACTTGTGAACAGTGGACTCCTGCCAATGGCTTCTGTTGCTGTCGCAAGGACATTGGGAGAGTTCCATAGCGAGTAGGGGAACCGGAAGACAAGTGTTGTGGGATTGGCCTCGGCAGCGGGGAAGTGCGCAGCAAGGAGTGTTGCGCCGCGCTGCGAATCCGTTGTTCCCGATGCTCCGGAGCTGGAGGTGAATCCTGAGGGGAAATATCCAATGACACCGGCTGCAAGTGCACCGAACAGCACAATGCCGATGACAAGCGTGGGAAGGGGATGGTTCACGATGGGGATCGCTACCCGCTCCCAGAAACTCTTCCTGGGAGTGGCACTTGGAAGATGGGGTTTCGATGGCCAGAATGCAGCTTTCCCGAAGAGCGCAAGAAGTGCAGGGAGGAGAGTGAGCCCCAGGAGGAGCATGATGAGCACCCCAATGGCGAGCCCAGGGCCAAGGCCGCTGTACAGGCTGAACGAGGCAAGGATGAGGGTGAGAAGAGCAATGATGACAGTGAGCGCTGAGAACGTTATCGACTCACCAACCCGTTCCACAGCACGAATGACAGCATCGCCGTGTTCCCTGCCATTCCAGAGCTCTTCCCGTGTTCGGAAGATGAGGAACACGCCGTAGTCCGTACCTGCGCCAAGGAGGAGCACGCTCAGCATGATCTGCATGATGTCGGAGACGGATAGTCCGAGTTTCGAGGCTTCAGCGATGACAGGACCCGAAATGAGAATCGCGAGCACTGCGGGAATGAGCGTGATGATGGGGGTGATGACACTCCTGAACACGATGATGAGCAGAACAAGGATGAAGAGTACTGAGAAGACCTGTGTTTTGTGGAGTGTCGCATCAGTCCCGCTCTGCGCATCTGCAGTGGAGGCAAATGGTCCTGTGAGATACGCCTTGAGCCCTGACGGGAGGGGTTCCGCATACATTGCTGAGCGAATTTTGCTCACGATGCCGCTGTTGTTTGTGCTGCTGAAATTTGTGAGGACGATGTACTGCACAGCCTTGCCGTCCGCGGAGGTGCCAAACTCGGTGACATCGTGGACCGAGGAGACTCCCTTGACACGGAGAACGAGGGCACTGAGTGCTGACCGGTCAGCTGCAGTGAGTGGTGTTGTGCGTGCAGCCACAATGATGGACTCAGCGTACTTTGTGTTGACGAGTGCCTTTGTCAGTCCATCTGCCTTCACAACTGGAGCGGAGGAAGGGAGAAAGGAGCTGTTGTTTCCTGATGCCACATTGGAGAGGGAGGGAAGAAAGAGCACTGCTGCAATGGTGATGAGCGCCCAGGCGAGGATGACAAGGTACTTCCATCGCACAGCGAACGTGCCTATTGCGCGGAAGACGCGTCCTGACAGGGATGGCTGTGTTGTGGATGCTGCGGTCATTCGGATCCCCAATAAAGGTCGGCTGACACCGTACAATCCAATTGTGACAATTTCCTGAACCGTGATGCTGCCGTTGCAGCTGGGATACGGAATGGTGGCTTCCACTGCTGCAGAGACCCTCTCGGTCGTAGACTAGCACTATGGATCTCAGCTTTGATGCGCACAATGCGGGTGATGTTCTCCGTCCCAGCAGGATGAGTCTGCCAGAAGTCGTGGACTTCCTCAGGAATGCGGGAAGCAAACATGTCGAACTCCAGCCGTTCCTCTACACAGTGAGTGGTGTGTATGCGCCACTGGATGCTCGGAAGGTGTCCGAATGGATTGAGGTGTATTCCCGGCAGAGAGGAGTCGCTTTCGAGGTCAATGCCAGGCAGATATCACCATTCAACATTGCCATGTGGATCCGCCTTGAGGGCAGTGCGGACAATCTCCTGCAGCTGACGGAGTGGCTCGACAGGCTCACCAGAGCTGCGTAGGGAGCTGCGTCATCATCGCGCATGTGCAATTGCGCGCGCTTTCGGTTTGAGACCGAAGAGCACGCGCATCGGTGACCACCGTCGGATGGCTGTCTCACAGAGGAATATGGTGATGCCATATACACCCGCAGTGAGAAGAAGGATCTTTGGCCATGTCGGAATTCCCAGGGGCACGATGAACGAGGCGAGTATGACAACGACTGGGTGGTGCAGCACATAGAACGGGAGGACGAGGTCATTGAGGTACCGTACGACCCTGTTCGCATGATTGAGCCAGATGAGGGTGCCTCCAACCAGCACCAGGAGCCAGCACCAGGTGTTGTACGCCCAGCCAATTGCCATTGCATCCTGGATGTACCACGGCCCAGTTGTTGTGTAATCGAGATGGAAGCCGAGGATCGCTGCTATGACACCCAGTGCGACTATGGCAGTTGGGAGCACATACCATATGGTCCTGGTGATGAGGGGACGGAGCCTCTCCTCTGCGAACAGGAGTGCCCCATACAGCAACACGATGACATAGATAGCGATGTCAGCCCAGTCGCGGTAGGTTGGGAATCTGGGCCGCAAAGCGATCTGGGTTAGCACGATAGGCACTACAAGAATGAGGAGTCCTCCATTTCGCAGAAGCTGTCGAACGATCCAGTCGCGGAGGGGACGGCTTGAGGCAGATCTGAGCCATTCGAGAATGGGGAGGGCCACAAGGGAAATTGCGAAGAGATATCCAAGAAACCAAAGATGGTACGAGTAGGCGGAGAGAAACGGTCCTGGCCACTTGGGTTCAAGGTGGGTGACAAACCTGACATAGAAGCCGGGGAGCGTATCAAGCCCAGGAGGTGGATTGTGGGACATCGCCCACTGCTGGAGCGGTGTGAGAAGCGGGATGCCGATAAGAAGGGGAACGATGAGTCGAAGCGTGCGTTCCCGTACAAAAGAGAGCGGTTTCCTGTGCCGGAGGGCGAACCACGTGTCAGCACCAGCAATGAGAAACATCGCCGGTATTCCCCACGTGAAGGTGAACCCCGCGAAGCCTGACAGAATAAGACTATCGCCATGGTTGTTCACGAGCCATCGAGAAGGGGAGAATACCAGGGAAATGTGGTAGAAGGCGATCCCATAGACAATTAGGACACGGAGCCAGTCAATGGCATGGATCCGCACAGAAGCCACAGGAGGTGAGCTTTCCGGTTCCATGTACGTGCCCTCCGGCAAGATATCCGCTTATGGAGTGGAATCTTGTCAGCTGTCAGTGAGTGCAAGAGGCGCAGTCCTTTGAAGTGATGAGTAATGCCTTCTCAGCCAGATGCCAAGGAGGAGAAGCGCAATGCTGAGCGAAGCCATGAATGAGCGCTGGAAGTACCCGTAGGGATAGCGGATGACATGTGCGATTGCCATTTGGAGCACCTCAATGGCAAGACTCGCAATGGCGACAATCTTGAGAATTCCTTTGATCGCGGGCTGGCTAGTGAGATGATCTGCATCGAGCACCAGAAGCAGGGGTGCAGCTGAGGCGAGTACAAAGCACGACTGGGAGAACAAGCCGTGAAGGTGCGCATCAAAATGGCCAGCTCCTGCAGTGGGAAAAACGCCAGTGAGCACGAGGAGAATGCCTGCAAGCACCATGAACACTGCGCCAAGCAGCCAGCGCACGCTTCGATGATGGAGGATGGCGAGTCCTGTGCCTGCAAGGGCAGTAAGAATGCCTCCCGTATAGAAGAAGGCAATGTTGAATGCCTCGGAATGCGGGGTTCCTCGGGCGCCCAGGGAACTCGCTGGGGAGGTGAGGAGCCCATAGCCATGGCGGAGAAGGCCAAAGACTAGGAACATGCTCCACAGTACAGCAGGAACTGCAAGGAGTATTGCAGCAGTGAGTCGCAGCATTCGCCTCCGGAGTGGTGAGAGAGCAATGCGCACGCCATGAGCAGGTCGGACAGAGTCAGCAGTAGTCATTCAGGTGTTTTCCAGCTTGGGGGATGGATGTCTACTGAATTCGTACCCGAACTTGCTGCACAGCAATCACCGAGGAATTGGTTTCACCCGATTTCCATACCTTCCCTCTGGGGAAGGGCTCTTGTGAGATGAACGACACGGGTTGCCTGGTGGAGCACTTCAGAGCGGAGATTGGAGCCAGGCGTGGAGGTCATAAGCGTTGCGCAGGACTTGATCCTGTCTGCTACGCCACGTATGAGGCCAGCGTAGCTCGCCTGTGATGGTCGAGCACCCCGAACAGTCTTTCCCGTTGGAACGACTGCAGCCCGGATCTGGAGCCGTGTTGGCTCAGTTCCATCCGGCTGGGAGGTGAGCCGTATGGTTCCTGTGAAGCGGCCCTGTTCATGGCTGGTCGAGTATGCAATCTTGATGGACTGGGAAGTGCGCTGTATGGCAAGCTCTGTCGTGACGACGGTGCCATCTGGAGAAGTGATGTGGTGCGTGAATCTGCCCTTCGCGCCAGGTACTTGACGGATGTCCGTTTGCCAGGGATCGCTCGTGAGCAGCTCATAGACGACTGCTGTCAGCGACTCATCCAGGGATGCTTGTATGAGCCGTTCCGCATGGACAACGATCTTTTCCATCCTTTCCCCCCGAGCCACACTTCGTTGACGCTCGCCAACGCGCTATAAGTACCAGCTAAGAATACCGGAGAGCTAGGCGACATTGTGCTGTGGAGATTGCTGCTTGGATGGTGCATGCCAAAGTATGAGTCCAGCTTGCACGACTGTGGTATCGCTCACAAGAATCCGGTAGCCTGAGTGGAACAGTCCAAAGAAACGGACATGCTCTACGAGAAGTTCCTTTCCCCGACGTGTATGAATAACACCAATGATCCTGCCCATACTCTTTCCAGAGGCAGTGACGACATGCCAGTTCCACAGCGCACGGCTTGAGAAGACATCCATGCTTGCCATGAGTGCATTCTGCATGGCAGAGCGTTAACGGATGGTGGACGAAGTGCATGCCGTGTGTGCCGCAAGTGATCCATGGTCAGAAGTGGAGTTGTGTGGCATACTCCCCTGTAAAGAAGAAGCAACATCCTGCTTGCGTCATTTGAACCTGTGTGATGATGGTGAACGTGTAACAGGGTTGTGATGCCATCAGGGAATGTCCGCTGTCCATTTGTAGGATGAGGAGAGAGCAGTATGTGGAAGAGGGTACTTATCATGGCGTGTGTTGCAGTGTGCGCAGCATGTGGCAGCACACAGGGAGGGAATGCACCAGGATCCTCGGGATCTTCATCTACTCCTGCGCCCAATGCGGTAAATCTCGCACCTTTCCCTGCAGCGGTGCTCAAGGCATGCAAGGGTGTAGATGTCACAACGCCACTCGCGAAGGTGCCTGCTGCCTGCCAAAGCCTCTGGACACCCTATGGAGTGTCAGAAGTTCCGCCAATGAACCTTTTTGATCACATACCAGCACTTGCACCGGCTACGAATGGGACAAATGGAGCCGTATCCAACAGCGAATTGCATACTTGGGAACTGGCCTTCTATAGGGATCAGGCATTGTTTCAGTGGGCTGAGAGGTACTCACAGGTTGGGTTCTTCAACAAGATCGAAGCTCCTTCAGTACTGTCACAATCTGAAGCTACAACATTAGGTAGTGGTTCCTATATCGAAGATCCTCAATGCGACATTTTCCCAACTTCAATTAGTCTGGTTCGTGTGAGCAAGAGCGATGCATCATTTCTTGAAGTGATTTCAGGTTCAACGACCACTTCTACTTACGCTCTCAATGCGAAGTTTGATCCTCCCTCATCAGGAAGTTGTGCAGGCAACGTTGTCGACAAATCTGGAAAGTCTAGTGTGTACTTTACCTTCTCAAATCCTGAGATTGAAATTGAAGCTGGCGCAGTTCAAAGCGATCCAGTCTTAGGAAAAGTATGGTTTCCAACCGCGGCTACAACTTGTGCAGCTGCTTCCCAATCCAGTCTTGCAACTCCACCAAGCGGTTGGTGTTCCTGAGGAGTCTTTACTTATGCATTCAGCTAATAGAGCAATTAGGCAGGTTACAGGAATTCTTGCTTTTTCACTCTTTTATGTTGTGTGCTCAAGCTCAAGTGTATTTGCAGCTGCCCCTGGAACCAGTCAGCCTACTCCAAGTAGCCCACCACCGCAAGTGAATTCAAGTGGAAACCCAAGCAGTTACTATCTTTCTGCACTGGCTCATACTGGTATGCCACCTGTTGCTTTCGGAACCAACGCGATCCCCCCGGCTCAGATATTCACTCCACCACCCTCATGCCCAAGTGGTCCGATGTGGATCTATCCTGAACTCATTCCCGCTGGAAATGGCACATATACAACGAAGTTTGTACTGTCATATCCTGGTCCACCCGCAGAAGGTCAGACTGCCCAGTCAACTTCGTACAACCAGTATATGAGCTGGAGCCAGGCTGGAGCCTACAACACGTCGACAGTGAATGACACATTGCCTTCACAGACGCTTCAAAGTAAGTTGAGCATCTCCACAAACATGGCACAGACTGTGAATCGTAGCATTGACATTATTTACGTTCATACCGGTGGTGCTGCCTCTTGGGGTGGGCCACCACCCAAGTACTCAGCTTCGGATTTCCCTGTGAACATACCGGCCGCAACAAATAACGGTCCAGCGTATGCACCGTACGTTGGTGCAACATGGGATGTTCGCATCAAGGTGGATGTCACTAGCACCACTAATCACGTGCAGATTCCAACTTACAAACTTACACAAGTGCCGACTGGTACAAAGCAGGTTCCGACAGGAACCACTACGAACTCCCAAGGGCAAACTGTAACTGTGTATACCACCACTACTGAGTACACACCGGAAGAACTGCAGCAGCCGACATACAACCAAGGGGGACTGTTTTGCACTCATGTGACTGTAAAGCAGGCGCCCCCCACACTCATCAAGCCCTCACCTGCTGTTCCTGCATCAGGCACCATACCTGGGGGTGCAGCGAACCTAGCCTTCCATTTGTGGGGCTGCTGGAATCCTGGGTATATAGCGACGGATCCCTCAACAGGCAGCGAAGCCAATACTGTTTCCATGAACGCGTGCAATTACACAGGTTCGGAATCCAACTACTACCCAAGTTCAGTAGATTCGCTGGGCCACAGTCAGCAGGTAGCTAACCCGACATATGTGAACATACCTACATGCATGTGGTTGGAATCGCAGCGACCAAACAGCCCACTTCAGATTTCCTTGCCACCACAGACTGCAACTGGGCAGACAGGCTATGGTCCTGTCCATATCACAGTGTATGTGCAGCTTACAATCGTGCCTGGTGCCGTTACATGGACATATACGAGTCCTGACGGTTCAAGCACGAGTACCACAACGTCCCGTGGCACTGCACCTGCCTCGAATCCCACTTACAACAAGACAACGCAAACGTGGTCTGCACCCTCGGGGCCAATTTGCCACACGTACACTAAGGTGGGAAATGGCTATTCCGTCACCGTAACGCAGCCATTCACGTTCACAGTTACTGGATGGTTCAACAATGGGGTGACAGGGCCATCCTACCTTCCAACGAAGACATGGACTGACACAGCCACATGGACCCGCTCCGGGATCAATGTCTACCAGGTTGAAGGGATTCCAGTCATCAACTAGTGGGAGCGCACTCCAGCGCATCAGTCATCCTTGAGCGAAGCGTTCGGCTACCTTTCCGAATTCAGTGGAAGCTGGTACCATACACGTGACACATACCCATCGCAGCCATCATCCAGACGTTCCACCAATCATGCCAGCAACTACTCCCAAGTCCAAGAAGTCAGCCTCGAGATCCCGTAAGGCCACTCCGCAAGCGCCAAGCCGGGCACCAAAAGAGACCCTTCTCACACCAGAACAGATCCGGGAGACTGTGGGTACTCTTGTTGTCGGAACTGGTGCTGTATACCTTCTCCTGCTACTTCTTCCTGGCAATGGCACGCTCGCAACAACGCTCCAGCACATCTCCTTCCACTGGGTTGGATTGGGAGCCTGGCTTTTGGGAGCGGCTTGCTGCATCACAGGTGTGAAGTTTTTTGATGGACATTCGTGGAAGAAGGGTTTCCTCTCTGGTGCTGGAGGTATTCTAGGGACACTTTGCTTCCTCGGTCTTGCGAGCTACCTCTCGCAGTCGAGTGGGGGAGTAGTTGGAACTGCTCTTGGCCATGCGATGAGCCATGTGTTCGGGGAGGCAGCTTCGGCTGCACTGCTTCTTATGGTCATCCTTGTTGGTCTTGTCATGACGGCAAACATACGTCTTAGCATTGTAGTGCGCAAACTCGGTAGCGGAGTGCACGGCCTCATGGATGTCCTTTCCAGCAGAGTGCTGAGCAGTCCTGAAGCTGAGGACGAAGATGAGGCCCCTGTCGCACATCTTAAAGGCGTTCCAATGGCACCGGTCCTCTTGCCGGAGCATGAGGAGGATGAGGATGAGGAGGACGAGGAAGATGTCCACTTCTCGGAAGCAGCAAGCTCCATCTTTAAGCATGTTGTGCAGCGCAAGATCGAACTTCCCGAAGAGGAAGAGCAGACCCGTTCCACGCATAGGCAAGCCTCTTCACCCGATGAGCAGGATGTGCCCCTCTTCAAGGAGACATCGACTGAGGATCCTGAGACAAAAGTATGGAAACTTCCCCCAATGTCTCTCCTCGACAAGGCAGAGTCCCCAAGGAAGCGTATTCGTGAAGGCGACATCGCAGCAATCGGTCAAACAATTGTGGGTACCCTAAAGTCATTTGGCATAGAAACCACAATAGTGGGTATCAGTACTGGACCCACTGTCACACAGTTTGAGATACGTCCTGCACCTGGAGTTTCTGTGCGGAAGATCCTCAATCACCAGACGGACCTGTCCCTTGCAGTCGCAGCGCCCGTACGCATCCAGCCGTTTCTTATTGGCAAATCCGCAGTATCCATAGAAGTTCCCCATCAGGCAACGCAGATTGTGTCAATGAGGGAAGTTGCGACTGCACAGGCATTTTCGGAGTCCAAGGGTATCCTCAAGGTGATACTGGGTGCTGATGTGAGCGGGGCTCCGACAGTTGGGGACCTTACAGACATGCCACACCTGCTTGTTGCTGGAGCAACGGGATCGGGAAAGTCTGTGCTCATCAACTCGCTCATCGCGGGGTTCCTACTACAGGCCTCTCCAGAGACGCTGAAGCTTATTCTCATAGATCCGAAGCGTGTTGAACTATCATCGTTCGCTGACCTTCCACACCTTCTCGTTCCTGTCGTTGTGGAGCCCGATGCTGCAGTTTCCGCTTTGCGGTGGGCTGTGAAGGAGATGGAGGACAGGTACAAGCTGCTAGCTGGCCATGGAATGCGGAATATAGCAAAGTTCAATGAGCAGGCTCCGAAGATCGGTATTGAACCACTTCCGTACGTGGTCATCATCATTGATGAGCTCGCAGACCTCATGATGGTCGCTGCTGGCGAAATTGAAGACCTGGTATGCAGGCTTGCCCAGCTCGCCCGAGCAGTAGGCATCCATCTTGTCGTCGCAACGCAGCGTCCTTCAACGGACATCATTACGGGCCTAATCAAGGCGAACATTCCAAGCCGCATAGCCTTTGCAGTCTCCAGTGGAGTGGATTCTCGGGTCATTCTCGACGAGCTCGGTGCAGAGAAGCTGCTGGGACACGGTGACATGCTGTATCTGCCCATTGGGGAAGGCCGGCCAAAGCGGCTCCAGGGCGCATACCTCAGTGACCGTGAGCGGGATGAGGTTGTGAACTTCTGGAAGCGCCAGGGACCACCCAGCTACGAGCCGATGGTTCTTGAAGTGGGATCCTCAATGTCGTCCGAGCGTGACATCAAGAAGCGTGATCCGCTCTTTGCACGGGCTGCCCATCTCGTGGCCAGTGAAGGACGGGCAGCGACCTCACTTCTGCAGAGGAAGCTTGAAGTTGGATACGCGCGTGCAGCCCGCATTATTGACCAGCTTGCAGAGTACAGGGTTGTTGGCCCCTTTGAAGGAAGCAAGTCACGTGCTGTTCTCATGGATCCGTTCCAGGTTGACGAGCTACTTGACGAACTTAATGAGGATGCAGGTGACTGACGCAGACAGTCTGTCCTGCGATATGCTCTGACTATGGCCAAAGAGTTCACTTTTGATGTCGTGAGCGACTTCGACCGCCAGGAAGTCGTCAACGCAGTAGATCAGGCGCAGAAGGAAGTCGCCAACCGGTATGACTTCAAGGGATCTGACACTGAGATCGATCTCGAGAAGGAGGCAGTTTCCGTGAAGACTGCTTCAGAGCTCCATCTGAAGTCTGTCAGGGACATTCTGGAAAGCAAGTTTTTCCGTCGGGGGCTGGATTTGCGCGTGCTGGAGTGGGGTGAAGTGGAACCTGCGTCCAAGGGAGCTGTCAAGCAGTCAGCGAAACTCAAGAAGGGCATCTCGGAAGACATTGGAAGAGAGCTCAGCAAGCACATCCGTACAGCGCATCCAAAAGTGCATGTCCAGATACAGGGTGATCAGCTTCGTGTCGCAGGAAAGGACAAGGACAGTCTCCAGGCAGTCATTCAGGATCTCAAGGACGGAGACTATGGAGTGCCGCTGCAGTTCACCAATTACCGGTGAAGCAGCACCTCACCCTTCCCAACCAGCTGACAATTCTGCGGCTGCTCCTTGTTCCATGCATCGCAGTACTGATGAGTGTTGGCTTTCCGCATCACATGCTGTGGGCACTGGCACTGTTCGCTCTTGCCATGTTCACAGACACGCTGGATGGGCAGATAGCACGGCGAAGACATCTCGTTACTGAACTTGGCAAGTTCCTTGACCCGCTAGCGGACAAGATGCTCATCAGCACTGTTCTAGTGATATTCGTATGGCAGTCCATGCTGCCTCTCTGGGTTGTACTCATCATCATTGCCAGGGAGTTTCTCATTACGGGTCTCAGATCTGTGGCTGCATCGCAGGGGGTCGTTGTCGCAGCGACTTCCTGGGGAAAGTCGAAGACCCTCACACAGACCATCATGATCTTTGTCATTTTCCTTGTCCCATCATTCTCGTGGCTGCACTATGCGGTCCCCTACATTGTGGGAGTGGCGACAGTCGCAACGATTCTCAGTGGGCTTGACTACCTCTGGCGATATCGTAGATTCGTCTTGTAGGCGACAGGCAGCTGTCGCATTGGCACCGCACACTGGCAGGTATGAGCATGACAGTTGAACTTGAGTCCGCCTTTCCGGAATCTGGACGTGTTGGGAAGCTGCTTCTTGCACAGCACCGCACCATTGCAGTTGCGGAGTCATGCACTGGAGGGCTTCTTGCTGCAGCGCTGAGTGCGCCCGCTGGAGCTTCTGGGTATCTCCTTGGCGGTGTAGTGGCATATACGGAAACACTGAAGGAGCAGCTCCTCGGCGTTCCTTCCACGCTCATAAGAAGCCATGGCGTTGTGAGCGATGCAGTTGCCCGTGCACTCGCATGCAATGTGAGGGAGCGGTGTGGCACGGACTATGGAATTGGCATAACCGGATATGCAGGTCCAACGGGTGGAACGGAAGCAGCACCGCTTGGCACTATCTACGTCGCCCTTGCTGCCTCCTCGGATGGGAGCACTGCTCGTGTGGTCCGGCTTCAGGGCAGTGCAAATCGTGAGGACAACCGTGAGCTGGCAGTTCACACAGCACTCGCTATGATTGAAGAGGAGGTGCAGGACAGGTAACGCTTGGCATCGATACTACGGGAACGGTACGATGGGTGACGTGTACAGATGAACAGACGTCATCAACGATTTGCACAGTGACACTCGATACACCACTGCGCACTGTGTGCAGTGAAGGAGGCAAGGATCAATGGCATCAGGGACAACCAGCCAGCAGCCAGCATTGGAAGTGACAGGACAGCCAGAGCGCACTGGACTTGACGGTGCGGAACGTGAGCGGGCACTCGCTTCAGCTCTTGCCCAGATTGAGCGGGCCCATGGCAAAGGGGCCATCATGCGACTTGGCGAGTCGCATGTCCAGCATGTGGATGTCATTCCCACTGGAGCGTTGACGCTTGATGTCGCACTTGGCGTTGGTGGTGTGCCCCGGGGACGCATTGTCGAGATCTATGGGCCAGAGTCCTCAGGAAAGACGACACTGACACTGCACATCATTGCTGAAGCACAGCGTCGTGGTGGTGTGGCTGCCTGCATTGATGCGGAGCACGCTCTCGATCCACAGTATGCTGCACGCATTGGAGTCAAGACGGACGAGCTCCTCATTTCACAGCCCGATACGGGGGAACAGGCGCTCGAGATTGTTGAAGCCCTCGTACGGAGCAGTGCAGTGGATGTTGTCGTGGTCGACTCCGTTGCTGCTCTCGTGCCAAAGGCGGAGATTGAAGGTGACATGGGAGACAGCCATGTAGGTCTCCAGGCACGGCTCATGTCCCAGGCAATGCGGAAACTCACTTCAGCAATCAGCCGTTCGAATACCTGCGTCATCTTCACGAACCAGCTCCGTGAGAAGGTTGGCGTGATGTTTGGCAACCCTGAGGTGACGACTGGAGGCCGGGCATTGAAGTTCTTCGCATCTGTGCGCCTTGATGTGCGAAAGCTCGATACCCTGAAGCAGGGTCTTGATGTTGTCGGGAGCCGGGTGAAGGTGAAAGTGGTGAAGAACAAGATTGCTCCACCATTCCGCATCGCAGAATTCGACATTCTCTACAACGAGGGGATCTCATATATTGGCAGCGTTCTTGATCTTGCCATTGAGACACGGGTTGTCGAGAAGAGTGGCTCGTGGCTGTCGTTTGGCGCTACTCGCCTTGGACAGGGGCGTGACAATGTCCGCGAGTACCTCAAGACGAACCCTGAGCTTCTCAATGAGATCACTGCAGCTGTGAAGCAGAAGGTTGCTGAGCGTGATGGCGCAGCACCTGCTCCTGCTCCTGCTGCTGACCAAGCGGAGTAGCACATGAAGTCCAGTCCGGGTCCGGATGCTGCATCTGCGGATGGAGCATCCGGACAGGCGGACGAGCGCGTCATTCGCGATCGAGCCTATCGCATTCTCGATGCTGCCATGCAGAGTCGAAGCGCACTCAGGTTACGTCTTGTGCGGCGCGGCTTTGAGGAACATGCAGTGGAGCGTGTCCTGGACGGACTGGCTGCTGATGGCTACCTTGATGACGCGGAGCTCGCTTTGGGACTTGTGCGCTCGCAGCTTCGAAGGGGCCACGGTCAGCTCTACATTGAGCGTCTTCTCCGAGCACGGGGCATACCAGGAACCGTGATTGCGCACGTTCTTGCCACATGGCCACTGGAGGAGGAGATTGATGCTGCTCGACACTATGTGGAGCGCCATCTGCATGGTGATGATAGGCAGGCACTGAAACACGCAGCACGTGACCTGCTCTATCGCCGCGGTTTCAGCCACAGTGCCATCGCCCAGGTTGCGGAGGACTGAGCTCCACATGTCCGTGGCAGTGGAGATCGCATCAATACTGTCATTTGCGTGTAACTGATCCGTTTCGTCCAATTGGAGACAATGTCATCAGGAGACCACTGCATTCGCAGTGGCTGCATGGATGACAAGGGGAAGCGGGGTGCAACCGATACAGTCCGCGAGCGAACTCTGCCGAGTACTGCCAGGAATCGTTTCCCGTCTGGTAGGTGCTCCAAATGGTGTTGTGCAGGTGCTGCCTGCCCAGCGACAGGCTGATGACACCATTCGCCACGTGGAGGGAATGTTTCTACCGTCAGCGCAGACTGTCGTTCTTCGGAGTGATCTCCTTTCACGCATTGACCAGTTCCTGCAGGGAGCCTCGAACAGCACTCGCCTTGAGATGGAAGAGCGGAACAAGTGGATGATCTCGATGGTGAAGGGAGACCTTGCAGTGGCAATCCACGAAATTGCGCATGGATTTGGTCCCGTTGACAGGACACTTCATGAGCTCGAGTCGGACGGATACTGGAAGGATGCGTCAGCCCTCGTGTTCAATGAGGGCTTCTGTGAAGTCGTCAGCAGGGAGTTCCTCGACAATGTCGTGGATGAGCTTGGTCTCCATGCGATCGATGCACGAATCGCTGAAGTGCCACCTATACGACAGCGCTTTGTCGGTCCCTACACCATTGTCGATGCGATGATTCGGCACGTCTCTGAGACGCATGGGGTTCCACGGACGGAAGTCATCAAGCGGATCGCAGCACGGGGAGGTTCCCTCATAGCGCTCTGGAATGTCGCGGCTTTGTGGGGGGAGGGCAGCAAGCTTGGAGCGACAGTTGTCGCAAATGAGACCCTGCAGGACGTGCTTGGTGAGTTTACGGCAACCTGGCTCACGGAAAGCGCATCCGCTCTTGACACTGCACACGAGGAGCAGCTTGGCCATGATACTGCCGAGAAGCTCGGACGGTCAATCACCCGTGCTGTGACCCGGTACCAGTCACGGAACGAGGTCATTGATGTGGCGCTGCTCGGAGAACTTATTGCGAGTGCGGGGAAGGCTGCGAGCGCAAAGACTACGCATGGCTTCGATGCAATGGCTGAAGCCATGAACCTCATGGAGCTTGGCGAGTTCTAGCACGCGAGTGCATGCCTTGACACGCAGCATCTCAGGTGAGGATGTATGCTCACAGTAGCCTTCATGAGCGAGATTGCAGGGCAGGCCCGCGAGCTTGTAGGACGATTAGTGGAACGGGACAACCGTTCACGTCCACCATCAGTGGACGAAATTGATGGTGCCCTCGATTCCCTCAACACTCTTGCTCCGCGTGACATGCATGATGAGATGGTCCTCAGCGAAGTTGGGGAGATGCTCATGCGCCTTAGGGATGTCGCTGCCTCAAAGCCTAGGTGACTCCAGCCCTGTCCAGCAGGGACTGGCACCAGCGCAGCCACTACCTGATATACTTTTAGCAGTCAGCACTAGCGAGTGCCAAACCAACAGATTGCCAATATTCCATATGGAAAATGGAGGAATACAGATCATGAAGCTTCGTCCTCTTGCAGATCGCGTAGTAGTCAAGCCTGTCGAGCGGGAGGAGACCACGAAGAGTGGTATCGTTCTTCCGGATACTGCCAAAGAGAAGCCACAGGAAGGCATGGTGGAAGCAGTAGGCAATGGCCGGTTCAATGAGCAGACAGGAGCCCGTGTGGCTCTCGATGTGAAGGTTGGCGACCGTGTCATGTATGCAAAGTATGCGGGCAGTGAAGTGAAGATCGACGACAAGGAGTATCTCATCCTCTCGGAGCGTGACATTCTCGCAGTCGTTGATGCCAATTAGGCCATCAGGCGAATCCAAAGGGGAGGACAGCTGTCCTCCCCTTTTTTGCATTCCAGTAGAGCCCTCGGCACTTCCGGCAAATCCGTACAATGGATAGGGTATGAGTGCTGGAGTTGAAGAAAGCAGCAAGGCAGTGCATTCTGCCCTCCGCCGGTCCATGGAACGGCTTAATGATGCGCAGCGCAGTGCAGTCGAGGCGCCATGTGGGCCCCTTCTGATCTTTGCTGGTGCAGGAAGTGGCAAGACGAATGTCATTGCACATCGCATCGCATATCTCATCCTTGAGGGAGGCGCGGATTCACACCAGGTGTGCGCAGTGACCTTCACGAAGAAGGCAGCGACGGAAATGCGCTCCCGCATAGGGCTTCTTGTGGGGAATGAGGTGGAAGGAATCTGGTGTGGCACGTTCCACTCGCTTGGCGCGTACATCCTCAGGACACGTGGCCATGTGGCGGGCATCTCCTCATCGTTTTCCATCTATGATGAGGCGGACAGGCTTGCTGCTGTGAAGCGCGCGATGGAAGTTGCTGGCATAGCGAACAACAAGATGTACAGTCCACAGACTGTCATTCATTCCATCAGCACAGCGAAGAACGCCTTTCTCACACCTTCTGCTGCTGAGGCCATAGCGCATTCCTCGTATGACCGAACCCATGCGGCCGTGTATGCTGCGTACCAGTCAGAACTCGAGCGTGCCCGCGCTCTCGACTTCGATGACCTGCTGTGCCAGGCAGTTGTGCTGCTGGAGCAGCATGATGAGGTGACTGCAGAGCTCGGGGAGCGTTTCCAGCACCTCTTTGTTGACGAGTACCAGGACACGAACCACGCCCAGTACAGGCTCGCGACACTCATTGCCCAGCTGCACAGGGACATCACAGTCGTTGGCGATGATGACCAGTCCATATATGGATGGCGGGGTGCTGACATCACGAACATCCTCTCGTTCAAGCGGGACTACCCGGATGCCACTGTGGTCACCCTGGACCGCAACTACCGGTCCACTCAGACCATCCTTGACGCAGCGTACGGTGTCATTGAGCATGTGGATGAACGGGCAGAGAAGCGGCTGTGGACGGATATCGGGAGTGGAGAGCCCATCACGATCTACTCGACATACGATGAGCGTGATGAGGCTGAGCGCGTTTCACGGGAGATTGTGCGCCTTGTCCGGCAGGAACATGTTCCACTCAACGAGTGCGTGGTCACCTACAGGACTAATGCCCAGTCACGTGCCTTTGAGGATGCCTTCCGCCGCAACAACATTCCCTACCGGATGGTGGGAGGAATACGGTACTACGAGCGGAAGGAAGTGAAGGACATCCTTGCGTACTGCAAGTTCGTTGTCAATCCTGCGGATGTGGCGTCGTTTGTCCGCATAGCAAATGTTCCAAAGCGCAAGCTTGGCGAGAAGAGTGTGGCAGACATCGTCGTTTATGCCCGGGATCATGCACTCACGCCACTCGATGCGATGAGGGCACTGCTCGAGACACCTCCATCGCACTTCCCTCATGTGAGCGTGACTCAGTTCGTCGAGATCATTGACAGTTGCCTAGAGCGCCTTGCATCGCTTCCACCCTCTGAACTTCTCAAGCATCTCACTGCGGCCACTAGGTACGAGCAGTACCTGAGGGATGGGACAGAGGAGGGTGAGGACCGTTGGAACAACGTGACAGAGCTCATTGGACTCGCCACGGAGTATGACTCCCTTCCGCCTGAAGAGGGAATGCAGACACTCCTTGAGAATCTTGCGCTCGCATCCGATGTCGACATGATGAGTGGTGAAGGGGATGCTGTCACCCTCATCACCCTGCACCAGGTGAAGGGACTTGAGTACCAGGTCGTGTTTCTTGTTGGCTGGGAGGAGGGACTTCTTCCCCATGTCCGTGCAATACGAGAAGGCACTCCTTCGGATCTCGATGAGGAACGGCGACTCGCGTATGTGGGCATCACCCGGGCAAAGGAGCACCTGTACATCAGCCACGCATTTGTCCGGCATCTCTACGGAGAGGCCAACAGGTGCCAGCCATCCAGGTTCCTCGATGACATCCCTGAGGAACTCATGGTGCGGCAGCAGTCGCAGCTTGATTCGGCTCCGCAGGAGGAACGGTGGGGTGAGTCCCAGAATGTGCCTCCGAGTTCGTTCGCTGTAGGTGACCGAGTCCGCCATCACCTGTATGGAGTGGGAACGGTCGTGCAGAAGGATCCCTCACGGGGAGGTGATGAACTCACAATCCGGTTTGACTCCAACACGACACGGATCTTCATTGCCCAGGAAGCCCGACTCGAGCGTCTGTAGCTGAGGTGGGACGCATGGCAACCGACACGGAAGAGATCGCTTCCCTCAGGGAACAGCTGCAGCACCATCTGTACCTGTACCATGTGCTCGACAGGCCAGAGATCAGTGATGCGGAGTACGATGCCCTCTACCAGCGGCTTGCTGAGCTGGAAGCTGCCCATCCGGAGCTCATCACGCAGGATTCGCCAACGCAGCATGTGGGGCATGTGCCTCTCGAGAAGTTCGAGAAGGTGTCCCACCAGTATCCAATGCTTTCCCTGGACAATGCGTTCTCGGCCGATGATGTGCAGTCCTTCATCGCCCGTGCGGAACGGCGAGTGGGTCATATTGAAGGATTTGTGTGCGAGCTGAAGATAGATGGCCTTGCCATCTCACTCACATATGAGGATGGAAGGTTCGTTCGGGCTGCCACCAGGGGAAATGGATTTGTGGGAGAGCTTGTCACCCAGAACATCCTCACCATTCCTTCTGTGCCACGGGTGCTCAGGAATGTTCCTGACACACTCAGGGGAGTCATTGAGATCCGGGGTGAGGTGTACATGCCGAAGTCCTCATTCCAGCAGATCAATGAGAAGCTTGATGAGGAGGGGAAACAGCCCTACGCCAATCCCAGGAATGCTGCTGCTGGAGCTGTGCGCCAGCTGGATCCATCCATCACAGCGCAGCGCAGTCTCGATGTGTTCATGTACCACATCGAGCCAGTGTCAACTGTGGGCTCCCAGGCTGCAGTCCTTCCGCTGCTGGCAGAACTTGGATTCCGGGTCAATCCCCACTGGGAGCGTGTTGAGGAAGCAGCTGGAATACTCTCATACCTTGAGAAGTGGCAGAGTGCGCGCCACGAGCTCGACTACGATACGGATGGTGTTGTCATCAAGGTCGATGAGAAGCGGCTCCAGGAGGAACTCGGTTCTGTCAGCCATTCTCCACGCTGGGCGACAGCGTACAAGTTTCCTCCCCTCGAGGCTGTGACGACGCTCGAGGACATTACAGTCCAGGTTGGCAGGATTGGGACACTCACTCCAGTGGCGGAACTTGCTCCAGTGCTCCTTGCTGGATCCACCATCCGGAGGTGCACACTGCACAACGAGGATGACATTCAGCGAAAGGATATCCGTATTGGAGACAGGGTGGTCATCCACAAGGCAGGAGATGTCATTCCTGAAGTAGTACGCGTTGTTCTTGAGGAGCGTGCGGGCACAGCTGTTCCATGGAGCATGCCGACAGCGTGTCCCTCGTGTGGCTCCCGGGTCATACGTGAAGCTGGTGAGGTTGCATGGCGATGCATCAACACTGCCTGTCCTGCACAGCAGAGGGAACGGCTCCAGCATGCAGTGAGCCGGCAGGCCCTCAATATCGAGGGATTCGGTCCTGCGATGATTGACCGCCTTCTTGCCAAGGGATCCCTCGCAAGTCTTGCGGACCTCTTCAGTCTCACTCGCGAGATGCTTCTTGATCTTCCAGGCGTGAAGGAGAAGCTTGCGGACAAGCTGCTTCGGGCAATAGCTGACTGTCGGGAACTGCGCCTAGATGTCCTCATCACAGCCTTGGGCATCCGCCATGTCGGGAGCACGACTGCAGGGGTTCTCGCAGCGCATTTCGGTTCCCTCGACAGGTTCCGCCACGCATCACGGGAGGAGCTTCTTGCCATCGATGGCATTGGCGAGACCGTTGCGGATGCGATTGAGACGTGGCTCAAGGAGGAGGCAAGCCAGAAGCTTCTTGATGACGTGCTTGCACATGGAGTGCGGATCACGGAAGCAGCAACTGCAGCAGGTCCCTTTCTCGGCACCACCTGGGTGTTGACAGGGACGCTGTCTATGCCACGGCACGAGGTGGAAGCTGCCATTGGGAGGCATGGAGGCCATGTGTCATCCTCCGTGAGCAGGAAGACGACGTACGTGATCGCAGGATCTGCTCCAGGCTCAAAGCTTGCGCAGGCTGAAAAGCTCGGTGTCACCATACTTGACGAGGCAGCATTTGCACGGATGCTTGCAGAAGCGGAGCAGCAGGGACGTGGCTGAGGTGTCTGGGACCAGTTCTCAAGCGCTAAAGCCTCTTGTGACACGGCAGGAGGATCTCCGTGCGAAGCTCCGTCAGGCACCGACCCATCCAGGCGTGTACATCATGAAGGATGCCTCTGACACAGTGCTGTATGTCGGAAAGGCGAGGAATGCCCGGCAGCGTCTCCGCTCGTACTTCGCTCCCTCTGCCAAGCATGGTCTCCGCATCGCCCAGCTTGTCGCACAGATCGTGACGTTCGACATCGTGCCATGCACAACGGAGAGTGAGGCGCTTGTCCTCGAGAACCTTCTCATCAAACAGTATGCACCCCGGTTCAACGTGCGTCTCAAGGATGACAAGTCATACCTCTTTCTCAAGCTTCCCCATCCTGTTCCTCATCGCGAAGTCAAGGAAGATCCGAGCACAGCACGGTCATATCCTGACGCATTTCCCAGGCCCGTCTATGCCAGGAAGGCTGTGCATGATGGTTCAGCGTACTTCGGTCCCTATCCCGATTCGGGTGCACTGAAGTCCACTATCCGGTACGTCCGACCCACATTCAACTTTCGCACCTGCAGCGATGAGGTGTTCCGGCAGGGAAGGGTGTGCCTTGACTACCACATCAAGCGGTGCCAGGGGCCGTGCGCAGGTCTTGTCACGCAGGATGCCTACGCATCTTCTCTCGAGGAACTGGGGAACTTCCTTTCCGGGAAAGTGCATCCCATCCTCCGGAAGCTGAGGCACCAGATGGAGGAGGAGGCGTCAAACCTCCACTTCGAGAGGGCGGCTGTGCTGAGGGACCGGATGGACCGCATAGTCCGTCTCCAGCAGCGGCAGCATGTCATCACTGTCCACAGGGGAGACCATGACTGCATTGGCATTGCACGGACGTCAGAGGCATGCGTTCTTGCAGTCATGAACGTTCGCGATGGCGCAGTTGCAGGAGTGGACTGGTTCGACATGACAGATGATGCGGACTGGACTGATGCGGATGTCATCCGCTCGTTCATCGGCCAGCACTATGAGGGAACTGTCGAGATTCCCAAGCACATCATGATTCCGTTTCCCATCGAGGAGCCGGAGGAGCTTGATGAGGCGCTCACCTCCTATGCCGGGCACAGGGTGGCAATTCATGTGCCTCTCCGTGGGCAGTTCAGGGAGCTGAGCAGCAAGGTCATGGAGATGGCCCATGTCGCCATCTCGCAGCGTGTTCTCTCTCCCAAGCAGAGTGGGGCGGAACGCCTGGAGGCAGCGCTTGTGAGGCTCCAGCATGCGCTCCATGTGCCATCTCCCCTTCACAGGATCGAATGCTACGACATCAGCAACACGATGGGGACAAACTCTGTGGGATCGATGGTTGTGTTTATCGATGGCAAGGCAGTGCACTCCCTCTACCGCATCTTCTCCATCAAGACAGTCGAAGGTCCCAATGATTTCGCCTCACACCAGGAAGTCATGGAAAGGCGGCTTCAGCATCTGCCATGGAAGCGTGATGAGGAGAATCTTCCCCTTGAGGACCCCGAAGGAAGCAATGGAGAACGTGAGGAGGAACAGAGACGACCGCATCCCTCACGCTCTGGTGCGTATGCTGAGGGCGGGAAGGAGGATGCGAGCCTTGCAGAATGGCCTGACCTCATCATCATTGACGGGGGAAAGGGACAGCTCTCCGCAGTCATGGAAGTCATGAGGGCATCAGGACGGAACATTCCTGTAGTGGGATTGGCGAAGCGGTTTGAGGAGATCTTCCTTCCAGGGAAGTCTGCACCTGTGATGTTGCCACGTGACAGTGAGGAGCTCTTTCTGGTGCAGCGTCTGCGTGATGAAGCCCACAGGTTCGCCATTACCCGCCATCGTGCAAAGCGTGGAAAGGCATCAGTGCGGTCCCTGCTCGATGATGTGAAAGGCATCGGACCAGCACGCAAGGAGCGCCTCTTGACGCAATATGGAACTATTGAGCGCATCCGTGCAGCGACAGCAGCAGAGCTTGCTGAAGTCCTTGGCTGCCCACTGGACACTGCACGGGCAATTCGGGAACAGCTGTAAAGGAGCATTGCCTCTCGCACCATGGGTAATTCACAGACGATTGTCATAACGGGAATGCCAGGAATCGACTACGAATCGATCGCATCAGTCCTTGCTGCCTACGAGGCAACAGTGCACATAACGCGTACCCTTGCTGATGCTGAACGTGCCCTCGATGCATCAGGAAGGGGAGCAACCTACATTCTTGCCATGCCAGATCCCCATCTTGCCATTGGCGCACTCCGTGCTCCAGCACATGACTCCTTCCACATACTGTTTCTCGATGCACGTGATGAGCAGCTTGCAACATGGTTAGGGGAGCAGTCCGAAATGGAAAGCGATGCTGCGCTCACCTATGTGGCTGGTGCCCGTGAGCAGCTGCAGCGGCTCAGGAAGTATGCGGCTTCCGTACTCGACTTGAGCACTCTCACCCGTGAGGCTGTCGAGCACAGGATCCAGTCCATGATCCAGCTGACTGGCATACCCGAGTCGGAAAGACCGTGCATTCGCCTCCAGTCATTCGGATTCAAGTATGGCATGCCTACAGATGCGCACATGGTCTTTGATGCACGTGTGCTTCCAAATCCGTTCTGGAACGAGAAGCTCCGCAGTGGTACGGGTGAGGACGAGGCGGTGTACCACTACGTTGTCGATGCTCAGGACACGCAGCATTTCCTCGAACATGTTGTGCAGTGGGTGGAATGGACCCTCCCGCTCTATGCGAAGAGAAAGCAGCATGAACTTCAGATCGCAGTTGGCTGCACGGGAGGGCAGCATCGTTCCGTGGCAGTGGTCATTGCGCTTGCTGTGGAGCTCAGGGAGCTTGGCTTTCCTGTTGAGTTTCTCCACAGGGACCTGTACAAGAAATCAGATGAGGACCTTCCTCCCCCCACAATCATCGAGAATGCCTGAGCCTTGCTGGCAGGGCCCTTTTCAGGTGCGATGCTTTGAGGGAACATGATACTGTCAGGGTGACCTGTACTGCACGCAGGGGAGTAAAGGAGAAACATCATGACGGTACGCCTCGGAATCAACGGATTTGGACGGATCGGCAGGAATGTTTTCCGTGTCCTGCAGGATCGCAGCGAGTCATATGAGATTGTGGCTGTGAACGATGTCACGAATCCAGAAACGCTTGCCCATCTTCTGCGTCACGACACGATACTTGGATCCTTCCACCATGATGTCCAGGTCGAGGGAGACTCCATCGTCGTGGATGGACGTCCAACGCGCATCCTTGCGGAGCGCGATCCCGCAGCCCTTCCCTGGAAGAGCCTCGGTGTTGACTATGTCATCGAGTCAACAGGACTGTTCACAGATGCAGGCAAGGCGAAGGCCCACCTTGCTGCAGGTGCGAAGAAGGTGATCATCACAGCACCTGCGAAGGGCGAGGATGTCACGATCGTGATGGGTGTGAATGACAGGATGTACGATCCGGCTTCCCATCACATCGTCTCCAACGCATCATGCACGACGAACTGTCTTGCCCCTGTCGCAAAGGTGCTGCAGGAGCAGTTCGGCATCGAGTCTGGACTCATGACAACAGTGCATGCGTACACGAATGACCAGAAGATCCTCGATGCACCGCACAAGGACCTTCGCCGTGCACGGGCTGCAGCACAGGCCATCATTCCCACAACGACTGGCGCTGCGAAGGCTGTTGCACTCGTGCTTCCAGAGCTCAAGGGGAAGTTCCATGGAATGGCCCTTCGCGTTCCCGTCCCGGATGTGAGCCTTGTCGACCTCGTTGTCACGCTTGAGCGGGATGCTGATGTGGAATCCATCAACCGGGCGTTTGAGGAAGCTTCTGGCTCCACGCTGAAGGGGATCCTTGGCGTGTCGGAAGAGGAGCTCGTCTCCTCCGACTACCTCCATGAGGTGCGCTCCTCAGTGGTTGATGCGAAGTCGACAATGGTGCTCGGCCCCCGGCATGCCAAGGTTCTCGCCTGGTACGACAATGAGTGGGGATACTCGAACCGTGTGGTGGACCTCCTCATGCACATGGCGGCAGCGGACGGCGTGACTGTCGGTACGGAGAAGCAGCATGCAGTCCATCACTGAGCGCTCACTCCAGGGCACGACTGTCCTGCTGAGGGTGGATTTCAATGTTCCCATGGATGATGGCCGCATCCTTGATGACAGGAGAATCACTGCAGCCCTTCCCACACTCACGTACCTCCACGAGCATGGTGCAAAGACCATCATTGTCACGCATCTTGGCAGGCCAAAGGGAGCTTCTGACCCCAATCTATCCACACGTCCCATTGCTGCTCGCGCTTCAGAGCTTCTCCACCTGCCTGTTCTCTGGGTGGCGGACATCGTTGGTGAGGAGGCCAAGGCACTTCACAGCGTTATGCAGGACGGCCAGTTCGCAATGCTCGAGAATGTGCGCTTCGATCCCCGTGAGGAAGCCAATGATCCCGCGTTCGCACGGGAGCTGGCTTCGCTTGCTGATGTGTTCTGCAACGATGCGTTCGGTGCAGCGCATCGTGCGCACGCATCCACTGCAGGAGTTGCCTCCTATCTGCCCTCATGCGCAGGACTGCTTCTTGCCCAGGAGATCCGCGTGCTGACCTCGCTCATGACAGAACCTGAGCACCCATTCATCGCCCTTCTGGGTGGTGCAAAGGTCTCCTCAAAGATTCCTGTGCTGGAGTCCCTTCTCCACCGTGTCGATGCGATGTGGGTGGGAGGAGCCATGGCATGCACATTCCTCAAGGCGCAGGGCCTTGGAGTGGGAACATCCCTTGTCGAGGACGACCAGCTCGCACAGTGCCAGTCCATCATGGACTATGCGGACGCACACGATGTCGCACTGCATCTGCCGCTGGATGTTGTAGTAGCTCCAGACATCACTTCGGGAGATGCGGCACGCACCGTGGATGTCACAGACATTCCTGGGGACTGTGCTGTGTTCGATGTTGGACCAAGGACAGTCGATGCCATGCGCGAGGAGCTTGCTTCCTGCCGCACCCTTGTCTGGAATGGTCCGTTTGGCGCGTACGAGCATGCTCCATTCGAAAAGGCAACGCACCGTATTGGGGAAGCGTGCATGTCCTGCCACGGAACAACTGTGCTGGGAGGTGGCGATGCAGCTGCAGCGCTCGAGGGAGAGCCATGCATTGCGCACTTCACCCATGTGAGCACAGGTGGTGGAGCGACACTCGAGTTCCTCGAGGGACGCACCCTTCCTGGCATTGCAGCGCTTGAGGCTGCTCCATCCGAAGTGGTGCACCAGCAGTGACTGCAGCTGGCCTCCGTCCAGTTGTTGCTGCGAACTGGAAGATGCATACGACTGTAGAGGAGGGGTGTCTGCTTGCTCGCGATGTCTGCGAACGCGCTGACAAGCATCCGGATATCGATGTCGTGCTCTTTCCTCCATTCGTCCATCTGTGGCCAGTGGCTGACATGCTCGGCGCCACTGATGTCGAGCTTGGTGCACAGAACATGCACTGGGAAACCTCAGGCGCTTTCACGGGCGAGATTTCCGCTTCCATGATTGCGCCTGTGTGCAGGTATGTGCTGCTCGGGCATTCGGAACGGCGCCATGTCTTCCATGAGACTGATGACATGATTGCACGGAAGGTCCGCACTGCTGTTGCTGCAGGACTGCGCATCATGCTCGCCATTGGAGAGACCGAGCAGGAGCGCAGGAATGGGGAAACGATTGCTGTTCTCACAAGGCAGCTCTCCACTGCGCTGCCAGTTGACCTCCCGTCACTCACCCAGGAAGGCATTGTCATTGCGTACGAGCCAGTGTGGGCAATTGGAACAGGAGTCACACCAACGCCCGATGATGCGGAACGTGTCAGTGCTGCGATCTCCCTCTGGTGCGCAGACAGGTTCGCATGCCAACCAGAAGCAGTGAAAGTGGTGTATGGAGGAAGCGTGACTGCGGAAAATGCCGTATCATTTGTGCGTCAACCCTCCATCTCCGGAGCGCTAGTTGGGGGTGCCAGCCTCCGCATCGATGAGTTTGACGCGATCATGCATGCAGCACAGGAATCACGAACATTGAGGGAGGTGCCATGAGCAGGCCGACAGCACTCATCATCCTTGATGGGTGGGGCATCCGTGATGAGCGCCGGGGCAATGCCATTCGGCGTGCGAAGACACCGAACATCGATGCGCTATTGGCGCATTGGCCGAATGCGACACTCAGTGCAAGCGGTGAGGCAGTGGGACTTCCTGTGGGCCAGCAGGGAAATTCCGAGGTTGGTCATCTCACCATTGGCTCGGGCCGTGTCATCTATCAGCCCCTCACACGCATCACAAAGAGCATTGAGAATGAGTCATTCTTCGCGAATCCTGTTCTTGTGAATGCCATGGATCGTGGACGTGCTGGCACAGCAACTGTGCACTGCATCGGCCTCCTTTCAGCAGGTGGGGTACACAGCCACACACGCCACGCACTCGCGCTTGCTGAACTCGCAAAGCGGCGTGGCATTGAGCGGCTTGCATTCCACTGCTTCCTTGATGGAAGGGACACTCCCCCGACAAGTGGACTTGAGGAAGTGCTCTCCTTCCAGGATGCGCTGGAAGACATTGGTGTTGGCCGCATTGCCTCAATTGGGGGACGGTACTTCGCCATGGACCGTGACAGGCGGTGGGGGCGGGTGGAAGAGGCATACAACGTGCTTGTGGGCAATGAGGGAGCATGCATTGCCGATATCGAAGAGTACATTTCCAACTGCTATGACGACTCCATCACGGACGAGTTCATCCGTCCAGCGAGTGTCGCACCGTCCGTGAGTGAGCGGACAGTCATCCGTCCGGGTGATGTCATCATCTGCTTCAACTTCCGTCCTGACCGCATGCGCCAGCTTGTCCATGCCTTCATTGACGAGGAGTTCTCGAAGTTCTACAGGGGAGACAGGATCGAGCCACTCCAGATCGTGACATTCGCCATGTATGATGAGCAGTTCCACCTTCCAGTCGCGTTTCCTGCTGAAGAGGTGCGGCACACGATTGCTGAAGTAGTGAGCGCTCACCATCTCACCCAGTTCCATGTTGCGGAAACCGAGAAGTATGCGCATGTCACGTATTTCATCAATGGAGGAAGGGAACAGCCGTTTCCTGGTGAGGACAGGCTCCTTGTGCCTTCTCCCAAGGTCCCCACGTATGACCGGTTTCCGGAAATGAGCGCGTTTCCCATCACCAATGCTGTTGTGGACCGCATCGAACATCACGATGATGCGCTCGTTGTCGTGAACTTCGCGAATGCTGACATGGTTGGACACACAGGTGACCTCAAGGCGACAGTAGTCGCAGTGGAGGAAGTCGACACATGTCTTGGCCGGATCGTCAAGGCACTGGAAAGAAAGGGCGGGACACTTGTCCTCACTGCGGATCACGGGAATGCGGAGATCATGATCGATCCTGAAACGAACGCTCCTCGCACATCGCATACGACCAGTCCAGTGCCACTCGTTGTGGCAGGATTGCGGAACATCACGCTGAGATCCGGTGGAGCGCTTGCGGATGTGGCTCCAACCTGTCTTGATGCGCTCGGTCTTCCTGTTCCTCCAGAGATGACTGGACATTCCATGATTGTCAGGGCGAATCCTGCTCCGGCAGCTGTTCCTGCTGCTCCGTAAGAAACGTCAAACGCGCTATACTACACTCTTGATTCCAGTCACTGTGGAGATCTCAATATGGCCATTCTCGACGGAGTACAGATCGCACTTGCAGTGCTCGTGTGCCTCGGGATACTGCTGCAGACCCCCAATGCTGCTGGCATGGGTGGAACGTTTGGAGGAAGTTCCTCTGGAGGCGGATACCGCCGGCGTCGTGGACTGGAAAGCACCCTTCTGAGACTCACAGTCGTGTTCACTGTGCTCTTTGGCGCCATCTCTCTCGCAGTTGTTGCACTGCAGGGATAGCATGGGCAACACAGGCATCCAGCCGGGATGGTGGAACTGGTAGACACGCAGCGTTCAGGGCGCTGTAAGCGCAAGCTTGTAAGGGTTCGATTCCCTTTCCCGGCACCATTTCCTCTCCACTAGGGGGAGAGGAAGGAGATTCCTGACTTCACTGGAGAGACGCTGACTGTGGTGCTGCACAACGTTGCCGGAAATGGCACAAGAAGCGTTCCATTTCCTGAGGGGGGGGATATCACAAGTTTTGCGATCTGCACGCAGGCTGCGTTCCCTACGGGACTGTCCGTATATGCCAGAACAAATGCGCCTTCCCCATGGGGAGGAAGATCCGCAATGAGGGGAAAGGCACCGTAGATTGCGAACGGTGACAGTGGACCAGCCGTGCTGTTCTCCTGCAGCTGGACGTCCGCGCCAGCTGCGCTGATGGCGGCTATCTTGGGATAGCCCGAAATGGAGCAGCCTTCACCTGTGGTGTTTGTGAGGCTCACTGCAGCATAGATGGTTCCCGCAGCTCCACTCTTGTCGAGAATGGAAGCTTCCAGCTGTGGAGTTGTGCATGATGCCGATTGTGTGGGTGATGCCTGAGGCTGGAGGAGTGGTGCGGAGGATGGGGATGGTGCCTTCGTGTGGGTACGGAGTGGAGTTGGTGCTGGAGAGTGATGGAGCGTGCTCGTGGGGGTAGTACTGCAGGAGCTTGCAGCAAGCACCATTCCCAGGATGCAGGGCGCAGTCAGCAGGAGTAGCCGACTCTTCACACGGTCAGTGGGAGTCACTGTGGGAGATGCCTGTTCCAATGGGGCAGGAGATGCCTGTTCCACCGTGTCCGCAGTAGCCATCCGGATGGGTGTGAAGATACTGCTGATGGTACGCCTCAGCATAGTAGAATGTGGAAAGCGGAGCAATGGCAGTGGTGATGTCCCCATACCCGTGGGAATGCAGAGTGGCTGCGTACGTGTCGCACATGCGGTGGGCTTCCTCAGCCTGTCGTGAGGATGTCGTGAGAATGATGCTCCGGTACTGGGTGCCGGTGTCATTGCCCTGGCGCATGCCCTGGGTAGGGTCATGTCCCTCGAAGAATTGCTGGAGGAGTGATGCGTAGCCAATCACTGCGGGATCGAAATCGATGAGGACGACCTCCGCATGGCCAGTCATTCCCGTGCAGACTTCCTCATATGTGGGATTCGGCGTATATCCGCCTGCATAGCCGACAGCGGTTGTGCCAACTCCAGAGAGTGACCAGAACTGCTTCTCTGCACCCCAGAAGCATCCCATGCCAAAGTATGCCTGCTCATGTCCCTCGGGAAACGGGGGAAGGAGGAGTGTTCCCAGCACGTGGTGCATACCTGTCGAAAGGATGGGCGTCTCACGCCCTGGGAGCGCCTTTGCGGGGTCGGGAAGAGCAGCAGGCCGGAAGGAGAATAGTCCCATGCGTTCAGAATACCATGGCCAGGTTTTGCGCGAAGTGGCAGCGCTGAGTACCAGCGTGGCGCAGTGAATATGCAGTGGATTCGAGTGTAGGAGGTAGTGGAGAAACTGTCTCGAAGATGTCCCTGCACATGTCGTAGACTCCATGACAATGGATGGGAATGCCACTGCCACAGTACTCAGGGGAGCTACACCTTCAACTCCTGAGCTTGCACAGCTCATGGGTGGCTTTGATGCCCTGCTTACTGCACTGAAGCCAGCCATACTTCGCAATGAGTTTGGTGTTGTCATTGGAGATGACACGACTGGACGCATTCCTGCCCTTCTTGTACACAGGACGATCAATGCATGGAACAGGTCTCATGGACTTCCTGCCATACCCATTGTCTTCATCCAGGGTGCCTCGTCTGACGACCAGGTTCCCGCACTCCAAACAGCAGTGGCACAACGCAGGCACTTTCTTGACAAGAGGGATCCTTCCAAGCGCGCACTTGTTGTGACCGAGGGCATAACGACCGGCAAGTCCATTGCACGACTCGGTCGCATACTCACCCGGGGAGGCATCCCGTTTGATGTTGCAGTTCTTGATGGCTCTCAGTTCCAGCGCAAGCATGACGCAGAGCAGTTTGTATCCCGGAAGGAAGTGAATGCACTCATCCACAGGATGCGAAAGGCTGTCACGTGGAGTGGCTACAGTGACTGTGACCACGCCAGAAATCTCCGCGCTGCTCTTCTTAGCTGCAACATCAATCCAGCTTCCCTGGCCGGATTTCGAGAGAAACTGGAATCTGGGAGCCTCACGGACAGTGAGTTCCTCGAAACCGCTGAAAGCTGGATGCAGGAGCCAAATCTCATGGGTCACCCGCCTCAAGAACAGCTTGAACTTGTCGAGGATGTCTTCCTTGCTGGCAACGCCAAGCGTGCTGGCAAGAAGGAGTGGAACACCTTGATCGCATTTTTGAAGCAGCACGACTTCCACAACCGCGAGTTCCGCTTCTTCCGAGAAACGCTCACCTTGGAACACATGCAACCTAACGGTACAAATTCAAGTTTTGCGCTTGCAAAGTTGAAGAGAGACGCATCTCCCAGAATGACGACTTCAGGCAAGTCTGGACGTGATGTCGATGAATTCGGATGGCCTTGTGCAGCCCGGCTGTACAAAGGCAATGTCAATGCGGGACCGATTCGGGACCGACAGGATCTCACAGGACTGTCCCAAGGGAAGTTCACTGATACTCCCCTGTACGGAGGAACTAAAGGGGAGCGAGACCTGCTTCGCACTGTGCGTATGGATATCCATGCAGCTGCCAGTTGGGAGGAGTTTCGGCTGCAGTTCGCATCCACTTCTGTTCCTGCAGTGCTTCCTGCAGTCCATGATCTCATCACACAGCTGGGAGAGAAACTGGTGGATGGCACGTACTCGTTCCTCATTGTCCGGGCATCACGTGTGGATCCCGCAGGGGAACTCATTGCTTCCGCAGTGAACACTGCTCGTGTGGCGCGAGGCGAAAAGCGGCTCCCCATCATCCGCTGTGATGCGGCTGCAACTCCTCATGCACTGCACCAGATTGAGGAGTTCATGCGCCAGTCCGGGAAGCTGAAACGGCTCCCTCGCGGATCCCGGGGACTTGTCCTGTGCTCCGACGAGAGGGCACTTGTGACTGCAGAATCGATACTTGAGCGTGTACATGATGCTGGCTTTGCTGCTGATGTAGCCTGCCCGGAGCACCTGGAGAGTGACTATGTCGCTTGGTGCGAGACGGAGGGAATGTGGCGTCCAGGCACGCGTCTCTTTACGGGAAGCGCACGAACCGTGGCTGACAGAAGTGAGCCTGCAAGTCGCATGCGCAAGGACATTCGTGCCATCTCGCCTAGTCTGTCATCGTGCTTTGGATGAATGCAGAGGCAAGCCATCCAATGTTCTGCAGAATGTGCTGCCACTGAAGACGCAAGTGCACTGTCCGTGCTGTGTCTCGGTTGGAGATGTAGCGTGGGAAAAGAGGGGAATTCTGGAGGCAGAACATGACACAGCACGACTTCCTCACACGAGAGAATGTGCAGACTTCTGAGCCGTCACGGCAGCCACGGTGGTGGACACTTCGGAAATTCGAGTCCAATCTCGATACACTCCTGCGCACTGTGTGGCGTGAAGCGCCAGACGACTTCCCCCTGCCAGCAGGCATGAGCATTCATGATGTGTACGGCACAACAGTGGGTGTGATAGAGCACGGTCCATTTCATATCACATGGAGCTATGACCTTCATGGGGGCTTCACATACAAGTCCAGGGTCGACACAATCATGGCAGACATGAAGGATGGTTCCGTTGTCACTGTGCTCGACTGCACAGAAGGTAGGTCAGAGCTTGCGAAAGACAGCCCTGCGTGGAGTGTTCTGCGCCAGTCGCTGAAGGATATGGGCAGGGAGATTGGCAACTGGAGAGGTGAGGCTCTAGCTGCACGCACTGCCAAGAGCCACGCTATCGACAGGTCCCTCAGCTAGGTGGATCGCTGTCAAGATATGATCTGCCGTGAAGGACATCGGGCAGGTACTGCTGCCCCTCACCGTGTGTCGGATCTGCATGGGGATACCGGTACTCCTCACCAAAGGAGAAGGACCGGTCAAGGGCAGTGACAGCATTGCGGAGATGAATGGGAACGGGCACTTCACGGGTTGCAATCGCATCTTCCCGGGCTTTCGCATATGCCCGCACGGAGAGATTCGATTTTGGTGCCTGGGCAAGCGCGATTGTCGTTTCCGTGAGGGGAAGGTTTCCTTCAGGCATGCCGATGTGCTGCACTGCAAGATGGCATGAAACGGCTAGCTGGAGTGCAGTGGGATCCGCATTCCCTATGTCCTCCGCAGCAAGGATGATGAGGCGGCGGGTGATGAACCGCGGATCTTCGCCTCCTTCGAGCATGCGTGCAAGCCAGTAAAGTGCTGCTGTGGCATCGCTTCCGCGCACAGACTTGATGAAGGCGGAAATGAGCCAATAGTGCTGGTCTCCAGCACGGTCGCTAAGCAGATTTGGATGGGAGAGCGCATCCCTGATGGTGTCGGCTGCGATGGGAGTCGTGGGAGGTGTTGCAGCTGCTGCGAGCTCAAGTGCTGTGAGCATGATCCGGGCATCACCGCCAGAGCCAGTTGCAAGGAGCTGCAGCGCATCCTCACCAAGCGTGTGCTCCCGACTTCCCAGTCCACGTTCAGTGTCCGCAAGCGCACGCTCTGCACAGTGGCGAAGCTGTTCAGGTGTCAGTGCATGGAGCGCAACGACACGGAGCCGCGAGAGGAGCGCACTGTTCACCGAGTGGCTTGGGTTTTCCGTTGTTGCGCCAATGAGGTGAATGCGACCGGACTCCACATGCGGCAGTACAACATCCTGCTGCGCGGTGTTGAACCGGTGGATCTCATCAATGAAGAGGATTGTGGGAACACCGAGGCGGTGTCTCTCCTCTGCCCGGGCAACCACTTTCCGCACGTCCGCAACACCGGATCCTGTGGCACTGAGCTCCTCGAGGGCAGCATGCGTTGCCAGTGCAATGATCCGTGACAGCGTGGTCTTTCCTGTGCCTGGAGGTCCCCAGAGGACGAGGGATGGTATGTGGCCATTGTCTATGGCCTTCCGGAGTGGACGGCCCACGCCGAAGATGTCATCCTGTCCAAGAACCTCATCGAATGACTGCGGCCGCATGCGGTGCGCAAGCGGTGCACCATGGGAGACCTCGGGCTGATCTGGCGCGGCTGGCTCGTCATCGAACAGGGAACGCTGGTCAGCCAAGATGCGCAGGCACCCACTGAACGGTCTGGGAAGTGGTCCAGAGATCGAAACGGGGAATGACATACTGCATGAGGAGTGCAGCAACTGTTCTCGCGTTGCCCGTGAGGTCAGCATGGATCACTCCACGGGTACGATTCTTTGGGGCATCGCACGTCACTGATGCCTCAATCCCGCGGCGGGTACACTCCTCGCGAAGTTTCTCTGCTGCAATGGTTGGAGGATCCGTTGGCCCGTATTCATAGCTCAGGAAGCGGTGATCATGGTCGAAGGTGACTGTGATGTCTGCATTCGCGCGGAAGGCATTTCGGAGGGCAGTGAGGCCATCATGGGTGAGAAGTCCTGAGGATTCCAGTGGGTGGACGTGCTGCTCCATCAGTGGGGAAAGGTCTGAACGGGCTCCTCCCTTCACAGCTGCCACTCGGCCAATCGAGCGGGCTGAGGCTGAAGTGACGACCTTGTTGACAAGCGCATCCGGTCCAGCAAGACTGTATGTCGCATGCGCAGAGCGGTCTGCTCCCTGCACGCGGAACACTGTCACGAAGTTCGCATCGGCAGCACGGAGGAGGCGAGTTTCGAACCTTCTCATGAGAAAGCGCTTGGGACGGGCAATGCCAGTCACTGCCAAGGAAGCAGTCGGTGCGTCCAAAGCGGCAGATGAACGGGTGGCAGGGGACTGCTGGCGGTCATGGTGTTCCACGTGATCCTCTCCTCTCACAAGTGCACCGTCACACTGTCATTGTCCATAGTGTACACGAGAAGCGTTTGACGCGGTTGCGGTGTTCAGCCAAGACAGGCCTGCGTTGATGCGGGAACAGTGCTGTGATCTCCAGTCGCAATGTCACGGGAAATTGTCGACGGTGCGAGCGCATATCCCTCATTCTTGTTGATGGAGCTTGTCGCGAAGACCATGCCAATCACAGTGCCGTGGAGATCGACAATGGGCCCTCCAGAGTTGCCGGGAATGACAACTGCCTCGAGGAACTCAATCTTGCGTGTGACATAGGCTGTCCTGTAGAGATTGAATCCCTGCGCCTCCTGGACAAAGCGAACTGCTGCAGGGACAGTCTGTTCCTGGTTGCCACCCGGATACCCGATGACTGCTCCCTGGGTGCCGCGCTCTGGATTCACTGTGCTGAATGGGAGGGGTGATCCCGCATCATGGGGCACGTAGAGGACAGCCACATCGTTGTTGGGATCGTAGAGCACAACGGTCGCATTGTACATCCCACCTTCTGGCGGGAGAATGACGACACGGGTGCTTCCTGCCACGACATGGGCATTCGTCACAAAGTAGTGGGGAGCAGCAGGCCAGGCGGAGCCTGCCTCAATGCCTGAGCACCCTGACGCATAGACTTTGACTGTTGCGGCAGTCGCATTCTGCACACCGGGTGTGCTGATTGATGGGGGAAGGGGAACGTGGCTTCCTGCATCGGGGATGAGGGCAGCGAATGGTGATGGAAGCCTGCTGGGATTGAGGAGCGCCTCGAACTCCAGAAGAAACTGTGGCGGAGTAGGTGCAATCCGGGAAAGCGCACGCTCTATGGCAGAGCTGTTGATCTGTCTGTTGAGGAAGCTCCATTGGCTCTGGGCGAACATGAGACCAAACAGCCAGGCAATGAACAGTGCAGTTGCCATTCCAAGGACTGCGCCAGATGCGGAGTCGAATCCCGCAAGTCTCGACTGCACAGTGCGCGCACGGAGTCGCTCCCCAAGAGCTGTTCCAATGCCCTGGATGAGAAAGGTGATGAAGAGGAAGATGAACACGGAGACTGCAGGAGCGAGGACGCTTCTGCCACCACTTGTGATGAGTCTTGTCAGGGGAGGTGCAATGGCAGAGGCGAGGAGGATGCCAAGGATGAGAGAGACGAGGGATGCTGCAACCCAGAGGACACCGCGCCGGTATCCCGCAATGGCTGCGATGATGCCGACAACGATGATGATGGGATCAAGGTAGCTCATATACTGCACATCGTGACAGATTGCAGCATGGGACAGATGGTCTGTAGCTGTGCCCAGGCTGCAATGTCACGATGTGTGCTGGGAATGGCCAAACACGTAGGTGAGGAGTGCCCCAAGGCTGAACATGAGAATGGGACTCACACCTGCCATGAGGTCGGGTATTGCAGCTGCCTTCCCAAAAAGCGCCATGAGGCAGCACGTCACAATGACCATGATGGTGACAATGCCAAGAACTGCAGCAATGAGAAACGTGACCTTGTTCTTCGCGGAGAGGCCATTGAAGTCTGACATCACCTGGGAATGCTCGATGTGCTGCTCGATTTCCATGAGCCGATCTTCGAATCCGGGCTCCTTTGCAGGCTTCCGTGCGCGGGGAGTGGGAGTGACCTGGATGATGGGGTGCTTCGCTGCCATGGGAGACTTCCTTGTGATGTGCCTGTCGGGGTGCGGACCCTTGAGGTCATCAATGGCTGATGTGCCTACATCGTAGGTCGGGATTCCCATGTCATCCAACACAAAGAGGTAACGATTTCTCCCCGTGCGTGACTGTCTGAAAGATGTGGCCAGGAATGCCAGAGGAGCGCTGCCTAGGACAGTGCCACTTCCTGTGACAGGCGAGCAAGAGCCTCATTGAATGTGGCTGAGGGACGCATGACCTGACTGGCAAGTCCTGGACTGGGATGGTAGTAGCCTCCAAGCTCGACTGGATGTCCCTGGACAGTCACCAGTTCGTTCACGATGGTTCCCTCCTGCTCCTCGAGTGTTTTCGCAAGCTGTGAGAAAGCTGCAGCAAGAGTGGGCTCGTCTGTTTGACTGGCAAGTTCCCTTGCCCAATACATGGCAAGGTAGAAGTGGCTCCCCCGATTGTCGAGGCCACCTAGTGCTCTGCTTGGAGACCTGTTCTCATTGAGAAGCTTGCCGACTGCGCAGTCAAGGGTGGCACCAAGAACTTTTGCGCGCGTGTTGCCAGTCTTCTCAGCAAGAAAGTCGAAGCTCACTGCGAGCGCAAGGAATTCGCCAAGGCTGTCCCACCGGAGATAGTCCTCCTTGAGGAGCTGCTGCACATGCTTGGGTGCGGATCCCCCTGCTCCCGTCTCAAACAGTCCTCCTCCTGCGAGCAGGGGCACGATGCTCAGCATCTTTGCGCTTGTGCCAAGTTCAATGATGGGAAAGAGGTCAGTGAGATAGTCGCGCAGCACATTTCCTGTGACGGAAATGGTGTTTGACCCTGCCCGCAGGCGCTTGAGCGAATAGGCAATCGCTTCTGCTGGTGCCATGATGGCAATTTCGCAGCCAGCAGTATCCAGTGCTTCGAGAAATGTGCGCACCTTCCTTATGAGGATGGCATCATGCGCCCGCCCCTCATCAAGCCAGAACACGGCAGGGTCGCCTGTGGCCTGTGCGCGGTGCACTGCGAGCTGCACCCAGTCACGAATGGGAATGTCCTTCGTCTGGCACATGCGGAAGATGTCCCCTGGTGCAACCTCCTGCTCAAGGAGCACCTTTCCACTGCTGTCCACTACTCGCACTGTCCCGGCTTCCGCAATCTCGAAGGTCTTGTCGTGGCTTCCGTACTCCTCGGCTGCCTGCGCCATGAGTCCCACATTGGGCACGGAGCCAATTGTTGCAGGATCATACGCCCCATGCGCTTTGCAGTCATCGAGGACAACCTGGTAGATTGACGCATAGCTGCTGTCTGGTATGACTGCGAGTGTATCGTGCTCCTTTCCATCCGCTCCCCACATCTTGCCCGATGTACGGATCATTGCAGGCATGGATGCATCGACTATGACATCGCTTGGCACATGGAGGTTGGTGATCCCCCTGTCAGAATCAACCATGGCAAGAGCAGGACCGGTAGCAAGCTCCTCCGTGAAGGATGCACGTATGTCTCCTCCGTTCTGCAGTGCATCAAGTCCTCCGAGCAGTGTGCCAAGGCCATCGTTTGCTGACAGGCCAGCTTCGGCAAGGTCCGCTCCGTACCTGGCGAAGGTCTTGGGAAAGAATGCTTTCAGCACATGTCCGAAGATGATGGGATCGGACACCTTCATCATGGTTGCCTTGAGGTGCACGGAGAACAGGATTCCCTGTTCCTTCGCACGGGCAATCTGCTGTGCAAGGAAGCGGTCGAGGGCTGCAACACGGAGGACTGCAGCATCGATCACTTCCCCTTCAAGAACGGGAAGCTTCTCACGGAGCACTGTAGATCCCGCTGCTGACTTGAGCTCCACGCGGAGCGTGTCAGGAGCTTCCATCACGATGGACTTCTCCGTTGAACGGAAATCATCCGACTCCATGTGGGCCACAGTGGTTTTGGAGTCCGCAGACCATGCTCCCATGCGGTGGGGATGGGACTTTGCATACTGCTTGACTGATGCGGAGGCCCGGCGGTCCGAGTTGCCTTGGCGGAGCACAGGATTGACTGCACTTCCCTTGATGCGGTCATACCGCCTGCGGATGTCCCGCTCGCCATCGCTCTGGGGTGCATCAGGATAGTCTGGTACTGCATATCCCTGGGACTGAAGCTCGGCTATTGCTGCCTTGAGCTGTGGAATGGAAGCGGAGATGTTCGGTAGCTTGATGATGTTCGCATCCGGTGTTGTGACGAGCGTTCCCAGCTCCTCAAGGTCATCGGGCACACGTGACTCGGGGGAAAGCTGCTCAGGGAATGCGGCAAGGATGCGACCTGCGAGCGAAATGTCACGTGTGGTGACAGTGACACCTGCACGGGAGGCAAAGGCCTCAATGATGGGCAGAAGGGAATAGGTTGCAAGCGCAGGGGCTTCATCCGTGTGGGTGTAGATGATGGTTGACATCGTCACGATAGAACTGTGCTCCTCGGGGGTTGATGCGTCGCTTCTACCATACGGCAGTGGCTCTGCCACACTCAACTGGAAGGCAAGGGCACTGTGGAGGTGTGGTTCTGAGGGATCCTCTTTGGGTGCACAGTGTCTCCACGCAACGCATACGATGGGGAGTGTGATGAAGGACATTCCGTCGGATCATGGGGCAGCAGGCAAGCCAGTGCTTTCGCTTCTCACTGCTGCCTATCCACCAACAGCAGAGCATCTTCTGGAGACAGCTCGAAGTGTGGGGAAGCTCCAGAAGCTCGCACAGCTGGCACATTGCTCAGTGGAGTGGATTGTCGTTGTGGATGGACCTGGTGCGATTCCTCCAATCCAGCGGTATGCGGATGTCCGTGTGATCCAGGCTCCCATGCGTGGAGGCACATCGGCTGCCCGGAACTACGCGCTTGCGCACAGCAGCGGCGCATGGGTGATGCCTCTGGACCACGATGATCTTGTTGATGCTGCAGGAGTGCTCAAGGCAATCCAGGACCCAGGAATGGCTTCGTACGGTTGGTTCGTCGGACAGGCCCTGAATGTCGGTGGATCCCGGGATCCGAAGCGTGTGCGGAGTCCCGGCTCAGTCTGGGAAACCCGTCAGCTGGAGGAAACCTGGCAGTGTCCGCTCCCATTCCATCCCAACATCATTGTTGCGCGAAGGGAGCTTGCACTCAGTGTTGGCGGATGGCCAGCGATTCCTGGTGTCCAGGATCTGGGATTTGTGATGTTCCTCAACAGGCACGCTGCAGGTACTGAAGTCGAACACTGTTTGGCCCATATCCGGCGTTGGGAGAAGCAGACCACTTCCCAGGGATACTGGCTCGAAGTAAAGCGGCTGGATTTCCATCTTCTTGGCTCCATGATCAATGCGGACAGGGTCCGCAATGGCCTTCGCACTGTGCTCGTGCCAGATCCTGTGCTGGCAAGGTCACACACCCAGTATGGTGGGCTTGCCCCGCAGACCAAGTCACTCGGCATGCTGGAGTAGCTGCAGATCCCCTTTCGTGCGGGACATGACAACGACAAGTCCAAGCATGAGGACTGTCGTGACAAGGCTGACAGTGCCATGTCCTATGCCGATGCCCCCATTCGCCCGAGTGAAGCCGAACCAGTCCGCGAATGATGCGCCAAGGGGACGGGTGAGGATATAGGCCCACCAGAAGAGCACCACGCGGTTGAGCCGTGAGTAGCGGTACAGCAATGCTGGCATGAGGATGAGAAGCGAGAACGCGAGCCCAGCACCAAGGAAGCCGAGGCGCAGTGTTGCTGCAGCCATGTCCCCGAGCGCTGTGCCGAGGGAGAAGGTGAGGATGACAGTGGCCCAGTAGAAGGCTTCCCTCCGTGGGGTGGTGATGGCATGGATGTCGAGAGTGCTCTCAGTGCGATGCCACATGACAAGCGTGCCCGAAACTAGGGCTGCGAAGAGAACAACTGATCCGAAATACGGAATGCCAAGCACGACATGCATGATGCCAGCGATCATGGTGCCAAAGATGCTCACCATGTCCACAGCAAGCCAGTACTTCCACCTGCTGTAGCGCTTTGTTCGGAACTGCAGCACCATTGCAGCAAGGAATCCGCCTGTTCCAAGAGCGACTGCAAGGTACGGGGAGATGGTGTACACGAGGAAGTCTGAGGTCGCTTCCCCCATCGCTGTCGAAAGGATCTTCGTCCCCCAGAATTCCCACCGTGTGGCTGCAACCTTGCACGCGACCCTTGGATTGGGAGTGGGTGTCTCCAGCTGTGCTGGCACGACTCTGTCATTCCGAGGCGGTAAGCATGAGGATGTGCGCTGGTTCATGCTTTCTTCAGGGGATGGGACCACTTGTGGTCGATCATATCGTAGAGTTCCACGTCGTGAGGAGCACCTCTGTCCGACCTCGTGCCTCGCTCGAGCACGCAACAAGACTGACGACTCTCATGTAGTGTAATGGAGTGCAGATAATGGAGTGAGGGTTGAGACGGACCCGTACGCAAGGACTATCCGATGGAGCAGCAGCAGACCCCTGGGAAGGGGACAAACCGGAAGAAGTGGCCACGGATTGTTGCTGCTGCAATCATCCTCTATCTCATCATCGTCATTGGGATCGTCGCCTTCGCAATTGGCCAGTTCCATTCCGCAGGCACCACTGCGACCATTGGACAGGATGGATCGAAGGGAGCGTTCACCAAGACTGAGGAGGTTTTCATCTACAAGGGAACGACACTCCTCGGTTCCCAGCCCTACCGTACAGTCGTGGTCCATGCGGGCAAGCGTGCGCACATAGCACTTCCCGAGGGAAAGTACGCGTATTTCCTTGGACGTCAAATCGGCTCGCCTTCAACCACATGCACCATGGGATACGGAATCATCGCAGTGACTTCATCAGGCACGGATGTGACCTGGTACCCTCCCTTCTGTCACTGACCGTTCTGTGACCCCTGGATGAGCTAGGCATCCCTGGGGAGCTTCAGGCTTTGTTGGCCCTGCAGCCGTGCAAGACGGAGCTGGAGTGGGGGATGAGTTGGCATTGTCCAGGAGGTGAGAAAGAGGAGAGCTTTCCATGGAGCCTGGTAGAGGCGGGACTTGAGGCTCACGACTGCCTGCTCCGTCTTTGCGAGGGAACCTGCGAGCGCTGTCCCGGACCCAATGATGGATGCTGCATAGGCATCAGCACGGTATTCTCTCCACTTGTTCTGTGCGCTCACTGCTGCGCTCACTGCCATTGTGACGATGTAGAACGTTGAGACAAGGGCTGGGAAGAAGAAGACGCCGTGCATGACCACAAGGACAGCGAGTTCGCCAAGCACTCCCACAACGCTTGCGATGCGTCCCCTGAAAACTGCTGAGCGCAGATCATTGAAGTGGAGATGCGCGAGTTCATGTGCAAGGAGTGCAGTGAGCTCATCGTCAGTGAGATCGTCAATGAGGGAAATGGACAGGACCAGGGTGGTGATCTTGCCGTTCCGCACCATGGCTGCTGGCCTGAAGAGATCATCCCTCAGAGCAATCACGGGTGGCGGAATCTCCATCCGTGCAGCAAGGGGAGCAATAAGGTCCGCTGTGCGCATGGATACTGCATCATCCATCACCACACCGCCAAATGTCGATGCGAAATGGAATGCTGCAAGTGCCAGCTCAATGAACACGACGAGTGACAGTGCGGACTCCACGGGAAACTGGCCAAATCCTGTGATCGTCCAGATGCCAAGAAGGCACCACAGTCCAAAGGCTGCATACCTGAGCGCTCCCTTCCGTACAGCCTTCGACTGCTGGGGCTCGAAGTAGACTCCATCAACTGCACGAGCACTCATTCGCCTGCGGAAGACGTTGAGACTCCGTATGAGCAGACTCACGCCAAGAATGAGCAGGAGCAGGGCAAATGGAAGCTGGTCATACCATGGCGTTGCAGGAAAGAAGGTTGCTGGAGCAAGCATGTCAAGGATGCCAAACGCAATGAACAGCAGTGCGAGAATGACTGTGGGCAGCAGTGTGCGGAGAAGCCTGCGGATGGGATCAGCATGCAGGGCAGGGGAAGGCATGGAATACCGTGGATACCTCTTGTGTATGGGACTTCCTCACGTTGTCTTCTTCACAGCATACCGGGCACTGGTGCGCAGTGCTGGAGGACGCAGTGGTGTTCCTGCCCTGTCACATGGGAGCCACACTCGGGTGCCAAGGAGCATAATGCATCTCATATGGGCAATTCACTTACGTGCTTGCTCGACACATGAACAGTGTTGGGCGCAAAGCTCGCTTCAGGACAGCAGTGCTGCTCGCCATCATTGGAGGCTTCATCCTCCCTGCGCATGCCGCTGCAGGCTCTGCATCCTGGATAGTGACGACCTCTCCTGACACGAACACAGCTCTCCTCAACTCAATACAGGCAGTGAGCTGTGCCAGTCCCACATTCTGTGCAGCTGCAGGTTTCGCATCAAATGGGACGCATGATCAGACACTCATCGAGGAGTGGAATGGATCACAGTGGTCAATTGTGCCAAGTCCCAACACGTCAACGAGCCAGGACAATGAGCTGTACGGAGTGAGCTGCGTGAGCGCTTCATTCTGCATGGCTGCTGGCTATTACTATACGGGCACTGCATACCAGACCCTCATTGAGGAGTGGGACGGCTCCACCTGGACCATTGTCACTAGTCCCAACACGAGCACGTCCCTTGCCAATGAGCTGGAGGCAGTAAGCTGTGCGAGTTCCTCATTCTGCTTCGCGGGGGGATATGCTGCTGGCTCGAGCAACCAGACACTGACTGAGGAGTGGAGTGGCAGCGCATGGAACATCGTTGCGAGTGCGGACACAAGCCCGAGCCAGGGAAACATCATCAATGGCCTCAGCTGCACTGCTTCAAGCTTCTGCATGGCAGCAGGCATCTTCTATGACAGTTCCGGTGCCAGCCAGACACTCACTGAGTCTTGGAATGGAGCTTCCTGGAACCTCATCACGAGTCCCAACACGAGCACGACCCTGGACAATGCCCTGTATGGAGTGAGCTGTGTGGGAACAGCGTTCTGCATGGCAGCCGACTATGCCAATACGGGTACGATTTTCCAGACGCTGACCGAAGAGTGGACTGGATCAGGATGGAGCATTGTCAGCTCCCCAGACACGAGCACCTCTCAGAGCAACGAGCTTCCTGGTATCTCCTGCAGCAGTGCGACATTCTGCATTGCAGCTGGCAACTATACGGCCACAAACGATCAGACACTCATTGAGGAGTGGAACGGAACTGCATGGTCCATCGAACCAAGTCCAAACATCAGCAGCTCTGCAAACAATGACCTCAATGGAGTGAGCTGTTCAGGCACCACCTTCTGTGTTGCAGCAGGCACATACTTCAATGGAACAGTGACACAGACGCTTTACCTTGGTCCATCGTCATTTGTGCATGCGACTGCGACGCTACAGGCGGGAACGCTGTCGTTTGTTTCTTCCCCAGCCAACGTCACGTTTTCTCCAGTCACACTGAGTGGCTTCAACCAAACAGCAACAGCCACACAGACACTTGATGTGGGCGACAATACGGGATCTGGCGCAGGGTGGAGCATCACACTCTCGAACACGCCATTCACAAGCGGAGCGGACACGCTTGCCAATTCCGCATTCACTGCAGCAACACCTGCACAGCCTGTCTGCGACCCCGGTGCAACTTGCGCCAAAGCAGTCTGGTCAGCACTCGTCTCCTATCCGTATGCCCTTCCTGGCGCAACTGCCACGAAGCTGCTGTCAACCTCAGCAAATTCGGGAATGGGAGACCAGACAGTGAATCTCCTCTGGTCGGAAGTGATTCCTTCAGCAAGCTTTGCCGGAACATACACATCCACATGGACGCTCACTCTCGCAAGCGGTCCCTAGGTGCTGCTCCTCACAGTGCAACGCACATTCTCTCAAGTCACTGATTTGCCACAGGTTGTCTCGATTTACGAGAGGCGGATCCGCAGTCAGGCACTTGCAGGCGATGTGGGGTTCAGAAAGTGATGACAGCACTCGTCAAAGCAAGTACACTCATGTCCTATGAGCACTGAAGTGAACAACGCACCCGGCTGGTATTTCTTCTCCACGAAAAATGAGGTCGCCTACTGGAATGGTGCTGCATGGACAGGAGACGTGGGTCCTTCCCAGAGTCCCAGCACAGTGCAGCACTTCCGACACGGGTTTCTGCCGTTTCTTGGACATCGCTGGTTCTGGATAGCAGTGCTTGGCCAGGCGCTCACCATCGCAGTGGCAGTTATGTCAAAGGGTACGTCTCCCTGGCTGAATATCCTCTCCGTTGTGGGGTATGCAGTCTTCATGGCAGGAAGCGTCATGATCGTTGCACGGCATCTGCATTTCCGCCAGCTCCCCCATCTCAAGCTTGCCATATGGCTTGGCATAGTATCTGGAGTTGTTGCATTCGCTGTCGGGCTTGTGGTGGAGATCGTTGCAGCAAACTTGTGGGGCCAGAACACGGTCCTGTGGCTAGCTGGGCCCATCGAGGAGAGCGCAAAGCTTCTTCTGCCCTTCATCTTCCTGCTCATTGGACGTCCTCGGGCCATCAGGAATCCACGTGAAGGCTTTCTGATGGTGCTGGTGAGCGCTGCAGTGTTTGGGGTCATTGAAGGTGCGGAGTACCAGGTGCTCATTGCTGTGTCACAGCCTCACACATGGACTCCACTCATCATGGGGATTGGCAGACCCATGACGGAGATTGCGCACACCTTCATGACGGGCATTGCTGCGGCAGTGATTTGGCTTGCTGCATTCCATAGAAAGAAGGTTTTCACGCTGGCGGGATTCATGGGGTGGGTTGCAGCCGCAGGGATCCACTCACTGCACGATGGCTTGACCACATTTGGCGGGAGTGGCGGCGGGGGACAGGCATCGACCACACTCTCTGTCACGCTTGAACAGGCGATTGTAGTGGGAATTCTGCTCACGCTCATTTCCCTGCTGTTTGCAGTACTGGTCTATGTGATGCTCCGTCATTCAGCGAGGGAGCTTGTGCCACCCCAGGGTGTTGCACTGAACAGCGCCCACTGGCGACCGCAGATCAAGCATTGGGGCATACACAAGCAGGTGCTCGTCTCCACACCGACGATGGAGTGATGGCAATAGTGAATGGCATGGGAGCTGGAGCGAATTTCGAGCCTGAGAAGCATGCGCATTTGCTGGTGAGCTCAGCGCTCCTTGAAGTGCTTTCAGGAAAGGATGTGGATGAGGTCGCGCAGCATTATTCCCTGCCCCCAGAGCATCTTCGCGCAGTTCACCGCAGTTTTGCGGAGCGGATGGACCATTCACTCCATGGTGCACTCGAGAAGATGACCTCGGAAGCTGTGCATCTGGAGCGCCATCGGGGAGTGTACTCTGGTGCTGGCATTCTTGGCGTGCTGTATGGGGCCATCGTGCTCCTCAACCTGCTGCTTCCCGTGCACTCCACCTCATCAAGGGGAAGTTCCGTAGGCATCCTCCTCCTCTTCATGTACATACCAGGAGTTGCATCATTCGGCTTGAATGCGCTCGCAAGGGCACATGGGTGGGGTCTGAAGGTACGCAGGATCGCTCTCTTCTTCGTACTTCTTCCCGCAATCCCGTTGTTACTAGTGGTGGTGGCAGCACTGACGAACTCAAGCTACCTTGAAACCCAGTTTCAGCAGATTCTTCTCGGAATTCTTGCAGGTGGTCTTGTGCTTGGGCTGAGTGACTACGTTTCTTCGTGAACTGCCATCAGGAAATGCACCTTTGCTGATTTCGAGAGGAAGGCTCCCACGTGGTCAGCTGGGACACAAGTGCATTCATGGCTAGGGAATCCACGAGATGCAGTGAGCACTGGTGTGGTGTTTGACATGCAGCACCAGATACACTGTCTCCACCATTACACAGCAGGGAGCCAAAGCCATGATATCGACGAGCCGCACCATTCCACGCAGCAAAGAAGTGGGCATGGCGCTTGTAGCCATGTGGCTGACAGGCCGTCAGTCCTCAGGTGTGGGGTACAGATTCCAGAGGGGCGGTAGCCCAGCATAGCAACTGCTGTATGCATCCACAGCCCTCGGACTGTCGTGCCGAGAGGGTGGTTGACCACAAGTACCGTTCATCACCGTTGCTTCTTTTGTGTAAATCCAGGGAATGCGCAGGAGCTGGGATTGTGCCTAGGGTGTGCTACATGATCCCAAGCAGTTGTCCAGTAGTGGCGCTAATCAGGACAAGGAGATAGCGGGGACTCCTCGAGGGGGTCGTAAGCACTGCTGCTGTATTGGACTGCGAAGCAATGGTGCCAGGAGTGCCTTTCGGAGCACCGCCAGGTGGCTCTCCCTCGATGGGAGGAAGCGTCTTTCCTGACGTGGAACTCAGAGCAAAGATCCAGACAAGCTGTCCCTTTGGCGGATTGCCCTGCGCATCATGGAGTTCTGCAAGGACATAGCCTTTCACCAGTGGAGCCGGTGGAAGAAGGGCCCTCGCATCGTGGATCGCGTTTGCTTGTGCAACTGCCTGTGATACTGCTGCATGATCGCTGGGTGCAATGGTCAGATAGAGTGAACTTCTTTCGAGAGAGGAGTCAGGAACTCCCGGAAGGCTTACGGGCTTCTCATGCAGTGCTGCCTCGGCTGACGTCAGCGGCATCGTGGACGGGTGCGATGAGGGAGTGGGGAGCATCCCTGTCCCCAGTGCAGCGCAGCCGGTCAGGCTGACGATGGAAGCCGTCACGACGAGGGCATGGATCAGTCTCTTCAAAGTTCTGCTCCTACCAATTGGATCTCCGTGATTTCATTAACCTACTGGGATACATGGTTGGGCAACGCATGTATGCCCGTTGTTGCACAGTCACCAATTGATCACCACCAATACGTGCAGATGACAGTAACTCTTTGGTGCTTACCGTATGGTCGACATCATTGAAGGATTCCAGTTGGGGAGGACCATGGTGATGCTGCGAGCACAAGAAATTGGCTGTAGCGATTCCATCCTGCTGGGTGCATCGTGTCAGGATTCGCCAGTCCTGCTTCACTAGGAAAGTCGCTGAGAAGTGCCAGAGACTGGAAGTGACCTTTTGGCCCATCGCAAGCACAGTGCCCCCCACCCAATGCTTCGCTTTGTCGTTGCGTTTCTTGTCAAACAGGAACGGGCACCAGAGACTGTGCACTTGAAAACTTGCCCATGTATATACAAGTAGATATAGTATGTATATGGATACTGCGAATTTACTCCGTGCTGCACGGCTAGCTGCTGGCCTAACGCAAAGTGAATTGAGCAAGCGAGCAGGGACATCCCAGACTGCTGTTGCTGCATATGAATCTGGTGCCAAAACGCCAACAATTGCAACATTGGAGCGTCTTCTCTCTTGCTCTGAGTTTGACCTGGAGCTGCATGCGCAACCACGGATGCGTCGAGGAGCTCTCAGTCTGGCGGACATTGCCCATATGGTTCGAAGTGATCCGCTATCCACTTCTGATTCAGCATTCATGCGGCTTGTTCTCGGATTCGCAGACGATTTCATTGGTTCATCTCGACCGGGGAAGTCTGCACTCATCAATACTGAGCCAGAGATGACGGGGATCCCTCGCTATGATGCTGCTCTTGCAGGCGTTGGTGAGTTTCTTGCTAGACAAGCCTGCATTTCGATACCGCCATGGGTGGATGGATCTGAGCGCTTCGTCGAGCCGTGGTGGATTAGTGCGCCGACTCCTGGTTTGCATCCATACGTTTTTGCGCGCACACATGCGGAAATTGCTCGGCACGGTGTATTCATAGCACGTGAGGTTTTCGATCGTGTCTGAACCACTCCTCACCAGGAAGAGAATTGTGGCTGCACTGCAGGCACTAGGGGACGAGTTGACAAAGCGGGGCGTTCATGGACAAATCTTTATCGTGGGTGGAGCAGCGATGGCTCTTGCATACTCGACTAGGCGAATCACCCGTGATGTGGATGCTGTTTTTGAACCGAAAAGTGCCATCTATGATGCCGCAACAATTGTGGCACTGCAGTTCAGTTTGCCTGATGACTGGCTCAATGATGGCGTCAAGGGATTTCTTCCAGGCCCAGATTCGCATGCGATTTCCCATCCGGAGATTGAGGGGCTCGAGGTGACAAGCGCATCACCTCGCTTTCTTCTCGCCATGAAGCTCCTGGCACTCCGGATAGGAGAAGACGATGACGATATCCTATTCCTGCTGCGTCTTTGCGGCATCACGACAGTTGAGGAGGCGCTGTCCGTTCTCACAGATGCCTATCCTGAACGTCCAGTACTTCCCAAAGCCCGGTTCTTCCTGGAGGAATTACTTGGCACAAACGATAGTATGGGCGAGCAGTCGGAATCCGGATTGGAATAGCTTCTCCCAGGCGAACTGTCTGAAAGGGTCCTTCGTAGATCATCAGCAGTGTGGGGATGATCGAGCATGTAACCGGGCGTTCATTGATAGGGCATGCAAGTGAATGCGCTTGTATTGTGTGTGCTTCTGATGTGGCGAAAGCCGAATCGTGGACATCACTGCAAGCCTTATCAATGCGAAATGTGAGATTCGTTTATCCCGAGATACTGTCAAATGAAGGGGCGTGATTGTGAATTGCATTAGCCAAAGACGCCTCCTACAAAGGGTGCAATGATGTGACCGGTCGTCGCATCAACTGAGAGGAGCATATAGTGACCTCCACACTGAGTCCAACCGTACGCGCAGGAAGAGACAAAGGGACCGTTCTTGGCCTGCATGAGTGACGTTGAATGAAGCAGGACGAGCCAGACTGTTGTGGTTGGGACGAGAAACCTAGTGCTGTTGTCCTGGACTTGGCAGAGTGCTGCAGCAACAACGGTTATGGGATCAGTTGTGGCCGCACCTTGATAGGCAGCCCATCGACTGTTGCCAGAATTGTTGCCAAACTCGATATTGCATGTATCTATACACCATGATATCATAATGTCATGGCTAAAACAGTTTCAATCCGGATGACAGACGACCTCGGCGATAAGGTTACGGCCGTGGCGCGGGTGCGCGGAGTCAGCGTCAACGCTGTCGTTCTCGAGGCGCTCGAAGCCGCCGTGGCAAAGGTCGCCTCAGATGATGCGTTCACGGCGGCGGCTACGCGTCTGCTCGAGCGCGACCGGGAAATCATTAAACGACTCGGGAGATGATCCGAAGCATCAGTCTCGAAGAATACTTCTGGCTTGCTGCGCAAGTTACGAAGCAATCAGTGGCAGATGTGCTGGCGAGCAGCGACATCGGAATGGCCGAGTCTGCAGTGCATGCTCCGGACGCGGGATTTGCTGGCAAGGAATTCTATCCAGAAATCCTCGACAAGGCATCAGTTCTTCTGTGCCATCTGGTCTGGAATCATCCGCTGGTCGACGGGAACAAATGGGCAGGCTGGGCAGCATTGATCGTCTTTCTCGAACTGAATGGTGCCGTTTGGCTGGAAGGACAGCCCGACGTAGATGAGGCGGAATCTGCGGTGCTTGACGTTGCGGCCCATCACGTTGATGCCGCCTGGTTTGCCGCGTGGCTTGGGGAGCGTGCCATCCTCACGCCAAAGCCGTGACTGAGTAGCGTGATCAACGTACATTCTGAAGATATTTCGCTCTAGTTCAGAGGCGCCAATGCAGCAGTAGACACATTGACAGTGTCGAACGCCATCAAACACGTCGTGGCTCCGCGGCCGTTCGACTGGCGCGAGGGGATCAAGGATGTTTTGTTGGAGACAAGCAGCTTCGATCAGCGCGATACTCTCGGCGTTGCGCTTGGCTCGTGCCTCGTCGAAGTGATCGCCTTGCAAGAGATCATCGAGCCAATAGTGTGTCACCATTGAAAATATGCGCGAAGAGCTCGCCTCCTCTGCAAGGCAGTTGAGAATGGAAAGCCGTCCGCGAATCAGTTGCCTGCCGAGCGGGTTGGAGAATAGAAACCCAAGTCGGGGCGGCGAGACTCGAACTCACGACCCCCTGCTCCCAAATTCGAAATTGGTGAGTCTACTTCTCTCAAGAAGTTGCCGTTGAACTCAAGATGATGACTGTCTGTGTCAACAGATGACCTGAGATTAGTGTTGGTTGTAGTCACGGTTGTAGTCATTGTTACCAGACTTTCAAAGAGGTTTGAGAGCTGTCTACATTGGTGCACGTATTCTCTTCATATGCTGGCAGACTTTGACTGCGCTAGCAACTTCAGAATCGTTTCAACATGCATATGCTGAAATGACGGCATTTGATACTATTGGGGTGCTTACGCGAATCGTTGTCGAGCGATTAGTGATGCAAGATACCTTAGGAGCCATTGCTTGAAGTCAGCTGGAGCCCTTCCAACCTGGGATCAGTTCATGATACCTGTCTTGAGGGTTCTTGCTGATGGTAAAGTGCACGCCCGTCGCCAGCTCATTGACGAAGTTGCATCTGTGGAACGACTCACTGCCGAACAGAAGACGGTTGTCCTGGATTCTGGCGAGGCTACATACAAGAACCGTATCAGCTGGGCGATTTCATACTTGGTGAAGGGGAGAGCTGTATACCGCCCAAACCGGGGGCAACACTCAATTACCGAGGTTGGTCGCAACCTACTCGAACAGCACCCGAACGGTGTGACCGAACGCGATCTGAGGACTCTTGAAGGGTATGAGTTCACTCGGGACCGTCGGCTCGTGCAGAATGAGATGGCAAACAGTGCATTGGCTACTCCCGAAAGCGAATTGGATCCGATCGAACAGATTGAAGCCGGAATAGCACGCATCAATGATGGCGTAGCTGCAGAACTCATTCAGCGTTTGCACGAGCGTGAACCTGCCTTTTTCGAGCAGGCTGTTGTTGATCTCGTTGTAGCTATGGGTTACGGGGGAGCGAACGCGAAGGCGGCGAGAACGCAGCTTTCCAACGACGGTGGCATTGATGGAATCATTGACCAAGATACTCTCGGGCTGAATCGCGTGTATGTCCAAGCTAAGCGGTTTGCCCCAGAAGGCGCAGTTGGACGCCCGGACATCCAGTCGTTCGTGGGTGCACTACACGGACAGCAGGCTAATCAAGGTGTTTTTATCACAACCGGCCACTTCAGTTCTGGAGCCATCCAGTACGCTGATTCTGTTGCAACCCGTGTTGTCCTAATCGACGGCCAGAGACTCGCCGATTTGATGATTCGTTATCGAGTAGGGGTGCAAGTGAGACATACCCTGCACATCGTTGAAGTGGACGAGGATTATTTTGAGTGAACATGGGGCATCAGATAGTGCGCTGTCGAAGGCATTGTGAGCATCGTCCACAGCTAGCGTTATTTCAGTTATGAGAGCTTGATATGGTCATGTCAATGGAAAACACAAATGAGCGGCTGGTCAAGTCGGAAGAACGAATTCGTGACTTAGGTGAGGTGTTTACTCCCAGTGCAACGGTTCAAGCGATGCTTGCGCTGCTGCCGCAAGATATGTGGGCTATCCATCCTTCACCCACCTTTCTC
>JAJZLL010000038.1:0-33091 GCA_021803465.1 bacterium
CGATCTCTCGCGCACCTTGCCGTTGATCTGCACTGCGACATGCACCTCCTGCTCCCTTGCGAGTTCTGGATCTGCCACTGGCCAGTGGGCGCGGTGGATTGACTGGGTTTCGCCCAGAACATGCCAGAGCTCCTCCGTGCTGTAGGGAGCAAATGGGGCCAGAAGAACAAGCAGGGTGCGCGCATCATCGGGATGCACTTCCTTCTCACGTGACAGCTCCCGCGTGAATTCCATAAGGAGCGCGATCGCTGTGTTGTACCTGAGGTTGCGCACTTCGCGGTCGACACGGTCGATGAGTCGATGCCTCCGTCTTGGCTGGTTCTGCGAATCGGACGCCTTCTCCCCAACACTGCCAATGACGCCGTAGACCCTGTCCAGGAAGCGTGTCATGCCCCGCATCCCATCATCCCTCCAGTCCCCTCCATCAAGGAAAGGGCCAAGAAACATGAGGTACAGCCGAAAGGCATCTGCACCATGCTGGGCAACGAACTCATCAGGATTGACGACATTACCCTTGCTCTTTGAGATCTTCGCACCGTCCTTCACCAGGAGTCCGTGCGCACGGAATGTCGTGAACGGCTCTGGCGCAGGCACAAGGCCCAGCCCATGAAGAGCACGCATGACGAACCGTGCATAGAGGAGATGCAGCACTGCATGCTCGTTCCCGCCTATGTACATCGTGACTGGCAGCCACTTCCATGTGATGTCATGGTCGAAGGCCCTGTCCTGGAATCCAGTCGACGGGTAGCGGAGAAAATACCAGGCGGAGTCGAGAAAATTGTCGCTCACGTCCGTCTCACGCTTCGCATCCATTCCGCATGTGGGGCATGGCACATGCACCCATTCCTCAACCTGCGCTAGAGGGGAACTTCCCGTACCCAGTGGACGGAACTCATCGACATGGGGCAGCACCACAGGAAGCTCTTCCTCTGGCACGGGCACAGGTCCACATGAAGGACAGTGGATGATGGGAATTGGAGGTCCCCAATACCGCTGTCGGGAAATGAGCCAATCCCGGAGCCTGAACTGCACAGCCTTCCTTCCCAGGTGCTGTGCCTCAAGATCCGCTGTGATCCTCAACTTTGCCACTGGAGTTGCCAGTCCGTCGTACGGGCCACTGTTCACTGCAACGCCATCGTCCGTAAACGGTGCATCCGTGCCTGTTCCACCACCCACTACCCATCTGACAGGAATCGCGTGGGCGTGCGCGAACTGCCAGTCTCGCTCATCGTGCGCTGGGACAGCCATGATGACGCCTGTTCCATAGGCTCCAATAACGTATGGAGCTGCGAAAACGGGAATCCGTTCACCATTGACTGGGTTGACTGCCAGTGTGCCAAGGGAGATCCCCTTCGTGAAATCCGGTTCGGCTGCGCCCACAGGCAGTCCCTGCTTCCAGGCAGTGACCTCTGCCTTCCGTTCAGGAGCGACGTAGTCCATGAGCTTTGGATGGTCGGCTCCCACAACCATGAAGGTCGCTCCATAGAGCGTGTCAGGACGTGTGGTGAAGACAGTGACTTCCGGTGCTGGGCAGCCCTCAAGAGTGAAAGTGACGTATGCACCCTCGCTCCTGCCTATCCAGTTGCGCTGGGCGATTTTGGTCTTCTCGGACCAGTCAAGAGCATCAAGTGCATCCAGAAGCTCCTGGGCATATGCAGTCGTCTTGAGAAACCACTGCTTGAGGAAGCGCTGCTCAACAACTGAGCTGCACCGTTCGCACTGTCCACCAATGACCTGCTCATCCGCCAGCACTGTCAGACAGGAGGGGCACCATTTGACTGGTCCCTCGCGGTGTTCTGCAAGGCCGGCCCTGAACAGCTGGATGAAGAGCCACTGGGTCCACCGGTAGTATTCCGGATCTGTTGTGTTGACCTCATGTTCCCAGTCCACCATGAGACCAAGCTTCTTGAGCTGCTCCTCACGGAAGTAACGGACATTCTCCTCTGTAAGCTCTGCAGGATGCCTCCCAACCTTGATCGCATAGTTCTCACTGTGGATACCAAACGCGTCAAAACCCATGGGCTCAAAGACATCATCGCCAAGCAGCCGGTGGTATCGCCCATAGATGTCCGCTCCACAGAACGCGTAGGCATTGCCCACATGCAGCTTCTCCGCTGAGGGATATGGGAACATCATGAGGTTGTAGAAGGGCCGTTCAGCATGCGCCAAGTCCACAGCATCAAGCCGTTCCTCTTCCCACTTCTTCCGCCACTTTGCATCGATTGCAGCGTAGTCGCGCCGTCCTTCGGGCGCAGCCTCCTGCCCCACCACCTGCGGAATCGGTTGTTCCATGCCTTATCTACCCTCAGACCTAAGTTGCTCTGGTCTTCATTGTGGCATGGCACCTTGCCGTACCGCATAAGCCATGGCCTGCCCCTTCCACTCACAGCAGCAGACTGTATGGTCTTCCGCGATGCATTATCAGCATTCGTACGGTATCATTCGCTGTGCAGCCTGCAGCAGCTCAGGCCTTCCACCATCGCCAACCCCTGGAGTCCCGCATGAACACCATTGCACCACCAGCACCCGCAGCTGAAGCCACCAACGACCAGGAGCGGATATCCCTCTTCCAGCGTATTGCCGACAAGGTGAGCTATGGCATGGGCACACCGACAAACATCATCATCTGGATACTCGCTGTAGGAACCTGGATTGCGCTTGGTCCGTATTTCGCAACGCACAGTTTTCTTCCAGGCTGGTTCACCTCGAACGGTTTCAACTTCCCCCTCAACACCGTCACTACGATCGCTGAACTATACATCGGATTCCTTGTTGGAGCATCCTCAAACCGTTCAGAGAGGAATCTTGAGCGAACACTTGCGAAGATAAGCGCCCAGGAAGACCAGATTGACGATGTGGAAGTGAAACTCTCCAAAGCGCTTGCACAGAACACTGAGCTCACCCAGGAGATCCACCACCTCACCACCATCATCCACTCGCTCATGACGGAGCGGCAGTCCAGCAGTTAGTCCAATGCCCAGTGCAGTGCAGGATTTCACCCCCCACTGAACGGCAACAGCACAGTCTGACTTCGCGCTTCCAGTTCACTCACTCCGGGGCAACGGCTCGATAAGGCCAAAAACATTGCCCTCGGTATCCCTGCAGTAGGCAGTGCTGCCGATGCCGGGTACTGTCTGTGGATCTTCAGCAATCTCCCCGCCAGCAGCCTTCACCTGTTCCATCATGTCCGTGAGACTGTCCACTGAGATCCAGAGTATTGCAGGCTGCGCATTGTACGTCTTTGGCATGATTGCTCCATCGATGCCCATGGAAGCTTCTCCTGTCCGAGCGAGCAAATACTCCATTCCTTCCATGCCGCTATCGTCGATGTTCCAGCCAAATATGGAATAGAACTTCCGTGCACGAGCCGTGTCGCCAGCCGTGATCTCGAAATGCACTACGCGGCCCATTGATTGTCCCTCCGTTCGCGAACAGGTTTGCATGGCCAGTGTACAGTGTGCCTGCATGGAAAGATCCCAGTTGGCAACGCTTGCTAGAGGCTTTTCTCTCCAGAAGGATGCTCCCACGGGAATTTGGGAAACGGATCGGAGAAGCGGTCCTTGATGTAGGGGGCATGTGCCTGCACGGAGCGCACTGTCATCTCTGGATACCGGAATGCTGACAGCCTGTGCCCGAACATGCACCCCGAGTCGACATTCACCACATGCCCTGTATGCACCACCTTGCCTACAGCTTCATGGCCATGCACCTGAAGGGGACCCTTGTACTGTGGAGCCCAGCCAACCCAATGATCTCCCTTGGCATACGGCCTACCTGATGGCGGCAATCTCAGGGATCTCTGTTTGGCTTCACTGCCTGTCTCTGCAAGAAACTTCTCTGGTACTCCAGCATGGGTGATGACAAGCTTTCCCCCATCGAGAAACAGTTGGTGTGGCAGTCCTTCCATGAAGGCGACCAACGCTGCCTTGAGTCCTGCCGGAGCAAGACTGAGAGCCTGCATGGTGCGTCTGCGATACCACGGATGCCTTCCCGCATCCGTCGAAGAGAGTGCCTCCAGCAACTCATCCTCATGGTTGCCCCGAATGGCGACTGCAGTGCCTTCCCTCACGTTGTTCATGGCAAAGGTTAGCGCGCCAAGGGAGTCTGGACCAAGATCAATGAGGTCTCCCACGAAGACGAGCATTCTTCCCTTGGGATGATGGACAACGCCCTGTTCATCCAGCCTGTACCCCAGCCGCTGCACGAGTTCCAAAAGCTCGTCTAGACATCCCTGAACGTCTCCTATGATGTCAAAGGGGCCATGCAGGGATCTCAGGTCATACTCTCTGGGAACAGTGCCTTCCCACGCAGTGAGTGGTCGCACAATGGGTTCACGGTGTGGGTCAGTCATGCTCCAAGCGTACCGGAGTGTGTTGGGGAAGCAGGTGACGAACTCTTGAAACTGCTGCTACAGCACCCGTGGCTCATTACACGCTGATGTTCGACATCGTGAACTGAGTCGCTACAATGACTGAAGGGTCCTAGCGGGCCGACGTAGCTCAGTTGGTAGAGCAGCGGTTTCGTAAACCGCTGGTCGGAGGTTCGAGTCCTCTCGTCGGCTCCACTGTGATGAACTCAATTCCAACCGTACTGCTGTACGCAAACGTGTCACATTCAGATGGGATGACGTGTTTTCAAGCGTGTACGCCATTGTCTCTCAGTTGTCCGCATATCTCAAGTATATTTTCGAACATGAGAACGATGAACTCCTCGGAAGTTGCACAAGCCATCCAAGATGGATCTTCACGTCTTCCTGTAATTTTTGACATGGGAGGTGTTCTCCTCCGTGGTGGAACGATGTGCGCTGGGGACGAAAGTGGAATATTCAACAAGCTTTCAGCCCTTGGGGGTCCACCAAGGAGATCAGCAAGGTCGGTGTGGCATCAGGTGATGCAAGCAACTGAAACAGGTGCAATGCCCGAAGCATATGCGTGGGAACAACTAGCAGCAAATTCCTCTCGACTTGGGGCATCGGAAATTCGCTCTCTCATAATGGATGATGTCTATCCTGTACCAGCGGCCATAGAATTGCTCCGCAAGGTAAAGGAATCCGGTCACACCACTGCAATAGCATCGAATCATTATGAAAGCTGGATGGCGCATTGGATTCGCAAGTACCCTGAAATGTTCACACTGGTTGATCATGTGTACTTTTCGCAGAATATTGGGCATCGCAAACCCAGTGAAGAATTCTTTAAATCGGTACTGAAAAGTTTGAACGTTAAAAGAGGTTGGTTTATCGATGATCGCAGGGAGAACTGTGTTGCTGCAGCACAATGTGGACTGACTGCGGTGTATTTCCAGGATGATAGACACTGCGAAATCATCAGTCCCCTTGATGTGAGACGCATGACAAAAGCTTCTTCGAGCAGTCAGCTACACCATTCACGCCAGGAACGTTCGCTTTAGGTTCCAGCACTGCGTATCACATGCACTACAGAATCACCTACTGACATGTGCGAGCACCAGCAGTGGTGATTGCTAGACGTGGCTCCTACTGCTCCAGAGTGTTGACTGAAGAGGCAGATGCAGAATTTGACCACGGTATTGGGGCCAAAATGCATCGCAGGTACAAGTGTCCTCCTTCAAATACCAAACTCGACTACGGCATGCCCCCTGTCATCACCTATTCGAGGAAACAGCAGCTGCAACGACTGCAGGAGTTCGCAAGGCGCATGGAATCTGGCACTTCAAGGAGCACAACGTGGCACATGATGTAGCAACGCATTTTACGGACCAAATGCAAGCAATGGAATTCTCACAGTCCCACAATCAGATATCCATGTAGGATGTAGCGGGCGGAGCAGAAATACCAACCGGAGGAACCGGACATGACTGTCGAATCGAGCAGAGAAAGCCTTGTTCTCGCTAGTATGGAGTTGCACGGTGAGTCACGCGAGGAAGCAGAACTGAACGTGGACCACTACCTGGGTTTGCGACATGGCCATGGCGGAGAGGCCACTATTGGGTATTGGAAGAGTCGTGCTGCGCGCGAAACGTCTCAACAGCAGAAGCAATCTGAATAATCTGGTCCGCAGTGAGTTTCATGTCCATCTGAGCTGCTGCGATATCGTCCCATGAGTCTGTGACAGGCTTCAGGTCCATTGACTCCCAATCATCAGGAGAGTCGGAGTAGTGTGGTCTTCGCGTGTAGGAAAACGAGCAAAGGAACTTAAGGAGCTCGTCAAAAGACATGTCTCCTGCAACGTATTTGTCGATAGCGCTTGCAATCTGTCCCATTTGATGATTTTACCCAGCTGAGGAATTCATGGGAATTGTATCTCGCCCAGGGTGTGGCTTCTGTAACGCAAACCAAGCTAACACAGCTGTACTGAGACGTGAATCTCCACAGAATTCTCCGGTATGAGCCATCACCACCAATGAATTATCGCTGAACGAACCCACCACTCTGGACGAGGATTCCCACATGGATCATTGGACAAGAATCAGACATGCTCACTGTGGTGGTGACGAGCTGTTCGTTGCTCTTTGCCTCGCGTCAAGAGGGAAGTAGTACGAGTACTGGAAGCTTGCACCCACAGTTCAATCAGAACAGATTGAACTTCGATCTCACGGTTCCTGGCAGACAAAACAGCACACCGACAAAGACCAGATGCCGAATGCTACGCCTTCCCCACTGGGACGAGGCAATCCCAAGCATGCACACTCCAAGTGCACGCAGAGACTTCGGGATGCCACTCTCTCCCATGGCACTCCTGAGCTCGCTGTCAACGGAACCGGAAAGCACTGGACCTTCCATGCATTACGAGTGCTGCCGTTATGAGTCACGCCATAATGAGCGATTCGCTGGTTCAGCGTTAGGGCACTTGACCAAACCCTGACATCAGATTCTTGAGGCTGGCAAAACCCTGCGACTGTGCCCAAAGCAGTGTCCCAGCAACAAGGAGAAACGCAAAGGCAAATGCATACATTGAGTTGTCGCCAAGACTCGCATGAATCTTGCCCCCCACAAACTCGTCCTCCTTCAACTTGTTGGCCACAGCATGGCCATAGACAAGCCCCATAGCCATAAGGAGCGAAAGCACACCAAGGAACAATGTTGAGTCAAGGAGTGATGCCACGTAGTTGAGGCCCAGTGGCTTGCCACGGAGGGCGGACGCAAGCCCGCCAGATGCTGCACCTCCCTGGGAGGGGGTAAGGACTTCGTTCACGACACTTCCAGTGATCAAAGACACCAAGACAGTGAGGATTATGGCAATCACGTGAAGTCGAGTGGGTTTTTGCAGACGCAGTTTCATGAGCTCCCTCCCACTCCTTCTTCAGAAGGGACGCATTCGCAGTCGTCCCAGTTGCTGCATGGGGTCAAACACTCACAATATACATCTCCAAGAGAAGATGTGGGGATGGCCCATCTTGGCATGCATCGTCTCCTGTTCTCCACCCGGCCAGTAGTGCATTGTGCATGGACGACTGCAGCAATGCACGCTCGCACATTGGACAGGTCCTCAACGCGGCATCCCCTCACAGGACAGTCCCATCCACCTCACTGGATAGTCAGTCACAGGGCACGTGGTCAAGCCATGCGAAAGTGTCTCATATTCCCGATTGTGAGCGCATGTACTGTTCCTGCATGTGAATTGACATCCGCACATTGAGGCTGTGCATGATCCACAGTGAGCCAGCCACAAAAATGAAGACGATGAGGCACATCGCGAGAAACACAGCAAGCTTCCACCGCGGTTGCTCCTCATCCCGCATGTGAAGAAAGTAGATGAGCTGCGCAACAAACTGCACAAGAGCAATGGCGCAGATGGAGAGTCCAAGCGCCAGTCCACTGAATGCCCTGCTCAGGACAAGAAGGAACGCAGCTGCTGTGCAGATGATGGAGATGCCGAGCCCAGCAAGATAGCTTGAGAGCTTGACATGGCCAAGAATCGCACTCATTTCCTCGTCGGGTGTGTAGGTTGCCATCAGTGCATGCCTCCAATGAGATACACAAAGGTGAAGATGAAGATCCAGACGAGATCAAGAAAGTGCCAGAAGATGGACAGCAGGGCCAGCCGTCTTGTCGTGCCCCTGGTGAGACCAGACTTGAACAGTGTTGCGATCGTAACTGCTATCCAGAGCAGACCAACAGTGATATGCAGTCCGTGCGTGCCCACAAGAGTGAAGAATGCGGAAAGCATGGCGCTTCTGTGCCAGCTCTCCCCATGAATGATGAGACCGTGAAACTCGAAAAGCTCCATTGTGAGGAACGTCGCTCCAAGAAGGAACGTCAGCAGGAGAAAGAGGATGACTCCGTTTCTCCTGCGGTGCTGTGCAGAAAGAATTGCCATTCCGCACGTGAAGCTGCTTGCAAGCAGCACCAGCGTTTCCACAAGCGCATATGGGAGGTCCACGATCTGCGCCATATCAGGTCCACCAGCAGTCCTTGTCCGCAGAACAGCAAACACTGCGAAGAGGCTTGCGAAGACGACACAGTCCGTCATGACATACACCCAGAAGCCAATGAGGGTTGTGATGTCCTTTTCCTGGTGCTCTGACCGTGTGAGTGGGTGGGTAGTGGCACTCATGCAGCAACACCTCCCTTCGCACTCCTGCCCGTTCCAGTAAGGAGTTCCTTCGGAATCACATACTCGGAATCATCAGTCGATGATGTGCGGTGAACCAGCATGACTATGCACAGAATTGCAGCGAGCGCTCCCAGCCAGTACATGTGCCAGACCATGGAGAAGCCGACAAGAAAGCCTCCCATGCCAATGAAAAAGCCTGTTGGCGTGTTCATTGGGAGCATGATGTCGTCATACGGATGGGTGGCCGTAACCTGAAGCGGATCCGGCTCTCTCCCCTCCTTTGCTTCCCAGAAGGGATCTCTACTGTGCACAACAGGAGTGATGGCGAAGGTGTAGGCAGGCACTGGTGAGGGCAGGGCCCATTCGAGCGTCCTTCCATTCCACGGATCCCCAGTGAGATCCCGTCGTGCATGCCTCGTCCGTACGCTTCCCACAAAGAGTCCAACCTGGATTGCGACACCGACTGCAATGATGGCTGTACCCGCAGCTGCAACTGCGAAGAGTGGCTGCCATCCTGTTGATGCTGCGTAATGGCTCATGCGCCGTGTAACACCCATGAAGCCAAGGACGTAGAGAGGGGCGAAAGCGAGGATGAATCCGACAAACCAGCACCAGAATGACCTCTTGAGCCACTTCTCACTGAGCGTGAATCCGAATATCTTGGGAAACCAGTAGATGAGGCCCGCAAAGTCAGCGAAGAGAACTCCGCTCACAATCATGGTGTGGAAATGGGCCACAAGAAACAGACTGTTGTGAAGCTGGTAGTCAAGGCCTGGCACAGCAAGTATGACTCCTGTCACACCACCAAGCGTGAAGAGGACGACAAAGCCCATGAAGAAATACATTGGAGAAGCAAAGTGGATTCTTCCCCTGTACATTGTGGCGAGCCAATTGAAGATCTTCACTCCTGTGGGAATGGAGATGATCATGGTCGCAATGCCAAACACCGCATTCACATCCGTGCCAGCTCCCATCGTGAAGAAGTGATGCACCCAGACTGTGTACGCAAGAATGGTGATAGCGCCAAGTGCTGCGACCATCGAGGTGTACCCAAACAGCGGCTTTCTCGAGAAGGTCGCCACCACTTCGGAGAAGATGCCGAATCCTGGCATGACGAGGATGTACACTTCCGGATGTCCCCAGGCCCAGATGAGATTGACATACATCATCATGTTGCCACCCCCACCAATGGTGAAGAAATGCGTGCCAAGCGACCTGTCTAGAAAGAGGAGCGCGAGGGTGACAGTAAGGATAGGGAAGGCGAACATGACTAGCGTCATGCTGCACAGCACACTCCAGACAAACATGGGCATCCGCATGAGTTTCATCCCCGGACACCGCATCCTCAGTATCGTGACGACGAAGTTGATGCCTGAGAGCATGCTCCCTATACCTGCAATCTGGAGACTCCAGATCCAGTAGTCCACACCCACACCCGGACTGAACCGCAGCTCCGACAGCGGCGGATAGGAGAGCCAGCCAGCTGCCGAGAAAAATCCGATGCCAAGCGATGTGTTGGCGATCGCCATTCCCGCAAAAAAGAGCCAGAAGCTTGCAGCATTCATGACGGGGAAGGCGACATCGCGTGCACCGATCTGCATTGGCACAACGAGATTGACGATTCCAAAGAGGAATCCCATCGCCACAAAGAAGATCATGATTGTGCCATGGGCGGAGAAGATCTGCTGGAAGGTTGCTGTTGGCATGATCCCACTTGACGCTCCCACTCCCGTGAGCTGCTGGGCACGGATGAGGATAGCGTCAGACCCGCCTCGGATGAGCATGAGCATGGAAACAATGAGATACATCACGCCTATCCGCTTCGGATCCACTGTCGTGATCCACTCCTTCCAGAGCCAGTTCCACCTCTTGAGCCTGGTAACGATGCCAGCTGCTATGAGGAGGATCGCGATCATCGAAATGAACGCGATCGTTGTCATGGGGTCGCTCGGCAGCACATGTGTCGAGAAGCGGCCAAGAAGGATATTGGCGATCAGGAGATGCATGATGCAGTTCCTTTTCTGGAAGAAGTGTTCGGACAGTATGGTCGTTGCCCATCGCTGGGAAACGGAATGTGGTGGTGGATGCAGGCTATGCCGTTACACGAGGAACCCCCTCCCCCTTCATGACATTCATGATGATCTGCTGGAAGAGCTTCGATTCTGGTACGGAGTAGTACTGGACTGCATGGTCAATCCTGGGTTTGGCAAGCTCCGTGAATGAGGGCATCGTGAGCGGAGTTCTTGCCCTGTTGCGGGTTGAGGCAGCCCAGGAGCGGAACTCCGACTGGGACACCACGTGGGTCGGAAAGGTCATTGAGGAGAAGCCGACACCACTGATGTTGGAGGACAGTCCTTCGAAAGTGCCGTTCGAGTTGGCGAGTATGTTGAGCTGTGTTTCCATGCCGGGCATCGCCATGATCTGCCCTGCAAGCTGCGGTATCCAGAGACCATTCATCGGACCGTCCGATGTGATGTGGAGACTGATGTTCTCATGTGCAGGAATGACAAGTCTGTTCGTGAGTGCGATGTGCTCAGCAGGATAGATGAAGAGCCACTGCCAGTCGAGAGAAACAGCATCAACCGTAACTGTGTGGGATGCGGGGGCCAGTGGCCGGTATGGATCTAGTGCATTCGTGCTTGTCCACGTGACAATCGAAAGCACAAGAATGAGAAGCGCAGGAATGCCCCACCAGACGAGTTCCACACGAGTTGAGGAGGCTTGCCGAGGCTCATAGCGTCCATGACTTCCTTCCCTATACCGCAAGGCAAAGCCGAACAGCATCGCAAACACTGGAATGACAACGAAGAGGCTCAGGATGACAGCGAACAGAAGCAGATGATACTGCTCAAGTGCGACACGCCCCTTGGGTTCGAGCACTGGAATGCTGACTGAGCTGAGATAGCGGTAACTGAGGTACACGCCCCCAAGACTGAGGACTGCAATGCTGACAATGCGAACACCAAGAATCCCCCTCTTGTGTCCCATTTCGATCTCCTGAGTACGCAACCAATAACGATCTCAGGGTGTCGTAGTGCGAATGGCATCGTAGTACGTGACATCCTTATGTCATTAATGCTACGCCTATTCACTCATTTGCCGTTTTCATGCCCTGCAGTGGTGGATGCCAGTCAGAGTGCCAGCTGTACTGCTGCGCCACCTGTACCAGGAAGGCTACAGCCGTGCAGGTGCGACATGGCGCAGTCTGAGATCTGCAGTCCTGCCTATGATGATGCCAATCTGCGGCATGCAGAACAGGGAGGGAAGGATTACAGGAATGTTGTGGATGCCAATGCCGTAGACAAGCCAGAGAAGCATGCCCACAAGTGCAATGCACCATGCAGGCAGTGACACGCCATCAACATCTCTGCTTCTGATCACTGCAACCATCTGCGGGAGAAAGTACACGGAGGGGATGGCCACCGCGAGCACATTGAGCAGCCCATGTGACAGGAAAGCACCAGCAACAGCCATGCATGCAATGCCAACAGCCCCAGCTGCCACTCTCCCAGTATGCATGCCGCGCATGCTGAGCACCAGAAGGACAGAGCCTGAGGCGAGGCCGATGCCCAGGTTCGCCACAAGATTCGGAAGGTTTGCAAAGGTGATTCCCCAGACAATCCAGACGAGACTGCTCGCAAGGCTCAATCCCCATGTTGCTGCGGAAACACCTGCAGTGCGTCGTTGAAAGAGCGTTCTCCCTGCCTGGGGAAGTGCCCGGGCTATGGCAAGAAGCGCTGCGGCAAATCCAACCCCTGCAATGAGCTGTGGCATCGCACCCGCATTCCCTTATATCTTATGAAAGAGGAACAACATATACCAATGTACTACATGAATGCCACAACACCTTGTGGTGACCACTGACTCACCTGCAGTGAAAGCTCGTGGATGTGTGAAACAACCCGAATGCACTGAACTCGGAGCTCCTGCTCCTCAGAAGCTGCTCAGCAGCATATCCGCAACTCATTCTAGGATGGAAGAGTTGGCTTTCCTGTAAACAGCGGCAAGCGACGTAGATTGATGGCAGGCACAAGGAGATCTCCATGAATGCGCTGGTGCTCTCTGGCGGTGGAATCGCAGGCATAGCCTGGGAAATTGGTGTGCTTCTCGGAATTCAGGAAGCTGCACCTGACCTTGCAGCAGAGATCTGCGGATCGTCCATCGTCGTTGGCACGTCCGCTGGAGCCACAGTCGGTGCGAAACTGTCAAGTGGACTTCCCCTGGAAGAGCTGTATGAAGAGCAATGCAGGGAAAGCACAACGGAGATCCCTGTCGACATGGATCTCGCTGCTCTCACCAGGACATTCAGCGATGCAGTAGCTGGAGTTACTGATGTGCGTGAGTCCCGCCGCAGAGTTTGCGCCCTCGCACTTGCCACTCCCCCCAAGGCAACTCAGGAAGACAGACTGCAGGCAATACGTGCCCGACTGCCGCAGCTGGATTGGCCAGAACGTGATCTCCGCATCACTGCTGTTGATGCAACACGTGGAGAGCTCACAGTGTTCACACGCCACTCGGGAGTGACTCTCCTTGAGGCAGTCGCTGCAAGCTCAGCAGTGCCAGCCATCTGGCCACCTGTCGTCATCAATGGTGTGCCCTATGTGGATGGTGGCGTGGTATCGCTCACGAACGCAGATCTGGCTGCTGGTGCAGACAGGGTACTCATCCTCCGCACAAGCACCCTTCCCAGGCCAGAGGTTCCGGATCCCCTTCGAGGGGAAACAGCAAGACTTGGTGCAGCGAAGGTCGCCATTATCAATGCGGACATGGGATCTCTCGCTGCGTTCGGCACCAACCCGCTCTCTCCACGGAGCAGCATGGCAGCAGCTCCTGAAGGACGCCGGGTTGGACACGCTGCAGCCTCAGAGATTCTGAAGGCCTGGGGCTAGCAGCAGGGCACAGCCTGCGAGAACTTCACAGGATAGTGCCTACTGGACTGACCACCCACCATCGGAGGGAATGATTGCGCCATTGATGTTCGCGCTGTCATCACTGAGAAGGTAGGTGATGAGTCCAGCAAGCTGCTCTGCCTGCGCCATGGCAGGCATGGAAGAAAGTATCTTGTTCACCCGCTCACTTCCCATTTGCGACGCAAAATGCGCCTCAATGTTCGTGGTCACTCCACCTGGAGCAACAACATTTGTCCGGATGCCATGTGGGCCATACATGAATGCCATGCTCTTCGACAATCCTGCGACTGCGTGCTTTGAGGTCGTGTATGCCACACCAGCAACAGATCCCTTGAGTGTCGCTTCGGAGCCGACATTGACTATGGAACCATAACCCTGATTCAGCATGACGGGGAGTACTGCGCGTGAAAGACGCATCATCCCTTCGAGGTTCACTGCCATAACCCTCTCCCAAACCTCGTCTGTCATCTCATGCAGTGGTGTGAAATTGTCCATGATGCCAGCAATGTTCGCAAGACAGTCTATGACTGGTCCCGCATGATCGCATGCTTCCTTGATGAGGGACTCTTCCCGAATGTCTCCAGCGACAGTCTCGATGGTGTATTCATGGTATTCATCCCTGAAGGTGGACAGACGTTCCGCTGAGACGTCCACAGCAATGACCCGTCCTCCTTCCCGGACAATCCGCGAAGCTGTCGCCTTCCCTATGCCAGATCCAGCACCAGTGACAATGACTGTCTTGCCCGCAAATCTGCCAGGTGTGACTTGCTCCACCCAGGACTGTGGCGCGGATACAGCACTTTCTGGATGGCTCACTTCTGCCACTCCACTCCCTGTTTGCAGTGTCCGAGATTGAGCCTTTCCCACCATGTCAGCAACCATCGCATCAGTCATCTGCCCATTGCTGAGTGATGCGAGCTTCGCAAGGGTGATGCCTCGCACAGGCTGGAGAACACTCTCCTGCTGTCCACTCTCACTGAGAATGCTTCGGAAGATCTTTCCACCCACTGGATCATCGAGCCACTCGCCAATCGTTGACTCCGCAGTCAAACCTGATGTGGACTGTGCTCCTGCCACGCCAGCTCCTGGTGCATCGAGATCGTTCATGGCACCTCTCCTTTCCTTCTGGACAGCCATTCTCAATTAACCTTTACTTTACCACTACCTGTTTATTTCAACCCTCCCCCGACCTTCCTGCAAGTGCGTTACGCTGAAAGAAGGAGCCTGCCATGAAATGTTCCTCTTCAATGGTGCTGCCATTCCCTGCTCGTTGGACTGGAATTGCAGTGCTCGCATTCATCCTCAGCGCATGCTGGCAGCAGCAGGGCTAGGCGAGCTCTTCCTGGGACAGGGTGACCATTCCTCCACGCACCATTGCAGTGAAATCCATAGTCTTTCCCACACGCAGCCCTGCAGCTTCGAGTGCCATTCGGGCAGCCTTCTCGATTGGGTCAGCGGGAATGTCTGAGCCAGGCATCTGGACTTGCCGCATTTTCTGGACGTGGAACCTCTTGCCTGCTTTTTCCAGCCCCAGAAGCTCCTGCATCTTCCCGTCAGTGAAGTATCCCTTTGCACTGGCCCCTTCCGCCTCACTTCGAAGCAGCCTGCCAATGCCATCAAGGTCACTGGAGTGGCCAGTTGCGCATGCAAGCACACCATAGGAATGCGCACTGTCCACTGCCACCACTGCTCTCAGGTCACCTGAATTGCTGTCGTGAAGTGCAAACAGATGGACCATCGCTGTGGGCCGCTCAATTGCAGCAGCTCCCCTTTCAAGAAGATGTGGTGCAAGTACCCCCTCAAGCCAGCGTTCAATATCCTTCCCATTCCGCAGCTTCGAACTCGATACAGGCACAGTGAAGCATCCGTTGGACGCATTCCGCTGCAGTACTGAGCACGACACCTGCCTGTGCTCCACATCCACTGTGAGAACGATTCGCTGTGGACTGGTATACGCTCCCACTGTGAATGCGCACCCCCCTCCATGCTGCAGTGCGTCTGGGAGGAGACTGCCTGATGGGCCAAACCATTCAGGAACAAGCTGCTGTGCACCATCTGGTGTCTGATACAGCGCATGGGCTGAGGCACAGCGCCCAACACACTTTCTGACAAGGTTCAGAAGCCGCTTTGCGTGAGCCGCCTGGCTGCTGCCCTGAGAACTTCCCCCTCCAAAGACTCCCCGACCAGGACCCTGGAAGAGCCACCATGCTGCCACTGCCATTTCCATCTCCCTCTCTCATGCTGTGGGAAAAGCATAGCAGTGCTGCATGCATGACAGCAGTACCCAGACTTTGTCTGTCGAGTGTCCGTCAAGCACTGTCAGGGTGAGACATGTGGACGCATACTGATGAGGATCTGACACTATGAGCTTCTCTGAGCGGGCAGCAGCATTCTACCGCAGACTTGTCATACCTTCGGGCTTCAGTCCGACGGATGGATCTATCCATGCAGGAGTGTTCGGTACCAGGAAGATCATCCTGTCGCCAATGAACGGTCACATCCCTGAAGCTGTGGACAAGCCAAGGGATCACATGGTCACCATCTACGATGGAAGGCATTTTGAGGCAAACGACTACAACACCACAATGACCTGGCTGCAGATGGCGCGGCTGGATCTTGTCCAGAAGGGCATACCCTGTGGCCGGATTGCACGCTGCGGACCAGCAGGCACACTTGGATTCAGTGCAGCCTGTGACAGGCCAGACCTCGACACAGTGCGCACTGTGCTGCGAAGCAGGCATCTCTTCGACTACGGAACTCTTGTCCGGAACATGCAGAAGTCGGGTGTCCCAGCTCCCAATGCCATTGGAGAGTAGACATACTGTTCGGGATCTGCAGCTGAGACTTCACCATGTGTCCCACACCTCGGAGCAATGGCCGTACTGCATGCCAATCTCCAAGAAATGTCACAATGCACGCGCAAGTTGTGACATTAGACAGTGCGGCCGGATATAGTTATCACAACAATAATGTCGTGCTCATCTACTGTATAGTGACTTTGGTCCCTTTCTTGACGCTGCAGGATCAGCTTACCGTGCACTGATGCAACTGAAAGGAGTGTCATGCCCTCGGATCATGAAGAGTCCGTCCCCGCCCCTATCCCCCATCGTCGTGGACGTCCCCGGCTTTCCGAGGGTCCAGCAGTCACCCGAGAACAGATTCTCGAGACTTCTCTTGCTGCACTTCGTGCGAACGGCATGCGCGGACTCTCACTCCGGGAAATCGCGCGGACGCTCAATGTCACACTTCCCACCATACAGCGCCACTTCCCAACCAAGGACGATCTCTGGCGTGCATGCGTCGACTTCAGCGTTGCGGGCCTACCACTTGTGCGGGATCCACAGCTCCCCCAGGAACCCAAAAAGGTGCTTTCCGCACACATTCGTGGACAGATAGAACGGTCCATGACCTTTCAGATGGCGACTGCCACCATGTGGAATGACCGTGAGGATGGAGGCGCAGAGCGCATTGCCTACCTGACTGAACTCATCAAGCCAGTCATCATACGTGCCCGGGAACGTCTGACACTTGGCATTGAACTGGGACTTTTCCGCCAGTTCGATCCGGACATGATCATCGCCATCATTGCTCTTGGGGTCAGCTCAATCTCAGCATCGCCCGCAGCGATGGAACAGCTGTTCGGCATCGACATCACAAATCCCGATGTCAAGAACCACCTCGTGGACGAGCTCACTGACATACTCCTCAATGGAATGCTCAAGGACAAGCTCTCCGACAACTCTGGAGAGTAGCTGACCGACCATCAGTGACTGCTGCACTTGGGGAAGATTTCAGCGAGCATGCACCTCGCACTACCTCCCCCGATTCCCTCAATAACGGGAATCGAGACAGGCACAATCTCGCCATGCCCTGAGAGTGCTGCCTGCTTCTCCGGCTGGAGAGCCCTCCACCCTGATGCGGAAATTGCGATCTTCGTAGTGCTGTCGTCACTGCTGAGTTCAAGGAGATTTCCTGCAAAGCAGTACATCTCTGCCCGGGTAAGGGCAATCACTTCATGTCCTGACGAGGTGAGCGAGTCGAGGACCTCATTCCTCTCAGATGGATCGCATATCGCTTCTGTGCAGACAACAGCAAAATCTGTGCCTATACCCATGACCACATTCGTATGGTAGATGGCGATGCCGTCTTTATCGACAGCCTTGAAATGCATTGGCCTGTAGCCGGCAATGCTGCACCATTTCTCAACTGCACTTCTCACTGTACGTGGTGATTCTGCTGCATAGGCAATGCGGTTGAGTCGGTCAAGCACAAGACTCCCCGTTCCCTCCAGATACTCACCCGCCTTCTCCCATCCAGTGCAGTCAATGATGCTGAGGCCCTTCTTGATATCTTCTGGAAGGCGGTCAATGACAGCTGTTGGCTGCCGTTCTCTGCGACGCGCTTCTGCAGCCATGGGATAGAGAATGAGCACGGCTGCACCGTCTGGTCCCTCATGGAGGGAGAACCAGTTGTTGGGAAAAACAGCATCAGGGCACGCAGCACCATTTGGAGATCCAGGAAGCTCATCCACACGGATGCCTTGGGCTCGCAGAGTGTCCACCATCGTACTGTATTCCACAAGCGCAAGATCAGTAATGTCCTTCGCAGAAATGCCAAGCTCATCTGGACGCTTCTGGAAGGAATTTGAGCCTGCAGTCTCATCATCAAATCTGAAGTGGACCGGTGGAACGACCATCACTCCGGCTGCTGTCTGCCGCTTGCCGTCAAATGCTCCCTGCACCAACATGCCGCCTTCCTGTGAAATCCCGCTACCCGGGCACGGTTCCGCCATCCTCATCTCCTGCAAGCGATCCCAATGACGCTAGTGTATCGTCTCGGCACCCGGGCTGCGATGCGGATTTGCCCGAGATCCGCTGGCATCCATTCCTGTTTTGCCTAGAAGGGCATCCGCGAGGGATGCGTACCTTTGGATGAACTCTCCACAGCGTGCCTCAACATCTTCCACTGAGTCCACCTGCTCCCTTCCCGCTTCCACATTCCCAAGGAATGCCTCAAGCTCAAGGGAGGCGCATGCGAACACGCCAAGCAGTTCCTTCAGCGCATGTGCGCGCATTTCCCTGGATCCTGAAAGAAATGGCTGGGTGAGAAGGTGCGCAGCCTCAATGGTCGAACCCGCACTTCCAAGACAGTGGAGAAGGTGATTCTCTGTGATTCCCTGCACCTGTGCTGATTTCCCCAGGAGATGTGCGAGAAGTGGCACAATGACGTACTCATAGTCGTTTGCACGTTCCCGCGGGGTTGTGAGTGATGATGGGGTATCAGTCGCAGCGAAACCAAGGCGGGAGAGGATGTGGGGCACTGCCTGCCGGGACAGGAGGGTTGTCAGCGCTTCCTCGAAGGAATCCAGACCGGGGAAGAGTTCCTCTGCATCGATGTTCCGCTCTGCCTGCCTGGCATCGAATCGGAGGTGCAGCAGCTCATGGGCAAGCACCTCTGCCTCCTCCACTGCCCTGACGCTCTGGACATTCTCATGAGCCTTCAGCCCAGAAGCAAGGAGATCCTCGACGAATTTTCGTGTTGACCTGGAGAAGGAAATTCGTGACAGCGCTGGCTGGGCATACGCGGAGACATTCCCTCTCATGCGAAGCGCCACCCTCACGCGCCTCAGATGGCAGGGAATGCCTGTGACGTCTGGAAGCTCTCGTGCTAGATCAGCCACAAATGACTGGAACTCAGCATGGGAGGTCTGGAGTCTCATGGCCTTCTCATCCTGCAGGCGCATGCTGCCCTGCCTCCAGATCGTGTTCCCTCCTGCATTGTCTTCTCCATGTACTTGTTTCCTACCAAGCAGAGTACTGCGCACTCACGGACAATGGCGAGACATCATGCTGCCCGTACCCACATGCCCCGTTCCACAGAACTCCTGCCGAGCGAACTGAAGAGAATGCCAATGTTCATGCCAGCCTGGGCAGTCTTGAGCGTCTTGCGAAATGCTTCAAGTCCATCAACTCGGCAAACCATTTCCAATCCCTTTCCCTGAATGCGCACTGTGTCACCCACAGCAACACTTCCACTGCTGACCGTTCCCGTCACAACTGTCCCTCTTCCCTTGATGGTGAAGACATCCGCGATTTCCATGGCAAATCCACCAGGGATTGCCTGCTGCGAGCCAAAGAGTGATGAGAACTCGTGATTCTCAGGGTGGGAAGCATGTTCTGAGAGACGCTTGCTGCCAAACCACCCCATGGCGGACCTCCAACTTCCGACTCCTCCTCTGCAATGATACGGAAGATCCATTGAGAGAGTCACCCACAATCTGGTACGGTGGGGTTCAGACTCGTTCCATGAGAGGCAAGGGGGCAGATGGCGACTCGCCAGTTCACGGTCATCCGACCACGGAATGCACGCACTGACATGCATCGTGCCATCGTTTTCGATGCTGATGACACGCTCTGGAGCACGGAGTGGCTCTATGACCAGGCACTCGAAGAGTGCCAGAAACTCGTAGAGTCAACTGGACTCAATGGAAGGGCTTGGAAAAAGCGGTATCTCGAGCATGACAAGCGCAATGTTGCGACCTTTGGCTTCCGCAAGGAGCGCTTTGCAACCTCTGTCGTTTCCTCCTATGTTGAGATGGCAGAAGAGTCTGGCCAGGGCATCGATCCCTCCCTCCTGTCATCCCTCCAGCGCAGTGCATCGATGGTCTTCAAGCGGAAGGCTCCCCTACTTCCCGGTGTCATGGAGGTGCTGACAGCACTTCGCAGCGACTACCAGCTTGTGCTCATGACCAAGGGAGACCCCTCAGTCCAGATGAAGCGGATTCAGGATGCTGGCTTTCTCAAAGCGTTTGATGCCATTGTCATCGTTGACGAGAAGGACACGGCAACATACCGCCGCATGTGCAGAACACTGGGAATCCGCGCGAAGGAATCGTGGTGCGTGGGAAACAATGTGGCTTCTGACATTGCACCTGCCCTTCCACTTGGCATGCATGGAGTTTGGATCGATGCGCATGTCTGGGAATATGAGCGGACCCGCCAGCACTCCATTCCTGAACGAATCACGCGGCTCCGGTCACTCCGGCAGCTGCTGCCCGTGATCAGCCAGCATGCACGCCAGACACAGGGTCAGGCAGAGCTTTCCTGATCCCTGCACAGAGTGTCCCCTCGGGGAGTGTCAATGCCTTGACCACCTTCCGACAGGCCCCTGACGAGCCAGTGCTGACCATATGATTCTAGTTCGGACGATGCTGCCAGCGTTTTCTGTACAGCAGCACAAAAGCGACTGCAAGACATGCTCCGCAGGCAAGGAGCGCAACGAGAAGCGCCTGCCACGTGAGGAGCACATTGCCGATCTTTCCAAGGAATGACAGTCCTGAAACAGGAAGGGTGCCGTGTGGCGCCTGCACATGGGCAGTTCCCAGGAAGGTCGCGTGGGGACGAAATTCCACCACACCCTTCTCCGGGGTGAGTGCCACGCCTCCAGCTGTCGCAAGCCTGGCTCCACCTGCAAGAAGCACTTCACCATTGGAGAGAGTCACTGCAGAGGCGTTCATCTCCGGAGAAGGTAGGTTCCCTGCGTTCTTCCACGTCGCAGTCTTCACATCGAACACATCGGCACTGTCAAGCATCGTGGTTCCTGCCAATCCTCCTGCAACAAGCACATCACCATTTGGCAGCTGGCTCACACTGGGCATGACACGGGTTGTCCGCATGCCAGCACTCTCTATCCACACGCCCGATGCAGGATCAAAGATGTCCGCACTGGCACCATCTCCCACAACAAGCGCCGTTCCATCGGGAAGCGTGACTGCTTCCGCAAAAAATCGAGGCTGGGACATCGTTCCTGCCCGACTCCAGTGGCCGATCGAAGGGTCGTACATCTCAGCTGCAGCAGTTGGATGACCTGTGCTGTCCAGTCCTCCTGCCACAAGGATGCTTCCGTTGTGCAGGACAGTCGAAGCTGCAAATGCGTGGGCAGCATGCATGGATGCAGCTGCTGTCCACGTTCCGCTTCCCAGATGAAACACCTCTGACGAGGCAAGTGGCGCATGGTGCATCCCGAGCCCACCTGCTGCGAGAACCTCGCCCCCTGGGAGCAGTGCAGTGGCAGCAAACGCACGGGGAGTTGCCATCGCACCCACCTCATGCCATGTGCCCGTTGCAACCTCATAGATTTCCGCAGAGGAAAGAGGGAGATCCTGTGAGCCAATGCCTCCAGCAACGAGGACATTTCCGTCAGGCAGCAGCTGTGCCATGGCGCCGAGCCTGGCTGCGTTCATTGATGCAGTCTGAGTCCAGTGTCCATCCGCAGGATTGAAGATCCATGCCTGTGATGTCGGACTCCCCTGCGCAGTGAACCCTCCAGCCAGAAGGACATCCCCTCCATGAAGGGGAACGAGCACACTGTCACTGACTGGCTGTGCAAGAGGAGGCGCATGGTACCATGCGCCCACTGCGTTCCCTTCGCTCGGCACTGCAGTGACATCCGATATCGCCTGGGAACCACCCTGTATCGGTCCAGTGCTCCGAAATGCACCCGCTAGCACGATGGGATTCTCTGTTGCAGTTCCTGAGCTGATGAACTGCACATGGGATCCAGGCCGCACAACTCGCACTGGCTCACCTGTTTTCGGGACATAGCTCAGGAGCACTGTGCTCGTTGCACTGTTACCCGCACCGCCATTGATCGCTGTTCCAGGCGTGTACCGTGTGGACACTGAAGCTGTGCCGTTGTAGTAGAACGTGATGGAATACCCATCCGCCTCAAGGGTCACGCCACTGCTGTTCACCGAGAAGCCTGTCTTGCCAATGGTCACATTGACATACGTGTATGACCAGTAGTAGTCGCACGGATACGGAGCCCAGCCATCCCACCAGCACGTGGCGCCAGGAAGATACGCGCCAAGCTGCACATTGACATTTCCCCACAGGAAGGCGCTGATCCCACTAGTGCTGACGTTGATTGCGACCGATGCGGAAAGTGAGCCTCCGACATACAGCGCAGGTCCAATGTCCGACCCTCCTGGTCCCAGAGAAAGCGTGCCGTCAAATTCAAAATCGAACATGAGTGGCGATGTGCTTGCATCGAGCTTCACAGTGATTGGTCCAACAGTGAGACCGCCTAGCGTGACTGAGGAGAGGGTTCCCAGGAAGTGGATGCTCGGTGGAGCAAATCCGATATTCGCCATGACATTGAGGTTCACCCCCTCAACGGATGCCTGGAAGGCGAGTCCGAATCCCGCGGGGTAGACCGTTTGGGCAATCGTTGCCCCTTCAGGACAGAGGTACAGCGATGCGAAGTCAATCTCAAGAAGGTTTCCTTGCCCGAAATATGCGAACGGTTCCAGTGCGGGAGTTCCGGAATTTGCTGTCCCGATGGAGAGGGAAAGCAGGAACGGGTCAAAGTTGAAGGCAAAGCTGATTGGGGCATTGTTCATGTAGCCAATGACATTCGCCACTGTGGACGGAAGCGACGTGATTGTCCCCTCGAAGCCGACATTTGGCAGGGGTACTCCATCGCCCCAGCTCACGCCTCCCTGGAGAGCTGCGCACTTCACTGTAAGACCGTTGAGACCAAATGCATCGACCCATCCAGCACTGGTTCCAGAGCAGTTGCCAAGCGAGAGACTGAGATTGATTCCCGTATCCGATACTGTCAGCGCTCCAGTGAGTGTCACGGATGAGGCAGCTCCACCATTTCCTGGCGAGGGAAGGTTCAATGTGGTGTCGAGTCCCAGTGAAAACGATTCAACACTCGGAGACAGCACGACAGCGACAAACCCATCATCCAGAACAAGTGAGGCTCCCCCAGTGCTGAAGATGGTAAGCCCAGTACCGAGTGATATGGACACCTTGAAGGTGTACGTGTCAGTGGCAAAGTCGGCTGTTCCAACTGCAGTGAGTGCAGTGTTCGCTGGAAGTGAGAGCCCAATGTGGGTAAGCATGCTCGTGAAGCTCTGCGGAAGATCAAGGGCGATGGCGAAATCAATCCCCTGGGTGAGATTGATTGCTCCGAGGGATGGGCTTCCCGTGGCGAAATTTGCCATGTCCGCACTTGCGTAGTAGAGATACGCACTGTTTCCTGAGCTTCCAATCCACTGTGAGAGATCAACTGATGCACCGATGACAAATCCCGCACTGCTGTAGGCGATGACTGCAGTCGCCTGGATAGTGCCACCGCCTGGCATCGAAACAGTGAACGGAGCCGTGATTGCAACCGCAAAGGTGCCGGACGTGTCGCTGATCGTGAAGGTGGGATCGGAAAGTGTCACTGCGTTGTTGAGAGCGCTGAAGCTCAGGGAAGGAATCGATGCAGTGAGGATGAAGGTGCCTGCAGTGATGTCGTACGTCCCTGATGCCGTGACAGAGCCGGAAACGCTCCCGAGGGAGATCGTCATCCCTCCTGATACGCATACCCAGAGATCTCCCACCTTTGACACCGTGCACCCTGTGGATGGCGCACCATTGCCAATGCCAAGAGACGTCACGGTAAAGCTGTAGCCAGTGCTTGATATCGCAAGCAGTGGACTCTGGTTGGTGCCAGTGGCAAGGATGACAAATGTCACTGCTCCCGAAGTGTCCGTAAGGGTTCCAGAGAGCGTTGCGTCAATGGTGAATCCAGGAGCTGGTGTGAAACTCTGCGCCTGGGCCAGGGTGAGTGAGAGCTCCCACGAACTGAGAGAGGTCACAGTACCCGACAGGGCAATGGATCCAACATTGTCTGCACTCACTGTTCCCGAGATGGTGAGTCCTGCAGTTCCGAGATCGAAGGACAGGTTCGAAATCGTGACAGGCACACCAGAGAATGGGGTGATCGGACCGGGAATCGCTCCCTTTGTGCAACTGCTCCCCGTGACAGTGCAGCTGGCAACATCCGCAGTGATGTTTCCGGATGCGGAACGGGTCACTGTACCCACCATTCCGAAGCTTGCGCCGAACACTGTCATGTTCGAAACAGTCACACTTCCCGCAAATGAGCCGTCCGTGCTGATGGTGATGGTCATGGTGAGTGTTGCGGAGGGCTCAGCAGGTATCGGAATCGTGCCATCAGCAGTGAAGGTGAGTGAGCCCCCTGCAAAGGTGAGTGTCGCTCCTGTGATGCTTCCTCCATCGGGAAGGGTGAGTATGGGGTAGTTTGCAGGTGAGGAAATCGTTGCAGTGAATGTAGGAGTGGCTCCAGGAGTCCAGGATGCGGAAAAGAAGATGGTCCCACTTGAAGCAACGGAAAAGCCAAGCGCATTGAGCGCGCCTGCAGTTGCAGGATCGAGCTGGTAGAGAGCAAAGGCGTTGAATCCCTTGGCAAGCGTGACAGTCCCAATCCCGCTAACACCAGTGTTGAACGCGCTCACAGGTGCGGATGCATAGACAAAGACGCCCGTGAGGGGAACATTGAGGTTGCTGAGGCTGAGATTCGTTATTGCTATGATGAGAGGTCCATTCGTGTCAGTGACCGTCATGATGATCGGCTTTGCACTCAGGCTGGGTACCAGCACTGATGCCTGTCCATTCACGCTGAGGGAACTGCCAATCCCCACAATGGAGAGCTGCTGGAGTGTCACTGTGAACCCGGGAGCCACCTGGATGGTCGGTGTGGCAATGGTGGAATCGAGCCCCAACGCGAACGCGCCTGAGCGGAGGTTGAGCGTTCCATCAATGCCTGCTGTGAAGCCGGAGGCTCCTCCCACACTCACCATGCCCTGCATGGAAAGCGTGGGATCAGTGGGTGTCGAGAGTCCTCCTCCAGTGCAGCCATTTGCGGGGGAAGAAATGCCATACGCAAATGCGATGCAGTACACGGTGAGTGCCACTCCACTTCCAGATGGCGCAAATGTTGCGAGAGCTGGAGATGCGCTTCCCGATGTGGGAGAAGTCCCTGCTCCAATGTCATAGGTCACTGCTCCGCTGTCGGAGATGGTCACTGTTCCCGACACCGTTGCAGTGAATGTGAGACCAGACACGGGAGACCAGCTCGGAAGGGCTGTTGGCGAAGCAGCAATGCTCCACGTCCCAGCAGTGTATGTTCCAGTTAAGGGAAGGGTGACAGGATGCGCTGCGCTACCAAATGTTCCTGTTGCGCTCACTGAGAGTCCTGCAGTGCTTGACAGTGTGAGCGATATGCCTCCAACAGACATGCCTGGAAGCGGTGCGTACGTGCCAGTGTTCGAAAGGGTGATGGAGCCGCTTCCTCCATTGAGGCTTCCCGAAGAGCCAGTGCTCACTGCGAAGGTGCCGTTCCACGTGCTGCCAAAGGGGACATTGTGGAGACTCACAGTCCCTCCTGCACTGACTGCTGAACCTGACCAGCCTGCAGTGATGTCTACCAGCGCATATGGAGATGAGCTCGGGACAGTGCCTGGGCCAATGTGGATCGCAATGTCCTGGGGAGAGCCGCTCGTGAATGAGAGAGTGAGGTCATACGGCGTGGAGGATCCTGCCGCTCCGAAGGGCAGGGACACTCCAGCTGCTGTCAACACACCTGACGTGATTGTCCCAAGCGTGCCCCCTCCAGCAGTAGCCGAGGAGATTGAAAAGCAGAGATCTTCCGTTGTGCCAAGCGGTACAGGAGAAAGCTTCCACCCTGATGGGAAGCCAAGGTTCCCCCCTGTGATGCACAGCTCCGTACCCCCCGTCGTGTCAGCAATGTACCCTGAAAGGCCAGTTCCACCCACACTCCCCCCAAGGAAACTCAAGTGTACTGCTGACAGGGAAATGGTAGTGTCCCGTGTGCAGGAGCCACTGAGACCAGCTGCTGTCCCAGCAAGGGTGGATGCTCCTCCCAAACTTCCAGGCGTGAAGGAGAGTGATGCTCCTGCAGAGCCAATGGCTGTCCAGAGCGTCTGGAATGGGGCGCTGCATGCTCCTCCCGGAGTGAATGCTGCAGTTCCACTGGTTGGTACTGCGAAGTTGGGACTTGGTGTCACTGTTGCAGTGAATGTGTCGGTTGCAGTCGGAGCTGGAAGCGAGCAGGTTGCTGCTGCTGCCCCGTTCGCTTCGGGTATGAGCGTGACAGCACTGCAGCTGCTTGGATTTGTTGGAGATCCAGAGAAAACCACAGTGCCTGCTGGTGGTGCAGGAGAACCTGCACTGGTGTTGGTCACTGTCGCTGTGATGAGAATGTGCCCAGCAATCGATGGATCAGGACCAACAGTGACCCCCAGTGAGGTGGATGCGGGCGTAATGGTGATGGATGCGGGAAGCGCTGTGCTTCCCTCGTAGGCGCCTCCCGCATACGCGTATGCAGCTCCAAACGTGTAGGGAGTGGAGAACACATCCTCCTCGGGAAGCGTGCATGACGCACTGCCTCCAACGACAGCGACATTCACGCAGATGGGGGATCCTGATGCTCCAAGAATTGCTGAGGCGGATGCGCTCCCTGGAATCGTGTCACTGAAGGCAATGGTTCCACCCGACACGGGAGTGCCTGAGGAATCCACTGTGGCAGTGAGTGTGATGGGCGTACCGAACGCTACGGACGAGCCTCCTGGTGAGACTGCAAGCGTCGTTGTGGTTGGAAGTCCGCTCACACTGTAGTAGCTCGGTTCGGACATCGTGTCCGATCCAGCAGTGAGCACGGGAAGTGCTGGTGAGGGAGTGAACATGGCAACGAGCGCATCCTGCCCCCCAGCTGTTGGCCTGTACTGGCATGAAGCTGTGGCAGTTCCCGGAGAGGAGCCTGCCTGCACGGCAACGTTCATGCAGTTAGTGGCATTGCCATTCTCGTAGAAGCTCATGGTGCCAGCTGGTGTGGCAGGCGAGGATCCTGTTGGCAGCACGGTATGCACTGTAGCTGTCACTGTGAGGGACGACCCGCCCGTGACACTCACAGGATGGGTGTCCGAGCCAAAGGGACTCACTGTGATCTGTGTTGGATCCGGCTTTGGAGTGTAGGCTGTCGTCGCTTCCGTGCCAGGCTGCCAGTCCACACAGTCTGTCGCTGTGCTTCCCTGAGGACAGAATGTCGCTCCATAGATGTGCTGTGAGGCATCCGTTGGCGACATCGCCACTGTGCATGTGGCAACACTTGTTCCAGGACTGCCACTCACGGGGTTCGGTGATGCAGGGGAGGAGTTGGTGCAGACTGCGGGCGCTCCATTTTCCGTGAAGGCGACTGTGCCGCTTCCCAGTGGCGCTGCATGGGTGTTGCTCGCATCAGTGATCGTTGCAGTTACCGTGATGGGGACACCGACATACGGGTCGTTCTGGGCAGCGCTCACGGACACTGCAGTGGACGTCGCTGCGGGCGTGATCGTGTAGAGCACATTCGTGGACGTCCCGGTCGAGCTGCTTTGGGAGGTCTCGCTGTCTCCCTGGAAGCTCGCAACAAGAGCTCCCTGGGTATTCGAGGGAACATAGGTGCAGGAGGACGCTGTGCCTGTCATGACACCACCTCCTATTGGCACAAGCTTATTGAACGGTGCAGGATTCAGTTGCCCAATCCCGGTGCAGGTTGCGGTCGGGCCACCCACACCATACGTGTACACCACTTCTCCAGTTCCCGATGTGTCCGTCGTGGGAATGTTCGTGACTGTCGCAGTCGCAGTCTCCGGGGTTCCATAGGTGATTGTTGCGCCTGTGGGATCCGGAGCCACTGCAAGTGTCGTCGTGGTCGTGAACTTCGCGACATCAAGGGACTGTGGAGTGGGGGGAGTCTGGCCTAAGGAGGGAGCATTGAGGTTGTCATTGTTCCCACCATAGACGGCAGTGAACTCGTAGTTTGTACCAGGCGTCGCTGTGAACGGGCAGGACGGATTCGCAGCACTTTTGGCAGCGAGATTGCCTGGTATCGTCTGCTGGCAGGCAGACATCGAGGGAGTGGGAAATGTTGTCGTGGTGCTTTTCGAATAGAGGAAGTTCACTATTCCATCCGTTGTCCCGGAATCCTGCCCAAGTGAACCTATGGCGTATGAGACTGGTCTGACTGTCACTGACAGCGTGTACTGCGTTGCGGACACAGGCGTGATGATGACATTGCCGATTGTTGTCGGATCTTTGAGTCCAGTGAGGGCGAGAGAGGAACTCGTCTGCTGGGCTGTGACACCATCCCCCGAGTAGCTTGCCGTGTAGCTGAGCGTGCCGACTGCAGGAAGCGTGATGGAACATGCTGCTGTACCGCTGCTGTCCAGTGCGACTGCCACACAGGCGGACCCTGATCCACTGCCTCCTGAATAGTTGAACGTGACAGTTCCTGTGGGTATGTAGGTTGGATTCGATGGTGTCGTGACATGTGCAGTGAGCGTGATGGCACCCACTGCTCCCGCATTCGCGGAACTTGAGCTGCTCGTGAGCTGCACAGTTGGCGTGGCAAGGGGCCAGGACACTGTGACGGATCCCGCTGAGTTGGATCCCCCACCGCCACCAGGAGTGTCCGAGACTCCACTCACATATGTTCCGTTGTACCCGTCGGAGCCGCCTGCACCGCCACCGCCAGAACTGTCCGTGCTTCCGCCGCCACCTCCGCCACCGCCGAGCCAGCCGCCACCTGCACCGCCACCGCCGCCTCCGGATCCGCCAGCGCCACTGCCACCACCACCACTTCCACCAGAGCTCGATGAGCCAGAACTGCCACCTCCTCCCTGGTCTACTGAGCATGCCCCGTTGTTGGAGCCACTGCCACTACCACCGCCTGATGCGCCTGCTGTGCCGCCATAGCCATTGCAGGTACCACCACCATTAGATCCATTGCCACCATTGGAGGACGTTGCTCCGCCTGTTCCTCCTGTCGAGGGACCCTGTCCAGATCCGTATCCACCGTAGGAGCCACCACCGCCAGCTGCAATCATGCGGGTGCCAGCAACAGAGATGCTCGAGCTTCCGCCACCACCACCACCACCGTTGTGGCCACTGCCGCCAGAACCTCCGTCAGGCCACCCTCCAGCACCACCCGTGCCGCCATTGTCACCGTTCCCAGCTCCACCAACATTGATGGAAAGCGATGCTCCACTCGACACAGACAGTGCACCAGAAATCTTCCCCCCTGCCCCATTGCCACTTCCAGCTCCGCCAGCGCCACTGACGGACACATTCACTGACGTGAGACCTGATGGAAGTTGCAGACTCTGGGTTGCTCCCGTGTATCCGTACGTGCACTGTTCCACATAGTTTCCTGTTGTGCCTGTCTGTGAACATGCAGCAGGAAGCGGGTTGCTGAGGGCAAGGGCCCGAGCATCAAGGGACAGCTGGTTCAGCGGAACGCGCTCCGTGGTCGTCGCATATCCTGGAGGAAGCTGGAATGTCTGCGGTCCAGCATGGCTTTGTGTAGGAGCGGGCTGCACAGCTGCAGGATTGACAACCACATTGGCAAGTGACGTTGTCACTGCAAATCCCAGAAGCACAAGGAGCGTGAGCTGACGGGCACGACTCACTGGCACATGCAGTCTACGCATGCATGCCACACATGGACGGATAGCCGAACATGGTCTCCCCTCGCATGGACCCATCACACCTGCACGGTCGATGGATCATGCCACCCTGAACTCTATACTGCTGCACACACATGACCATTCATGTCACGTAGGTAGCACTATATCATTCCCCAGATCACATCTGCCCGAGTGCTCAAGTGTGTGGATGGCACAACGGGGATGGCTCCAGCTGGAGCCATCCCCATTTGCACATGCGTCTTACTCTTCAGTTCCCGGATGCGCCTTGAGATTCTCATCAATCATCTTGACGACTGTGGGATCCAGGAGGGTTGTCACATCTCCTAGTTCCCGGTGCTCCGCCACATCGCGAAGCAGTCGCCGCATGATCTTGCCGCTTCTTGTCTTCGGAAGCTCTGGAGTGAGAATGATCTGCCGCGGTTTGGCGATGGGTCCAATGGTAGTGGCGACATGGTCACGGAGGTCCGAAACAAGCTGGCTTCCATCTTCCTCCGACTTCGCCTGCTCACCCTTTACTGTGACAAACGCAACTATAGCCTGGCCAGTAATGGGATCCGATGCGCCAACTACTGCTGCCTCGGCGACAGCTGGATAGCCAACAAGCGCATGCTCGATCTCCGTTGTGGAGATGCGATGACCCGAGATGTTCATGACATCATCCACCCGACCGAGAAGCCAGATGTCTCCATCCTCATCCCGCTTGGCTCCATCACCTGCGAAGTACATCCCCGGAAACCGTGACCAGTAGGTGTCCCTGTAGCGCTCGGGATCGCCCCAGATACCTCGAAGCATCCCTGGCCAGGGCTTCCTGATGACAAGGTAGCCACCCGCACCGTTGGGTACGGAATCCCCATGGTCGTCCACAACGTCCGCATCTATGCCAGGAAATGCGCGCATTGCTGCTCCCGGCTTCGTTGACGTGATGCCGGGAAGGGGTGTGATCATGATGCCTCCCGTCTCTGTCTGCCACCAGGTGTCGACAATGGGACAGTTGTCACGTCCTATGTACTTCCGGTACCACATCCACGCCTCGGGATTGATGGGCTCGCCAACTGAGCCAAGGAGGCGGAGTGAAGACAAGTCATGGGAAGCTGGATAGGACTCCCCCCACTTCATGAGGGTACGGATCGTGGTTGGTGCAGTGTACAGGATGCTGACCTTGTATTCCTCGACAATCTTCCACCACCGATCCTTTCCGCCTGCGTCCGGCGTTCCCTCGTACATGACTGAGGTTGATCCGTTCACCAGCGGTCCATAGACGATATAGCTGTGTCCTGTCACCCAGCCAATGTCTGCAGCAGTCCAGAAAATGTCACTCTCCGGCTTGAGATCGAAGATGTACCGGTGCGTCGTTGCTGTATGCACGAGATACCCGGCAGTGGTATGGAGGATGCCCTTTGGCCGTGCGGTTGTGCCGCTCGTGTACATGATGTAGAGCGGATGCTCCGCATCGAACGCCTCTGGCGTATGTGTAGTCGACTGGCGGTCAACCAGGTCATGCCACCACACATCCCGACCTTCAACCCAGTTCACCTCTCCACCAGTCCGGCGCACGACAAGCACGGAACGGACATTGGGACAGGTTTCGAGAGCCGCATCCACCTGGGGCTTGAGCGGAAGGGCTGTCCCCCGACGGAACTGTCCATCCGCTGTGATGATGACACGCGCGTCCGCATCCTGGATTCTGCCTGCAAGGGCTTCGGATGAGAATCCACCAAACACCACGGAGTGCGGTGCGCCTATCCGTGCGCAGGCAAGCATTGCGACAACAGCCTCGGGAATCATTGGCATGTAGATTGCGACTCTTTCGCCTGCTGTGACTCCAAGCTCCTCAAGTGCATGAGCTGCCTGGCTGACCATGGCAAGGAGATCGCGGTACGTAATGACTCGATGTTCTCCTTCGGGTTCTCCAACCCAATAGTAGGCGACCTTGTCTCCTCGTCCCTCTTCGACATGCCTGTCAACGCAGTTGACTGCCGCATTGAGCTTTCCGCCAACAAACCACTTCGCAAACGGGAGATCCCACTCAAGTGTGGTGTCCCAGCGCTTCTCCCATTTCAGATGCTCCGCTTCCTTGGCCCACCATGCGACTGGATCCTGTGCAGCCTCCTCGTATATGGATGGCTGGGCGTTCGCACTCTTGGCAAATGCCTCGGAAGGGGAGAAATGCCGATGCTCATGCAGCAGTGCAGCAAGCGCCTCGCCCTGGATAGAGCCAATTGTATCGTTGCTCATCATTACCCTCCTGTGGGTATGTCAGTGGCCCTGGATCGCCAGTGAATGTGTGGGGATCACATTGCGACCAAATGTCGCGTTCACGACGCCAGCAAAGGAAGCATACCAAGCTGCAATGGCTGTCAGGATACCGAGATATCCACCAATCTGGTTGAACATCGTCGATGATGTCCCAGCACCGATGGTGAGTGCAAGGAAGGTGAGAGTCAGCAGGACAAACACGAGTGCCACGGCAGTGGACACCCTGAAGGACGCAATCATCATGTAGCAGGTGAAGATGGTCCAGGAAAGGAGAAATACGGTGACTGCAGCATTGACATCTCCTGCATTGCCAATGGCTGGTGCAACAAACTTCCCAAACACGAAATACGCAATCCAGAATGAACCGTATGACGTGAATGCGAGTGCGCCAAACGTGTTCTTCCGCACGAATTCCCACATTCCTGCAGCGAACTGGGCAATACCTCCATATACAAGAGCGAGTGCGAGTGCTGCAGCAGCAACACCTTTCGCTCCAGTGCCAATCTGGGCATTGGAAATGCTCAGAACGAATGTTGTCATCGCAAATGCAGCAAGACCAAGGGGTCCTGGATCTGCGACTGCTGGCTGTGCTGATGGACTGTTCGATGCCATGTCGCACCTCCTTTTCAACCGCTCACATACGTGAGGCAAGGTACAGCACTTTGCATCTCCATCGTGTGTCCGCAGATTTAAAAAGTCAATGCGGAACTCAATGTTTTCACAATGCGATGCATCCCGTACACCGCACGGTCCGCTGTGTCGAAGGGAGGCTCACACGGCCTGTCATTCCCCTGTCCAATCAGGGAACAGCCTATGCGACCTGCTGCTCTGCTGTTCCGTGCCCAACCTCGACCCGCTCAAGAAACTTCGCAACTGCTGCAGAGCGGTGGAGCACTGAACGTATGCGGCGACAGAGACCCTCAGCCTGCTCCGGCTCACCATGGACGGCATACGTCTTTCGCGCAGGAGCTTTCGCAAGCCACGAAATGAGCTCCTCAGCATCCGCGTGCCCAGAGAATCCCACATGCTCAATCCGGGATCTCACGACA
>JAJZLL010000038.1:33101-52446 GCA_021803465.1 bacterium
TTTGGCTGGACAACATTTCTTGTGATCCAATGTGGAACTATTGCGGCAGTTGCTGTTGCTTTTGCCAGGTTTAGCGGCGTCCTCTTCCCATGGATTTCTGAAAAGAATGTTCTCTTCAGTATTGGTGTGCCCTGAGAGTCGCACATGCTCGAGCCGGGATCTCACGACAAGTTCCCTGCCATCGAGCAGAAGCCGCTTCGCTCCGCCTGAAAGCGCCCGGCCCGGAGTGCCTTCACCCTGATAGCCAACGAGTATGACTGTGTTGTTCGGATCATCAAGCCGTCGGGAAAGGTGACCCACAACAGGCCCGCCTGAAGCCATGCCAGAGCTTGCGACAATGATGACACCACGCTTCTTCGCAAGATCCATCCGGTCCTCCCAGGACCGCACCTCATGAAGCTGACCAACAGGATTGAAGGGATCGCTTCGTCCCTGGAGGGACCGGAGTGAAGGATCCTTCTCCGCTATGGCAGCACGGTAGAGGTCGAGGACTGAGAGTGACATCTTGCCATCGACATATACCGGTGTTGGCGGAAGGGTCCCGTTCTTCATGAGTTCGCCTATCTGGCGAAGGACAACCTCTGTGCGGTCGACTGCAAAGGCAGGGATGATGACCGTTCCCCCACGCGCGATAGTGTCCTTGATGGCAGTGACGAATTTCGCGATCGCCACGTCTTCAGGCTCATGATGGTTGTCACCATACGTCGACTCCACAATCATGGCATCAGCTGGAGGAGGCGCTTCTGCAGGAAGCAGGATCTGGTGTCCAGCCTTCCCAAGATCGCCTGACACGACAATGCGCTTGCCCGATTCCGTCAGATTGAGCTCAACTGAAGCGGAGCCAAGGATGTGACCTGCATTGCGGAGTGTTGCACGGATGCCTGGAACAACCTCGAATTCCTCGTTCATTGGGACATCGCGGAGATGGAGTATCGCCTGGGCTGCATCAGTGCTCGTATAGAGCGGTGCACGTGTGACATGAACTGTGCGGCTGCGGTCTCTCCCCTTCTTGCCCTTTGGCGGACGTGATTCCATCTCCTGGATCTTCGCGGAATCCATCAGGATGATCTCCGCGATCTTGTTCGTCCACTTCGTTCCGTAGATTTTGCCCCGGAAGCCATCCCGCACAAGCTTCGGAAGGTATCCCACATGATCGAGATGCCCATGGGTGAGCACAATGGCATCTATCTCGGATGGCGGAATGGGAAATGGCTCATAGTTCCGTTCCTTGAGCTCCTTGTCTCCCTGGAACATGCCAGCATCAACGAGGATCTTGGAGCTGCCAGTATCGATGAGATACCTGCTTCCCGTGACGGATCCCGCTGCTCCGAGAAACTGAATCGTCGGTTCTGATGCCACGTGTACTCCCCCTCCTGACAGCACGGCCACTGCATGGCCCAGTGTTCCCGCAACCATGCACTTTCAGTGTAAGAAATGGCACCCGGACCACACAGGGACAATGCTGTGGTCACAGTGTGATGCTGCGCCCATCACACTGTAGCCAGTTCTCCATCACATTGCCTTGCCCGGATCGTACGCTGCATCTCATCAATGCAGTCCTGAAGGATCCTCTGCGCAGCATCGGGAAGTCCTTCCCGTACCAGCGCATCAAGCGAGTCCAAAGTTCCAGATCGCACCACATGGACAGGGAAGGCTAGTCGAGTGAGCTCACGCGCTTCGACTGCGGACCATGACTCATTCCATAGTTCCTTGACGAATGTGCAGTATCTCGACACATACGGCTCAAGCAGACTTTCCTGATCCCACCGCTGGAACCCTGTGAGCCACGCAGCACGCTCATATAGGCTTGCAGCGCTCGCATGTGTGGCACTGGTCCACGCTTCTTCCTTTGCCTCAGGTGTGGGAAGAAGAGCTCGCGCAGTAAGAACGTTCCGCTGTCCCTGATCTGTCCTGTCACGCTGTTCCTCAGCAGCAAGCATCCCCGCTCCTAGCATGTTGTGCGCAGCAAGTGCGAACACGATGTCCCAGCGAAGCACCTGGTCCACAGGAAGTCCCTTGATCTCAATGGTGCCGTCAAGAAGGTGCTGGAGAAGAAGCAGCTCTTCCTCTCCAGCAGCTAGTGCGATGAAGCTCCGTGCCCAGAGATACTGCGTGTCACTTCCTTCAGGAGCATGCAGCATGACGTGACGTGCTGCGGCAGCAAACGTCTTGCGGTACGCCTCCCGCTTCCCGGGTGATGCGTACCGTGTGAGTGCAGTGTGCGCTTTGCCAAGAAGCCCACGGGCACCCTCGAGCACAGCCATCACGGATTCCGCAGGAGCATGCGATGCAATGGCCTCAAGATACGTGCCAGCTGCAAGTTCCCCATCCCGCACCATGTCCCAGAGAATCCCCCAGCATGTAGCCCGCGCTAGAGGATCAACCAGTGCACCCAGGTGATGCTGCACAGCTTCAAGCGAGCGTGCATCAAGCCGGACTTTCGCGTACGTGAGATCATCATCGTTCACAAGGAGAAGATCCGGAAGCGGGAGTCCATTGAAACTTTCCATCCCGGTTGTAGGAGAAGCTTCCGAAAGGGTGCACTCCTCCTGATGGACTCTCTCGAATACTCCTTGACCATTCATGACATATGCCCCAACACGGATCACATGCGGTCGAAGCAGCTCGTCCCCATTGCCATGAGATTGGCGGAGCTGGAACGACGCAATTGTTCCATCGTTCTCGCTCATCTCTCCAGCGATCGTGTTCATTCCCCGTGTCTGCAGCCACGCATGCGCCCAGCCCTCAAGGGGAATGCCTGAAGCCAGTTCCATCTCGCGCAGATAATCCTCAAGGCTCGCATTGCCCCGAGCATACCGCTGAAAATATGCGCGAAGTCCCGCAATGAACGCAGGAAAGCCAATATAGGCAATGAGCTGGCGAAGTGATGCTCCACCTTTCGCATAGCTGATTCCATCAAAGTTCTCTAGAGCGCTGCTCACTGGTTTGGCTGAGTCGGCTATGGGATGGGTTGAAGGAAGCTGATCATCCGCCATTCCCCAGGACTTCCGTCCATTGGCAAATGTTGCCCATACGTGTGAGTCTGGGGAGATGGCATCCTGGGAGAGCTTTTCGAAGAGATCCGCAGAGCTCTCATTGAGCCAGAGATCCTTCCACTGCCGCAGTGTCACCTCATCCCCAAACCACATGTGTGCCATCTCATGAAGGATGAATTCCATCATCATGTCTTTCTGCGCATCAGTCTTCTTCCCCTTGAAGATGCACAGCTCATCCCGAAAAGTCACGCACCCCAGATTCTCCATTGCACCCGAGTTGAACTCAGGACACAGAACCTGGTCGTATTTCGGGCAGGGAAGCGGCCGTCCGAAGAGGTCCGTGTAGTACGCAAGCCCCTGCTCAGTCACGTCGAAAATGAAGTCCGCATCGAGAAACTCTTCGAGCGTCGCACGTACGAACAGACCTAGCGGAATTCCCGTGGTTGTGGTCCTGCTGAATGAGATGAATGGTCCTGTGCACCACGCCATGAGATATGTGGAGATGGGGATCGTCTCCTCGAACATCGTCGTTGTCATGTCCTCGGAAGATGTTGCAGATATCTCGGGAAAATTGCTTACGGCTTTCCACCCCTTCGGAGCAGTCAGCTGCAGGGAGAACCTGCCCTTGATGTCTGGCTGGTCAAAGCAGGGAAACCACCGGTGCGCATCGAACGGTTCACAGTTTGTATACATGTAGATGCGCCCATCAGTGTCCACCGTCCTGTGGAGCCCAACACCGGCACGTGAATAGCGAAACGATGCATGGATCTCGAGCGTGTTCTCCCCGAGCCTGCACCCCTCACAGTGGATGCGGCCATCCCTGACTGCATCGGAGCCAATGGGAGTACCGTTGAGCGTCACAGACTGCACGCTCTCCGCATCACAGTCAACCCAGGTCGATGGCGAAGCGCAGGAAAACTGGATCGTGGTGCTGCATGGGAAAGTGGCTTCCGATGGCTCGGCCGAAACGGATGCAGACACGGCATAGCGGACATTGCGGATGTCTCGGGCACGCTTGGCCGCTTCCTCTGGATGCTGATCATCGTTGAGCATATGCTGCCTGCCTCCCAAGTCCCTTTCTGCCACAAGGGCACAATGTGCTGCACAATACCAGAAACTTCCCCCAGCTTGCGCGCCTGTGCACCTCTTCAGGTTGCGCAGTACGCTTCTGGGGTGGCACAAGCATCATCGTCAGTGCCACCCCAGAAGATAGTCCTTCCCCTCATTCACTGCATTCAGGACAGGGAACGTCAGCTTCTTGCCCTGGAACGACTGGTGCAGGGTCCTACACTGTTGCCCAAGGCTCACTGCTGCTGCACACAGGCACAGGAACAGCAGTCTGGAACAGCACAGATGTCCATCTGGAGAGCATTGATGGGAGCACAGTCTTCTCTTCCAGGCTGACAGACACTGGAGGCTACAAGTGGAACAAACGTAAAATCATCAGTCTTGTCAGGCCATCACCTGTGTACTCACCCTTCCTGCACATGAGGAGTACAAGGAGCGGGTTGCTGCAATGCGAAGCTCAGCAACTGATGCAGTGACGCTCCTTCTGAACGAGGCAGCTGAAACCCAGCGACCAGAGCTGGCAGCCCACACAGTCCAACTCCTCCTCAATCTTCCTGACAATCTCGCGAAGCAGTGCATGTGGCATGCAGTGCAGAAGTCCTCCAACCCGGTTGTGCCAGGATCTCTTTATCCCCCAACGTGTTCGCAATGTTCCTGTTGCTCATCCTTGTGATTGTCGTGTGGAGACGAGCCAGGACACTGTCAATACCTTGAGCATGTCCGCTGCTGTACAGCTCCTGAGCGATTCCCTATTGTGGTAAATGGACAGTCGCCAGGCAATCTTCCACTGCATAGGAGATCGGACAATGAATGGCATCCAGGTACTCCTTGATGGATTCTCGCGAATTGATGAACTGACTCATGCTGCCCTTGCGGACCTCAGGGGAGACGAGCTTCTTGCAAGGCAGGACAAAGATGCGAACTCCGTCGCATGGCTTGTATGGCATCTCACGAGGGTACAGGATGCGCAGGTCGCTGATCTTGCAGGTGTGGAGCAGACATGGAACGCGAAGGACTGGGTCACAGCCTTCCACCTTCCGTACACGCCTGAGGCAACTGGATACGGTCAGGATTCCCGCGAAGTGGGCGCATTCTCTGTCACGGATCAGGAACTGCTTCTAGGCTACTTCACTGACACATCCGCGGCCACCCGAAATGTACTCGCATCACTGAGGGATGAGGATCTTGACAGGATTGTCGACACGCGTTGGGATCCGCCAGTCACGATGGGCGTTCGTCTCATGAGCATCATCTCCGATGACATCCAGCATGCTGGCCAAGCTGCATTTCTCCGGGGAATCCTCCTCAGGGCCAGGACGGGCAATGAATGACACCAAGGTCCCGCATCGGATGCTGCACACTATGAGGCGTTCTGCTGCTCAGCAACCTTCTTCCGGATTTCTTCCATGTCAAGTGAACGGACCTGCGCAATGAGGTCATTGAGGGCAACCTGGGGAAGCGCACCTGGCCGCATGTAGACGATGACATTCTCACGAAGAACCATGAGGGTGGGTATCGACATGATGTTGAACCCCGCAGCAAGCTCCTGCTCCTCCTCGGTATTCACTTTCGCAAAGACGAGATCAGGATTCTCGGTGGATGCACTCTCAAACACGGGGGCAAATGCCCTGCATGGTGGACACCATGATGCCCAGAAATCAAACAGGACAATGTCGTTGTCTGTAATAAGTGACTCGAAGTTGGCTGCAGTAGCCGTGACGGTTGCCATGCTCTCTCCTTTTGCGCGATCGCTGCACACTTGCAGCAGCATGTCAACTGTATACCCATATGGGTATACGTTCACACACATCCTCAGGCTAGCTTCATGAAGAGTTCCTGGAATAGCGCAATGGGATCCTGACCTTCCCCATCAGCATGATCAGGATGCTGGAGGCAGTCAGTCACTCCTGCTGCAACGATGCGGAACCCTGTCTGCTCCAATGCCTTGGCGGCAGCAGCTATCTGCGTGACGATCTCGCGGCACTCGCGTCCCTGATCAATCATCCTTTCTATTCCACGCACCTGCCCACCAACCCTGCGAAGGCGCTTTCTCACTTCATCCTTAATGTCGCTCTGCAGTTCCACCATGCACCTCCACGCACATTCGCTGCTGTTTCCGGAATTCGTACCCATCCCGCACCGGAATCCTGTCCACCAAAGTTTCGTTCTACGCTACGCTCTTTCCACCACTTCCGATACGTCTCACTGCAGGGACAAGCATCTGACTCACAGCACGGAGACGTTCCCGGACTGTCGGCGTCTTCCATTCCGGAGTGACAGTCCTTCCACTTCCCCACTGTTCGACAGCACCCCTCCCCACAGCAACCCCCTCCACAGGGTCAAAGAATTGTGTCACCCCATGGTTCCCTCCGACAGGAATCACTTCCACTGTGTGGCCACGACGTTTCGCTGCAGCAACGTCCTCATGGAGATTGCCCCGGAAGATGAGGCCTGTCGCAAGAGCTATTCCCTGCTGGGGAGTGACCACTGTCTGCCCGGAAACTGATGGTGCAGCATCGACAATGAGGAGTGACGCGTGGGCCACCCGTGGTGCAAGAATACGGAGTGCCTCCTGAATCCCATAGTTGTCCCTGAAGCCTCCGTCCGCATACTGGACTCCATTGATGGTCGCAAGTGGCTGGAGTGGAGCCAGTGCGGAGGATGCGGAAACGTATGGAAGGAGCTGCTCCTGAGCATCACTCCGATCCATGGAGTTCCAGTATTCCATTGAACCTGTCGAGAGGTTCACAGCTCCGATAATGAGTGCTGGTGCGCAATCCTTCCATTGGACATCACTCAACCCCACCCTCCTTGCGACTTCCGTGATGTCCTGTGCTCCAATGAGGCTTGGAGTCCGCTTCCGCACATATGCGGCAAGCTGCTTGAGAGATGGTTTCGCCATGGGAGTGAACGCTCCCTTTTCCCACAGCTGAACGAGTCTCCGTGCTCCCTGCACCCCAGGATGAGTTGCAAGGTATGCTCCGTTCCAGGCTCCTATCGATGTGCCAACAATGGCATCTGGCTCATAGCCGTGTTCCATGAGTGCGAGAACTGCTGCAGCCTGGGCTGCTCCATTCGCACCACCACCGCTGAGAAGGAGCACTCGAGGATGGGGAAGCTGCTCAATGGCCTCTCGAACAGTATCGTGCGTGTAATCGTAAGCGCCCATGGTGACCCCCCAACGTTATATCGGATAAGCGTATCGCGTTCCACAGGAGGTTTGTCGGCGCTGTCAGCAACGTCCCGGGAAGATGGTGACTTTGGTCCTCCTGCACACTGGCCTCCTCCCCTAGGGTGAAAACGCTGATGGATTCAGGATGGTGGTACGGATCTCTCCACTCCAGAAGCCAGAAGAGGTAATAGCACAATGAAACAACATGCGACCTTCACAGGCTTCGGGCCACAGCCAGTGCGAAAGGCACTGGCACACACCGTGTACTCCATTGGCAGCAGCATTCTCATTGCTGGAAGCATTGCGCTGCTGCTCACCACACGTGTTGAAGGATCGAACGCTGCCCATAGCCTCATCCTCTCCGAGTCCACTGCGACAGCGAATTGCACCGGAACTGATGCAGAATGCCGCATCAATCTCCTCGGAGACGGCAGTCTCGAAGAACCTGGAGATTCGCGAACCGAAACACTGACATTCCGCAATGCTGGCAACATGCCTGCAGCACTTACGCTGCAGTCCCTGGGATGCTCAGCATCTGCAGATCCACAAGCCGGCATGTTTGCAGGGTCAGACCGCGCTGGTTTCTGTGGAAGGCTCGATGTCACAGTTGGAGCTCACGGCAAGTGCATCCTTCCACGTCTGCCGTACATGTGCCCACCTCCCTCAGCACGGACCACCCTCACTTCAATTGGGACATCGACATATGGGGTGGGAATGCTTGACAGTGGGGCTGCCACTTCAGTGACCATCACCATCCTGTTCGATCCCGAAGCAACAAACGCGGATCAGGGACTCGAGGCAGCAGCTCCCTTTCGATGGGCGCTCACAGCGTAAGGGAACTCAGTCATCCTCTACCCAAGTGGAGTCGTCTGTGTCCTTCTGCCGGGCAACAAACGCGATGACTTCCGTTCTGCGCGAGAATCCAAGCTTTGCAAGAATGGTGCTGACATAATTCTTCACAGTCTTCTCCGCAAGATGCATCTCTTCACCAATCTGACGGTTTGAAAGACCCTCAGCAATGAGATCAATAATCTTCTGCTCCTGGGAACTGAGCGTGTCTAGCCCAAATTTTGTCTGGCCCCGGAGCCGGCTCAGTACCCTCTCTGTCACTGCAGGATCAAGCAGCGACTCTCCCCGATGCACCTTGTGAAGGGCATCTATAAGGTCATTCCCCTTGATGCGTTTCAGGACATACCCGGAAGCCCCTGCCATGATTGCACTGAACAGAGCCTCATCATCAGCAAAGGATGTGAGCATAAGCACCCGCACACCTGGATGCCGCTCCCTGATTTCACGGCAGGCCTCAATGCCAGACCCACCTGGCATTCGCACATCCATTATGACAATGTCAGGCTTCACAAGCCCGACACGTTCGAGACACTCGGTTGAGTTGCCAGCCTCACCCGCAACATCAATTGCGGGATCGGACTCAAGCAGGCTCCGGAGCCCACGGCGCACAAGCTCATGATCATCACAGATCAGTAGACGGATTCGTGTGGACACGTATGCTGCCTTATTTCAAACCATGGGACCTATGGCCACAAGCATGAGGGACTTTAGTCCCTATCGTCAAGGGAGTATTGTCATCTTCCCTCTGGACCCAGTTCACTGTTACACAAAAGTTGTCACCAGCAATAATGCATACATGATGTTTGTCAAAGATTTCACTGAGATTGACATGCCGGTTACTGCTGTTCTTGCACACCTGCGCGGACAGCCCCAGTCCATTCTCAAGAACTGTGTGGAGCACGCTTCACAGGCTGGTGTTCGCCTGCTGGGCACACTGCCCCTCGATCTCCCGCGTCTCGACACCATAACGTATAGCGAAATCGCTGTGTCAGAAATTGTCGAGAATGACAACGGCTTTGTCATTCCCGTTGCCCTGCGTGATGCCCACCTTCCCCACCTCGACTTTGACCTCGAGTTCTTTCCCATGGGAGACCAGATGACTCGCGCGAATCTCACTGCATTTTACGATGTGAGCTCCTTCCTCCTTGCAACGCCTCTCGACAAGCGGCTCATGCAGAGCGTTGCTGAATCGGCAGCACGCGCATTTCTTTCCTGCATGTCGGCCACCGTTACGACTGCCGCTGCGAAGGAAGCTCACAGCACATCGTGACTCGCATCACGCGGAATTCGCCAAATGATTCCCGTACCTCCAGTGCGCCTGGGATGAATAGTCATTCTCCCACCGTGAGCTGCAGCACGTTCCTCAAGATTGCGGAGCCCCATGCCCTTGCTGCATCCCGCTGTCATTCCCAGGCCATCGTCCAGCATCTCGACAGTAACAGTGGTGCTCACTGAAACAGTCAGGGAAGCATGCGTTGCCTGCGCATGACGGACCACATTGCTGAGGAGTTCCCTGACAACCAGCAGGATCTCCGCACCAAGCTCATCCGAGAGTCCAGATTCCACAGGTCCAATGAGCCTCACACGTGGCTCAAATCCAAGCCGTTCAGAGGTGTCAGACACGAGAGAGAGAATGGCCAAGCGGAGATGCCTTGTGCTGTCAGTCTCTCCCTGCAGTGCAAATATGACACTTCGGATCTCATCTATGGTTTCCTCGAGATCATCAACCGCATGCTGGACGTTTGCGTGCAGTGATGAGTCATCGCTGCTCCCGAGCGATGACTGGAGCGTGAGACCGACTGCGAACAGGCGCTGTATGACCGAGTCATGGAGATCCCGGGCGATTCTCTGCCTTTCATTCATGACTGCAAGTGTCCGGGTCCTCTCACTGAGTTCCACATTTTCCAGGCGGACAGCTGCAAGACCCGCCAGTGCAATGATGAGGTCCTCATCTCGCTTGGTGAACTCTTTGCCTCCTGCCTTGTCTGCAAGGTACAGCTCCCCGAATGTCCTTTCTCCAACCCGCACCTCGATGCCAAGGAACGATGTCATGGAAGGGTGGTGCTCGGGAAAGCCACTGAAATGTGGGTGACTCGTGAGATCTGCAAGGCGGAGCACCTGATGTGATCGCAACAGATCACCAAGGATGCCCCTGCCTGCAGGAAGATGGCTGATGAGCTGAAACTGGGCCATGTCGCCTTCACCGTCGACAACAATGTCGGATACTTCATGACTCTCCTGCCCATTCTCCGCAGTTTCCATGATCGAGAAAGCACCGTACCGTGCTCCAGTAAGCTTGCGAGCTGCAGCGAGCGTCTTCCTGTGGATGGAGGAGGGATCCCGGTCGCGGACAGCGAAGCTCACTGCATCCAGAAGCCTCTCAAAGTCATTCATGTGCTCCACTGTATCGCAAGTCAGGCATAACAACATCGCACCTGCACAATCTTGAGTGCACTGCATGCACACTGTCCAGGAAATGTCCCTGAAGATTCCCTAGACTAGTGAACAAGCAGTCACCATGGGTGTGATTGTGGGGAGAGGCACATGCCAGTGGGGGAAGAGACGTGAGGAGCTTCGTACGGTCCGCACCATCGAATATTCTTGTTCTTGCAGGTTCTGCCAACAGGGAACTGGCTGAGGACATCGCACGGAATCTCGGTGCTGAACTCGGCGAGCTCAATGTCTCTCGGTTTGCTGATGGTGAGGTCAAGCCAGAGCTGACCCAATCAGTACGCAATACGGACGTCTACCTCATCCAGCCAACAAGCGCACCTGCAAATGACAACCTCATGGAACTCTGCCTCACAGTGGATGCGCTCCGTCGTGCATCAGCCGGACGCATCACGACAGTCATTCCCTATTTCGGATACCAGCGACAGGAAAAGCAGCTTACCCGTGAACCAATCAGTGCGAAATTTGTTGCAAGCATGATTGAGCTTGCTGGTGCAGACCATGTGATACTGCTCGATGTCCATGCGAATGCCATGCAGGGCTTCTTCGACATCCCCGTGGAGCTCCTCACTGCAGCACGCACAATGGCACATGCCGTGCGGGAGAGTGAAACGCATGACAATTTCGTCGTTGTATCCCCAGATGCTGGAGGTGTTGCGCGGGCAAAGAAGTTTGCCTCATACCTCGGTGCTCCCCTGGCAATCGTGCACAAGGAACGCCCCAATGCGGATGTAGCTGAGGTTGTGGCTGTCGTTGGAGATGTTGCAGGAAGACACTGCGTCATCGTTGATGATCTCATCAGCACGGGAACCACCCTGATCAATGCTGCAAGAGCACTGAAGGAGAAAGGTGCGCTTTCCGTGTCAGTGGCTGCAACACACGGCGTATTTGCGGACGGAGCAATCCAGAAGCTGCAGGATTCCTGCATCGACAACATCTACGTCACGAACAGCATTCCCCTACGCATCTCAAAGGAGCAGCAGCAGAACTGTCCAAAGCTTCACGTTGTCAATATTGCTCCCGTCGTTGCAGAAACGATCGAGAGAGTCCATGTGGGGGAAAGCGTCCGCGCTCTTGGTGAGTAGCTCTACGAGAGCGGGTATAGCACTCGTCCTACGAGGATGAGGCAGAATAGGAGCCCAAGAATCACTGGCATCACCAGCTCCCTTTCCTCGTGTCGTCGTAAGTGGACAACACCTGCACCCACCATGACTGCCGCTCCTCCAGCTGCTGCAGCGGGAGTGAGAAACTGCCCCACATGGAAGAGCCCAGGGAGCACACACCCGAGTGCACCTGCAAGTTCACACGCCCCAAGCAGCCGTATCTGATACTGGGGCACATCGTGCACCCAGCCCATGACAGGTTCCAGCCCCGCCTTGGAGCGGACCACTTTCACTGCGCCAGCCATGAGGAAGGCAAGGGCGCACATCCACTGGGCAACCCACAGGACAATGTTCACTGACCTTCCCCACCCGCACCAGACTGCCTGGCTGATGCTGGAGCACCACTCTGCGATCCAAGAATTCTGACACCTTTCCAGACAAGTCGCCACAGCACAGTCAATCCGCCAATGTAGGCTGCTGCAACAATGTCAAACGGAACAGGTATTGCCCGATGCGTAATGAGCACGCGGATGGCAAGGGCTGCAGCCACACCAACCAGCCAAGTGACAGCCCAGCGCTGCATGGATAGCATCGAGAGTGGGCCATACAGGCGCACAGCGAGTGCCAACCCGAACCATCCCACGAGAAACGGCAGCAGAACGACTGCATACCAGGAAACGCCACCAGTGAGATCATGACTGGCATGCCCAAAGGCAACAAACGAGACGAGCACAAGAAGATCCAGGAATGCCGCGAGTGGCCACAGTCTCGATGTTCTCGTTTGCTCCATTGCATTCATCATTGCATTGATGCCGCACCTCCTGTACGCTCAAAGAAGGTGAGGGGATCAAGCAGTTCCCACTACCGTCGAGCACTACGCCTCTTCAGAGTCCCCAAAGGTTCCAATATGGAGGCAAGGCATGAACAGTGATCTCGATGTCCGCACTATTCTTGAGCAGGCGCAGTCAATTGCGGTCGTTGGTGCGTCGGATGACGCAACAAAGGCAGCATGCACAGTTCCCGCCCTCCTCGTATCGCGTGGCTACCATATCGTGCCTGTCAATCCATTCCGCGCGACTGTCCTTGGTATCCCTGCAGCCCCTTCACTCAGGGACATCCACGAGCACGTTGACATCGTAAATGTCTTCAGGCCAGCAGCAGAAGCGAGAGCTCTGGCAGAGCAGGCTGCCACCATGGGCGCACACACCCTCTGGCTCCAGCTGGGAATCATCTCCGCCGAGGCGGAGGCCATCTCCCGCTCAGTGGGAATGGAGTACATCGAAGATCTCTGCATCGGAGCAACAGTCGAGCTGCTGGGAATCACGAAGCACAGTCATGTGCAACTCCAGCCTGATGGCTGGAAGGAGATTGCTGGCACACCCCAGCCTGACTTTCTCCGCCAGCATGCGCAGCACCAGGATGGGCGCCCTTCCCAAGCCACAAAGCCTGATGCAGGGCAGCCTATTTGACGTGCATTTCCGTGCGCGGCGGCGTTTCGAGGGCTGCTAGCGGCTCCCCCAGATCTGAGCGGAGTGCTGCCTCAATCTCAAGGAGTCCAAGCTTCCTGAGCTCGGACCTGTTGTCCTCCGAGATCTTGTTGAGGATTTCCTCCCCACGCTTCGTGAGCGAGACAAACACCAGCCGGCGATCCGCGCCCTCGCCCTTAGTACGCTGCACAAGACCAGCCTTGAGACTGCGGGAGATAAGCCCAAGCACGCTGTGGTGCCGAAGCTGCATTGCCCTCGAGAGCTCTGTAGGCGTGGCAAAGTCCCGTTCTGGAGTCCCCATGATGGCCAGAAGAAGTTGATGCTGTGCTGGCGTGATGCCGGCCGCGCGGGCAGCCTGCTCACTGTAGTGTATGAACTTCCTCAGGCGGGCTCGAAACGTGGCAAGGGCCACAAATTCACTCTTGTTCATGATCCTACTCCCCGGGTTAGTATGTTGGGTGAATGTATCGAGTACCTGCAAGGTTGTCAAGCCTTGCCCACACTATTCACCATGGACTGGACTGGCATGTCCCACCATTCCCTGCATGGGACAGGGGTCCCATGTGATGCGACACTCTTATCATATGGCATATCGCTAAACGATTTGCAAGTATAGACTTTTCTTCCATGATGGACATGATGGATGCATGAGCTGGTCCTGACCGCATCATCCACAGTTCCCACCCTGCTCCTGGAGGCAATCCATGACACTCAACACTGCGTCCATTCTCGCTGAGTCTGCACGATTCACACCCGATGCACCTGCTGTCATAGTCGGAGATGTTCGACTCACGTACCATGAACTCTGGCATCGAGCAAGGTCATATGCGGCTGTCCTTTCGTCCCACGGCATCACACGTGGGGACCATGTTGCGCTTATGATCCCGAACATACACGAGTTTCCCATCGCGTACTACGCTGTCCTTGCCCTTGGAGCAGTCGTGGTCCCCATCCACTCGCTCCTCAAGCCGGAAGAGATAGCGTTTCTGCTTGACCATTCAAAGGCAGCTTGCCTCATCTCCTCCCCCCACCATTACGAGCAGGTGCTTCCCGCACTTTCCCACCGTCCAATCCAGCTCTTCGCAGTCGCATCACAGATAGCGCCTCTTCCAGAGGGTGCCGTTGCACTTGACGCTGAGTCTGGCACTGCAACTCCCCTTGCAGCAATAGCTCCCACTGGGGAGCTCGATCCTGCTGTCATCCTGTACACGAGTGGAACGACAGGACGTCCAAAAGGCGCAGTCCTCTCGCACAGCAACATGACCTGGCAGGCGACAGTGTGCAGTTCCGTGTTCGGTGTCGCTCCAGATGACATCTTCCTGGGATGTCTCCCGCTCTTTCACGCTTTTGGTCAGTCCAATGCCATGAACACCGCATTCCGTGCAGGTGCAGCAATTGTCCTTCTACCCCGGTTTGATCCCAGCCAGGTGCTTGACCTGCTTGAACACGAGCACATCACTGTGTTCCTTGGAGTGCCAACGATGTATGTTGCACTTCTTGAGGCGCAGAAGCGCAGAGGAGGAACATATCCGTCGCTGCGCATGGCCATCAGCGGTGGCGCAGCCCTGCCCGCAGCTGTGCTTGAGGCGTTTGCCTCAACATTTGGCAGCGACATCTATGAGGGATATGGGCTGTCAGAAACGAGTCCTGCAGCAACATTCAACCAGCCACACGTCGGGCGCAAACCAGGAACCATTGGAACCCCCCTCTGGGGCTGCGAAGTGGCTGTCGCGAATGCGGAACGTGAAGGAGCAATCGAGCTCCTTCCCCATGGAGAGGTGGGAGAGATTGTCATACGGGGACATGGAGTCATGATTGGCTATCTCGATGATCCTGCAGCAACAAGCGCAGTCATGGTTGATGGATGGTTCCGGAGTGGGGACCTTGGCACTGAGGATGAGGAAGGTTTTTTCACCATTGTCGACCGCAAGAAGGACATGGTCATCCGTGGAGGCTACAATGTCTATCCCCGGGAGGTCGAGGAAGTTCTCCACCGCCATCCCGCTGTCCAGCAGGCAGCAGTGTTCGGCATTCCCAATGCGCACTATGGCGAGGAGATTGCTGCAGTCATCGTTCCCAATTCCTATCCAGAGGATGCGGCATCCCGCACATCACTGGGCGATGAGCTCATTGCCTACGCCAAGGAGCATCTTGCAGCGTACAAGTACCCCCGATCCGTCTGGGTGGCCCAGTCACTTCCCCTTGGTCCCTCAGGAAAGATCCTCAAGCGCACCCTGCGCGAACAGTACGCACCCTCAGCATCCTCGATACCTGAAGAGGAGACTCCTGGATCTTGACTGCGTTGCACCAGCTCATAGTTGAATGTTAAACTAGACTGCATCATTACTCCATCACTGTTCAGTCGTGGAATGCACCACAATTGGGAGAACGCTCAATGAATCTTGGGCTGCTACTGCTGCGTCTCGTAATCGGACTTGGGCTTGCTGGACACGGAGCACAGAAAAGCTTCGGCTGGTGGAGTGGTTCAGGCTGGAAGGGTGCTGTCGGCATGGCACAGCGAAGCGGATTTCGACCAGCTCCCATCTTTGCAGCCCTCCTTGTTGCTGGGGAGCTCCTTGCTGGCCTCGGCATTGCAGCGGGATTCCTCACCCCGTTCGCTGCAGTGGGCGCAGCTCTCACCATGGCAATGGCCATCCGCATCGCGCACTGGAAGTGGGCATTCTTCGCAAAGGGAGGAGGTGTGGAGAATCCGCTGCTGTATGCTTCAGCTGCTCTCAGCCTCGTCTTCACAGGACCTGGCGGGTTGTCCCTCGACCACGCATTCCACCTCAAATACTCCACAGCAGCAGTTGCCGTGGCGAGCATTGTGCTTGTGGTGCTCACACTCGGAGGCTGGCTGTCCCGCGAGCGGAAGCCTGCCCCTGCGCCAGCTTCAGCACACTAGCCTTGGCTCCTCAGGCAACAGACTGGAAGCTGGCATCATCATGCAGTCTCTGCACTGATGCCTTGTGGCGTTCATCAAGAGATGCAAGGGTCCGCTGCAGGAAGTGATAGCTCCTCCTGGCAGCAAGAATGCGGTCAGGACGTGAAGTCAGACGCGCACTCTCCTCAAGAAGAAACTCCACAGCGTCTGGCCGTGCCTGGCCAAGTGACCGATCCACTTCCTCAACGATTGTTCTGTTCCTGCGCAGACTCATCACACCCTGGCGTATTGCGGAAACCATTGTGACGAGTCCCGCTGCAGCAAGCACTCCAGTAAGAGCCCACCCTAGTGGTGATGTCACTGCGACCACTGTGCCAAGTATGGCGCGCACTGCACCAACGGCGACAACCGGAATGGCAACCTGGGTGAAGACAGTACGTACTTCAGCCTGCGTGGCACGAATCGCCTTCGCGAGAAACGAGAGGTACAGACTCGTAGGATACCTGTCAGCAACGAGCGCGTATCCGGCCTTCGTCGCAAATGCATCGACAACACCCGGATAGTCGGCAAGAAACTGCGCACCAGCTCCGCCAAAAGGATCTGCATCCGCAACAAGATTGTACTGTCCATACAGGAGTGCTGCCTTTCGTGCGCGCTCGACTGGGTTCGAAGTCGGATCCGGATCACAGGACAGTGCATAGTACCTTCCTCCCACTGTCACTGCAGCCCCATTGTCCAGCCCCGCGAGAACAAGCAGTCCAGCAAGATCCCGTGCCAGCCTCACAGAACGGCGGGAGTCTGCGAGAGTCAGCCCCTTGGGCTGTGTGGGAACGTTCCCGTCCTGACACTGCTCCCTGTGAATCTCGTTGAGCATCATCTGCCGTGTGACATGATGCACGTAAACCTCAAAAAGGCGGATAGGATTCCTCATGGTGCCATTCTTGCATGCAGGCAATCGCCTCCACAATGGAGGCTCCAGGCGGAATTGTCTTGGCCGTGTCCGCACCTTGCATGTACGATTCCCTGTATGAACCGTGCTGCACTTCACTCATGAGCCACAATGGACTCCCAGCTCCCCACCCACACCTCCCGCATCGCAGTCATTGATCTCGGCTCCAATACAGCCCGATGCGTTGTGTTCGAAAACGAGCATGGCACGCTCAGGCAGGTCGCCTCGGACAGGGAACCGCTCAAGATCCTCCGGAGCATCACAAAGGATGGGGAACTCTCATCGTCTGCTGCACGTCGTCTGAAAGCAACCCTTATCAGGTTTCTCCGCACATGCAGAGAGCATGATGCAACGGACATCCAGGTTGTTGCGACTGCTGCATACCGTCAGGCACGGAATGGCCCAGACATCCTTGAACGCATCAGCATGAGCCTGGACATTCCCATCACCATTGTCGATGGAACACGAGAAGGAACCCTTTCCCTGCTCGGTGCGCTCAGAGCATTTCCCGCAGTGACGAAAGGATATGTCATCGACATTGGTGGCGGAAGTATGGAAATCGTGCAGTTCCGCAACCGCCAACGCACAGCTTCCTGGTGCTTTCCCCTAGGTGCACTCCGGACAGCTGATACGTTCCTTGCCTCAGATCCACCTACTGACAGTGAACGTGCTGCACTTCAGGACCATGTGCAGGACACCCTTGCTGCTGCAGGCATACCGCCACTCGAGTCTGACGATGTCGTCATTGGCGTGGGTGGCTCCATCCGGAACCTGGCCCGCATCCATGCCCGTCTTCACTCAAGCATTCCTGAGCCTTCCCGTTCCGCACTTCGGCGAAAGGATGTGCGCACGCTCATCGAAGCGCTCAGTCTCGTGACTGAGAAGCAGCGATCAGCGATCCGCGGTCTGTCTCCAGATCGGGCAGATTCGATACTCGGTGGAGCCACTGTACTGCGAACCACATTGAAGTGTCTGAAAGCCAAACGTCTCATCGTGTCTCCATACGGTCTTCGCGAGGGTGTCGCATCAGAACGCCTGGATTCGTCACCGTCTTCCCCAGGCGCCAGGGGTGTCGAGTAGGTTGCCCTGCACCCTCAAGTAGCATGGGATGCATGTCCATTTCCTACCCACCCTTCATCACCCTGCAGGATGTCACGACTGGAGTCGGGAGCAGACTCTCCGCTGAGCTTGAACTGCTGTACAGCGGCCCGCTTGGAGGACTCCCAACCATTGAGAGTGGAGTAGCTGTGAACATGATTTCCACCCTTGATGGCATCGTTGCCATCTCACGGAAGGAGCCCACAGGCGGTGGTGAACTCCGCAGGCAGGGGTGGCATGACACTGCTCTCGCAGGAATGCTCCGAGCCAGCTGTGACGCGATCCTCGTTGGAGCCTCAACGTTCCGTGCATTCCCGCATGGAAGCTGGACAGCAGCCTCGTTCTGTCCTGAACTCCATGAGGAACTGACCCGCACTGCCCCCCCGCCACTTGTTGCTGTCATCACGCGCTCGGGAAACCTTCCGCCTTTGGAACACGCAGAGCTTGCTGGGCGCATTGTCGCAGTCACCACGCCAGAAGGCGCACGCAACCTTGCATCCGTGCCCACATGGAATGAGGAGATGCTCATTGTCCTTCCTGCCCCGTTCTCACTCAGGAGTCTTCTTTCCCATCTTGGCGAGAGCCGGGGAATCCGCACTGTGCTTTCTGAGGGCGGTCCCACGCTCATCGGTGCATTGTTTGGGGAACACCTCGTGCGCGATCTCTTCCTTACCCTGTCACCCATGTTGATAGGGCGTACGGAACACACTTCACCGCTGTCGCTGATCCAGGGCATTTCCTACCTTCCAGATCAAGCTCCATATGGAACATTCGCATCCATCCGCACGGATGGAAACCTGCTGTACCTCCGAGTCCAGTACGGGGAGCAGTGAACAGGTGTGTCGCTCCCAGGAAACTGCCATGCAAGATCTGTGCGAACACCGTACCATTGAGATGTGGACGCAGCACCTGACCCATCGACCATTGCCGTGAATGCATCGAGCACTGCTGCATTCTTTGACCTCGACCGCACCCTCGTCCATGGATCCTCGCTTCTCGCTCTGGGCTGGCCCCTCTACCGCGCAGGATTCATCAGTGCGAAGACTCTCCTCCGGGGAGGGCTGTCGCAGCTCATTTTCGCAAGAAGAGGTACGCCAACCTCGCAGCTTGATGAGATTGCCCAGCGCATTGGCAGTCTCTTCGCTGGCATTGATGTGGAAGATCTCGCGACGAGAATGGATGGCGCTGTACCCCAGTATGTCGTGCCCAGACTGTACAGGAAGTCCGTTGCCATTCTCCGCGAGCATCAGCGACGGGGAGACCGCGTGTACATTGTGAGCGCATCGCC
>JAJZLL010000060.1:0-6030 GCA_021803465.1 bacterium
GCACGTAGATGGAGCCAGCATCATGCGATTCCTTGGGCTGTGCTCACGGGCATTAGTTCCCGGAGGATTGCTCATTCTTGAAACGCCCAATCCTGAGAATGTCCTCGTTGGCTCATGCAGCTTCTATATTGATCCCACACATGTGGCACCACTGCCCCCCGAACTTCTCGATTTCATGGTACGTTCTGCAGGCTACGATGGGACTGAAGTCCGGAGATTCAGAAGGGATACTTGGTGGAAGCATGTCCCCGCCGAAGAAATGGGAGCAATTTCGGTGGAGCTGCGCGCATTTCTCGAAATGGTCCAGGATCGGTTTCTTGCTCCAGAAGATTATGCAGTGCTAGCTATCAATCCCGCGAAGTAATTCCTTATGGCTTCGAAGAATCCAAAGCATTCTAACAATCTCCATCTTGGCTATTGGTGTCCAATGCCAAATGCTCAAAGTGGTGTTGCTGAGTATGGGTACCAATTGCTGCGGGAGTTAGCAGCTCTCCTGCATACCACAGTGGTTGTGCCAGATACTAACGAACTCACTGCCATTCTGCCAAATGGGGTCAGAAAGGTATCTCCTGACACTGTAACTCAGGGATTGAAGGATCCATTTCGTGTTCAGTTGTACCACATGGGCAACCACAATCTTTTCCATAGTTGGATGCTCTCTCCAATGGATACAAACCCGGGCATAACCGTCCTTCACGATCTCTCACTGTTTGATCTGTTCCGTGGACTCTATGACGGATCCCCAGAGCTCTGGCATCGTGAACTCATATTCAATGGGTATGATCTAGAGCTAGCTCATTCCATTTCCGCAGATGGAAGGGATGTTCCTGATCGACTACACTACAACTTCCTCCAATCAGCAATTCGTAACTCGAAGCTCACAGTATGCCATTCACGTTTCGGCTGCGATTTTGTCTCAAATCAGTTTCCACATTTACGTACCCAATACATCCCTCTTGCGGCCAAAGTACAGCATGATACCGAAGACCTTGCAGCAGCTGTCTGGGATGAGAACCTTGCACCACCTTCACTCGCAGTAATTGGTGGAATCAGCAAGCCCAAGAGGCCCCATGTGGTCATCAAGGCCTTCGCTAACGTATTACATAGAGCCCCCAATGCCAAACTTGTCATTGCAGGAAGGTGTGATGACATTGCCTACTTCCATGAACTTGAGGATCTGGTCGCAAATGAGCAACTGAGTAAATCAGTGTCTTTTCGACTGGACGTAACAAGCGAAGAACTCCAGCAGATCATCAGTTCGTCACGAATGATCATCACCCTAAGATGGCCCACAGCAGGGGAAACAAGTGCGGTTGTCATGCAGGCATTGGGATCCGGACGTGTTGTAGTTACATCTGATGTACCTCAGTTCAGAGAGTTTGATGAGTCATACGTCAAGCTAGTCACCATAGACGACACTATGGAACTACGCCAAATCACAAATGAATTGGAATGGGCTCTACTGCGTCCTTTTGAAGTCAAGAACGCTGGCAATCTGGCCCGCTCCTGGGTTGCCAGCAACGCTACTTTTGCCAAAATTGCTGAAAAGTACGCAGAAGTCATAACTACTGTAGCAGCTGGAACTGCGAGGAAAGCAGGAAAATTGGATTCCAAGTTAGGAGTCAATGCCTTCGGTGACTGGGAAGCGACTACGGGTCTGGCACATGCTGCTCGAAGATTGGTCACAGCACTTATTGACCAGGGGGTGCGTGTATCTCCAAATTATGTTGACTCTTTCTCACCGCACGATAAGTCCTTAGTGCCATCAGCGTTCACTGAACTCCCCGAAAGCAATACCTACCCTGTTGAGCTACACACACTCAACATCAATGAGTTTCATTTGACAAAGCCCCGCACAGAAGAGATGAAGGCAATTACACCCTACAGAATCGCAACGTGGGCATGGGAATTCCCATTTATTCCTGAATCACTCCAGAAGCAGATACAGTACGTAGATGAAATCTGGGTAATTAGTACTTTCATTCAACGTGCATTCCGAAGATACACAGACAAGCCGATTACGGTAGTTCCCTGCATTGTTCCCCAGTATAAGCGCCCCCCAATTAGTACAGCTGAGATGCGTCGCAATATTGGTCTTCCTATGGATAAAACTCTGTTTCTGTTTTCTTTTGACTACAATTCCACCGTTGACCGCAAGAATCCGATGGCAGTCATTGAAGCATATGCAGCTGCCGCTGCGGACGAAGAATTTCGAGAATCCAATTGTCTTGTAATAAAGTCAGTTCACGCTAGAGATCCATTCAAGACTGAATTAGAGTTGGCCCTCAAGCAAGTTGGCGGAATCCACATAAACTGGCACTTGAGCGAAGGACAGATGGCTATGCTATTCCACAGCATAGATGTTTATGTCTCACTACATAGAGCAGAGGGTTTTGGCCTCGGAATGGCAGAATGCATGGCAATTGGCAAACCCGTAATTGCAACATCTTACTCTGGCAACTTGGACTTTATGAACACAAGCAATAGTTGTCTTGTAGGATACAGATTAAGGTCGTTGAGCTCCAACGATTTTGCAGGTAACGAAGTCGCCCAAGAATTGTTTCAAGTAGGAAACCTATGGGCTGAACCTGACATCAAACAGGCCACTCAATACATACGGTTACTCGCAGACTCAATCACTTTGCGCCATTCCATTGGCATTCAAGCCCAAAAGACGATATCAGCAGACTTCTCAATCTCGGCAGTCGGCGGTGTAGCAACTACAAGACTGAGGGAGATCTACCAGGAGAACCGTCTTTTTGCTCCGTGGATTTCTGAGCAACAGATGACATCCAGGACCAGCTTGTTTGATTCACTGCGCGTGTGAAAGGGTTTATTCGATTTCTATGTCGATGAGGAGTGTCAAAGTAATGACCTTTAGAAGCTTCCCGCATTATCGACTAGAGTTTATTTGCACATGAGCTCGCACCAGACCCGCCAACTACAAGCCAAAGCTAAGCCTTCTCGCCTTAGCAGATACAAGATTCGCGGATCTCATAACCTTGCATCCATTCGCAATTATGTTGTCCTTGGGATGTTGTATTTACTTATTTCACTTGCGATTCTTCATCCCCAAGTGAGCAAACTCACAACCAATGTCTTCATGTTGGGTGGTGATCCAGAGTCCTTTATATGGTATCTTGGCTGGTGGCCATTTGCACTCACTCACCACCTCAATCCGCTTTACTCGAGTGCTGTCTGGAGCCTAAGCGGTATCAATCTGACTTGGGCTACTTCAATTCCCACCCTTTCACTTCTTTGCTGGCCAGCAACCTCATTATTGGGACCAACCTTTAGTTGGAATTTGCTCAACTTGCTTGCTCCTGTTCTCAATTCACTTGCCTGCTTTGCACTTTTGTTTCACCTTTATGGAAGGCGAAGTGCGGCATTCTTGGGAGGTTTCTTCTTCGGATTCAGTTCCTACGTCTCTGGCCAAATTCTTGGTCACATAAATCTGAGCTTCGTGTGCTTGATTCCTATCCTGGTACTACTCTTTATAAGAAGAAGTGAAGGGTCAATAGATCGAAGGAAATTCATTTTTCTAACAGCTGCTACCTTATCCATTCAGCTAGGAATTTCAATTGAAATCCTTGCTACATCAGTATTCTTTGGATTTCTTGCAATCCTTACATTCGCAGCTTTCATGCCAGCCTTGCGTCGTCCCTTCTATAAGTCAAGTATTGACTTCATACTCGCATCACTTTTCTCGTTGCTTATTTGTGCGCCATTTGTCGTGTATCTTCTCATTGGCTACCGATCGCTGCCACCATCTATCTACAATCCACTTGGCTTCTCTACCGATCTGTTGAACTTCATCATCCCGACACCCACTACCGCTCTTGGGGGTTCAACACTTGCTAGTATTTCCAAGCATTTTACTGGCAATTTCAGTGAAGACGGAGCGTATATAGGCATCCCAGTCATCATTTTGTCTCTCTTTGCTCTTCGCCGACTATTTGTAGAAAATCGGAATCTTGCTTTTGGATTTCTGACTCTGCTCGTAGTCGCTGTCCTTTTCACTCTTGGCCCAATCCTCCAAGTCAATGGAACATATACCCACTTCGTGCTTCCATGGACGATCATGCAGAAAATCCCATTTCTCAGAGATGCTCTTCCTTCTCGATTCAGTATGTACATAAGCCTTCTTTTTGCAGTTCTCCTCACCTACTGGATTTCAAGATCCTCGCACAAGACAAGTCGCTTGATTGGAGCACTTGCAGCATTTGCCTTCATAATTCCCAATCCTTCAAGTTATAGTTGGACTAGCGTAGCGACTCCAGCTGTATTGACTCAATCTGACTTCTTTGATGGCACCAATGTTCTTGTCTTCCCTTATAGTTACACTGGCTCGTCAATGTACTGGCAATCCGAAGCTGGATATAGATTTGCTCAGGCTGATGGAAACACAGGGATAGTGCCACTGCCATTTCGCCACCAACTCCTTGTTCGCGACTTGCTATATGGTGGCGGTGATAGCAGCATGAAATATCTCATTCGAAGCTATATACATCAATTCCACGTGCAGTATGTTTTGCAATGTCCTGGTACCCCTCAGGATGTTGCCTCAGTATTACGGTCAGAAGACTGGACGAACATCACTAGATCAGGTTGCTTGATATACAAGCCAACCCAGAACAATCATTTTTACAACATTAGTGGTGAAGTGTGGTCCGGATACACAAGCTATGGCTGGATAGGAACATACGCAACAATTAGAACCTCGCAAATGAGCGTGAAGGTAGAGCTTACCGGACTATATATCCCTTCACGAGTTGGTCCGATCACGATTCATATGATCCTGCCCGGCGGCAAGAACACTGTATACATATTGCATCCTGGTAGCTCCAAAAAAGTTGTCGTCTTGCTTCATAACCAGCAAACGCTTCGCGTCATAGCCAATAAGACTTGGTCCCCAGCGACCATTTTCAGTATTCCGGACCCCAGACAACTATCCATCTCAATGCAGGTATCGAGAACGTGATCGGAATTCTGGGCGCAATTTAGTTTTCTTGGCTCCAAAAGGGAAACTGCAAATAGCTCAGAAGCTGCGCTTCCTTTCTGCCTCGAGCCATTGCATTGAAGATGAGGCCCGTCATAAAGCTCAACATGGCTGAAAGCGTAAGTCCTGTAGCTAGAATAGCAGAGGGGATACGAGGCACCAAACCATAGTGAAGATAGTGAATTACAATTGGAATTGCAAGGAGTAAGGCCAGAACAATGCACACAAGTGAAATCAACGAAAAGAAGCTGAGTGGGCGCTCATGCACAAGCAGCGTAGTGATAAGACGTAGTATCCTCACTCCATCTTTGTACGTGTGAAGCTTGCTGAATGACCCAGCAGGTCTTGCTCTGTAGTCACCTTCAATCTGTGCAATGGGAAGATATAACTCCAAAGTATGTACAGCAATCTCAGTTTCTATGTCAAATCCTTTGGACAGAATTGGAAATGACTTTACAAACCTCTTAGACATTACTTTGTAGCCTGAAAGTATGTCTTGGATTCGACTACCAAATATCCGCTTTACAATCCCTGTTAGAACACGATTCCCGAACTTGTGAGCTGGACGATACGCATCGTCATGCACCTCGCGACGCACACAATTAACAAGATCGTATTGTCCTTCAATTGCGATTTTGATCATTTCAGGAGACAAACTAGCATCGTATGTATCATCTCCATCCACTAAAACATAGAAATCCGCGTCAATGTCCCGGAACATTCTTCTTACAACATTGCCTTTGCCCACAAGCTCTTCAAACCTTACAACTGCTCCAGCCTTGCTAGCTTCGACTCCTGTTCCATCATTTGATGCATTGTCATATACATAGACTGTTGCATTTGGAAGAGCCTCCAAAAAGTCCTTTACAACTCTTGCAATTGATATAGCTTCGTTATGACATGGGACTAGGACTGCAACCTTACAACTCCGATCCATCATTTAGATCCTTTTTGCTGGGCAAATGACAATAGGGGCAAGATTTGTTGAAATCTCTTTACAAGCATTCAAATCAATGCTAAGCCTGTAATCC
>JAJZLL010000060.1:6040-15819 GCA_021803465.1 bacterium
ATGCTATCTGGGCCCGAATAAGTGACAGTCCTGGAGAGTACTCACCGACATAGATCATTGCTCGGTTTGATTTATAGTATCGGTCAATATACCACCTCAAATATGGTGGGTAGTAGAGTACCCCATTAGAAGAAGGTAAAGTAATGAAGTGGTCGCTTGCTGGAAAATATGGAACTACGAATCCAAGAGGCTGTGGATAGACTCCAAGTACGACTTCATCCTTCGAATAAGAACGCAACTCGTGAGAGTTTATCCCAAAGTATGTTTGAGCAAAGGGTATTCTTCCCCAATTCGCATCAGGCAAGCTATACAGAGATATTAGGAGCAATGCAGTCATAAGACCCAAATTCGCAACTTGTCTTCTTGCAAATATGGGCCAGACATATATTACTTCAATAGCTACAACAAGTGGCGCAAGTATCTCCAGAGTTATCAAATACCTGTAGTATGAAAACTCCAATGCCCATAGAATATAACCAATGACAAAGAAAGCAACTACAATGTGACTAGCGAGATAGGTTCCCTTGTCCTTCTTCCAACGCATGCTGGCAACAATTACATACAAAGCCGTCAATGGTACAAGGATTGCGAAGTAAGCGGTTCGAAATGGGATCTCCATTCCAAAGTAGTGTCCTGCGCTGTTCGCAGAAGGGGATTGTCTACCAACAAACTGGAACGGCATGGTGAAATAGCCCCAAAATGAAGTTGGATACCAGCGTACATCGGCAATGCTATGAGCAACTACATAAGGCGAATTGAAGACCCCGTTGAAGTAAGGGAATACTGGATCCCTGAAATGCTGCCACAATTGAAAGCCAAGTGGTGCATAAGTCAAGATGAATCCAATCGCGACCCCTCCAGAAAACAAAGAAGCCATACCTATCGCCTTCTTTAGATGACTGAAGTCGGTATATTCTGCAAGTAGAACACTCATTGCAAGTGCTAATGCAAATGTCGCATTAGTCAATTTCATAGTGCACGTGAAGCCAACCAGTAAGCCTGCAATCAGCAAAAAAGCAATTCTTGTGCGTGTTGATAAATCACCTCGTGTACAGCGCACAACACAATACAGAGTGAAAAGAATAGGCACTGACAAAATGGAATCGCCCATTGTAGTGCCAATCTCGGACCAGAATCCTGGTCCAATGACTATAAGAAGGCTTAGTAAGATTGAAACTGCAATTCTTGTACTACAACGGAAGCCAAATCTTGCTAGGAGCTCTCTAGCAATAAGGAAAACCGCAACTAAGTTAAATGCTTGAATGAAGGCAATTACCCAATTCGCAGTCAGTGGCTTTAGGTAAGCAATGAGGAAATAGAAGAAGATGCTTATGTATGGATCCAAATATGATTGGATAGAGCTTGTTGTATCTGTAATTATTGCGTTGTGCGCATATAAATAGCCATTGAGAAAGTGGTAGTTTAAGAGGTCATAGTTTGCATCTGCACCAAGGCAATAGCTAGCAATCAAGCATATAACTACTGCGGTGGGAATAACCCCGTATATGAGGATGCGCTTTTCTAATCGATTCATTGATATTTGGTTCATTTGTATTTGCAATTGATAATTCCAGCTTGTTGTTGCATACCCAGATTTCTCAAGGAATTGCAGATTACTTCTGCTTCATTAGATCCCACCAGGTTATCGACTGTGACATTTCCTACCTTCCAGTAAGCGTTCGGTTGGCTTTGGAAACTGATCTTCTAAGCATTTGTTCAAGTCTTGGCACTTTGGATTTGTATTTCTCTGTCTCTTTCAGCATTCGAACAGAGTCTGCAGAACTCCCATAGTGTCCGCCTAGCTCTACCGCACGGATTCGCCTATCCAAGTGCTGTGCAAGGTGTCCTTTGCCGAGAACGCTTCTCATGTATCTGGAAGCTAAAGCAAGGTCTGGATCCGCCCAGAAGCTTGTCTCCGGGTAGGGTCTGCATCCCTTGGGAATGGGCACACGCTCATATGTGACAAGATAGCTGTTGTCCGGAGTCGTGAAGTCGACATTGCCCGAATAGTTCGTGACGATTACCGGCTTACCAAGAAGCATCGACTCCGCAATCGTAAGGCCGAACCCTTCAGACCTGTGGAGCGACACGTAACAGTCCGCAAGGGACAGGAGCGAACTCTTCTCGATGGGGGAGAGGTAGTCCTCAAGGATGATGATGTCCTTCCTGGCCCGTGCATAGTACCGGAGGAGTTCACGTTCGACACGGTGGCTCTCGCCGTTCACAGTCTTGATCACAAGGCAGCAGCCATCCGACTCCGTGAACGCATCGCAGTATGCCTGGATGGTCCCCAGAGGATTCTTCCGCTCAAAGACACTGAAGTAGTCGAACATGAACATGAAGACGAACGCCTCTTCAGGAATGCCAAAGCGGGATCTCCCAATCGATGGATCCACGACTGGCTCAGCCACCGGCATCGGAAACACCTTCACAGGAAGCGGAACCGTCTTCCGGATCGCATCAGCAACGAATGTCGTCGCTGCCCAGATCTCCTGGAGGAAGTGCAGTGCGATCGGGTTCCAGTCACCAGGGAAATCCTCAATCTCCCAGAACCAGAAGCCTATGTTGTACCGTCCCTTGAAGAAGTCCGTTCCCACATGGTTCGCAAAGAGGGACAGCTGGTCCGCATTCACAGCAATGATGTTCGTGTCACAGTCTGTGAGAATCTCAGCCTCACCATACGGATGTCCCTTGCGGGAGTTTGTCCGCTCGAAGAGGACAGAGGTGTGCCGAATGCCTGATGCCTCCACAGCTGACAGCATTGAGCGTCCTGCCTCAGCAACACCAAACTCGGCATTGAAGTACCCACCGACAGCAATCCCTGGCTTGAGCTTCGATGGGGGTGCCCAGTCATACCGCTTCTCGAGGACGATCTGGTCAGGGAGGAGCGCCTTTGGAACAGGGAACTCGTACTGTCCATGCCTGTAGATCCACTTGCGGAATGCAGGCGCATCCACACCAAGCACCCTGGGAAAGGCAACCTGGAGGTCTGTCCGATCCTTGTAGTGCGCAATGTAGTACCGAGAAGGAGGTTCCTCCGACCAAGAATCGGAGGCAGGCTCATTGAGGTACTGCACGACAAGGTCTGCACCTTCCTTCGTGAAGAAGTCCACTCCTTCGAATGGATGGTTCGCCTTTGGATCGACAAGCGCATCCCGCACAATCCTCCGGATCATCCGGGTGAGTTCAAGCCCGTTCGGAAGCACAGCATATCCATACGGTGCACGCGATGCACTCCAGCCTTCTGCGAGAAGCTTCTCCCGGTACTGTTCTGTCAGCGGGATGAGTTCCTCCCGCTCGCTGAGGAGAATCCGGGGACTCCGCTCGAAATGGGTCGTGAGCAGATGCTGTGCAGCAGGACTGTAGCCACTGAAGTGGAAGAACGTGAGGGGGTCATCATCGATGTACCACTTGCCATCCCGCATGCCAACTTCACGTGTCGCAAGGTTCCAGTAGGCGACATCCCATCCACGCTCCCTGATGATGTCCGCATCGGAGAAGCATGGTGCGAAGTCCGCCCATCGCTGGTCCGTGAAAAGGTTGTTCTTGGGATCGATGATCGCTTCTGTGCGGAGATGCTCTCCCCACCAGTCGAGAAACGGCTCACTTCCTTCCGCAGTCGAGATGAAGCCGAGGTTGTACACGCCAGCAGCAAGGATGTCCTGCTCCCGGGGAGAATGGTCCTCCTGCGGCATCGGCTCAAGCAGGTGGGGAATGAGTGCTACTGGGTGCGTCTTGCCACTATCGAGAAGGTAGGTGAGCGGAGCGAAGATCTGGATGTCCGGGTCGATGTAGGCGACCACACCGCCAAATTTCTTCCGGAGTGCCAGGAGCGCGAACGGTTTGAGCGCAGTCGAGAGTTCAACCACGTCATACATCATTGCCATGTGCTGGTACTCGAGGTGGGAGAGTCCCAGATCATCAGTGTCGAGGATAAGGAATGGTTCCTCCTCTTCCTCAACACTCTTGTCGAGGTCGTCGACAATCACGACATAGAACGTGTTCTTCCCATGATGCTCTTCCCAGCTCCGGGCCAGCACCCGCACCTGGGGCAGGTAGTTCCGGGCTACTATGCTGCATCCGACGAGCGTGCCTGAAGACTCCTTCTGGGAATGCGCCATGCTCAGCCGTTCACCTCAGACCAGTACACGTATTCCGTTGAGGTGAGGAATGCGACCTGCACATTCCGTTCAGGAAGGCCACCACTGATGCCGTTCGCCCATGCATCAGCCTCTGCAGCTGACGGAGTCCGGTGGAGATACGTTTCATAGAGGTTCGTCACGAAGATGCGGTTCGCCTCGAAGGAGGTTGTGAACTGGTATGCGACTGAAAGTCGGCTTGCACCGCTGTTCACCACACCAGTCCAGTACGAAAGTTCACTGGCGCTCGGAGCACGGTTCAGCACTGTCTGGAAGAGCCGGTTGACAAATCCCGCATTGGTACCACCACCATCCTGGTAGAACTCCTGCGATGAAGCGACTGCAGCCTCAATGAACTGGTATGTTGCACCGAGCTGCATCTGCTGCTGCCATGCCTGCTCCTCAGATGTGGCTGCACTCCTTCCAAGGAGCTTCTGGTAGGTCGCATTCACGAAGTCGTTCTCGTACTCGGCACTCGTGAGAAAGCTCATGTCGACTGCACTCATCGGTGTTCCTGACATGAGGACATTGGTCCAGTACTGCACCTCGGAGGCTGCTGGTGTCCGTCCAAGGACACTCGAGTAGAGGGAACGCATGTAGTTCGCGTAGTTCACATACTGCTGTCCACTTGCAGCATTGCCATAGAACTCCACAGAGCCAAGAAGCGAGGAGAGCACAGTCGCATCAGGCGTTCCTGCATGGAGAAATCCTGCGAAATACGACAGCTCGGGTGCAGAGGGAGCACGGTGGAGGTACTGCCCAAACCAGCTTGTGACGAGATCGTTGTCATACTCCTGGCTCCGGACGACGCTGTAGGCCACCTGGTACCGGGTCGCTCCACTGGTGAGGACGGACAGCCAGTACTGGAGCTCACTTGAGGACGGATACCTGCCAAGCACATCCTGGAAGAGGCGGGAGACGAACATTGCATTGTCATCGCCCACATCATTGAAGAATTCCTGGGAAGCAAGCGTTGATGCCTGCACCTGCTCTGGCGTGAGCGTTCCTCCGAGCATGGCATTCGCCCAGGCTTCCCGCTCGGAGAGAGCTGCTGGACGTCCGAGGTATGCAGTGTAGTACTCGTTCACGAGATCCATGTAGTGCTCGTACGAGGTGGCAAACGTTCCAGCAACAGTGGTTCGCGATGTCCCGGATGAGACAACACTCGTCCAGTAGGTTGTCTCGCTTGCCGATGGTGCCCGGTCCAGAAGGGTGACAAAGAGGGAGCTCACAAAGCTACCTGCTGCACTGGTTGTTGTTCCGCCGACCACATGCACAGGCACAGCAACCGTTTGGGAATTCGCGCCCTGGTAGGCGAGGTTGCCACTGTACTGGGCAAGAAATGAGGTGGAGCTGTACTGTGCAGGAAGAAGCCCCACAGAAAGCTGGGCTGTACCAGAAGGGGAGAGGGGAACGGATCCAAGAAGGTAGCCATCCTCATAGAAGCGCACCATGCCTGTTGGCGTTCCTGCACTTCCTGTCACTGTTGCTGAAAGCGTCACAGGGAACGAGGAGGTGCCACCTGATGGCGATGCCTGGAGGGAAACGGAGGCACTGCCGGAAGGGGAGAGGGTGAAGGACTGGGAAGTTGCAAGACCATTCACAGTAATCGTGAGGGATGTGTTCCCTCCCGAAAGGGGTGCTGGAAGGTTCACAGTGCAGCTTGTCGTGGTGCTGCACGATGCCTGATACGATCCTGTTCCGTTCACCTGGACAACATCTGCTCCAGAAAGGGCCATGAAGCCTGATCCAGAGAGTGTGTATGTGGCAGTCGTTCCGGAAGAGCTCCCCAGTGCTGCGCCTGTAATGGAAGGAACACTGTTGGTTGTTGCAGAGCGGTAGCAGAGTGCTGCTGCAAGGCCTGGTGTCCCATAGGAGGAGTGGGCAAGGATTGGTGTGCCAAGGCCAGTTGCCATGTCATACCCTTTCGTTGCAGCATACAGGCCGCCTGTCGTGTAGCCGGACGATGTCCAGTCATTGTTGCCCTGGGTCACATCATGGAAACTTGCACCATAGAGTGTGCTGTTGGAAGCGATGGCATAGAGGTTCTGGGGAAGTGTTCCAGGGGAACCGGAACCATAGAAGGAGCAGTACGGGGAAGCATCAACGAGTGCTGCTGCTGCAGCCCAGATGGGAGTTGCAACACTCGTTCCACCGAGTCCAGTCCAGCCACCAAGGTAGATGGCGACTGCGGAACCATCGCTTCCGTTCGCTGCCACATCGGGCACCTCACGGCAGTACGTCGATGTGCCTCCACACGTGAGGGAACTGCTCGAGATGATCCCCGGGACAGAGGAGCCAGACTGGTACGACGGCATGGGCCAGTAGTACGTGTTCGATGCATCGACATCGCCTGCAACACCACCGCCACTCGCACCGTTCGTGTCGTTCCAGACAATCTCGGACTGCTGTGCAGTGCCAGGATTCGCAAGTTCTGTCCCACCAACTGCGACTGCGTATGGCTGGGAGGCTGGATCTGTCGTGTCGATGTTCGACTGGTATGGGGAGCCAGTATCTGACCAGCAGCCGAGCGATCCCGTGTCACCAGATCCTGTGAGGAAGGTCTGGCCCTGGGCAGCAGCCTGCTGGAGGAGCGACTGCTCGCTCGCCATGAGTGTGGAGTCAGCAGAGTAGGTGTCAAGCTCACACCCATTGCTCCAGGAGTTCGAGATGACCTTGTCCGTGTCATTGGTGATGACATCCTGGATTTCCTGGAAGAGTGCTGAGGAGGAGTTTGGTCCCTGATACACGTTGATCGTGGTTGCTGGTGCAAGTCCTGCAATGGTCTCGATGTCGAGCGTCTCCTCACCAGGGCTAGAGGCAGTCTGCGGTGTGCCGGAGACATTGATGTAGTTCACCTTGGTCGCAATCCCATAGCATGCGAGGTACGTGTTGACATCGCTTGTCACATTCGGGTCCACCTGTGGCTCGAGCACACCAATCGAGGTCCCAGCACCAAGATCTCCAAGGCTGTACAGCGGTGCGAAGCCGTATGCGGCTGCAAGGTCATTGGCAGTGAGATAGCCGGAGTTGACAGCACCACTGCATGGCTGGGGTCCAGTTGTGAGTGGTGTCGCACCTGTCGAGCTGTGCGATGGTGGTGTTGTTCCTGGAACAAGAAGCGGTGTTGCATGGGGAGTTGCAGTGAGGCCCACAATGCCAGAAACATCATGTGCCACTGCGGCTGGAATCTCGAGCGCATTCGCATTCGAGGTGACTGTCTTCCCGGATGGAAGCACATAGTCGGACATCGCAGCATGGAATGCGCTGTTCACGGTAGCAGCTGTTGCCTTGACGACTATTCCAAGGTGGCCTGGAAGCACAGTGACTGATGTGAAGCCCTCCGCATGAAGCGTGTTCACAACGCGTGCGACTGCTGATGGCGATGGGCCAAAGAGTGTTGCGAACGGGGTGGGCGTGAGGTATGCATGGTAGTTGGGAGATGCTGGATTGGAGAGTCCTGCGATATATGCCCTGAGAGCTGCATCATCCGGTATCTGCAGCTCGACATCAAAGGTGAGTGGTGTGGAACCCGACAGGAGCTGCGCACGCTGTGCATGAAGAAGCGGTCCTGCAGGAGCAGTGCCGGAGAGCACTGTCCGTGTTGCGACATTGACTGGTGCTGCAACAGATGACGTGGCAGCCGGATACGCGCTCACTGAGGCGGTCTGGGCAAGGCTGCAGCAGCCGATGAGTGCGCCAAGCGCAATGACATGCGTGGGACGAAGCCGCATGACCTTCCTCCAGAACTGGGATGCTACCGGTACGACAGCACCGGCATGGAGTCAATGATATCAAGCTCAGCAGAGCGCCTACCCACAGGGAATGGAGAGCCCTGGATGGTCACTGTAGACAACTTATGATAATATGCATTATCAGTAGCGTTGCAACAGTACACGCTGGGGCAGAAACATTGCACTCCGCTATCCCGACAGACGCAGTTCTTCGCTAAGGGAGTCTCATTCTCTCGCAGCGATTGGGCAGCCACACATCTCGTCCGCATATACTCACTGCATGAATGTTCATGCCGCACTCGCAACTGGCGGAGGCATTCTAGGAATGGTGGCAGCCATTCCCTACCTGGTAGCAATACACCGTGGTACAGCCAAGCCCAACGTTGTCACATGGCTCACATGGACCCTTCTCGACTTTGTCGCACTTGGAGCTGCACTTGATGCACATGCATGGCTGACTGCAATCTTCGCGCTTGGTTCCACCCTCGGTCCTGCCGCCATCCTCATTTACGGATTCATCCGTGGATCACGGACATACACAGCGGTGGATGCACTCTGCCAGACAGTGGCTCTCGTGGGGATTGTTCTCTGGAAGCTTACTGGATCACCCGACATTGCCATCACTGCATATCTTGTCGCCAACGAGTTCGCAGTCCTGCCCACTCTGCGCCATGCATGGCTGAAGCCTGATGAGGAAGCTCCTGTTGCGTTCGGCATTGGTGCTACTGCATCCCTCATCACGCTCTTTGCCCAGACCCAGGCCACCTACGTTGGGCTTGCGATGCCAATAGCGCTCCTCCTTAACAACACCTCAGTCGCTGCATTCATCGTCATCCGTCGCCGCCTTGCTTCAGCTCAAAGCCCCAGTCCAACGTAATCTCGTCATAGGTCGTCATTGGGAAAGAGCAGTGCCGGCGCCTACATTGGACACGTCTCCGTGGGCTGTTCACATACCATTGCCGTGCCATGCTTCTGTGGTTGCCCTCCATAACGAGGAGCAGGACCAGGACTAACAGATAACAACGAATGCCACCACCCAGTCCCATGCACTCCGACTCACAAGCACATACAGATGCATCGCTTCCAGCTCACTGGTGGTGTCCTTCAATCTCTGCACGCTCGGTCGCAGTCCAGTCTTCCATCCTCACCAGCTGGACGATCGCCCAGTGGTTGCCCACTGGACATTTTGTGAGCCTTCGATCCACTCCTATCTTGATTGACGTTAGCGTGAGGCCTGGGACCCAGGTCATAGGAAATCTGTGACCACTGCTGCACTGGACGAGTCTTCGTGACCCAGTGCCATACCCTCGCCATGCCATCAGCTTGTTGTTGAGAAAGAGCACAACAACATTGAGTACTACGACGAGCAGTATGAATCCAGCAAGAAACCAACCCAATTCCACTCTGTTCGCAAGATACCGCATAGTCAAGCTTCTCCCTGTCGTTGCACATGAAGCTTACCCCTCAACATGGAGACGTGCCTATCTTCTGAGTGTCAATTACTGAGGTAACCAGCTCGCATGAGGGACACCGTGGCTGCCACTTCCCCTCGCCACTGGAGCACCGCAACACGATATGTAACAGTATTGGAGTAGCCTTGCACAATAGGTTTACTTCTTTGCTATACTTCTACCAGAGAACTCAACAATGTGCAGCTGAGGAGGCTCCCAACATGTCAACATCCAGTTCGACTCACACAGTTCAGCCAGTGCGGTCGCGGGCACTGGCCATAGCACTTGTCATCGTGATAGCAATCGGAATAGTGATTGCAACGATCATCAGGGCAACCTCCTCGGCTGCATCAGCTGTCGCGACATCAACACCAACTGTCCACGAATTTCTCACCATCGTTCCAGGTGAGATGGATGGCAGCAAGAATGGCCCATCGTATGTGCCAACGAGCCTC
>JAJZLL010000060.1:15829-50981 GCA_021803465.1 bacterium
CCCTTCCTGCCCATGCCCATGTCATTGTCACAATTACGGATCTCGATGGTTCAACACCGCTCACTGGCGGGTCTGTCGTCTACGACAAGGTCACTGGCGTCACGAACAATGAGATCGCTGTCACTCCCATTGATGTCAACAATCCCAACGGCACTGCTGGAGTCACGAAGACCTACTCCAAAGTGGACCCCAACGTTGTCGGACACACATTCACCATCGCGCAACTCGGCATCAATGTTCCTGTCCCGGGCACATCCCGCGTCACATTCAGCTTCAATACCGGAGCACCTGGCGTGTACTCCTGGCGCTGCAACGATCCTTGCGGCACTGGTGAGACTGGCTGGGGCGGTGCAATGGTCATGAAGGGCTACATGGAAGGCACCATCACTGTCCAGTAGTCCCATCCACATTCCTATCGAATTTCGCTCGCTGCACACGGTGGCCCTCGGAGCAATCTGAGGGCCACTCGTGTGTCTGCAGAACATCTCTTCGCCTATGCGAGAGTCACATCCTCTCTCGCCACGAGTCTTGCCTCATCACTGCGTTCCTGAAGCGCTTTGGCGATGCGGCCAGCAAGCCTTCCAAGCCGCTCTGGAGGAACATCCCATGACTCCGCTGCAAGCATGACGTCAGCCAGTATTCCATCAGCCCGTTCCGGATCCCCACGCTGCAGATACGTCCAGCAGAGGATGTACGTTGCCCACCCTTTGGCTGCTGGATCTGAAGTTTCCCTTCCATTCTCAAGCGAGTCACACGCCTTCTTGAGATACCGGTGTGCAAGATCCTGGGCACCTGCACGTTTGGCGAGGACATACGCTTCATGGAAGAGAATGCCCTGGAGGGCAGCCGCATGGCTCATCACCTGCAAGTCCAGCTCCTGGGCAAGGAATGGCGCGTAGATCTTGGCTGCACGGAGACACCCCGCAAGGGTGCGCTCAGGCTCTGGCCGGTGCCAATACTCGGTGTTTGCGCTCTGGACAGCAGCATCAAACCGTTCCTGCACCTGCTCCCGGGTATCTATTGCAGGCGTATCCTGCACCACTTCACCCTTCCCAGCGCCTTGGGTCTTGCTCCGTCCCCTTCTCAGCAGCGCGAACATTCCAACCTCCCATCTCCCAAGAACCATGTGCTATTTCGTATAACGGAAGTAGAGAGGAAAAGAGTACGGTCAGAAATCCCCGCACAGCGGGAGATCATGGATTCGTTATCCACGAGAACCTGACCGTGGGAGAAGCTCGGATGGGACGACTGGCGACACCCCAGGACTACCGGGAATTCGGCCTTGAGCCTGGCGCAAGCGAACATGAAATCAAACGTGCGTACCGACACCTGGCACGGCACATCCATCCCGACACAGGCAGCACTGGAGATGATGCTGCACTCCGCTTCACCCTCCTGCAGGAACAGTACCATGCACTCCTGGAGCATCCACTTGCACCTGTCACACCTGCGGAACGCATCGCATTCCGGGCCAACACTGACAGCACGTATGCAGCAGCCAACTCTACAGGGCAGGTCCTGTCCACACTTCCCCATGGACATTCTGCATGGTGCTCTACTGATGCGCTCGCTGTAGATCCTGACACCTTTGTCCATATATACACGTCCTCCCCTGCTGCACAGCACATGGGACACGATGCGCCCGTGCTCGTGTATCACGGGAACTCCGGCTATGCAGTCTCTCTCGTGCTTGCTGGCGTGTATGGGGCATCGTGGCGCATTGCCACCATTCCTCGGGGAGCCATTGTGGATGCAGTCTTCGACCACAGGGAATTCATTTCCAACGTACCTCTTGCCATACGGGCCCTTCAGGAGTACGATCGCTTGCGACAACCTGCATCAAAGATGATGCCAAAGGAGTACATCAGCAGCACTCTGCGGCATCTCGCAACGGGAAGCACTGGGTGGTGTAGCATGAAGGCTCTCATCGTCGACAAAAAGGGACAGCTCTGGATTGATCCGGATGCTGTCTTCGCTGACCACCAGAGCCTTCTCACTCCTCTTCGCATAGGACGGGATGAGCAGGGATACATTCTCCTCTCCCCACTTGACACCTCAGCAATAGCACCTGCAGCGCCAAAGGATGCGCACATCCCCATCCGGCTGCCTAAGACACGCTACGCCTGAGTACCTGATCCAAGATCGCCCAGGGCGCCCTCCCGGATTACGAGTGCACGAAGCCCATCGTGCGGGCTCACATCGCGAAGAAGCGGAAATGTGCCGAGTTCCTCCACCACCATCTCCACTGTTGCACCCACAGTCGCTGAAAGCAGATGTCCACCGTGCATGGTTCCATCCGGAAGCGCGACTGAAGCATGGAGATGGATTGCAGTGTCATGACTTGACCTGTCAACACCAAGATTGCCCGTGCAATGCGCAAGTTCCATCATCCCGGTAAACTGCGTGGAATCATAGGATTTTGTCCCGGAATTCCACATCCCGAATGCAGCTGCAGTAAGCGTGCCGATTCCTGCGAGGGATGCTGCAACGATTCCTTCCCTTTTCGCCCAGCTGGCAAGCTCAGCAAGGAGATCGCTTCCTGGAGTGAACGCGAGTAGAAACGAACGATCCCCTTCCCGACGTGACGCCCCTGCACTGTATTCGCCAGATGGTGCCATTGCCTTCTTCTCCTCCATTCACAACTCCATGAACTGGGCCAAAAGTCCCATTTCCCTCCCCAGTATCCGCTCTTTTGCAGCCATTCTCCACCTATCCACCATATGCTGCAAGAGTGCAGATACCGCTTCCCTGCGGAGATTCTGGCGTATGGAAGCCAATGTACAGTCCCTTTGGAGAAACACGGAAGCAGGCGAGCGAATTGCGCAGAAGCGTGAGTTCAGCTGTGGAATGCAGGAAGTTCTCCACTGCAAGCGTATAGCTTGTGGCAGGGAGTGCCTCGTTGTAGACCTGTGCTGGAACTACGAACTGTCCCAACATGATGCGCGTGATGGCAACACGCACTGTTGGGAATGGATGGATGCTGACACCAATCGATGTGGTGAAGGAGACTGAGGTGGTATACGAGCCAAGATGCGTCAACGCATGGATGACAAGCGCTCCGTCCTCTGGCTCAACCACAACATTCCAGAACCGTGAAGGATCCGGATTCTCCGCCCGTGCAAGAACCGTGAGATCTGCTGGCGTGAGCAGGAGGACTCCGTAGGAGCCATGCTCGAACTCAACTGCAAGCTGTTCTGTGCTCCGTGTCGCTATGCCTTGGAGCAGGACACTCGCACGCTCCGAAGGAAGACCCACGCCATGATATGAAGTGGGAGTGACAATCTCCTGCGCAAGATGCGCTTCGAATGCGAGAAGCACAACGACAAGTGCAAGACACCCATTGAGAACCGCATACCAGCGCGAATGGCGTGCACGAAGCTTCTTTGGAATGCGCTGGTGCCTCATCCGCTGATCTCCACAGCTCAGTCCTTCCACTTGCCAACAGGCAGGACATTCCCGACATGCGCACTGACCACGCCTGCGCTCTTGAGACTCGAGATCACTGCGGATGCGAGGAGCCGTTCACCTTCCACTGTGGGATGGATGTCCTGCGATGCGCAGGCAATCCTTGCACAGAGCACCGACTTTGTTATTGGCCTGTCCGTTCCCATTGCGCCAGCGAAGTTGACAACTGTCGCTCCCGTGGATGCGGCAAGCTCTGCAACTGCCCCGTTGAGGTAGGTGACCTCCTCAACGTAGGAAGGGCTCTCTGCAGCGTACGGATCATAATAGTTCGCAATGAAAAGAGGCACACCTGGCGCCTTGGACATGAGCTGGTGGACTATTGTCCCAAGGCGTTCTGTCACAGCGAGAAGCTGCTTTTCCATGGTTCCCGGAGAATCATGCTGAAGTGCGAAGAGGTCATTGGATCCAAGCTCCACGAGGATGAATTTCAGTGTGGAACGATGCTGGCCGATGTCACGATTCGCGACAGTGCTCTGCGGCTCCCCACCAAGCAGCGGGTTCGTGAAAGCGAGATGGCAGCCCGAATAGTACGTCCTCGTTGTCACGGTTGGACAGGAAAGATCGTCGGGCATCCACGCATCCCCAGCATGCGCAAGTGTGGAATACACTCCCGCCACATACGACACATTGCGCGCATGTCCGATATCCTCGGGCGAGATACCTGCGGATATGGAGTCGCCCACAACGAGAAACCAGGGTGAGGATCCAGTTGGGTGACTCCCCACAGGAACAGGAACAACGTGTCTTGGAATGGCTGGCGCCTTGAGCTGCACAGATGGGAGCGCATGGGCAAGCGCATACACGCCTGAACCAACACGCTCGACATAGATGCCAAGGAGCACGGCGGTGGCGAGGAGAATGAGGGACACTGCACGCTGAATCATTTTTCCACCTGCTGGATGTCACGTTGAGCGTACCAAAGCGCAGGAATTCCACGAACACTGTCTTCCCCGTGTCCCGAAGACCACCGTACAGTGGTCACATGGAAGGAAAAAAGGAGGGAGTGCAGTGACTACCAATGCTCCCACCCAGGCGCAGCTGTATCTCATCCGTGAACTTGCGCCTCTTGCAGCAGCTTCATCGAATGGCACGCAGCTTGAGACTGGCAACGCATGCTACTGGGTTACCACCATCCGCCTCTCCCGCTTGAATGCCCTTGGCGACTACTACGGAACAAGTGACGAGATCCCTGTCATCGTCCGCAACTGTGAAGTGCTTGCAGTAGTGCCAGAAGGATATGTCATTCGCAATGTTGGCCATGTCGCTGGTACACCGGCCCATCTCAACCCTCCCTCAGAATCGACATGGGATGCCGTATCAAGGGATCTTGCTGCTCTTGCAGTCGCGTTCACGCCAGGAGAACACAGTCCGCACTCACGGAAAGGGCACCAGCAGGCAGTGGACATGCTTGGCCTCTGATCCGCTGCCAAGATCTCCCTGCGCTCCGCCTTGGCACACCACCTGCGGCACATGCGCGCAGCAGTACATCCACCCCTACAGCGGCATGCGTTGGCGTCCCATCACTATCTCGACACTCCACCGGGTACGATATCGTCATGGGTACGGCCATCATCACTTCACAACTCAGCAAGGACTATGGCCAGGGACGCGGACTCAATGACCTGAGCCTCACCGTGACGGAGGGCGAGATCTTTGGTTTTCTCGGCCCAAATGGTGCTGGCAAAACCACTACCATTCGCCTTCTCATGGGGCTCATCCGACCCACGCATGGCACAGCCACCCTTTTCGGACATGACTGCTGGACAGATGCTGTGGCCCTCAAGCACATGGTCGGCTACATCCCTGGCGACCTCCCAGCGTTTGGGGGCATGCGGGGACACGATGTCATCAACTATGTTGCAGGCATGCGGCGGGATGCGGATCTCTCATTCGCAACGAGCCTTGCTGAACGCTTCGAGCTTGACCTCAGGATGCGGTACCGGGAGTACTCCCGTGGCAACAAGCAGAAGCTTGCGATCGTGCTCGCCTTCATGCACCATCCCCGGCTTCTCATTCTCGATGAACCCACGGGTGGACTCGACCCGCTCAACCAGATGGAGTTCCGAAAGCTTGTCCATGAGGTTATCGCAAAGGGTGCGACCATCTTCCTCTCCTCCCATATTCTTGCGGAAGTCGAGGAGACCTGCGACCACATCGGCATCATACGGAACGGCTCCCTCGTGCAGGTGACAGAACTTGACACGCTTCGCTCCATGCAGCGGAAGGCGGTCACCATCACGTTCGAACATGAAGTGCCAGTCAAGCAGCTCGCAGGCATTGCCAGCATCAACGATCTTGTCACGACCGAGACGTCTGCCACATTCACAATCAGTGGCGCGTTTGGACCGCTCATCGATGCCCTCAACGGAGCACATGTGCGGGAGTTCACGAGCCATGAGCCAACCCTTGAGGAGATCTTCCTCTCCCTCTACGGGACAAAGTAGCAGAACATGCGACGCTGGATAGTCCGTCTCCACCGTGTGGGATTCGCTGCAACGACTGCAGTCGCCCTCATCACCACTGTGCTCAGCACGATCTCGTTCCCCCTCATTGCAGGACACACTGCTGCCTCCAGGCTCGCGTTTGGCCAGAGTGTCGAACTGTCAGCCCAGACACTCTCCTGGCTCATTCCCCTTCCCACTGCGCCTGGCACGCTGGGCGGCTTTCTCCTCTGGAAAGGGTATGACTTCCTCTGCCTCGCATATCCGTTCTGGGCTGTGATGGCTGGAGCGGGAGCAGTGCGTGGAGATGAGGAACGCGGACTCGTCGCGCAGCTGCTCACAGCAGGGGTATCCCGCACCGAATACCTCCTGAAGCGCGCATTCGGCTTTGCAGCAGTCTCATTCGCCTCGATAGCGCTCGTTGGCCTCGTCACATGGATCTCGTCGCTGACAACAGGAACACCACTGCACCCAGGAGGTGTTGTCGGAGCTTCCATCGCGCTCTTTGCCCTCACATGGACCTGCTATGGGCTCACCATCCTCATCTGCCAGGAGTTCTCCATTTCACGTGTCGCCTCTGGAGTGGCTGGCATCGTGCTCATCTTCCTCTTCCTCCTCTCAAGCTTTGCACGCGCGAGCAGTGGCGCATCCTGGCTCTACTACCTCTCCCCTTTTGGCTGGTACTACCGGACACGAGCCCTTGCTCCAGGAGGCATCTTCGACATTCCTTCTGTTGTCGCACTCATTGTGCTTGGCTGTGCAGCAGCAGCCGGAGCCACTGTGCTCTACCGGTTCCGCGATGATGGAGCTGCAACGATACGCCGCATCCATTCGCACCGCCCGGAACGGCCACTCAACCTCGTTGCTTCACGCATCCTCCGCATTCCCACCCTGCGCGGCGTATGGACGCACCGTCTCCTCATCTCCATCTGGATAGCCGCAATCACCTGCACGCTCATACTGCTTGTCGACATTGCGCGGGGCACTGCATCGATCTTCACAACGAATCCCGCTCTCCAGGCCTACCTCCGTGGCTACGGGGGAAGTCCTGCAGCAGGACTTGTTGAAGTGACAGGCTTTGGCTTCATGCAGCTCCTGCTCTCCATCTTCGTCATCACGCAGGTTTCCGAATGGTCCATCGAGGACCAGAACGGTCTTCTTGAGCTTTCCCTCTCCCAGCCCCGTCACAGGCGAGCAATCGTCATTGAGCGCCTGACCCAGCTCCTTGCAATGGTAGCGATCATCTCGCTAGTGTCACTTACCCTTGCATTCTTCGATGCGGATCTTGTGGGCGTGCACATCGTGCCAGGTCCGTTCTATCTGTCCGCAGTCATGCTCTGGCCGTTTGCCATGACATTCGCCTGCATTGGGGCAGCACTCGTCGGAAGCATTCCACGGCTCACAGTCATCATCCTCGCTGCACTCACAGTCATCTCCTACTTCCTCTACGACCTCGCGCCAATATTTCGCTGGCCCAACTGGATTGCAAACCTTTCGATGTACACGCTGTATGGAACACCATACCGTGGGACCATCTTCATTGAGGGCCTCTTTGCGATGTGCATCATCATCGGACTCGGAACACTCATGGCTGGCAAGACCATGCGGGAGCGGAGTGTTGGGACATAGGGATGCTGAATTCTCACCAAAAAAATACGTCGTCACCCACCCATCCTGATGACGACGTGTCCGTAGTCTACGAAGAACGAACGGACATCAGCCGGACGATGTCATGACAGCCACCACACGGTACCGCATCTCGAGGCCAGTCCTTCTCATCGCCATCATTGCTGCAGTCATGTGGATGGGAGCATCTTCCGTCCTTCCGTTCCTCCCAGTCATCGTCCGGGAGCAGCATGCCTCGTACACGCTTCTTGGCACAATCATAGGTGCGTACTATGTCGGAAGCATCATTGCCCCCTTCCCCATTGGCCGCCTTTCCGACAGGGTGGGCCATCGCAGGATCATCATTGGTGCGCTTGTCGTGTATCTTGCTGCCAATGCAGCATTCCTCCTTCCCCTTCCAACTGAGCTGTATGTTGTCTGGAGGCTGCTGCAGGGCCTCAGTGCAAGTGCTGCTGAAGTTGCCTCCCTTGCTGCGATTGCGCTCCTCACCCCTCCTGAACGCCGTGGCCAGGCATACAGCACAGTGACTGCAGCTGTATCCATTGGCATAGCCATTGGCCCAGTCATTGGTGCACTGTACACGGTTGCAGGAGCGGATGCAGTGTTCATCACAGCAACAGCAGCAAGCGCTGCTGCCCTTGCTCTTGCCATCTTCGGACTGCACATTCCTGCAGGCCTTGCGGGCAAGGATCCCGAAGCTCCTGCCGATGCGTCACCAGCTCCAGTCCAGCCCGAGCGGATCATCCGGAGAGTGGTGCTTGGGGCAGTAACTGTCAACATCGGCTGGGGACTTCTCATCGGGAACTACGACACGAACTGGACACTCCTCATGCAGCTCCGCCATGCAGGAGCTTTTGCCATCAGCATGTCGTGGACACTCTTCGCAATACCATTCGGAGCCTTCGCGTGGCTCGGTGGCTGGCTTGCTGACCACAGGGACCAGAGGACCATCATTGTCACCACAGCATGCATTGGCGGATGCCTCAGCATCCTGTACCCGTATCTCAGCTCATATGGACTGCTGCTCGCGTTCGCACCCATTGAGGCAGTGACGGAAGTGCTCATGACCCCTTCCCTGCAGTCCATCGTCACTGGTGTCGTTCCACGGGATCGCATCGGCACCCTGCAGGGTGTCCTTGCAACGGCAACCAATGTCTCTTCCGCAGTGGGAGCAGTCATTGCAGGAATCCTCTGGAGTTTCAGTCCTCGCTATCCATTCGCCCTTGCAGGAGGAGCACTCGTCGTGCTCGCCATCATTGCGCGAATTCTCTGGAGTCCCTACAAGCGGCATCTCCTTCCGAAAGGTCCTGCTCCGCCATATCTTCAGGAAGGGACATTCCTCACACCGTCAATACCTGAGGAATAGTCATCTGCAGATTCTCCGCAATAAAACCAAAGGCGGCAGGCACTGCACGTGATTTGCATCACGGTTCCTCAAGCAGTTACAACGCACCCGCTGTTGCCAGCAGGTGTATCCCCCAACGTTGTCTGCGAAGAAGGCCGCCGCCTTGGCTTTTCCCCCTCTGTTTTCTCAAACAGTGACATTACTGTAACATGACCCCTTGGACACAAAACGGACAATATCGCTGGCGTTTGACAACAATATCGCTGGCGTTGTGATTGTTAAGGGAAAATGTCCGCATGACTCCGTGGCATTGCAGGCCAGGAGAGGCCAGTCACTGCGCGGCGTGCACCACGGGCGACAGTTGTCTGTCCTTCAGGAGACGTGCGTCAGTGGCCTCCACTCGGGGATGCTCACAAAGACACCGCCCCGGCCGCTGGTGCTGGTCTTGCTGCTTCCCGCTGCCTCAATCCCAGCTCCCGAAGCACACCATTTGCAGCATCGATTCCGCTGCTTCGCAACGCAGCAACAGTCGTGGCCTGGGCGAACGTCCGCTCCGCCTGCACGAGTCCTTGCTGAATAGTGGCAACAGCATCCCGCACACCCCGTTCTGGGGCGTTTGGCAGCAGCTTGCGCGCAAGGAGATCTAGGGATCGTTCACCATGTCCAAAGCGGAGAATCTCCATAAGCGTGTCATCTACTGATGCGCCACTGCGATCCGCAGCGGTTTCCACAAGCTTCTGGACAGCTGAAACTTCACCAACGTAGAGATCATTGGATCCATGCACTTCCATGAGGCGAGTCTCACGAGCTGCGACTCCAGTTTCCGCAAGAAACCTGTCAAGGAAGCGCTGTGCACCAAACTCCGTGAGGCCCTCCGCAAAGACATGGAAGCCTGGCATCGTCTCCTGAAATGCAGCCATGTCCGACGCCACATCACCTGAACCCGTTCCATGAAGGAGTTCATGAAGAAGTATGCCAAACGTATCCTTTACCTGCACGAGCTGCTGCACAATATCGGCTTCAGTCCTGCAGGGCTTCAATTCGCCATTGAAGAAATTCTGAAGCGTTGATCCAATGTCAGGACTAAGGGAGACTGGTCCACTGCCCTGTTTATTGTCAAAGCAGAAAAATGCCAGCTCATCCCCAACTCCACGCTTCATTGACCTGGGGATACCTGTGAAGATGCCAGTCACATAGGTCTTTCCCTTGATGATATCTGCAGCAGCAGCAGGCGCATTGTTCACAAACTGTGTCAGTGCGGGAACATTTCCTGAGGCATGTGTCACACCTGGCACTTCTGTCAGCGTTCCACGGTATTCCGTCTCTATTGTGGAACCCGTCAGCCGGTGCGCAATGACATTGCCAAAATCCTTTCCCATACGTGCTGCATGCTCATATGTGTCGAGCTGATCAGCCTGCAGCATGAACGATGTGAATTCTGTCCTGAGCCGCTTTTCAGCACTGGTTTCAGCAATGTTCTCAACGCCTTGGTGCCTTGCAGCCTGCACAACCATCGAGGCAAATATGGAGGGCAGAGATGCGCTGTCTTCTGCAAGAAGCTTCCCAACAAGAACTTTCTCATCTACGCCGAGAATCCCCCCCAGTGTCTGCATCATTGCGTGCACAGCTCCATAGGAACCAGCATTTCCACGTGCCCTCTCAAACGGCACACTGTTCAGCATTGCCCGTGCATTTGCCACACCCATTGCTGTGAGCACCTCAGGCAGCGCCTCATTTGCTGCTATGAGACTAAGGCCAGAATGCAGAAACCGTGCAACGGAGTCATTCTTGCCTGCAGAACGTCCCACATCTTCGAAGCCTGTTGCGAGTACGGACACAAGCCCACTAAGTGCACGGCTGCTGTCCGTCATACTCCCCCCTCCCTTCTCATCCAGGAATTGCAGAACGGGGAGGGACACGTTCATTTCACTCACAAGAACGGTTCGACGCGACGGATTGTATATGCTCCACTTTCCCCCAGCCGCAGCAAAGTGCTTCCTGTCAAGAGCACGGGAAATCTCCACGCCAGCATAGGAACCAGTGATGCCAAACTGCTCCAATGCGTGACGCACTGCCTGTGTAAGAAGCTCTTCAGGAGTCTGTGCTGTCATGATGTCTTCCCCAAGCGTGACTTTATGAGATTGATTCCATTGAGAGCTTCATGTATGGCAGCTGCATCAAACGCATCCATCGGACTGCATTGTAGTATCCACTGCTCCAGCTTGTCGAGCTCGCCTCTGCCAACTGAATGGGACGCACCTACCCGCTCATGGATTTCCGCCATACGCACACGCACATTCCTTGCCATTTCACTCATGGTTGCTGTGGTCCTTTTGATGAGGCCTTCCCAAGATCTGTTATAGGTTCGACCACGCCACGGTGAATGCCCGCCTCAACGGGCGCTTCGCGAAGACCTCCAACAGCTACATCCTTCGCAAGCTCTGCGTGTGTCAATTCCGATACTTGTTTCCCACGCTTTCCGATCTCCTCCAACTTCCCTTCCAGACTTTTCACCTTGGTGTTGAGCTGCAAGGAATGTTTGGCCGACTGCAATTTCTGCTCTGTACTTTCCAATTTCGAAGTGAGTTTCTCCTTCTCCTCGAGTAATTGCCCCTTCCGTGTGTATTCAGCAACCTTCCGAGGTGAACCCTTGAGAGCATCCTTCAGCTGAACCAACTTGCCTTTAGCTTCCCCTTCTGCGAATTCCTTGCCGACTTGCTTGGGAGCCTGCTCAGCGAGGTCTTTGGCACCTGCTGTGGCAAGATCTTCCCCCGCATTACGCGCAATGAACCCTTTCGCAAACTTCCCCGCACCACCAGTCACAAGCGCAATGGCCAGTGTTGCTGTGATATTGCCTGCCCATGCGCCAATGTTGCCTGACTCAAGATCATGGAGATCTGCCATTCCTGAGAGCATCCCGCCCCAGGAATGCCCAAAGGTCGACCAGCTGAACCCATGACCGTTGTATCCCCCAAGTGCATCCAGCATCTGTCCGAATGCCATTGACTGCTTGGCGAGCCCCTCAAGCCAATGCTCATGAAAGCCATAATCCGCAATCATCACGAACTCACCCACAGTGAGGTCTTCGGCTACCATGAACACACCTTTGGCAAAGCCCCAGACACCCTCAGCAAATCCTTTGAGGAACTGCTCACCAAAATGCACGACATCCTTGCCAAGAGCGAGGAGCCCCTCATCTGCCTTGGTAAGCACATAGTCTTCCACCTTGAGAATGTCCAGGCCAGCATGCCATGCATCAGTGAACGCACCCGCGACATCATCCCAGAAGCTGGGAGCATGATACTGCTGGTAGTGGGGTGAGAGGAGTGCAGCATCATTGAGCTGCACAGCAAGAACATGCGTCTCGTCATTGAAATCCGCAACCTGTCCATTCACCTGCCTTGTCAGAGCGGTGAGTTCCTCAGCGAACATCTGCATCTGCCCTTCAAGATTCTTGGCTTCATTTTCAAGTGCGCTTGAAGTATTGGAGCTCGGGCTTCCACCCGTGAGGAGTCCCATGGCTGTCGAGGATGTCGTCTGCTGAAGCTGCTGCTGCACTTCCTTGGCAGCATCCAGAGTCTGATAGCCATTGCTGATGATGGATCGTATCGACTGGAGCATCCCCTCACAGCTGGATATGCAATTCTGCAAAGCATGACCAGCATCGAGAAATGCACTTGAGGACTTGCCAAGATTCACTGAATGGCCTAGAAGAAACGAGTGAAACAGTGTGGCGCTCGGTCCAGTCCATCCGCTCCCTGGCTCGCCAACTGATGTCACTACTGAGTACGCGTTCTCAAGTCCCTGTCCTGCACTGGAAAGCGTATTCGCAAGCTGCTGCATGAGACTGATGTCTCTCTCCACTCGCGCGAGCTCTGATAGGTATGGGGTGAACGTATCGACAATCTCAAGCTGGGATCCCGCGAAGGAAAAGCCCTCCTGTGCTGGACAGTTCAGTGGCTCCAACAAATGATTGCCCATAACTCACCCCTGCTGTGACTCGGAAAAACCACCCAGTCGGGATGCATTGGCATTCTCTGTCTTGATGTACGCATTGAGCGCAAGATCAAGATCTTTGGCGATCTCAGCGCAGGACCCATGGAGCTTCTGCAGCATTGGCAACCAACTGTCCTGAAACGTGAGAAGCGCATCATGGACTTCACTGCCGCTCATGCCACCAGCCGCATCTGAAAACTCATTCTGAACCTGCTGGCCCATGCTTCCAAGTTCATTCGTGACTTTGGTGATCTCAGTCACTTTCTGCTGGAGATAGTTGTCATCGACACTGAAGTGTTCATTTCCCATGTGCTGATGCTACCCAGAGCCAAGTGCTCTACTTGGAGGGGGTAACCATTTTGCGACAGCTCCGTCAGTTACCTACGCTCAGGTATCGCGAATGGGTCACATTGCGCTCCCATGACTTTTCCCGCAGGGGAAACCCGTCTTCCCTGCGCATTCACGAGCATGCGCCCGTGGCACAGACCTCGCACTCGATACCACGTTGAAACGTAGCACGATCTCTATCCGCTCTCTTTGCACTACATGATGAAGTGCACCAGGGATGCACCAGCCCCCAGACGTGCCCGTGGGAGCGCTGCATCATCGCACCTTTGACATCAGCCACATCCACCATTACTCCCCTATCCGCTGTAGCAGTAGGTGTGCTTGTAGAAGTTTGAGCAGGTGTACCCACCAAGAAGCGCCTGCTGGTTTGTATGGTATGAGGTGCCATCAATGACATATGCGGAGGGACCATACCAGTAGCTCCGCACAAGCTGGACGCCTGGTGGCGGAGAGGCTGGCCATCCATCAGGTTTCCCCTTGAGTTCCTGGGTCATGAAGAGGTTCCAGATGGGTCCTGCTCCCGTGATGCCAATGGCTCCCCGCATGGGCGAGTCATTCGTGTTGCCAGCCCAGACTGCAGTGAGAAGGTTTGGTGTCCACCCTATTGTCCAGTTGTCCTTGAAACTGTCACTCGTTCCCGTCTTCGCAGCGACCACATGGCCTGGCACCTCGAGCAGGTTCGAGTAGCCGAACTCGAGCTCCCTGTTCTGGTTGTTGCTGAGCGTGGTGTTCATGACATACGCAGTCTGGGGCGTGAGCACATCGGGTGTAGCTCCAGGAGCATGGTACAGCTGCACGCCATTGGCGTTTGTCACAGAGAGGATGAACTGGGCAGGATGGTACGTTCCTCCTGATGCAATGACACTTGCAGCCTGTGCCATCTCCCAGAGCGGAATGGGGTAAGAACCGAGCGTTGCACTAGGGCCGTACGAGCTGAGAGGCGCATTGAGGGTGGTGACTCCCATCTTCCGCGCCTGCGCAATGATCCTGGCAATGCCTGTGAGAAGCTCCACACGCACAGCGGGAATGTTGAACGAGTTGCCAAGCGCCACTTCAAGGGGCACCTCGCCATGCCAGGTGAAGTTGTAGTTCACTGGCTGGTAGTACTGCCCATTTCCCACAGGTACGGATATTGGTCCATCGAGGACAGGACTCACCATGCTCACCACCTTGTCCTGGATCGCAGTGCTGTACGTGAAGAGCTTGAACGTGGAGCCCACCTGGCGGGGAGTCGAAGCCATGTCAAAGGCAGCACCAGGCACACTGTTTCCCGCATTTCCCACATACGCAAGCACATCGCCTGTATTCGGATCAACAGACACGAGCGCTGCATCCGTGAGGTTGTAGCTGTGGAGTCCAGCAACAGTCCCATTGACATCGGCCTGGGCACGCTGCTGCATTGCCTCATTGAGTGTTGACACGATGGTGAGACCTGACGTGTACGGATTGAGATTTGTGGCAGCAGCCACCCTGTTTGCGACCTGTGAGACAAAGAATGGTGCCACATTGAAGTTGTCCATGCTTCCATTGGCATACGTGAGCGGCTCCGCAAGTGCCTGCTCTTCCTGTGCAGAAGTGATGTCTCCAAGCTGACGCATGGCATCAAGAACGACCTTCTGCCTTGCCTTTGCTGCCTGCGGGTTGATGAGGGGATCCAGCACTGAGGGGTCATTCGGAAGACCAGCGAGCATCGATGCCTGGGCAAGATCGAGCTTCGACGCGTCAATGCCAAAGTACTCGCGGGAAGCAGCCTCGATTCCCTGGGCAGTGTTCCCGTAGAAGATGTCATTGAGATAGTCGTCAAGGATCTGCTGCTTCGACTCGTGCGCGGAAAGATACTCGGCATACAGCACTTCCCGAGTCTTGTAGACAAGGGACTTCGTGTCCTGGAGGTAAAGGAGCTTCGCGAGCTGCATGGGAATGGTGCTTGCGCCCTGGCTTGTGCTGCCATAGCGGAGATCGTAGTACGCAGCGGAAATAACCCGCTGGTAGTCGACAGTGCCTTCATGCCAGAAGTTCTTGTCCTCAACTGCAAGGGTCGCCTGGATGAGAACAGGCGCCACCTGCGAAAGCGGGATGGGAATGCGTGTTGTTCCAGGATCATGGAGTTCCGCAATAAGTGTGCCATTCCTCGAGTACACAAACGAGTCAGCAGGAAAGATACGGGGACTTGGAATATGCGACTCGACGGAATACGCGACGTAGTCGACTGCGCCGACACCCCCAGACGAGAGGAGCAGCATGAAAAGTCCAAGAAAGAGGAGCAGCCTTCTACCACGCTTGCTCTTTCGCGTTCGCGCCTTGAGCATGCCTCGTTTCCGCTGTAGGGCAAGGACCGCTGCGATCCGTGCGCTTGACTGTCGTGTCATGGACGTTCCTGCTGCACTGCTGCCACATCTGACTGAACGTTCTCCCTACGCATCATGTTACACAGGCAGCCTGGAAATCCCGAATCGTGATGAATCCCTACAATGAAATATATGACCAATCCTCCAGACTGGAATCCTCCCCCTCCCATGACTGATGGCGTACCTGGTGCACCTTCCCCACAGATGACCTTCGGAGGCTATGCTCCAGTCCCTCCTCCAGCGCCTGCTGCTCCCAAGAAGAAGACTGGCATTGGCGGCGCCATAGGAGCGGGCCTCATTGCGCTCCTCAAGTTTGGCGCGATTATCCTGAAGGCTGCCCTGCCCCTGTGGGCCTTCATCGTCTCCTTCATCATCATGGTGGGGATATTTGGGTGGGGACTCGGCATCGGCGTCATTGTCCTCATCGCCATTCATGAGCTTGGCCACTACGTCACATCCTGGATGTACGGCATTCCTGCAAAGCTTCCCGTGTTTCTTGGACCATTTGGCGCTGTGACCATGCGGACACGGGTGGGCACACCTGTACATGCAGCAGTCATCGCCATTGCTGGTCCCATTGCGGGCTTCCTCATTGCAGCACTTGCGCTTGGCGCTTCCGTGGCGAACTCCAATGGATCGTTCACGGGCATTCTTGCAGCCACTGCGAGCTTCGGCTTCACGATCACGCTCCTCAACCTCATCCCCTTCTCTCCCCTCGATGGTGGCAGGGTGGCAGAGGTCATCTCCCGTAAGTTCGCCATTGCAGGCCTTGCCATCTTTGTCGCTGTCATTGTCGGCATGTACGTTGTGGGCTCCGCACCAAATCCCATCGTCTTCATCATTCTCATTGCTGGCATCTTCTCCCTGAAATCCACTGGGAAGCAGGCAGCATTCCACATTGCGGACCGTGCCACCCAGTACGCAGTCATTGGCACGTACGTGCTCCTCATCGTTGCCTGCATCGTTGGAACGGGTCTCGCGTACCATCAGCTGTCCATGCTCGGATACAACGTCACTGCTGCATAGAGGAGACCTTCCCCATGGATGACATTCCCACCCAGACCAGCAGGGAACTGCACGTGTTCGTCTGCACCACTGTCGGCAGGCACAGGTGTGCTGAACTTGGAGGTGAACGCCTCCTCCGGAAGCTCCGTGACATCGTCGAAGAGAGGGGTCTTGGCACTGTGCGCACAACCCGCATGGGCTGCAATGAGCAGCATCACCAGGGCCCCATCATCATCGTGTATCCCGAGGGCGTGTGGTATGGGCATGTCACGCCTGGCGACCTCGAGGAGATCGTCGAGGAGCATCTGGTGAAGGGTAATCCGGTTGAGAGGCTCCGGATCACACCGAACTAATTTTCAGCCCCCCCGGAATTGCCGTCCTCTGGAAGAAGCGGGTGTCCCTGGAGGGTAAAATGGACACCGCCTGCAATGGCAAGATATGCGCCAACTGCGTAAATGATGGTGAGGAAGGTTGGGAAATACATGCCAAATGCACTGTGGATGCCTCCAGTCTCCTTCGAGACCACCCCTGCAAGCGCAAGCAGAGCAAGAACTGCTCCAAGTATGGAAAGCGTGATCTGGGCTGCCCTCGGCGCAGCCCTGCATGATATCCACCAAAAGAGGAACGCTCCCACAGTGAGCACGAGGTCAGTGAGAAGTGTGCTCCCGATGAACGTGTGTCCAATCACGCTTCCTCCAAGATGTCCAGCCCTTTCCGTGGTGAAACCAGCAGACCAGAACACGCCTGCAGTGAGCACGAACACCAGCGCAAGGAGCTGGCCTGTTGCCCGTGTGCGTGTCACCTGGTTCATTCGCCTCTTCCTCCTGGTCGCCTGCGGACTCGATAGCTTGCTGCGAGGAGCGTAACAATTATGAGCATGCCAACGATGCTGGCAACTGTTCCCGCACTCACTGCTGTGGCAACAATGGCCAGTGTGTCACCAGTCATGTCTCCCACCTCACCACGCGCTGGAGGTCCACCCGATCAGGATTTCGCAGGAACGCGGCCCTGAAAGTACACATTGAGCTCTTCCTGGGTAGGTCGCGACTTCCTTCGCCGAGTCCGCCGTCCAGGAAGCTCGATAGGCTGGCGCATGAACCGTTCCTGCACTGCGAAGACTGCCTCAATGAGATCCGTGAGTGGCGTGTCTGGCGTGCAGGCAATGCCGCACTCCCGGAGCTTTCCCAGCACGAATGCTGGAACTGTCCCTCCACGGAGGTTGATCTCCTCAAGATGGGCAAGAAGACCATCAAATTCGCAGAGCGTGTCACGACGGGATTCACGCTGTCTGTCATCTTCTGCCTCCCAGGCAACATTGCGGAAGACGCGACGCCGTACATATGTGGCCATTTCGGTCACCTCCAGAACGTATCCGGTACTCGCACATAACGAGGACGTAGAGTAAATCGACGAGCGGTCAGATCGCTCGAGCACAGGATATCAATATGCGACACATTTGTGTAGGGGGGTCTTCCCCGATCCGCACCTTTCCGTAATCCTGCAGCAAGGTTGAATGCACGACACTGGTAAACGTTTCCACACAGCATTTCACGGAGCACCGCACATGTCCCCCTTCCAGTACATCCGGCATGAACTCACACGCCGACTTGGACGCACACTGACGACAGCCTTCGGATTCGCTGCAGGCGTGAGCCTTGTTGTGAGCATCATGGGAGTCGCCTCAGGACTTGCAACTGCCCAGAACCGGCTCCTCTCCCCCCTCTCGACAGTGGGAACGGACATCATCGTCACCCGGACAGTCGGTGCTACCACGACACCTGCTGCATCTCCCTCACCATCACCTGGCACATCTGGCGCTGGTACTGGTCCGCAGCATCGGCAGGGAGGTTTCTTTGCAGGAGGGGGAAGTGCCATAAGCTCGCTCAATGCCCAGGACCAGGCAGCACTCCTCCAGAGCAATGACAGTGTGCTCACAGACCTCTCAAAGCTTGGACCTCCTGGCACACAGTTCACCCACGACTTCTTCGTGCCAGGCACACTCATCACCTTCCCCTCCCAGGCTGTTGGCAACATCACATCCATCCCTGGCGTGACTGGTGCAGTCGGAGTGCTGAGTCTCCAGGGTGTGCATGACACGGGAACAGTGCCGAAAATTGTGGCGACATTCACGACTGGCGGACAGACACAGACAGTGACTGCGACTCCTCCACCGCTCACTGCAGCCCAGCAGGCCCAGGTCCGCACATGCCTCTTCCAGCAGATCCAGTCACAGCAGGGATCCTCTCCTTCTCCCTCACCACGGCAGGGCGGAACGAATGGCCCTGGGACGGGTGGTGGCTTCCGGGGTGGTCTTGGAGGTGGTGACTTCAACTCTGTTCTCTCGAAGTGCCTCCCCGCGTCATACCTGAAGTACCAGCAGCAGGTGGTCACCCCAATCAGGACTGTCCAGCAGATTGTCAATCCGCCACAGACGAACCTCAGCACAAAGAGCTACACCGTTTCTGGAGTGGACCCTTCAGTGCGGAACCAGGGCGTCATCACTGCAGCCCAGGTGGTTTCAGGAACATGGTTCACCTCCTCGCCAAAGGATGAGGTGCTTGTCAACCAGGCGTATGCGACAACGAACAGCCTCAAGGTGGGTTCGGCAGTGACATTGAATGGAACAGCCTTCAAGGTTGTTGGCATCGTTGCCCCAACACTCACAGGGAATGTCTCGGACCTCTACTTTGATCTCTCCACTCTCCAGTCGATGGCAACCCAGTCAGGCAGGATCAACGAGATCTTTGTATCCGCAAAGAATGCCTCCGAGGTGAATGCCATTGCTGCAGCTATCCACACAAAGCTTCCTGGAGCGCAGATCCTCACAGCAAAGAGTCTTGCTGATGGTGTGACTGGGAGTCTGGCCGATGCGCACACGCTTGCCACAAGTCTTGGCACAGCCCTTGCCATCATCATCCTTCTTGGATCGTTCCTCATTGCCATTCTCCTCACCATCTCGAATGTCAACAAGCGGGTACGGGAAATCGGATCCCTTCGCGCCATGGGATGGTCACGGCGACGAGTCGTCCAGCAGCTGCTTGGAGAGAGCGTTGCCATCAGCGTGTTCGGTGGCATCCTTGGAATTCTGCTTGGCTTCGCAATCTGCGCCATCATCGATGCGACTGGTCCAGCACTCCAGGCCACAACGTCCGGCCTAGCTGTTGGCGCCTCATCGCTCGGAAGCATCTTTGGCCAGTCCTCGACTGCTTCCGCAGCCTCTACTGTGCACGTCACTGCACCGCTGTCCCTGCCCATTCTCCTCCTGGGGTTTGGGGCAGCGGTGCTTGGCGGCATCATTGCAGGGGGCATTGGTGGCTGGCGTGCATCCCGCCTTTCTCCCGCATCCGCACTCAGGAACCTAGGATAGGAGCATCCCAATGGAACAGGAAACACTGTATACACTTGCCGAGGTCACACGCACATACCAGGTGGGCTCAGCAACTGTCCGGGCGCTGTCAGAAGCCACGTGCACCATCGGGAAGGGAGAGATGGTCTCACTCGAGGGACCAAGTGGCTCAGGGAAGAGCACCCTGCTGCTGATGCTCGGCGTTCTCGAGACCCCAAGCAGCGGAACCCTCACGTTCAAGGGCACGGATCTCCGGAAGACGACAGATGAAGTGCGCACAGTGCTGCGACGGGATTCCATTGGCTACGTCTTCCAGCAGTTCAACCTCATTCCGACCCTTACTGCCCGGGAGAATGTCCTTCTTCCCATGGTGCCAGTGGCGGGAAAGAATGCGGACAAGCAGCAGCGTGCAGCAGCACTCCTCGAGCAGGTGGGCCTCGAACACCGCATCTCCCATCTGCCAGGTTCCCTCTCCGGAGGGGAACAGCAGCGTGTGGCCATTGCACGTGCACTTGCCAACCAGCCTGATGTCATCATTGCTGATGAGCCCACAGGAAACCTTGATTCAGCGAGCGCCCAGGGCATCATGGATCTCCTCTCACGCCTCAATGAGGAAGAGCACGTCACCATCATCATTGCCACACATGATCCAGCCATTGCGAAGCGGACTCACCGGCACATCATGATGCGGGATGGCCGTCTCCTTGAGGATCAGGCAACCCCTACCACGTGATGCGCAGCAGCAGTCCGGGATGCAGCACCAAACCTGCTGCTGCACTCCGCAATGAGCCTGTCAGCAACCTCCTCCCATTCCGCTTGCACGCCCGCTTCTGCAAGGGAGGTGGCACCCGCATCAGGGATGCCGCAGGGAATGACGTGGGAGAACCATGCAAGGTCGGTTGAGACATTGAAGGCAAGGCCATGCTGGGTGACACCATGGGCAAGCTTCACACCTATTGCCATGATCTTGTTGCCACCTGTCCAGACGCCCGAGTAGCCTTCCCTCCTGCCTGCTGCAACGCCATAGGATGCGCAGCACGCTATGCCAACATCCTCAAGAGCACGCACGTACGCAATGACATCCCCCCGTGCTGGATCGGAAGCCATGGGCACCACATCCGCAAGCTTCAGGATCGGATACACAACCACCTGTCCTGGACCATGGAATGTCACTGAGCCCCCTCTGTCCACATCCACGACACCAGCTCCCAGCTCCTCGAGATATGCGCGGCCATGGGGAAGATGGCTCTCCTCACCGTTTCTTCCCACTGTGTAAACTGGCAGGTGCTCCACAACAAGGAGCGTGTCAGGGATGTCATCGTTCGCCCGCATTTCCGCATACTGCTGCTGGAGCGCCCATCCCTGCTGATACGGGAGATCCCTGTGCAGCACTGCAGGCATGAGCGGTGTGGTGACTGCATCGCTCTCCGTCATAGCTGCCCTCAGGCCCTGGTGACCTGCTCCTCCGCATGGTACGAGCTCCGGACAAGCGGACCCGCAACGGTGTGGGAGAAGCCAAGCGATGTGCCAAATTCCCGCAGTTCCGCGAACTCGTCGGGATGGACAAACCGGATGACAGGATGGTGCTTGAGGGAAGGCCTGAGGTACTGCCCGATGGTGACAATGTCAACATCGTGGCTTCGAAGGTCCCGAAGCACTTCCTTCACTTCATCAATCTCCTCACCGAGACCGACCATGATGCCTGACTTCACCATGTGCGAAGGCTGCATGCGCTTTGCAGCCTTGAGAATCGAGAGACTCTGCTGGTAGTCAGCCTTCGGCCGGACGCGGCGGTAGAGTCGTGGCACTGTCTCAATGTTGTGGTTGAAGATGTCGGGAGCGACATCCATGACGATCTGTAGCGCAGTCTCATCACCCTGGAAGTCGGGAGTGAGCACCTCTATGCTGCAGGTTGGCACAAGCGACCGGATCGCTGTGATGGTGTCCCGGAATGCTCCTGCTCCAAAATCTGGCAGATCATCACGATCCACTGAGGTCACCACTGCGTGGCGGATGCCCATCGCTTCCACTGCCCTGGCAACACGCATCGGCTCCTCAGCATCGAGATCTCCACCGCGTTTGCCACTCTTCACTGCGCAGAACGCGCAGTGCCTCGTGCACACATCGCCAAGGATCATGAAGGTTGCTGTTCCACGACCCCAGCAGTCAGCAATGTTGGGGCACATCGCCTCCTCGCACACCGTGTTGAGCTTCTCGTTCCGCATGAGCGCATGGAGCCGGTTGTACCCCTCGCTCATGGGAAGCTTCACTGTGAGCCACGATGGCCTCCGGTCCACACCAGGTGGGAGAAGCTGCTTGTAGAGCTCACTGCGGGCCTCTGCTGACATCGCTGGGCGGAGCGGGAGACGTTCAGGAACCTGCGACATGGTTTCCCCTCTGTGTCGATGAATCCGTATTCCAGTGTACGCCAGTTGCAACTCCACTGTCGGAGAAGCGGTTCAAGCCGTTCAGCTGCCAAAGGACATGCCCGCAATCCGCTGAAGCGTGAGCACCTGTTCACTCGCATACTCCTCGGTGTAGAACTCCCGCCGTGCCTCGAGAAGATCCCCCCGTGTCACGACACCCTCCATCCGCCCATCACTGTCTGTGACGATGACCTCGGAGCCATGCCATGCAAGGAGATAATGCGCGACATCTCGAAGCAGCATGTTCTCTGGCACTCGCTTTTCCGCATCCCGCGCCACCTCGGCGACAGTGCCGCTGTCCAGGTCCTGCTGCGCAGCAATGGCCACCACGTCCACCACGCCCACTGCATGGCCATCCACATCCACGACAGGGAGCACTGTCCATGCTCTCCCAAGGGCACCTTCCCTCACCATTTCCCATGCATCACGAAGTGGCATGTCGAGCTGGCATGCTGGCACTGTGCGCATGACATCCTTCACCTGTGTCACATCGAACGGATCCACCGCGTACTCACGCATGACATGGAAACCACGTCGAGCCACTTTCTCCGTGAGGATGGAACGCTTCAGGATGAGTGCGCTCACAAGGTACGCGAGGAGGGATGCTGCGAGGAGCGGAAGCAGGCTACCGACATCGTGAGTGAGCTCAAATGCGAACACCACTGCCGTGAACGGGGACCGTGTCACACCACTCAGCGCTGCAGCCATGCCAATGAGTGCCCACATGCCAGGCGAACCCCCTGGAAGCGCATGCCCAACTATGCCACCAAGAGCTGCTCCCATGATGAGAAGCGGAGCGAGAATGCCACCGCTTGTGCCACTTCCAAGCCCCACTGACCAAATGACAAGCTTGACAGCGATAAGGAGCAGGAGCGCTCCCACTCCAAGCTGTCCCAGCAGCTCCAGATGGATCGTGTCGTACCCCACACCAAGGGCACGGGAATCCAGCAGACCCCCAGCACCGATGACAAGTCCACCAATCATTGGCCACCACATCCAGTGCAGCCGGCCAGTGAGCTTCAGAAACAGGTCCTCCGACCGGTACACGGCCTGTGTCATCACCCAGGCTGCTCCACCACCGAGGATACCCATCACTGCTGCACCTAGCACAGTCACAGGTGCCACACTGTCATGCCCGAGAACGGGAAAGAGTGGCTGTGGAGCCATCATATGGTGGGCAGCAAGGATGAGCCGAAGCGTATCCGCAACTACAGCTGCCACACCGATGAGAAAGATCGATCGTGGCTTGAACTCGAATGCGAGAAGCTCAACTCCAAAAAGCGTTGCTGCCACTGGCGTTCCAAACACAGCACTCATTCCTGCAGCTGCACCAGCGACAAGAAGGCTTCGCCGCTCAATCCCTGTGAGACGGAACATCTGCCCAACGATGGACCCGACAGCACCGCCAGTGAGGATGATGGGGCCCTCAGCGCCAAATGGACCACCTGTTCCTATGCTGATGGCGCTTGAGATGGGCTTCAGGATGGCGAGCCGTGGCTGGACACGGCTCCTGTTGAAGAGGATACGTTCCATCGCTTCTGGAATCCCATGACCCCGCACCTGTTCCGACCCATAACGGGCTATGAGTCCCACAAGGAGACCTCCCACCACGGGAATGGCAACTGCTGCTATGCCAAGATGGTTCCTGTCGGGAGACACGAGCGCTGTGCCTAGCCTGTGGTAATAGAGGATGTTCGTGCAGAGTCCAATGAGGTCGATGAGGACCAGGGCAACTGCAGTTGCGAGCACGCCAATGCCGCATGCGAGTGGCACAAGCTTCATGATGCTGGGTTGTGTCGTGAAGTCACCAAGCTGCTGCGGCTCTCCACTGTCCACTTCCAGTCCTCCGCTCAATATCGTATTCCTCTAGTCTTTCGCTCATTCTCATTGTGACAGATCCCCAATATCAGGGAACGATACGCGTACAATGGAGCCGTTGCACCACTCCACTGGGAGCCCCCTCATGGCACATTCCCCTCCAATGCCCGTACCTGACGACAGGGAACGTGGCCTTGAACACACTGGTCCTGGAGAAGTTTCACTGAACGGCTCCCCCTATGCACCAGCAACTCTCGCATGGGATGGCTCAACCTTCACTGTCCATGATCCGCAGGGCATGCTTCTGTTCTCCGCACCCCGTGCCACCCTCATGCGCATCGAGCAGCATGGGACAACACTGCAGCTTGTCACCAGTGAAGGAACCCTCTCGCTCAGGTTCGGGACCACTGCCAGCAGACTTCGCCTTGCCGTTGAGCAGCACCCTGGCATTGAGGACTCGCTCGACATGGGGGCCTCTGGTATGTCAATGGACCTTGACGAGCACATCGAAAAACGTGACTACCAGGCGATCTCCTCATCGGAATACGGAGTCTGGTACGGCATTTTCGCACAGGTGCTCATCGATGACGGGAAGATGCAGCCCGTGAGGAACGACTTTGCGACCTATGGACTGCAACGGTTCGGAGGGACCAGACCACTGTTTGGAGCGTCATTGAACACCACTGTGCTCATGATGCTCGGCGTTCTCCTCGTCATCCTCTATCTCCTCCTCTTCGTCCATATTCCGCTCTAGCCCCGCTCCCACATGTTCACCGCTCAGGCTGGCAGTGGGCTCGCTGAAGTCCGTATCATCATGGGGTATCCACTCGTCCCACAGGAGCGGTCGTGCCATCATGATGAGTCCCCTTCCCATTCCTCCTCCCTACAACGAGCCGATACTGTCGTATGCGCCAGGGACTCCTGAGCGGAAGGCCATGCGGACAGCACTTGACGATGTCTCAACGGAAACGCGTGACCTCCCCATGGTCATCGGCGGGGAACCGGTCCGCACAGAGGAACGCTTTGAAGTCCGCGCTCCTCACAGGCATTCCCTCCACCTTGGCACTGGATATGTCGCAACGCACAAGACTGTTGAGCAGGCAGTAGCTGCTGCCCTTGATGCACGCGAGGCATGGGCAGCACTTCCTCCTGAGGAGCGTGCTGCAATCTTTCTCCGTGCTGCTGACCTTCTTGCTGGCCCATGGCGGTACCGCATGAATGCATCAACCATGCTTGGCCAGAGCAAGAGCGTCTTCCAGGCGGAGATTGACTCCGCCTGCGAACTCATTGACATGTGGCGCTGGAATGTCTCCTTTGCCAATGAGCTGCTCCGTGAACAGCCTTACTCACCTGTGGGTTCGTGGAACCGCACGGAACTCCGGCCGCTTGAAGGATTCGTCCTTGCCATCACGCCATTCAACTTCACCTCCATAGCAGGGAACCTGCCCACAGCCCCCGCAATCATGGGAAACACTGTTGTCTGGAAGCCTTCCCCCACCCAGCAGCTTTCCGCATCCCTCATCCTCGATCTTCTCACTGCAGCTGGACTTCCTCCCGGAGTCATCAACATGGTGTCCGGGGATGGAGAGGCAATCTCCAAGGTCGCCCTCCCGCACCGGGACCTTGCAGGCATCCATTTCACTGGATCCACAGGCACATTCCGCCATCTCTGGAAGAGTGTTGCACACCATCTCGACACGTACCGCACGTATCCGCGGCTTGTTGGCGAGACAGGGGGAAAGGACTTCATCCTCGCCCACCCCTCTGCGGATCCCAAGGCTCTCACCACAGCGCTCATCCGGGGAGCGTTCGAGTTCCAGGGACAGAAGTGCTCCTCAGCATCCCGAGCGTACATTCCCAAACCCCTCTGGAACCGCATCAAGAGCGAACTCATTGAGGAGACCATCTCCCTTCCGCTTGGAGATCCTGCCAACTTCACAACGCACATCGGCGCAGTCATTGACCAGCGTGCCTTCACCAGGATCACGACAGCGCTGTATGACGGGGTTGGCGATCCCCATCTCACTCTCCACACGGGAGGCACATGGGATGACTCGACTGGATGGTTCATCTTCCCGACCATCTTCGAGACGGACACGCCGAAGCATCCCCTCATGGAAACGGAGCTTTTTGGTCCAGTGCTCACGGTGTACACGTACGAGGAGTCCGCATGGGATGACATCCTCACGCTTGTCGACACAACCTCCCCGTATGGCCTCACTGGCGCCATCTTCGCAACGGACAGGGCTGCCATCGCCCAGGCCTCTGACCGGCTCCGCCATGCAGCTGGCAACTTCTACATCAATGACAAGCCCACAGGTGCCGTGATTGGCCAGCAGCCGTTTGGTGGTGCACGGGCAAGTGGCACGAACGACAAGGCTGGATCCCCATGGAACCTCATGCGGTGGGCAAGTCCCCGTTCCATCAAGGAAACGTTCGTTCCACCGACAGACTGGCGGTACCCCCACCTCAACTACGAGTGAGTTGGTCAAGAGGACTCCGCACGCATTCTGCTGCCTGATGGAGACTATCCTGTCGTGGGATGCGTTGGCGTGATGCCTCCAGGAGCGAGGATGTCAAATCCATCCGGTGTGTTGAGAAGTCCTGGCGCAGTTCCTGCAACTCCTGTCGTGCCATACTGCCATACGAGCGCTCCCGTTGTGGGATCAATGGCAACAGTCCTGTCGTTGTCGTCATCGTTCGCAATGATGACTCAGCTTGGAGCCATCTCCGCAAGCGACGGATAGCGGAGCCTTCCTGGTCCCGATGAAGGATCATACCGCCAGAGAACTGTCCCCTGCTGGTTGAACTCGACTATGCCACCCACTGAAGAATAGTCAGCGACAAGATACGTGGACGGGGTGAGCTGCTGGGGATCCGAGGGAAAGCCAACAGCAACATGCGTTGTCCACACAAGCTTGCCAGTGGGTGTGTATTCCGATATCCACGAGCCATCAATCTCCGAGATGAGGATGTTGCCATTGGCAAGTGGGGTGTCCCCGTTTGGAGAACCAAGGGAATACGGCGGGTTGTGCCTGCACACTCCAGTCTCACCAATCTGGTGCGCAATCGTGCCATTCGGATTGATGATGAGAATTCTGCAGTTGTCAATGTCCGCAACCATGACCTGCCCTGTCTTGAGAAGAAATGCATCATCCGGCTGATGAAGATAGCCTGGACGTCCACTCGCCACAAGCGCATGACCGTATGTCCACAGCACCTTCTTGCCAGGGTAGCTGATGATGGCAATCGTGTTGTTTTCCTCCTGGTTGGAGATGAGGGCAGTTCCATGGCGTGCAAAAAACACATCATCAGGGAAGAAGAAGCCCCGTGGACCAGGAGGAACCTGTGCCCCAGGCGACGGATATGTCCAGGTAATCTGCTTCGCATCATTGATGACAAGAATGCGGTTGTTGCCCCGGTCCGCAATTGCCATCGAGTCGCCCGCAATGGGAGAACCTGCCGAGACGGTTCCTGCTGTGCCGAACTTGCTGTTCTGCTTCATCATCTGCACGTCCGCAGTCTGCCTGCTGCCCACTTCGCCACCCACAATCCATGCTGTTGATCCCACAACAATGGAAGGTGCATATGCGACTGGCTGCATAAGCTGACCCGCATGGAGGAAGGCGCCAGTTCCCGGATCAAACGCCCAGATCGTCCCATTTGTCCCTGAGGCACCAGCGCCGCCAGCAACGTACACCTGTGAACCGAGAACTGCTGCAGACATGCCAACGAGCGCCTCAGGCAGATGTGACACGACTGTGACTGTGCCATGCGCAGTGTTGAAGGCCTGGACAGCCGTGGTCGGCTGCCAGGATCCACTTCCCGTTTCCTCCTCTCCTCCGAAGATGTAGATGGTGGAGCCCACAGCTGCTGCTGCTGCGTACCTGACAGGAACTGCAAGTTTCGCTGCAGTGGTGAAGGTGGTGCCTGTTGTGGTTGAAAGGATGTCTGGAAGCGCATGCGTGCCGTCATATCCGCCAATCACATACGCAGTGTTTCCCACAGTGACTGCAGTGCTGTCCGCTCGGGGTGTGGGGAGTGTCCCTGCAGCAGCACTGCCCGATAGCCCTGTCTCCTCAACAGACTGGGACACGGCTGATGCCCCCCCTCCGAAGAGAAATGTGCCACTTCCCAGTGTTGCGCTCCCAGCATCATGGGTTGCCACAGGAAGGTCCCCCACATGCTGGAGTGCTCCATTCTGGAGATTGAGGCTGAAGACTCCCGAGGCAGTGCCACTGCCATTGAGACCACCTGCTATGAGGATCTGCTGCGCAGTGGTTCCCGGTGCAAGCGCTTCCCTGCTGATGGGTGCCCGCAGGGTCCATGGAAGGGTTCCCGATTCAATAGCAGGAATGACTGGTGCTGGAGCATTTGGTTTCGCCTTGGGAGTCAGGGATGGCCTCCCTGCTGCATGATGCACTTCAGCTACAGTTTTCGCGCTCCCACAGGAGACAACGCACAGCACAGCTGCTGCGGAGAGCCATGAGAGTGTCCGTCGCTTCCACCCCGACCGTTTGTTCGGAGCGGCGGACCTCATTGCAGTTCCGCGTCAGAGAAGGATTCGAGGTGGGCTTTCACACTCCCTAGGAACCGTGCAGCCTGGAGTCCATCGTTGAGCCTGTGGTCAAACGAGATGCAGAGGTTCATCATTGGCCGGATGGCCATGGCGTCCCCCTCCACGACCACCCGCTTCACGATGCGGTCCATGGCAAGTATCGCTGCCTGTGGCTGGTTGATGATCGGGGCAGCGAGCACTGTGCCAAGCGCTCCCGTGTTGTTGAGCGTGAATGTGCCACCCTGGATCTCATCGATCTTCAGCTTGTTGGACCGTGCACGGTCCGCAATGTCCGCCATGGTGGTCGCAAGTCCCGCAATGGAGAGCCTGTCCGCATCGCGCAGCACGGGAACAATGAGATTGTCCTCGAGAGCAACAGCAATGCCGAGATGGAGATTCCTGTGCTCGACAATGCCATCATCCGACCAGGAGGCGTTCATTGTGGGAAATTCCCGGAGTCCTGCAAGCGTTGCCTTCGCGACAAATGGCAGGAACGTGAGGTCAACGCCATACCGCTCCTTGAAGCTCCGCTTGTTGCGCTCGCGGAGGTTCCAGACAGTCTGCATGTTCACTTCCATCATGAACCACGCATGGGGAGAGACAGCCCAGCTTCTGCTCATGTGGTCCGCAATCGCCCTTCTGACGTTCGTGAGTGGGACAAGGACATCGCCCTCGCCTGCAGTAATGTGCTGGGGCGCTGGTGTAGCAGGTGCGGGAGCAGGAGCAGGTGCTGCTGGAGCCTGGGTCAGGACGGATGGTGCAGCAGGCGCTGCAGTTCCACCACGCTCACGGTCAATGAAGTCCAGCACATCCTTCTTCGTGACCCGTCCCCCAAAACCTGAGCCCTGGACACGTGTGAGGTCCACATTGTGCTCGCGTGCAAGCATGCGCACGACTGGAGTGAGGTGCATGCCCTCGGGAATCACAGCATGTGTGCCATTGCCATTCGAAGCTGCTGCTGGAACAGAAGTCCCCTGGAGACCTGGTGCCTGTGCAGCTGCTGCTACGGGCACTTCCGCTGCCTTCGCTGGCTCTGGAGCCGCAGCTGCTGGTGCAGGTGCTTCTCCAGCAGCTGCGCCCTCGATGACGCAGAGCTGTTCGCCCACTGCAACGACGGATCCTTCCTTGACGAGATGTTCGCCCATTGTCCCTTCAGCCGGTGACGGAATCTCAGCATTCACCTTGTCCGTCACGACTTCCGCAATGGATTCAAAGCGTGCGACAGGTTCTCCTGGCTGCTTCAGCCACTTCGCAAGCGTTCCTTCTGTGACACTTTCCCCCAACTGGGGCATTGCTACGGTAGTTGCCATATCAGTACGCCACCAACTCCTCTATTGCTGTCCGGATCTTCTCAGGTGTCACGAGATAAAAGTGCTCAAGTGGAGGCGAGAAGGGCATGGCCGGGATCTCCGGACCTCCAAGACGCTTCACAGGAGCATCAAGATATTCAAAGCACGACTCGCTGATGATTGCGGACACCTCTGACGAGATGCTCACTGCGAGGTTCGCTTCCTGCACGATGAGAACCTTTCCTGTCTTGCGTGCTGAGGCGACAATGGTGTCCCTGTCGAGAGGACGGAGCGAGCGGAGATCGACAATCTCGATCGACACACTCCTCTCCTGCTGCACTGCTGCTGCCACTTCCTGGCACTGGGAGACCATGATGCCGTACGTGAAGATCGTGAGATCCCGTCCCTCCTGCACGACATTGGCTGTCGAGATCGGCACTGTGTAGCTCTCGTCAGGAACATCTCCCTTGAGCGACCGATAGCCCTTCTTGTGCTCGAAGAAGAGCACCGGGTCGGGATCCCGAAGTGCGGAGATGAGCATGCCCTTCGCATCGTACGGATTGCTCGGAACGACTACCTTGAGGCCTGGAACACTGCAGAACATCGCCTCGAAGGACTGCGAATGGTAGAGTGCGCCATGCACTCCGCCACCAAACGGTGCACGGATGACAAGCGGCACTCCCCAGTCATTGTTGCTCCTGTACCGCATCTTCGCAGCCTCGCTGATGATCTGGTCCACTGCGGGAAGGATGAAGTCCTGGAACTGGATCTCCGCAATTGGACGGAGCCCGTAGAGTGCTGCACCGATGCAGACGCCCACAATGCATGACTCCGCAAGAGGGCTGTCCATCACGCGGTCATCACCAAACTGCGCATGGAGACCCTCAGTGGCTCCAAAAACGCCTCCCTTCGCGCCCACATCCTCTCCAAGGATAAAGACTCGGTCATCGTTCTCCATCTCCTGGCGCATGCCCTCGCGAATCGCTTCGACAAGTGTCTTCACTGCCATCGTCATGCCTCCTCCGCATAGACGTACCGGAGAGCCGTCTCCGGTTCCGGAAGCGGAGCCTGCTCAGCAGCCTCCATGTCCACATCGATCTCTTTCACAGCTGCATCCCGGATCGACTTGAGGTCATCCTCAGTGAGAACGCCCTGCAGGAGCAGATACCGTTCGAGCCGCACGAGGCAGTCCGACTGGTGCACTGTCTCTATCTCGTCCGCTGGACGGTACCGGCGCTCATCATCATCCGAACTGTGCGAGGTGAGCCTTGCGACCATGCCCTCAATGAGTGTTGGTCCCTCTCCCTTCCTTGCACGCTCCACTGCAGTGCGCGCTGCCTCATAGCAGGCAACAGCATCACCGCCATCCACACTCACACCGGGAATCCCGTACGCAAGAGCCCTGTCAGAAACATGGGATGTGGGCATCTGCTTGTCGAGGGGAACGGAGATGGCGTATCCGTTGTTCTCCACGAGGAACAGCACGGGAAGCTTGTGGGTGGCAGCGAAGTTGAGTGCCTCATGGAAGTCTCCACCGCTTGTGCTTCCCTCTCCGAGCGAAGTCACAGACAGGGCATCCGTGTGGCGGAGCTTCATTGCGAGTGCGACGCCAGTCGCATGGAGCATCTGTGTCGCAACGGGAGACCCCGTGCTCACAATGTTGTGCGCATGGCTTCCAAAGTGGGCTGGCATCTGCCGTCCCCCACTGTTCGGATCATCCGCCTTCGCAAGGGCGGACAGGAAATGGTCCTTCGGCGACATGCCAAACGCAAGCGTCATGGCAAGATCCCTGTAGTACGGAACAACCCAGTCCCTGCTCGGGTCCACTGCAGCGCCCACAGCGGACTGGAACACCTCATGTCCCATGCCGGAGATCCAGAATGGTGCACGGCCCTGGCGGTTGAGCACCCAGATGCGCTCATCGAGCACGCGTGACCGTACAGCAGTCACATAGATCTGCCGGAGCACTTCGGGGGCCACGGTCCCCTGCACGCCTTTCCGATGCGCTTCAGTCTTTGTATCGCTCACTGTCGTGGCCTCCTCACCTTGTCGTGCACGCAAGTGCCGCCCTGTGTTCTTGAACATTATATGTGGATTGCCTCTCCACTCACGGCAAGCGCAGCTTCGCCAATGACTTCAGTGAGGGTAGGATGGGGAGCGACTGCATGGGCAAGCTCGTAGGGTGTCCCCTCCACAAGCATGGCAAGACCCGGCCCATAGATGAGCTCTGTCACCTCATGTCCGATGAGATGGACCCCCAGCACAGTGTCCGTCTTCCGGTCCGCCACCACCTTGCAGAAGCCTTCCGCATTGCCCCATGCAAGTGCACGTCCATTCGCAGTGAACGGCATGGTTCCTGTCGCAACGTCGTATCCTGCTGCTTTCGCCTCCTCCTCGGAGAGGCCGACAGACGCGATCTGTGGTGAACAGTACGTTGTCCGTGTGACATGCATCGGCTCAAGTGGATATGGCGACCTCCCAGCAATGTGCTCAGCAGCAACAATCCCCTGGTGCATCGCCTTGTGGGCAAGGAGAAATCCGCCTGCCACATCGCCAACAGCATAGATGTGCGGAACAGTCGTCTGCTGCATGGCGTTCACCTCGACGAATCCTCGCTCCAGCTTCACGCCAGCCGCCTCAAGTCCAATGCCACTGGACCGTGGAGTCCTCCCGATTGCGAGGAGCAGCACTTCCGCTGAGATCTGCGATGTGGTGCCATCCTTCGTCATCTGCACGGTGACGCTGTCCTTCCCAATCTTCGTTGCCTGAAGGTCCATTGCAGCCCCGACATGGCAGGTGATGCCCCGTGCAGTGAACGCCTTGAGGAGTTCCTTTCCAATGGCAGCATCCTCAAGCGGCACGAGCCGTGGCGCCATCTCAATGAGGGTAACCTCGATGCCGAAACTCCGGTACATCGACGCAAACTCCACACCAACAGCTCCTGCTCCAAGGACAATGAGGGAAGCTGGAAGCGTCTCACGGAAGAGGAGCTCATCACTCGTCACCACCTGGGGCGGATGCACCTCGATGCCGGATGGCACTTTCGGGTTGGAACCAGTCGCAATGAGGAGATGCTTTCCCTCCACAACTTCCTCACTTCCATCCTTGAGCTTCACAGCAACATGATGGGCATCTGTGAGCTTTCCTGTGCCATTGAGGCGCTCGACATGGTTCTTCTTGAGGAGGTACTCCACACCTCTGTGCAGCTGCGAGACGACTGTATCCCGCTGGGTGGCAGCTTCAGGGTAGGCGAACTCCACAGAAGCCGCATGCACTCCGTACTTCGCTGCAAGCGCTGTCATGTCGAGGTAGAACGCGCTCTGCAGAAGTGCCTTGGTTGGGATGCACCCTCTGTGCAGACACGTTCCACCGACCTTCTCCTCTTCGACGACTGCGCAGGAGAGGCCAAGTTGGGCGGCGCGGATCGCAGCGACGTACCCGCCTGATCCACCACCTAGTACGACTAGATCAAAAGTGCGTTCGTTCATCTTGAGCGCAGTATACCGTGCGCCTTCACGGTCTTGCGGCGCTACGGGAGGAGGCTGAGCGCTTCCCTGAGCTGTGGATCCGAGGAGACACTGTCCGAACCAGCTGCTGGAGCGTATTCCGTGCTTCCTGCAGTCATCCGCACTACATGACTGGGAGTTATACCCGTGCCATTGATGGACTCCCCCTCTGGACCGAACCACCTTGCGAAGGTCAGATGCACATCACCGCCATTGGGAAGCACAAAGTCTTCCTGCGCAGTTCCCTTCCCGTAGGATGTCGTTCCCACCACAGTGGCACTGTCCAGATCCCTGAGCCCGAGCGTGATCATCTCCGCTGCGCTCGCAGTGTTGCCATTCACGAGCACTGCCACTGGCAGGCCTGCGACCAGTGGCGAAGACTTCGGCACTGTCCTCGTGTCCGTGACTGCTGCAGACGCTGGAGCATTCCAGCTCGCAAGCCTTTCCCTAAGCGTCACGAATGTCTTCCCAGCATCATGTGACGGCAGGAACATGCTGACTATCTGCTGGGCCACATTCACATAGCCGCCCGGATTGTTCCGCAGATCGAGAATGATGCCAGTCACATGGGATGCAGCAAAGCCCCTGAGCACAGTCCTCACCTGGGAGGCCGTGTTCGTGTTCACTTCGGATATTGCGCAGTATCCGGTGTGTCCAATGATGGTGCCATACACGGAAGGCACGGAGAACACTGCACGAACCACTGCATGCGTCACTGATGTCCCATGCACCTGGAGAGTGAGCTGGACCTTCGTGCCCACAGCGCCATCAATGGCTTTCCCAATGTTCGAAAGCGCAGCCACTGCCGTAGCCCCGAAATGGGAGAGCGGCTTGCCATCGACTGCGAGAAGCGTGCTTCCTGGAACAATGCCCGCCTTCGCTGCTGGCCCTCCTGGCACGACGGATGTGATGACGAGCTCAGTCGGTGCAGTTCCACCAGGACAGGGATTCGCGGATGGACACTCCGCAACAAGCGTGATCCCTACACCCCCAGACCTTGTGCCTGACAGGGCAGTTCTGTAGGTGTGGTATGCAGCGGGAGGGAAATACGTCACGAAGTGGTCAGGATATGTGGAGCCAAGCGCACTGATTATTCCAGCTATTGCACCGTTTGTGCCCACACTTCCAGGGACGCTCCGTATGACGTAGTTCGACTGGACAACGGACCACGCTTCCTGGATCGCCTGCTCATTGAGTGAAGTCGAGGGAGTGCCGGTGAGGAACACTGTGCTGATGAACGGACCAGCAGTCGTCCCTTCGAGATGCACCACTGCTGCGACTGAGCAGTACCACGCTGCTGCGACGATGCAGCACCAGAGGAGTATCCTTCCACGCCTGGATGTCTTTGGCTTCTCCATCTCTCTAGACGGAGAGGAACCTGCGAACGCCAAGGTAGCTTCCCAGTGCGCCGATCCCCATGCCAACAAGGCCAACGAGAAGCCATGTATACGTGAGGTAACCCTGGTCGAAGTTGAGCGCATAGACGAGGAGGCTTCCACGCACAGCGCCAATGATGAGATGGTAGCCGCCCGTGAGCACACTGTTCGCGACAAGCGCTGCGAGGAGTCCCCCAATCATTCCTTCCACAATGAAGGGCCAGCGGACAAACCAGTCCGTCGCACCAACAAGCTTCAT
>JAJZLL010000039.1 GCA_021803465.1 bacterium
GTTTCCGTCTTTGGACAGACTGCACGGACACGTACTTCCAGTCCTTCCGCCTCCGGGCTCATCGCGAACTCCAGCCGCAGCTCACCAACACAGTCCTCCATCCACTCCTGCGTCATGGCAATCGCGTTCTCGCATGCCTGTGCCACAGCAATGGAAAGGTCATCCAGCGCCTCGATGTCGAGTCCAATGATGGATCCGAACGCGACTGCAGACCGCTTGGCAACGAGGATGTACCGTTGGTCAGCAGGAATTCTCAGTTCAGCGATCTTAGCTGCCATGGATGATCTGTACCACGTCTGGTGTGCGTTCAAACCCGGACAGCATGCGCATCAGTCCTCTTCCGAGCCCGCATCGTAGCCATCATCTATGGCCATTGCAAGGAGCTCCTTCTCGTCCTCGAGCCTCGCAGCCTCACGGTACTGGCGGACAAACAGGAGGATGAGCGCAGCGAGAATGCCACCAACAACAAGGGTCTTTTTCATGCCATCCGCTCCTACGCTCTCCTGAGACTGACCATGCTCGATCGCATCACTTGGGCTCAGCCCCTGTCATATCACGTGGGTTCTCTCACGGCACACATCATAGTCCCGAAGGGCTCGAAGCTCCTTGACGAGGGGCATTATGTGGTGTGTCAGATATTGAGATCCCTGAAAAGTTCTGTTGAACCAGCCACAGTAGTGTCTGCGATCGAGCTGGGATCGATTCCATGGTACACCGTTCCGCAGTGAGGGCACGATGCACCATGGATCGTTACACTGCATGACATCCTACGACGGTGTCGTGGAAAGCTCGTGACGGGGATTGGGCAGTGTCGCAATCCCAAGCTCCCTGAGCTGGGCATCGTCGACAAGCGCTGGAGCCATGGTCATGAGTTCCTGCGCCTGCTGGTTCTTCGGGAAGGCGATGACATCACGGATGTTCTCCTCGCGGAGACCCTCCATGATGAGCCGGTCTATGCCAGCTGCGAACCCCCCGTGGGGTGGAGGTCCGTACTCGAACGCCTCGAGGAGGAAACCAAATTTCCTCTGCTGGTCCTCTGGCGATATGGCAAGCGCCTCGAACACCTTCCGCTGGATGTCCGGATTCGTGATCCGGATGCTGCCACTCCCAATCTCGCGACCGTTCATGACGATGTCGTACGCACGGGAGCGGACCATGAGGGGATCTTCCGTCATCTTGTCGATGTCATCCGCATGGACCATGGTGAAGGGGTGATGGAGTGCACCAATGGCACCCGTATCCTCATCACGCTCGAACATGGGAAACTCAGTGACCCAGAGAATGGCGTTCTCGCTCGGGTCAAAGAGTTTTCGTGCTGCACCAAGATGGTTCCGGAGCGCACCAAGCGCTGCTGCCGTGCGTCCAGGCGTGTCCGCAACGATGACGACTGCATCACCAGTCTTCGCCTTTGTGAGCGATGCGAACGTGGTCCACTCCTCTTCCGAGAGAAACTTCGCAGCGGGTCCCACCCAGCCCTCCTCACGGTAGTAGAGGTATGTGAGACCGTGGGCACGTGCACGATGGACGATATCCATGTACGTGTGCTCCATGTCGCTCCTCGGAATGTCACATCCTCCCGGAATGACAATGCCCTTCACGACACCACCCTTCGCAAGGACATCCGCAAACACCTTGAACGACGTGTTCCTGAACACAGGTGCAAGATCCACAAGTTCGAGGCCAAAGCGCACATCCGGCTTGTCGACTCCGTACCTGTCCATTGCCTCACGCCAGGTCATGCGGGGGAACTTCGATGGGAGTTCGCCATTGAACTCCGCAGCCTTCCAGGAAGAGGAGAGTGTCCGCTCAAGCACCTGGAAGATGTCCTCCTCAGTGATGAACGACATCTCGATGTCCAGCTGGGTGAACTCGGGCTGGCGGTCCGCACGGAGATCTTCGTCACGGAGGCACCGCGCAATCTGGAAGTAGCGGTCCAGGCCACCAACCATGCAGAGCTGCTTGTAGAGCTGGGGTGACTGGGGAAGCGCATAGAACGAGCCCGGGGAGATGCGGCTTGGGACAAGGTAGTCACGCGCGCCTTCTGGCGTTGCACGGATGAGGAGCGGTGTCTCTATCTCCGTGAACTCCTGCTCCATCATCGCTGTCCGGAGCGCATGGACAAATGTCGCCCGCTGCCGCAGGTTGCGCTGGATGCGCTCCCGGCGGAGATACAGGTACCGGTAGCGGAGCCGGATAGACTCCTCGACCTCGCTGTCCTCGTTCACGGGAAACGGTGGAGTTGCAGCACGGGCAAGCACTTCGCACGAGCTGACATGGAGTTCCACCTCGCCTGTTGCCTTGTTCGGGTTGACAGCTTCAGCATCCCGGAGACGCAGTTCACCAGTCACCTTGAGCACCCATTCGAGCCGCACATCCTTTGCCTGCTCGTACGCCTCATGGGCCTTGTCGGAGTTGATGACAATCTGGAGAATGCCGCTCCGGTCGCGAAGGTCGATGAAGATGACTCCACCATGATCCCGTCTCCGGTCCACCCATCCATATACGGTCATGCTGTTCCCTGCGTGTTCCTTCCGTGGAACTCCACAGCCTGTCCGTTCCGTTGTCATGTCACTCCTCCCGGGATGCTGCAAGGCGAGCTATGCAGGCATCCATGTCTAGCCGTTCCTGTGTCCTGTCCTGAAGGTTGCGCAGTGTCACCTGTCCATCGCGGACCTCATCCTCACCACACATGATGCACCACGAGACTCCCATCCGCTCGCACCAGCGAAACTTCCTGTCGAGCTTGCCCTTGGCAACATCGAGGGCTGTGGGGACTGAAGCAGCACGGAGTGCTGTGGCACATGTGCGCGCATGCTTCACGCTTTCCGCATCGAGCGCAATGACGAGCACGGAGGGGGAAAGTCCTTGCTGGATCCCCTCGAGCTCACTCCGGATGACCATGAGCCGCTCCACACCGAGCGCATAGCCAACACCTGGTGTGTGCGGAAGGCCGAGCACCTCTGCAAGGCCATCGTACCGTCCGCCTCCTCCCAGCGCATTCTGGGCACCGTTGAGGCTGCTGTGCCAGAACTCGAAGGTCGTGTCGCAGTAGTAGTCAAGTCCCCGGACAATGCGTGGATCCACTGTGAATGGGATGCCCTCCGCACGGAGTCCCTCCTGCACATCATGGAAGTACGTCCTCGTGTCCGCTGCGAGTCCATCAAGGAGGATGGGAGCTGCAGCGACATGGCGTGCGTCCGTCTTGCAGTCGAGGAGCCTGAGCGGATTTGTGTCGAGCCGCCGCCTGCAGTCCTCGCAAAGCTCATCACGGAGCGGAGTGTAGTACGCAACAAGCTCGTCCCGGTAATGGAGTCGGTCCTCGCGGCTTCCGAGACTGTTGAGGCGGATGTCAACATTCCCGATGCCAAGAGCGGAGAAGGTCTCCCAAGCGACATGGAGGACTTCGACATCAATGTTCGGATCCCGCACTCCCAGCACTTCAACACCCACCTGGTGGAACTCCCTGTACCGTCCCTTCTGGGGCCTGTCGTACCGGAACATCGGGCCATCGTACTGGGCCCTGTACGGGCGGATGTCACGGACTGCAGGATCTGCAGCAAGTGCGCGGATGACTCCAGGTGTACCTTCAGGCCGGAGGGCGAGAGCCCTGTTTCCACGGTCCGTGAAGCTGTACATCTCCTTTTCTACGACATCTGTGCCCGTTCCAGTTCCCCGCTCGAAAAGTTCTGCGGCTTCGAAGATGGGCGTGATGACATGCCTGTAGCCAAACAGGGAACTCACCCTGCGGTGGATGTCGATGCACGAAAGTAGTGCAGCTCCATCCCCATCGAGGTAGTCACGGGTGCCGCGGGGTGCAGCAATGGCAGGTGTGGACATACACACAAGTGTACCGGAGGGCAGTATCCCCCCTTCAGGAGCTGTCAGGCAATCTGGCGTGAGACAGTATGGACATCCCGGATGGACTCGAGCTTCTCAAGGAGCCTGCTCAGCTGGGAGAGGTCGTGGATTTCGACAATGGTCGCAATGACAGCTGTCTTGTCGTCATACACCTGGATGTCCGCATCAAGGACATTGATCTTCGACTCCGCAATGACAGTCGCGATGTCCCGCAGGAGTCCTGTCCTGTCCCATGCCTCGATCTTCACTGTGACGGGATACACCTCCCGGTTCCCACGGACCCAGTCCACTCCCACGATGCGCTCGTGGTCCTTCGTGTTGCGGATGTTCGCACACGAGGCTCTGTGCACAGTCACTCCCTTTCCACGGGTGATGTACCCCTTGATGGGATCTCCCGCAACAGGATGGCAGCACTTTGCGAGTGACGTGAGCATGTTGCCCTGTCCAAGCACCATGACTTCTCCTGTGGGAGCGCTCGAGCTTGTGAGCGGAATGCCGAAATCATCAACACCGTCATGGCCATGGTCCAGTGCGTCAAGGGAGTTGAAGCGGAGGACAACCCCCCGTGCACTCACCTCGCCATAGCCTATTGCTGCGAGGAAGTCGTCCACTGTGGTGTAGGGATACTCCTTGAGGAGCTGCCTCCACCGATCCTCCTTGATGCTGTTGAGCGCCATCTGGTGCACACGGCGGAGCTCCTTTTCGAGGAGTTCCCTCCCCCGCTGGACATTCTCCTCCCTGCGTTCCCGCTTGAAGTACGACCGGATCTTTTCCTTCGCACTGCTCGTCTTCACAAAGGAAAGCCAGTCCCGGGAAGGACCGCGCGAGTTCTTGCTTGTGAGGATCTCGACTATGTCCCCATTCTGGAGCCTGTAGTCGAGCGGCACCATGCGGCCATTGACTTTCGCACCGATGCAGTGGTGTCCGACATCGGTATGCACCCTGTAGGCGAAGTCGATTGGAGTGCTTCCCTGCGAGAGCGAGCGGACATCCCCACGGGGAGTGAAGACGAACACCTCGTCCTGGAAGATGTCAACCTTCACTGCATCGACGAAGGACTTCGCATCGCTCACTTCCTTCTGCCAGTCGGAGAGCAGCTTGAGCCAGCTGTACTTGTCCTCGAGCTTTCCCGAGGGGGCTCCTCCCTCCTTGTACCGCCAGTGGGCTGCGACTCCATATTCAGCGAGGTGGTGCATCTCGAATGTCCGAATCTGGATCTCCATGGGCGTTCCCGTGTGGGAGACGACTGTCGTGTGGAGTGACTGGTAGCCGTTTCCCTTCGGCACAGCGATGTAGTCCTTGAACCTGCCAGGTATCGGTTTCCAGAGGGAGTGGACAAGGCCCAGAACGCCATAGCAGTCCTTGATGGTGTCCACAAGGATCCGGATGGCGATCACATCGTAGATCTCCTCGAATTCCTTCTGGTGCTTCCGCATCTTCTCGTAGATGCTGTACAGGTGCTTCGAGCGGCCGGAGATCTCCCCCTCGATGTGCGCAGCGCCAAGTTCCCTCTCCAGGATCTCCTTCACATCGCGGATGAATGTCTCCCGCTCAGCCCGCTGGCTTGTGAGACGCTGCTCCATGAGCGCGAAGTTTTCCGGATCCAGCTGTGCGAATGCGAGGTCCTCAAGTTCCCACTTGAACTGCCAGATGCCAAGCCGGTGCGCGAGCGGTGCATAGATGTCGAGCGTCTCACGGCTTATGCGGAGCCTCCGCTCCACATTGTGGAAGCTGATGGTCCGCATGTTGTGGAGCCTGTCCGCAAGCTTGATGAGCACGACACGGATGTCCTGCGCCATGGCGACAAGCATCTTCCGGATGTTCTCCGCCTGTGCTTCCTCCTGGGTCTGGACATGGATCTTGCCGAGCTTTGTCACGCCATCGACAAGACGGGCGACATCCTCACCGAAGAGCTTCACGAGATCCTCACGGGAGATCTCCGTGTCCTCGACCGTGTCATGGAGGAGTGCTGCAGCAAGGGTGTCCCGGTCAAGATGGAGATCCGCAAGAAGGCATGCGACAGCAAGCGGGTGTTCGATGTACGGTTCACCGCTGAGCCGGCTCTGGCCTTCATGGGCAGCAGATGCGATCACATACGCCTGCTGGATGACGGACAGATCGTCTTCCGAGAGATAGTTCGCCTTCGCGAGCAACGTTTCTATTGGCATGCAGCTCTAGTGTACCCAGCTCCGGAATCGTGGCAGCACACGATGCCCCTCAGTACGCACGCGCAATGAGCGCAATGTGGTCAGAGGGGGCCTGGCATGCGATGCATGGAGCACCATCCCCTTTCCTGTCATCGCGGAGGACGCGGACTGTCACTGCATGCACCTGCTCCTTGATGCGGTCCTCACAGGCAGGCCTGTTGCAGAACGGTGCGTTCGCGAAGACTGGTTCCTTGACAAACGCTTCTGACAGTTCATCCAGCGTCGTCACATCGCAGGACCGCGCTTCCAGCAGTGCGAGCGCACGTGCCTGGAGCCTTGTGTGCGCATCCTCGAGCAGTTCAGGAAGCGCAGCAATGCATGCATCGATGCCCATGGTTTCTGTTGTGCCATCCACCCTTCTTGTGATGGTGACGACTCCTGCCTCGACATCACGCTTTCCAAGCGTGATCCGGAGTGGCACGCCACGGAGTTCCCAGTGGGCGAACTTCTCCCCTGGACGGATGCCATCCCTGCGGTCGACTCTGATGCGGCAGGTGGGTCCTGACGCCTCCTCGAAGCGCTTCGCAATCTCCTCGATGCGGCTGTTCATCTCCTCGTCCCCTCCAGCAGGAATGGGAACGACTGCAACCTGCACAGGAGCAACCTTTGGGGGAAGGATGAGGCCATTGTCATCGCCATGCGCCATGATGACTGCACCGATGATCCGGGTGGACACGCCCCAGGATGTCTGGAAGGGATGCTCCTCAGCATTCTCGCGGTTACGGAACGTGATGTTGTACGCACGGGTGAAGTGCTGGCCAAGATTGTGTGAGGTTCCTGCCTGGAGAGCCCATCCATCGGACATCATTGCCTCGATGCTCCTCGTGTACACAGCGCCTGCAAAGGTTTCGGACCGGGTCTTCGTGCCTGGCACGACTGGAAGCGCAAGCCAGTCACGTGCAAGCGTCGTGTAGCAGTCGAGCATCCGCTCCACCTCTTCCGTCGCTTCCTTCTCCGTCTCATGGAAGGTGTGTCCCTCCTGCCAGAGAAACTCCGATGTGCGGAGAAAGAGGCGTGTGCGCTTTTCCCACCGGTAGACGTTCACCCACTGGTTGATGAGGACAGGCAGATCCCTGTACGAGTGGATCCAGTCAGCGTACATCGAGCAGATGATGGTCTCGCTTGTGGGACGGATGGCGAGCCGCTCCTCGAGGTCCTTCGAACCGCCCTGCGTCACCCAGGCGACTTCCGGTGCGAATCCCTCGACATGCTCAGCCTCCTTCGCGAGATACGACTCAGGAATGAGGAGGGGAAAATACATGTTCTCGTGGCCAGTCGCCTTGATCATGCCATCGAGGGCTGCCTGGATATGCTCCCAGAGCGCATACCCGTACGGACGGATGACCATGCACCCCTTCACAGGAGCGTAGTCGGCAAGCTCGGCCTGGCGTACGAGCTCGATGTACCACTTGTCGAAATCGACACTCTTTGGGGTGAGCCGTGCAAGACGGGCTGGAGAAGCCATGCCCTCTAGTATACGGGGAGGCCTTCCCTAGTCGAGCGCATGCGAAGAAGGCGCATGAGGTGTTCCGGCGGCCTTGGGCGTTGCGATGAACTGGTACTGGGCAACAGGAGGCGCCACGTTCTGCGCTCCGCCCGGAAGCGCCGTTCTCCGGAGGAAGGGCATGCGCTGACGGAGGTTGCTTCTCTTGGCCCTCTGTTCCACTGTTATGCGGTATTCGTACGATTCCGCTGCATGGGCACCATTCGGTGTGGCAACACGGCGCACTGTGGCACGGGGAACAAGACGGGTGCTGTCTTCGAGAAGATTGGCAATGCGGTGCTGTGTGGGGGGATGGTTCATGGTGAAAAAGGATTCGATACGGTCCGTGAATGCCATGTCTGACGTATGCAGTGCTGCACGGAGGGATCTGAGCTGGGACTGTGGTGTGGGCTGTCTCCGTCTGCTCGTGCGCGGAGTGCTGGACTCCTTCGTATGAAGTCGGGATACTGCCTTCTCGAAATCCTTCTGCGCAAGCACAGTCAGTGCCAGGGCAAGATACTGACGTTCATGGCTGTTGCGTGCAGTGAATGCAGGAAGCATCGCATCAGCTCTTTTCTCGAGCCTTCTGCTCACGATGTTCTGTGCAGCACCAATGGCTGCTCCAGCAGACAGACTGCCTATGAAGAGCGGAGTGAGAAGTGCTCCTGTTACGGATCCCACCACGCCAGGCACCCAGGGAAGCATTCCTGCTCCCCATCCAGTGAGGATGGCGTACAGGATCATGGACCGCTGCATGAGAGAAACGCCGAGCCTTGAGAGGGCGAACGGCACGAGTGTTCGTGAGTCGCGGTGGGCATAGTGGGTCAGTTCATGTGCAAGGACTGAGTGGAGCATGGAGTCCGGGAGTGAGAGGATGCCTTCATTCACCTGGATTGTGCCACGTCGATTGGCAAAGATCTTCATTGCCATTGCGTTCATCGATTTGGATGGTGAGATGACTACAGTTGGCTGCTCCATGCCTCCTTCCGCCACAAGACCATCAACGAGACGCTGCACACGGACACGCTCCGCCTGGGAAATGTGCGCCTGCTGCATGCGTTCTGTCTGCTTCCGCTTTCCCACACCTGCAGCAGTGAAGGTGGAGACCATGGCGAGAGCAACGACAATGCCAAGAGGTCCTCCAGCAAGAAGTCCTGCTGCAGCACCCAGCAGTCCAGTGCCAATGAGTGTTCTCGAGAGTCTGAACTCCTTCTCTTGGCGCTGGCGCTCACGATGCTCCAGGATCTTTCCATATTCCTCATCAGAGAGGGAGCTTGGATCTGTCATGGGTGCATCGTACTGCCCCATGCGGGACACCCTGCGGACAATTCCTGCGAGACTGTGACTGCTATGGGAAAATGTCCCCGGATTGCCATGCTCACTGCCTCAAACGATGCTGACATGCGCAGGAATTCATGCGTGCTATTCGAGGCGCTGGCTCAGGAAGGGTGTTACTGCCTGGATGTCCTTCCGTATCGCTTCGAGTGCATGCCGGTTCGCCCTGCCCTGGATGACTGGATGGGGATCGAACTTTCTCCGCGGCTTCAGTCCACTGAGATCGCTCCGGTCAAGCACAATTCCCGTTCTGCCATCAGCGCTGAAGCCCCGTGTACCCTGCCTCCAGTAGCCCTGCTCGACAAGCTGCGCCAACTGCCCCGAACTTGCTCCCCCGAGAGTCGCAACATCGGAGGAGAAGCCAAGGTCATTGACACGCTCCATGATGCTCCGCACGTTCTGCCCTCCGCCAACACGTTCTGTGACGATGAGGGCCCGCTTGCCTTGGGGCACATCCTTGAGAAGCCGGGTGCGCGCTGCGAACGCTTTGACCTGTTCCGATGAATGCGGCAGTTTGATTCCCTCAATGAACACGACAGGAAGCTTTCTCAGGCCATGCTCCGTGCGGTACGCGTTGATGGCCTTCGCAAGAATCAGTGCTGGCACCCTGCCGCTTGTGTCATCTCCAACAATGAAGCCGTACTCGTCATTCCTGACAGGCTCCCTCAGCTGGTCGAGAAGTGCAGCCATGGAGCCAGCAAGCTCAGCTGTCTCGCCACGCTTGAGCGTTGAGCGCGCATTCGTCCAGGCAGCAATCCGTCTGAGATCCTGCACGACCATACCGGCAAGTTTTCCTGTGGACTCACCACTTCCCATGTCCATGGTGCGAAGAATCCCATCAATGCTTCGCTCACTCGTGCGGCCAGCAAAAAGCTGCGTCTCCACTGGCCAGCCTGCTGCATCAAGAGTGGAATCTATTGGCGTACTGACCTCCTGCACCCAGTGTTTGCGAATGTACTCAAGCCACGAATCGCCCGATGACAGACGCGCATCGGTGTACAGCAAAGCATGGACGAGCCTCTCCAGTGCAACTTTTTCCACACATCCAGTGTTGAGAAGCTCCACGAGTTCCTCCACTGCTTCAGGAGGATTGCTGTGCACATTGAAGGCAAGACACACCGCATTGGTGAATGCATCCACACGGGATTGGCTCAAGACCGCTTTCTTCGTTCGCGACATGATGCGTTTGTTCCAATCGTCAATGAACGCATCATCAACCGTGTGGTTCCGTAGCCGGTCAAGCATCACCATCTGGTCACTTGGCTGCATCCGGTCCTTGCTCCGGTTGAACTGGAGGATGGTGCTTGCCTGCTTCACGGTAATGGCTTGCAGCTGCTTGGCTTCCTCAATCTTCTGTGCAAAGATCTGCTGCAGTGCGAGATCCACCCTGATTTTGGCCTGGTTGCGGTGGAGGAAGTCCCCTCCGAGCGTTGCCACATCAAACGTTAGTCCTGCTGCACGGAATGCGGGAACTGCAGCTGCAATGGACTCTCCGTTGCCAACCGCTGCAGCGAGCACGAGAACCCTGCTTCCTTCTCCCTGCTGCAGGGCAGCTTCCCTGGCATGTGCGAGGGTCTGCTGCGTCTTGCCACCACCTTCAGAAGCGAAGTCAACGTGAAAGACAGGAAGTTCCGCTTGTAATCCACTGCTGGAATGCCACTGCTCCGCAAAGACCTGGACTGCTGCAGAGAGAAGTGGGTGCTCAGAAGCATCGACAATGATGGCCCCATACGCATGCTGCTGCAGCTGTTCCCTGAGCTGCACTGCAAGCTCTTCGAGTGCGGGCGCAAGCTTTTTCACCTCTTCGCTGCGGAAGGCAACAGGATGTCCGAACATGTAGTGCTGTTCTCCTCTCGTTACTCCAAATCGTATGTGAGAGCTGGGGACAGTGTGCGGACAATTGGAAATGTGACGTGCCTTTCATCCTGCAGCATGTGCATCACTGCTAGTCGCCAAGTTCACGGGCAGGTGTGTGCTGCTTTCCGCCATCAAGTTCTGTGAGTCCATTCCGCACCTGTCGCACGTGGCTCCGGATTTTCCGGAGAAGGGAAACTGCAGCAAGTCCTCCAGCAAGTGTTGCACCGCCGTGGGATGCAGCTGCAAGAGCTCCCACAGCAGCAAGAGCTCCCCCAGCTCCTCCAGTGGCTACTGTGAGACCTGCTACGCCAGTGACGACAAGTCCGAGACCCACAACCTTCCTAAGAAAGGCGCGCTTTGGTGCCATGGGAGGTGCTTCTCGCCTGCCAGCTTGACCAGTTGGAGTGGTGGTATTCGCCATCATGCAGCCCTCCGCTGTACTGCGGTTGCAGGTAGTGGTTCACTGTACGGTGTGACTGAGCCCAGCATGTACACCTTCCCATGGAGTTCCACGAAGTCGAATGTGATTGCGGAACCGCCTGCCACTGCAGCGAACGTGGCTATGGGATGCTGTCCAACTGCGCCAAGTGCACGGGAGAGTGTCTGGCCAGCTCCCTCCTTGACAATCTGGAGTCCTGCACTGTTGATCCCATACGCATCAAGGAAATCCACTGCCTTGGAACGGCAGTAGGACGCTGCGGACTTTCCGAATCCCATTGCAGTGGATGACACTTCGCCAACGATTCCACCGAAGGCTGCACCTGAAAGGTAGTTGAGTGGATTCCCGAGACCCTGGCCCTGCACTGCGGGAATGATGAGCCCGCTCGCGAGCGCTCCTCCTGCTGATCCGATGCCAAGCTCTGTCAGGCCCTTGAGGGAGACAAGCCCATTGAGCTTCTGCAGAGCAGGGTCCTCAAAGAGTGCCTTGGCAAGCACTGGACCACCGAACTCCGCACCGAACATGACTCCTCCCCATGCGACGGACTGGAATGCTGAACTTGCAGCGTTCGCATTCCACCACTGCGCCTCCGCATGGAGGATGTTCCCGGGATTGCCAATGTTCTTGATGAGGGTGAATCCCATGCCTGTTCCATACTGGAATGCTCCATTGATGAGAATGGAGCGTGCAAGGCTTGGCATCCACCCTGCAGACCGCAGCCAGACAATCTCAGGTGAATCCATGAGTCCCTCAATGGCTGTGCTCACTGCGCTAGTGATGGTCCCGAATGTCTCACTTCCAACGATGAAGTCAGGAAGCAGGCTTGATGCGAAGTCCGCAATGGCGCTCACAATGCCTGACAGCGCATCCGCAATGGTGCTGATGGTCGCAGCGATGTCAGCAACGAGAGTGCCAATGGCCCCCATCTCCGCAGCATCGGCGCCAGCCGCAACAGCATCAGAGATGCCAAACGTGAAGAAACTCAGACCAATTCCCACTGCAGCCGTTGCAGCAATGGCTGCTGCAAGATCATCGTACTTTGACTGGGCTGATGCGATCTCCCCAGCAATGGTGGTGAGCTGGTGGGACACTGCTGTGCACTGGTCAGCAATCTTCGGGATGGCAGTTTCATACTTCCCCCAGAAATCCGCGAACTGGGTCGCTGCGGGTCCCTTCCAGTTGCACTCGGATGTGAGCCACTGCACGAGGGAGCAGAGTCCCTGGTCGATGTCCTCAAGGGAGGACGACAGTGCGGACCAGGTTTGGGCTGCGGAACGGATTCCATCGGGGTTGCCTGCTGGACGGCCGGGAAGATCCATGACTGTCTCCTTTCACTTCGCGCCAAACGCAGTCTGGTCGAGTTTCTGGTAGATCTGAGAGATCTTGCCAAAGACATTCGCGTAGGCATCAAGCGCCTGCGCCAGATTGTCGAGCGCATGCAGCGCATTCTGCACTCCCTGGTCGTACTGCTCAGCAAGCTTGTTCGAACCCATGTCCTGGCTGTGATGGGTTGCCTGGGATGAGAAGGTTGCCCGAGTGTCCTCGACCCGGTTGCGGTACGTCTGGAACAGACTTGCTGCTTCGGAAAAGTTCTCGAAGAACACTGCGATCTCTGGAGAGCCCGATGTGCTCCCGCCAAGTGGAACGATCATGCTGCACTCCCCCACGACATAAAGAGGTGATTCGATAACGTAGGTTCAGGCTAGGAGGGGTGACGGGACACGCTGCGGACAATGACAATTCCATGCAGTGCTGCGGACCCCTGGCCGCATGCGGTGAGGGGATATTCGGGACAGGTGGCAGTAGCAGCTCCTGCCCAGGAGAGTCACAATACTGCAAACCTCTGTACAACAGGATGTACCTGAATTGGACATTGTTACAGAGTTGTTGCATCGGAAACCGAAGTATCCCTGAACGTTAGGCTAGAGCTACGGAAGGTGCGGTTCTGGTGCAGCGCAAAATGCAGTGTACAAGGGAGAGATTCCCATGCTAGCTCTTGGTATTCTTCGATGGATTGTGGCTATAAGTTTCCTGCTTCTGGGGGCATGGTGCACGCTGGACTTCGCCCGCCACCGCAGCAGGCGTCGTGGATATGCAGCCATGGCAATAGGTCTCCTCGCGCTCATCACCACATTCAGCCAGATTCTCACCATTGGTCCAATCACTCTAGGCATTGCACATGATCCCCTTCTTGGATATGCCATGGCAGACATCGTTCTCATTGCATTCACAGGGTCCGCCCTGGGACTGTTCCTGTACCACGGGAGCCTCTTCCCAACATCCCGTGCAACGACGAGAACCGTATACGTGCTGCTTGGGCTTTCTGCAGTGTTCACGCTTTCACTGCCCATTCCCATCTCCACTCCTGGAGCAACCCAGACGCATATTGCAGCCCCAGTGCTGCTTTCCGTCCTGTACACAATAGTCCTGTGGATGGGCATAGCCTGCTTTGTTGTGGGCAGCTTCTGGTCGCACTCCAATGCGCTCCCCCGAGTCCAGCAGGCACGGCTTCGTGCTCTTGCGAGCGCCTATGTCCTTCTTCTCCTTGTCCTTGCTGTGAGTCTCATCACAGGAAGCAGGGGCGTACCTTCCCTTCCCCTGAGCCTCGCTGCTGAATCCATCACCATTCTCTTCGTCCCACTGATGTTCATGGCACTGTATCCTCCTGCAGCACTTCGGGGACTGTGGCGCATGGGCGAGGAAACGGAGTTTGCTTCGGAGCTCAACAACCTTGTCACCCTCTCCCCCTCTCCACAGAGTCTTGCAGAGGACTCGGCTGTATGGGCCACAAATCTTGTTGGTGCGGAAGGCTGCGCGATCTTTGATGAGAAGGAGCGGATCATTGCGCTGTACCGGCTGGACATTGAGGAAGCGCTCCAGCTCCTGGATGATGCTCCACCAGCCCGGGGCGAGCCAGGAAGCATCAAGGTGCCCATGCCCATGGGCGAGGAAACAGGAACAGTTGTGCTCAAGACAGGTCCAATAACACCGGAATTCGGGTCAGACGAAATTGCCAGACTCAGCCTCTACATCAGCCACCTTGGTGCTGCATTCACCCGGATCAACCTCATAGAGAGTCTTCAAGATAGCCAGGAGGCCACGCTTGCAGCAAGCAAGGCAAAGAATGACTTCCTTGCACGGATGAGCCATGAGCTCCGCACACCGCTAGGAGCGATTCTTGGCTTCGCGGAAATCCTTATGACAGGGCTAGAAGGAGAGCTGTCGACTCCCCAGCATGAGGACATTGTCCGCATCCACACTGCAGGAAAGCATCTTCTCTCATTGCTGGACCAGCTTCTTGACCTCTCACGCATCGAGGCAGGTCGCATGGAGCTCTTCCCTACGGAGATGGATGTCACTGAAGTCATTGCACGCACACTCGACAGTCTCACTCCTCTTGCCCAGGAGAAGGGACTTGAGCTCAGGCTGGACACACCTTCTGTTCCACCTGTCACTGCGGATCTCCAGAAGGTCCGACAGGTGCTCCTCAACCTCCTTGGCAATGCCATCAAGTTCACTGACAATGGAACGGTTACAGTGCGGTGCATGCATGATGCACCGACCACAGTCCGCATCGAGGTGGAGGATACGGGTGTGGGACTTCCTGCAGGCGACATCAGCCGTGTCTTTGGGGAGTTCATCCAGGGGAATCCCGATATCGTTCAGCCACGTGGTGGAACTGGTCTGGGACTCGCGATCAGCAAGAGCATTGTCGAGCTCCACGGGGGCGAGATGGGATGCACTTCCGTTCCAGGCATGGGGAGCACCTTCTGGTTCACCCTTCCCCTTTCAGATGCGAGTGCTGAGATCGCGGGACTGCAGCCACGTGTGCCACGTGAGGAAGATGATGACGAGGAAAGCGAACGGAACGAGGATGTCGTCATTGTCGTGGATGAGGATGCCGTTGCACGCTCACACATCGCAAAGCAGCTCAAGATCGAAGGCATCCACTGCATTGAAGCTGAATCCGTCAACGAGGTGCTGCAGATAGCTCAGACGATACGGCCTTCCGCAATCACGATCTCCCTCGCCTTCCCTCTCAATGAGGAAATCCAGGGGCTGAAGCGTCTCAGAAGCCGGAAAGGCACACGGAATGTCCCAGTCGTTCTCGTCTCGAAGCATGACTTCAACCAGATGGTCATCCCAGTGGACCAGGTGTCATTCGTTCAGAAGCCGTTCTCCAGCAGGCAGATCATCACGAGCATGACGGAGTTCCTCCATGGCCTTGAAGACAGGACAGTGCTCATTGTCGACGATGATCCAGACATGAGGACCCTGCTTGGTCGGATGCTGAAACGGGAGCATGCGACTGTGCTCACTGCTGAGGATGGTCCATCAGGCATTGATCTTGCGATCGTACGCCAGCCGGATCTCATCATTGCGGATCTCATCATGCCGGAGATGAGTGGTTTCGAGATGATCTCACGTCTTCGGGCCATTCCTGAGACAAGTGGCATTCCCATCATTGTGGCGAGTGCGAAGGACATGGATGCTGGTGACTTCGCGAGGCTTGACGGCCTCATTGACCAGTACATTGCGAAAACGATGCTCTTTGAGACCGACCTTGGTTTCACCATCCGGCAGATCATCAATGACCAGCACCAGACGCGACAACCCCTTAGGAGCCTTCCACGATGAGGGTGCTGCTCGTGGAGGATGATCCTGATTTCATCGCGCTGACTGAGAAGATTCTCACACTCCGGGGACACACAGTCACGACGTGCGAGACGGGAACAAAGGGGCTTGTCCAGGCAATTGGAGAAGAGTTTGATCTTATGATTCTAGATCTCAGACTTCCTGAACTCGACGGATGGGAAGTCGCTCGCCAGGTGCGGCAGGTGAAGCCTGACATTCCTATCATTGCCTGCTCTGCGAATCTCATGCAGGCTGAGCGGGAACGCTCACGGGCACTCGGATTCAATGCGTTTCTTGGCAAGCCATACACCATCTCGGATCTACTCTCCACGATCGAGGATTATGAGAATGGCAGCCATGCGTAGGTGCACAGTCCAGCGCCTTTGTTTGCGGGTTCCCATGCAGGAGAAATGGATGCATGGTGAGAAGATGCAGGCCTGGACATTGCAGACAGTGCGATCCCACCGTTCCAACGCACCTGAGAATGCACGATGCCCGTGTCGCGAAGCCTATGCGCACAAGCCGTCTGCATCAGGTGCAGTGCGTGATGCCCCAATCTGCAGGGCCTCCATCACAGATGGTATCCCCCTCTACGCAATTGGGGTTGCCTCTGCTTGGTTATCGCAGCTTGCTGCGCACGCTTTCGGGCTCGGTCGCGAAACTCATTCTGTTGCTCTTCGCGACGCTTCTCGGCCAGTTCATGCGCCCTAGTCGACCGGCTCTGGGCAATTGACGGTGCATGCTTCTGCTGTTCCAGCGGTGCTGATCCCACTGCTGGCTTCACCATGGATTTCTTGGCGAGAGCTTTCACTTGCTCTGCGAACATAATGCCAAGCTGCCTTCCTGCGGTAGCGTACACTTGTGCCTTTGCAGGGGGATTGGATGCGGATGAAAGGGAAGTCTGTCGTGATGCAGCAGTATCGAATACAGACTGGAGCAGATGTCTCACATTGCCATTCTGTTCAGATGGAAGTCCAGCACTGTCTGCCACCATACCCGCCAGCAAGGTGAGGGAATTGGAGCCTGCTCCTGTTACGACGAGATCTTTCAGCAGGAACTCGCGATTTGCGTCTCCCTGAGGATAGCCCATGCTGTCAATGATCTTGCTGAGAAGCGCTACATGCATGGGATAACCGGAAATGGGTTCCACTTCCCTGACAGCAGGATTTATCGGAGCAAAGTTCCTATCTCTCAAAAACGTGTTCATGCGTCCAATGAGCGTCTTCTGGAACGCTAATCGGGCAGTATCTGCAACTGCTTCACAAAACGCCAGAGCACCTGGAGAGGCTGAACGCTCTTCCGCTGCTCTGTGAAATTCGGCTTCTGACTCAGGACCAGCACTGTGAAGAAGTTCATGCGCTAGGCAGCCCAGTGCCACTGATGCATCTGTGATGCGAGTTTGGCGTTCTCGCACGCCCGCATCCATTGAGGGCTTCAAGTCAGTCGCTTCCTTCGGGATATTGGAAAGAGATCCAATGTGGGATACCCTGAGACGGACTTTGCCTCTATTGTTTCCCTCATAGAAGTAGGACCCCCCGGCCCCGGTAGGCGGGTCCGTACCAAAGGATGTAACCCGAACTGGTTTGCCTATGGTCGACCCCACGGCACGAATCATTGCCCTGAATATGTCTACGACATCCGGTTCTTTCAGATCGTCCATTGAGTGCCCCGCATATCTGCCACGACTACTCCTGGAAATGCCCCAGAATGCATATCGCTGCTCCTTCAAAAAGCTAGCACAGCGCAATGGGAGCCTCTTGCATCGTGACAGGATTGTGTTCCGACGGCAGAATGTGCGTGCATGAATATGGTTCAGACCCTTGTGCGCATTCATCGCAATGACCAATGCTTCAATAGTCCAGCGGATTCCGAAATCGGTATGCAGCCCGATACAGATAAGTCAAACTTCGGAAGCTGCTGCTCACACCTGCTTCCATCCCCACATCCTTTGCTGCCAGTGGTATTCCTGCGATGTGAGCTGGCTTTCTTCCACACTTGCTGACTCTTCGATCGATTGCTGACTGAACATCGCAGACAGTTCAGCCTGAATCCATTGACACATTTCTGTTGGAGGGTGAGGTCGCTTTATGGCATCACCAGTCGTTGCCGAAGATGAAGTTGTGGACCCGATGGATGGGTCGAAGAAGGACAGCCTTCTCAAGATTGACTTTGTGGCCCAAGCATGGAGATCATTTACGGTCCGCTTGCGATCGTGAATGTCCACGTTGATGTGTACGTTCCCGAGTATGCATACCCCGGAACGGTGACTGCGAAATTGAGCGTCACATTTGCTGGTCCTTCACCGGAATTGGTGTTCGCGCTGTAGACGGCTGCTGCCGTGGGCGCCGTTGTTCCTGCGGGAACAGTGATGGGATACGGGGTGACTGTATTCGTGGGCGCGGAGCAGTTGCCCGTGGGAAGTGTGACTGATGAGACACCCGTGACAGAGCTTGCCGACGTCGGAAGGGAGTCGCTGCTGGCATTGGTGAAGGTGGTGGACGTGACGTCGAGGTTCCATCCGTTTCCCGTTCCTGTCTCATCGTCCGGAGTGAACGTGAGTGGCAGGGTGCTCGTCTGATTCGTTCCGTCGAGCGTGACTCCGGGGAACGCTGCGGATGTGGGTGCACTGAGACCAAGACTGCCGCCAGAGCACACCATTCCGAACTCGTCGACAAGCGTCTGGTTGAAATTGCTGGCGTTGATGTAGTCCCCCGCTGCCATGCAGAAGGCTGTGCTCGTGCACGCCACACCATTGAGGAGATTTTGCTGTGTCGTGTTCGTGCTCGCGCTCGTAATGATGCTCCAGCTCGTCCCATTCCACTCCTCAGCGAGCGTATAGGCATTGCCATTGTTGAAGTCTTCTCCCACTGCCAGGCAGAAGCTTGTGCTCGAGCAGCTCACGCCATAAAGGTAGTTTCGGCACGTCGGACAAATGTTCGGGCTCGTGACGACGCTCCAGCTCGTTCCGCTCCATTCCAGGACAAGCGTGCTGTCCGTTGCGTAGGTGGAATTGTAATAATAGCCAGTGGCCATGCAAAAGGTCGAGCCCGTGCAGCTCACTCCATAGAGGACATTGGCTTCTGTCGTGCTCGTGTTCGGGCTCGTGACGACGCTCCAGCTCGTTCCTTTCCATTCCAGGACGAGCGTCTGGTCGTAGCTTCCGGTGTAGTAGTACCCAGCCGCCATGCAGAAGCTCGTGCTCGTGCAGCTCACGCCTTGGAGATAGTTATTCTGTGTCGTTGTCGTGTTCGAGCTCGTGACGATGCTCCAGCTTGTCCCACTCCACTCCTCGACAAGCGTCTGGAAAACACTGCTGCAGTTGCCTGCGCTGCAGTAGTCCCCTGCCGTCATGCAGAAGCCGGTGCTTGTGCATGACACCCCGCTGAGGATATTGTCCCCTGTCGTAGTCGCATTTGGGCTCGTCACGGTGCTCCAGCTCGCCCCTTTCCACTCCTCAATCAGTGTCTCGTCTGGACTGGAGCCACCGCCGTTGTAGTACCCCACTGCCATACAGAAAGTCGTGCTCGTGCAGCTCACACCCTCGAGCTCGTTATTCTGCGCTGTGCTCGTGTTCTGGCTCGTAACGATGCTCCAGCTCGTCCCGTTCCACTCCTCGATGAGCGTCTGGTCATAGCTTCCGGTGGAGTAGTACCCCACTGCCATGCAGAAGGTGGTCGAGGTGCAGCTCGTCGATTGGAGATAGTTGCTCTGCGTTGTAGTCACATTGGGCGAAGGCACGATCGATCCCTGGGGCGATCCTGCACTTGCAATGGGCGAGCGTGCAACGACGAGCATCGTGACAACGATGCTGAGCATCACGCCAGCCGTGATGATTCGCGTGAGTTGCGACTGCCCATCCATGTCTTAGGACATTGTCCACCTTCTGATCGCCTTGTGACATGGCAGACAGCGATATCGTCACGCGTTGTTACGGGGTCACAGTCTATGCACTGTTCCTACTGTCACACCCTTGCACAGTTGTCGACATGCGACAGTGGGGCTCAACAGGGAAACCAATGCGCAAGGCATTCATGCAAACTCATGCCCTGATTGCCAACCCAACTGAGGATCACGACATCAGTAGCGACCTACCTGTTTCACAATGCAGCACGTATACTGTGGGAAAGTCGCCCTCATCGTGGAGTCTGCCATGGATACGCAACCGGAACTCACCTTTCTTCTTGAACTCCAGGAGCTTGCTGAGCAGTGTGTCCTGCCCTACTTCAAATCGAGAACGCTCCTCGTGGAGACGAAGGATGATGGATCCCCTGCAACCGAGGCGGATACGTCAGTGGAACGCCTGCTCCGGTCAACCATCCAGAAGCACCACCCGAGCCACTCCATCCTCGGGGAGGAATTTGGAGCAACTGCGAATCCCACTTCCGACTGGCGCTGGGTCATCGATCCCATCGATGGCACACGAAGCTTCCTCCGCGGCAACGAGACCTGGGCCATCCTCATCGCTGTACAGTTCCAACAGCAGACTGTGATGTCCGCTGTGTCGTTTCCTGCACTCAACCAGCGGTACCATGCAGTGCGTGGCAATGGAGCGCACTCATCCATCTCGTCGTTTCCGCTTCATGTCTCGGCAACTGCCTCGCTCGATCAGGCAGTGTTCAGCCATTCAGGCTTTCACGGAAATCCGGATCTCCATCCCTATGAGCTGTTCATCCGGAAGTGCTGGGATGTCCGGGGACTGGGCAACGCCTTTTCCCATGTCGCAGTCGCCAGGGGAACAGCCGATGTCGCACTCTCCCTTCCCTTCGCAAGACTCTGGGACTTCACTGCATTGGACCTTCTCGTGACAGAAGCAGGTGGTGTGTTTGAGACTGCAGTGCACACTCCGTTCACGAAGGGTGGCGCACTTTCCACAAACGGTGTGCTCCATGAGGAGGCTCGCGAGATCCTGAAGCCCTATCTTGCTTCCATGGATGTTGCGTCAGCAGTCTCCTCCCCAACGGAATAGCGGAGAAACGCCTCGATGAAGGGATCGATGTTCCCTTCAAGCACATCCTGCGTGTTGCCCACCTCGGCACCAGTGCGGTGATCCTTCACAAGCGTATACGGATGAAGCACATACGACCGTATCTGGTTGCCCCACTCTGCCGAGACGACATCCCCCTTGATGTCCGCAATTGTCTGCGCACGTGCCTCCTCCTGCAGCATCCGGAGCCGTGAACGGAGCACCCGCCATGCCATCTCCCTGTTCTGTCCCTGGGAACGCTCGTTCTGGCAGGTCACAACAGTCCCTGTGGGAATGTGCGTGAGCCGCACTGCGGAGGAAGTTTTGTTCACATGCTGCCCTCCTGCTCCACTTGACCGAAAGAGATCCACCCGCACATCATCGGGGTCTATGTCGAGCGGAGCCTCATCCTCGATCTCCGGCATCACCTCGACAAGCGCGAATGATGTGTGCCGCCTGTGGGCGGAATCGAACGGGCTGAGACGCACAAGGCGGTGGACTCCCTTCTCGCTCCGGAGCAGTCCATACGCACGCTCACCACTCATCCGCACAGTTGCGGACTTGATGCCTGCCTCCTCTCCCTCCGTCTCATCGATGATCTCCGGCTGCATGCCGTGGGACTCTCCCCATCTCACGAACATGCGGAAGAGCATTGAGGCCCAGTCCTGAGAATCCGTGCCTCCAGCACCCGCATGCACTGTGAGGAGTGCAGGACTGTCACTGTATGGTCCACTGAAGAGGAGGTCGAGCTCCCGCTTCCCAAGTTCTGCCTCGATTGCAGTCGCCTCTTCCTCGAGTGATTCCCTGACAGCAGGATCGTCTCCCTCATCGAGGAGGGCTGCAAGTTCAGCCGCATCGTCAATCTTCGCAAGGAATGTAGACCACGATGCAAGAAGCTGCTCCAGCCTGCTTGCCTCCTGGGTGAGCTTTGTCGCCTGGGCTGGATCATCCCAGAGATCTGGTGCAGCAATGAGTGTCTGCAGCTCGCTGAGTCGAGACTCCCTTGTTTCCAGGTCAAAGATGGTCCCGAAGCGAATGTGCCCGGGACGACAACTCCTTCAACCGTGAGGTCAGTTCAGACATGGTGTTCCTTCGTGTGTGGCATCACCCAGCATACTGCAGGCCAATCACATCCCGTGGCAGCGCTTGTACTTCTTCCCACTTCCGCAGGGGCAGGGATCGTTGCGACCAACCTTCTGGGCAGTCGAGGAAGTCGGCTTTGTCGCAGTTTCCACGGAACCACCCTTGTAGGTCAGCCGTTCAGGCATCCTGGTTCCCATTGTCTGACGCGCAAGTGCTGCACTTGCTGCAGCAGCTGCTGGCCGTGCAGCAGGAGGAATGTGGGAGTCCACCATCGACCCTGGAAGGTCAGGGCGGGCGGACTGGGGAGCCCGCTGCTCGAGCGTTGCCTGGGGCGTCTGTCCAGCAGGATCCTGGACAATGACCTGGATCGGACGCTGGAGGATGTTTCGCACGATATCGAACTGGACTTCCTCGAGAAGATCCTGGAATGCCTTGTGCGCCATTCCTTTGTATTCGATGACTGGGTCTAGCTGCGCGTAAGCGCGTAGTCTCGCGGATTCCTTGAGATGCTCCATCTCCGTGAGGTAGAGCGACCACCGCTGGTCAATGATGCCAAGCATGGTTGCCTGCTCCACCTGACGCATGACGAGCGGTCCGTACTGCTGCTCCTTCTGCTCGTAGAAGGTGTTGAGCCGCTCAATGTAGAATTCCGAGAGCTCCTCGAGCGAGTCCCCGATCTCGTCGTACTCCGCATCGCTGAGTGCAGGAAGTGGAGCAAGCTGGCGCACCCACTCGTCGAGGCTGTCGATGTCCCACGACTCCTTGTACCGTCCCTCACAGTGCTCAGGGACTGCTCCTGTGACAAGTGTGCGGACCATCGCCTGGATGTTCGCCTTCGTGTCCGCACCCTCAAGGATTTTCCGGCGTTCACCATAGATGATCTCGCGCTGCGTGTTCATGACATTGTCATATTCGACAAGATTGCGCCGCGTGTCGAAATGCATGCCCTCAACACGGGTCTGTGCGCCTTCCATCTGGCGGGTGATGATCTTCGACTCGATGGCGAAGTCCTCTTCAAGGTTGAAACGGTCAAGAAGCGACTGCATGCGGTCACCACCGAAGATGCGGAAGAGGTCATCATCGAGGGCAAGAAAGAACCGTGTCGTGCCGGGATCTCCCTGGCGACCGGAACGGCCACGGAGCTGGTTGTCAATGCGCCGTGACTCATGGCGCTCAGTGCCGATGATGTACAGGCCGCCAGCCTCCCGGGCGTCCGCATCAAGGACGATGTCCGTTCCGCGGCCAGCCATGTTTGTTGCGATGGTCACTGCGCCCTTCTTCCCCGCTTCCGCAACGATCGCTGCCTCCCGCTCATGCTGCTTCGCATTGAGGACGTTGTGTCGGATGCCCTTCTTGTCGAGCATGCGTGAGAGCAGTTCGCTCTTCTCGATGCTTGTCGTTCCCACAAGGACAGGCTGGCCGTTGTGGTGCGCCTCAGTGATCTCGTCAACAATCGCCTTGTACTTCGCATCCTGAGTGCGGTACACGACATCCCTGGCATCCTCACGTATGAGGGGACGGTTCGTGGGAATGGGCACAACCTCAAGTTCATAGATCTTGTGGAACTCTTCGGATTCCGTGACTGCAGTTCCGGTCATGCCTGCAAGCTTGTCATACAGGAGGAAGTAGTTCTGGAAGGTAATGGTCGCCTTCGTCTCCTCCTGCTGGTGGACATCGAGTCCCTCCTTCGCCTCTATTGCCTGGTGGAGGCCATCGGACCACCTTCTTCCAGGAAGCGTTCGACCAGTGAACTCATCAACAATGATGACTTCCCCATCCTTGACGATGTAATCCCTGTCCTTCTGGTAGATGGCATGGGCAACGAGCGCCTTGTTGAGCTTGTGCGCATCATCGTGGTGTTCTGGATGGAAGAAATCCATGATGCCTGTGAGCTTCTCGACCTTCTCGACACCTGCTTCAGTCGGAGTGACAGCCTTCGCCTTCTCATCGATGGTGTAATCTTCCTCAGGCTTCAGCTGGGGAACGATGCGGGCATAGAGGTTGTACTTGTCTACGAGCTCATTCCCCTGGCCGGAGATGATGAGTGGTGTGCGTGCCTCATCGATGAGGATGGAGTCCGCCTCATCGATGATGGCGTAGTGGAGTCGCCGCTGGACACAGAACTCGAGCGATGGGACCATGTTGTCCCTGAGGTAGTCGAATCCGAGCTCATTGTTCGTGCAGTACGTGACATCGGCAAGGTATGCTTCACGCCTTGTGCAGGGACGGAGATGCTGGAGCCGCTCATCATCATGCTGGGGGTCAGTGAACTCCGGATCGTACACGTACGACTGGTCCTGACCAGAGATGACAGCGACTGAGAGTCCAAGGAAGTGGTAGAGAGGTGCGTTCCACCCAGCATCGCGTCGGGCGAGGTAGTCGTTGACAGTGACGAGATGCGCTCCATATCCTGCCAGTCCATTGAGATACAGTGCAAGAGTCGCAACAAGCGTCTTTCCTTCTCCAGTGCGCATCTCGGAAATTTTCCCCTGATGGAGAATGATGCCTCCAATGAGCTGGACATCGTAGTGCCGCATGCCAAGGATGCGTCGTGAGGCCTCACGGACAACTGCAAACGCCTCGGGAAGGATGTCATCAAGGGCATCATCGAGCCGCTTCAGGCGCGCCTCCTCAGTTTCCTCCTCCGCATCATCCTCAGCCGCATCCGGGTAGAATCCCTCAGCGTCATACGACTGGACAATGGACCCCACAAGCGGATGGCCAAGGGACTCGGAAGGGGCTGAGTACCCTATCCTCTCCCTGAATGTGGCAGTCTTCGCAGCGAGCTCCGCATCGGAGAGCTTCTCCATTTCCGGCTCGAGATCGTTGATCTCATCAACAATCCGCTGGAGGATGCGAAGTTCCTTTTCGGTGGGATCGCCAAACACACGGCTCAAGAATGACATGTACCAATACTACCGCCTTGAGCACGATGCCACACATTCCCAAGAGAAAACGCCCCGGAGCTGACAAGTTCCGGGGCGTCCTGTCCAAACGAAGCGGGCATCTAGAGTCCCGCGAACGTCCTTCCCACATCCATGGTGCGCACGGAGGAGTGTCCCTTGTGCGCAGTCATCCGCTGCTTCCGCTGCGCAAGCCTGCAGTCGAGCGTATCGACGAGCTGCTCGACGACCTGCGGGAGTTCGTGCGCATGCTGCCGGATGTGCAGCGTGCCATGTCTGAGCTCCACCCGTGCCACTGCTGACCACTCATCAACCCGATGTGCTTCACGTGTCAACACGAGCGACACATTCTCAATCTGCGGGTACTGCCCGAGACGTTCTGTGAGACGCTTCTCCGCATGCAAGCGGTTGTCGTGATGAATCGGCGTTTGAGCTGTTACAGTCACACGCATATTCTGATCCTCCATAGACCGGAACCAGTACGAGGCTCATTATAGATCGCCTGCGGAAAAACTCCAGAGGAAACACATCATTGTAACCAAACCCGCCATGCAGTCCCATTGAGGTCGCATGTTCACAGGCATACCTGAACAGGAAGTGTCCATGCAGCCTGCCCTGGAGGATGCATGGACATCTTCACTCACTTCCCCTGCAGCACACGCATCCTTGCTGTGAAGTCCTCTACATCAATGTCACCGCTTGCAAGCCTTTCCCTGAGTATGTCGACTGCATCCTTCTCAGGAAGCGGAGCGTGTGGATGCGGATAGTGACCATATGCTGGGCCGCACCACCCTCCATAGCGTCTTCCACTGAAGCCCCTTGCAAGAAGAAAGATGACAAAGAAAAAGATGATGGGAACAAACAGCCAGCACAGCCATCCTGCGCCCCATCCTGCCACATATCCAACCATTCGAATACCTCCGTTCATGTGCGGTTGACTGCACCAACCGTACAGCCAGCTCCGCTGCATGGACATCCGCACACAGTCTCCAGTTTTTCCTACGTGTCAGTACGTAGCTCGTGGTACTGCTCTGTTCCGATGCTCAGCGCATGAGTCCACTTTCATATGCGATCACGACAAGCTGGGCACGGTCACGGCACGATGTCTTGCTGAGTATGCGTGAGACATGTGTGCGGGCAGTTGCAGGGCTCATCGACAGTGCCTCCGCGATCTCATCGTTCGACATCCCCTTGCCAATGAGTGCGAGCACTTCACGTTCCCGGGATGTAAGTTCCCTGATGAGTGCTGACTTGCCAGCTGGCAGTGCGGACTGCTGGGCGAACGTGCGGATGACCTGTTGGGTCACACTCGGTGAAAGAAGGGCATTCCCTTCAGCCACAGTGCGTATGCCCCTGAGTATCTCCTCAGGATCCGCATCCTTGAGGAGAAATCCCGACACACCAGCACGGAGCGCCTCATAGACGTATTCATCTATCTCAAATGTTGTGAGAACAAGTATGCGTGTTGCACAGCAGTTTGGGTCTGCAAGAATCTTCCGTGATGCCTCTATGCCACTCATGCCTGGCATGCGAATGTCGAGAACGGCAACATCTGGCAGCGTATCCTGTACGACACGCACTGTTTCCGTGCCAGTGCCTGCTTCTCCCACAACCTCCATGTCCGGAACAGATTCAACAAGCGCCCGCACCCCCACCCGCACAAGTGGCTGGTCATCAGCAAGGACAATCCGGATCATGACCATTTCTCCCTGGGCAGGCTCGCTGTGACTGTGACTCCACCTGTGGAATCTGGAAGCGCTGTGCAGGACCCTCCCAGAGACTGCGCCCTTGCCTGCATGCCAGCGATTCCCGCTCCAGGAATGAGGCTTGACACCCCCGTGCCATCATTGTGCACATGGATCTCAACTGAATGTGGAAGAATGGCAATGCTCACAGTGATCCGCACACCCTGCCCCCCGTGCCTGACTGCATTGGTGAGCGATTCCTGCACGATCCTGTAGCAGGCTGCAGAGAGAACTGATGGAAGTTCCTCTGCGTCTCCCTGGCAGTCATACGTCACAGATATCCCTGTGCTTGAGACATTCGCAATGAGAGAAGGGATGCCTGCAATGGCAACCGGTTCACTTCCTTCCTCAGGGTCTGCCACATCTCCCCTGAGCAGGGCAAGTTCATGCCTCAGTTCTCCAAGCGCATGCCTGCTCACATCCCGAACTGCATGCATGGCCTGCTGGGCTGCGTGAGGATTGCTGTCAAGCACATGCTCTGCAACTCCGGCCTGCAGTGCAATGACAGAAAGGGTGTGCCCAATGATGTCATGCAGCTCCCGCGCTATCCGCAGCCGTTCCTCAGCAATGACCCTGCGCATCTCCTCCTCCTCAGATGTCACCTGCCACCGATGCTGCTCTTCCATCTGTGCAAAGAACCGTCGCCTGCCACGGATCATGGTTCCAGCAAGAAGCCCAACAAGCAGCCAGATGACGCCATATGTGATGTTCGTTGGAGTCACTGTGGCTGCAAGGACGAGGAGAATCCCTCCCAATACTCCAAGCACACTCCCCAGAACAGCTCCCCTGTCGGAAACCACAGCAATGAGTGCTGCGAGTGGAACAAGAAAGATTGGTCCATTGATATGGGAAGAGTCTACAGCAGCCACACAGAATCCAAGCGTAAGGACAAAGCTTCCAAGAGCGCTCCAACGTGTAACGAGCAGAGCTGCGCATGCGAGTATGGCGAACCCTGCTGACAGAAGAAGTGCTGTCCCAGGAAGCCCGCTCCATGCCCCATGCAGCATGCTTCCAAGACTCACGATACACAGCGCAGCTGCTGCAGCAGGAATGACGATGTTGCGGTGCGGACCAGAGGGGAAATGGTCCCTGGTGCGCAACCGGGAGAGGCAGGACATGCATTCACTCTAACTGTGACAGCTGACCGTGTCTTCCATCAAATGATGTACATCACCTGATGTATGTGCATCCACCTCCCAGGGTGATGCGGAATGCTAGCTGTCCTCATGCAGTGTGATGGTGTCTCCCCTGCCGATGCCAAGTTCCTTCATCGTTCCTGCAGGAAGTTCAATGGCAGCGACAGCATGGAAGACCATCCTGCTTGCCCGCCAGGGACGGATGGAGTTGAGGGCATGAAGAATCTTCCCATCCCGGTTCACAAACGCCACATCGATGGGAAAACGCATGAAGAACATGTGGATAGAACTGCAAGGGGAAAGCACGAGAGCATGTCCTTTCGGAAACTCCTTCCGCATCATGAGACCACAGAAGCGGGACCATACAGAATCCGCCATCTCCACTTCGGAAGCGACAACTGTACCATCAGGGCTTCTCAGTTCACGCTTCATAGCCACTCTCTCCGAGGAGAAACTCGACAAGCTGCGAGGCAAGCAGTTCCGGGTCATGGCAGTGGATCGTCCTGATGCCAAGCCTGTTGGCCGGTTCAAGATTGTGCTGCAGATCATCAATGAAACAGCATGCTTCCGCAGGCAGTGCGAGTCTCTCAAGCGCAAGCTCGTAGATGGCGGGATCAGGTTTACGCATCCCTACATTACCCGAGACAATGGTCACATCGAAGAGGTCCATGTGTCCAATCTCGGGCACATCGCCAAAGGCGTCACGTCCTGCATTCGAGATGATTGCAGTCCGCCTTCCCCCGACCCTCAGCTTCCGCACGGTATCCACCATGGGTCTGCACAGTCCAAGCCCACTCCCCCATACGGCTTCACGGGCAGCACGTGTGGAAATCTCCTTCCCATTCGATGCAGCGAACGCCTGGCAGAAGAGGGCGAAGAAAGACTCCTCATCTATCTCACCCACCTCAAACTGGTGCCAAAGATGGCGGAAGTTCATGAGATGGTACTCGGTATGGAATGAGGAACGGAAGAAGGCAGCAAACTCGCGCGCTGTCTGCCCCTCAATGCATTCGTCGTTCATCGGCACAAGGAGCACTCCACCAACATCAAAGATGACAGCCTGGATGTCCTCGGGATTGCCGAGATATCCGAGAGGATGCATGCTGCTGGCCGTGTCAGTCGAGTCCACGGTCCTCCTTCCCGAGCAGTCCTCCAATGGGCTTGCCTTCGAGAATGTATGCTGCCCGGAGCATGCTCTTGCCCCAATATCCGGAACTCTGCCCCCTGATGTGGGAAAGAATTGCATCCTGCCACCCATCCGGAAGCGCGCCGAACCTGCTCACACCGTTCGCACGGTCGAGAAGGATGGTTCCCGCCTTCTCCGTGCACCATGATTCGAAGCGCGTTCTCGGAACGGAGTCGAACAGGTCGAGGATTGTGCAGAGCTCCTTGGTGGTTGTGCAGTGCTGGGCCATGTTCTCAAGGAGGTAGGCAACTTGGGTCATGCTGCTCTTGCGAAGGATTTCCCACGGGAATGTCGGGGAATATGCTGCTTCCCTGAGATCCTTCAGCACATCCTTTTCAGGATGGCACGCATTCTGGGAGAACAGCTGGCGGAGTTTGCCAAGAGCGGGAGTAGACATGGGATGTTCCTTCCTGTTGAGGCTCGCCGGGTTCAGCAGGCCGAACTCATTATAGCCGGAGCGCATGCCGTACTTCAGCAGCCAGCAGGACCTGTACTCCCTACTGAAGCGTGTCCCTGGGGGGAACGCCCCCATGCTGCTGCGCACTCGCAACGCGATCCAGATCGTCAAGTTGGGCTGCTATCCACTTCCCGATGCTGTTCCGCTGCACGATTTCCTTAAGAAGAGCATTGCGCCGCCTCTTCTCCGCAAGTGGCATCGTTATCGCCCTGTAGAGCGCTTCTGCCTGGCCATCCACATCGAAGGGATCGATGCCTACTGCACCCTCATGGAGCTCCTCATATGCTCCCGCATTCTCACTGAGCACGAGGACTGTCTCGTCTTTGCTGCAGATGATGCCTTCCTTGGCAACAAGGTTCATGCCATCGAATACTGGGTTCACAAAGAGCACATCGCACTGTTCGTAGGCTGCAACCCCTTTGGGCCTGTTGTCCTCATGCTCCAGCCGAATGGGAGTCCAGGATGCAGTGCCAAACCGCCCATTGATCCTTGCTATGTCACTCTGGATGCTGCGGAAGTACTCCTGGTACTCCGGGACGTTTTGCCTTGTGGGGATGAGGAATGCCCAGAATTCAACTGCTTCACGAAGCTCTGGATGCTGCTCAAGAAGCCGTTCATAGGCGAGAAATCCTCGGCGAATGTTCTTTGTGAGGTCTGTTCTGTCAACCCGGACGATGCAGCTCCGGGTTGGGTTTGCAGAGCGTTCCCTTGCAAAACGGTCCCTGTAGGTCCCCGTCTCCTCCATGCGCTGCATTTCAACAAATTCGGAGGTACTGATGCTGATGGGGTATGCGTGGGCCACCACAGTTCTCCCATCGGGAACAGTGATGGTCTCACTCTCGTGGTCGATGGCGTATCCGAGCTCCTGCTGGACAGTATCAAGAAACTGCTTCACATCCCGTGACGTCTGGAATCCAATGATGCTGCAGCCAAGCATGCCATGCAGGATGTCACGCCTCATGTACAGGGGAATGAGCTTCCAGTACTGCGCACCGGGCCAGGGAATGTGGACGAACTGCTGGATGGTTGCAGTGGGAAGGGCTTTCCGTACTTCCCCTGCAACGCAGTACAGCTGGTAATCCTGGATGAGGATCACTGGCGGCTTCGTGGCTCCATGCGCTTCCTCAATGATTGCGTTTGCGAAAAGGCTGTTGACTGCCCTGTATCCGTCTGTCCACGCCTTGCTCAGCTCCGAAGTGTGTGAAGGGGCTTTGGATGCATCCCAGAGATAGTGCTGGAGGAACCAGAGAAGCGGATTGCTCACCACGTTGTAATGATCGTTGTACTGGCGTGCAGTGGGTTGGACAAGCCGGATCCGGTATGAACGTCCATCGGGTGAGCTCACACGTCCATTGGTATGTTCGAGCGCAGCCTGGAGCAGTTCATCCCCTGGTGCACCTGCACCGATCCAGAGCGAATGTGTGGAACCCGCAAGCTCACTCAGCGCAGTGACAAGTCCTCCAGCACCCATGACGACTTTGCGGTACGGCGTGTGTGTGACAGGATCCACCAGCTCCTTGATGGAAACTGGAGCACGATTCGCAGCTATGATGAGCGGCCGGTCTCCCAGAAGACTCCTGTACCGCTGGATAACGGATTCTCGTGTCACGTTCCAACTGTACGGCATGGCCATGGACACACAACGGACAACTGCAACAATCCTGTCGAACGCCAGCGATGCTGCCAGTTGCTAACTCGCCAGCTCTCCTGTCCGTATGGCTGCACCTTCATGTGGCACTGTCGATGAAGTATGCCGCCACCACCAGAGGAGAGGTATCACGAGAACAAGCGGTTCCAGAGGTGTGACTGCATGGCCATACAGCCCTATTGCGTATGCTGCTGACAGGCATGCTGCGAAAACGAGTGCTGGAACGTAGTCATACATGCTCCAGATGGCAATTGGCGCTGCGAGCAGAAGCAGATCGTACTCCCCAGCATGGGTAGACCATGCAATGGATGCAACAAGTGCAACTGCATAGCCAAGTCGTGGATTTGCCACCAGTGCGGATCGTCGCAGCCAGAATGCAGCCGCTGTCACAAGTGGTCCAGCAACGCTGAGCACAAATGCCAGATCAGTGCCACCTATGGCACCGATGTACTCCGGGATGCTCGGTTCATGAATGGGTGAAAGATGTGAATTCGAAATGAGCAGAGATATATACGGGGCTACATTGCCATGAAGCACAACAAGGGATGCCAGTAGCCACACTGCTGATCCAGACACGAACCCCAACAGTGTTTTCCACTGACGCGAAAGAAGCATGGCGACAGGAAGAAATATGAGGAGCTGTGGCTCCAATGCTGCGATAGCGAAGAGAAGTCCTGACACAAATGGCTTTCTTCTGTTGTACATGAAGCCCAGGATGAGTCCAAGACAGAGCACTGGCTCATATTTGCCAAGAAAGACGTCAATTGTTCCAGGGAACATGAACGCTGACAACAGGAGAATCGCAAGCCGCTTCGCGTTGCTCCAATCCTTTGGAAGCATGCGAAAGATGAGCCAGCCATCGACGAGCACGACCAGTTCCATGAGAAGAACAAATACGCGTTCACTCGATGCAAAGGTTAGGAAGGAAAGGGGAACCATGAGCAGAGCAACGACAGGAAGATCCAGAAATTCGTTGGGAAAGTACGGACTCGTACGGGGCACATAGCCCAGGAGATGAATCTCTTCAGATCGAATCTGGTTATAGCAGTACAGACAGCCATGTTGCCGCAGAAGATGCGCTGCAGCGTCAAGGTGGAGATAATCGACCGCATGTCCCCCAACTAGGCCATACGAAGGAGCGTCTGCATAGACGCCAAGGGTGAACACAGCCAGCAAACCGAGAAGGACCAAGGAGGCGATTCTCACACCTGCAGTTTGTTTCATATAGCTCACATCCTAGCGAGAAAGTGTCGCCACAGACTAGTGAGGTCATTCTCCCTGGAGGAGTGCCAGTTCCCTTTCCCGTTCCGCCTCGTACAGTTCTCGGGTGATGCCTGCTCGAGCCAGTAGTTCATCTGACGGTTGCACAGGCACAAACATGTCTTCTGTGATGTTCTGGGCAGATGCACTGAAGTGTTCCATGTACATCGTCATCGTGCCAGAAGCCGAATGAAAGCCCACGACATTGCCGTCAGGATCCATGCCAAGCTGTTCGTACACGAAAATCGGTGTGACGAACACATCGTCACCATCAATTCCCGTGAGCTCTGAGATATTCACAACCTTTCGTGTCCCGTCACGGAGACGCGTCTGGTGGACAATGATGTTGATTGCTGATGCGATCTGCTCCCGGATGGCTCGGGAAGGCAGTTCCGCTCCACCCATGAGAACGAGAGTCTCAAGTCGGGGAATGACCTCCTTGGCAGAGTTCGCATGGATGGTTGTCAGTGAGCCATCATGGCCAGTGTTCATAGCCTGGAGCATGTCGAGCGCTTCTGGACCTCGGCATTCTCCAATGACAATCCTGTCTGGTCGCATTCGAAGGCTGTTAATGACAAGGTCCCTCATGGTGACACGGCCCTTGCCCTCAACATTTGCTGGCCGGGTTTCCAGTGGCACGACATGCAGCTTGTGGAGCTTGAGTTCAGCAGCATCTTCAATGGTGACAATGCGTTCATCACCAGGAATGAAGTCGCTGAGGATGTTGAGCGTTGTCGTTTTCCCTGAACCACCTCCTCCACTCACTGCAATGTTGAGACGAGAGTTCACTGCAGCCTCAAGGTACTCCATCATTGCCTGCGTCATTGTTCCGTTGCTCACAAGGTCCTGGACTGTGAGGGATTCCTTCTCGAATTTTCTGATGGTGATGGTCGGTCCCTTGAGGGACAGCGGAGGAATGATGATGTTGACTCGGGATCCATCCTGAAGCCGTGCATCAACCATTGGCGAAGACTCATCAATGCGGCGGCCCATGCGTGCGACGATGCGGTCAATGATCTGGAGCAGCTGCGCATTGCTGTCAAACTTCACTCCACTTTTCCTGATGACACCGCTCTGCTCGACGTACACGTTCTTCGCGGAGTTGATCATGATATCCGTAACAGTGGGGTCTTCAAGGAGTTCATCCAGTGGCCCAAGGCCAAGCACATCATGCTCGACCATCTCGACAACACGCTGGCGCTCTGTCCTTGAGAAGACGATGTTCTGGCGGGTTGCCGCTTCGTTGACGAGATCCTGGATGCGCTGCCGCACAAGATCCGCCTGCTGGGAATTCGTCCGGCCAGCCATCTCCTCCACAAGACGGTCATGCACATCCTGACGGAGCTCAATATAGGTGTTCTCTCCGTCTTCTGCGCTGCGCGCAGGCCGTCCTGGGCCTAGACGACCAAGAAGTCCTTTCCCCTTCGCCTGGTCATTCTGGACTTCGTCGGCCATACATCCTCCTTGCCTTCAGGACAGTCGTTGTCCTGTGCTACGGCTTCATGCTACCGCACATTCCTGGATACTGCGTGTCACGCGCTGCAACAGTTTCGTTGAGCGGATGTGGCAGTCACCACGAGCTCAGTCAATGGTCCCGAAATACCTGTCTCCAAAGTCACCAAGGCCTGGAAGGATGTACTTCTTCTCGTTCAGCTCCCTGTCAACGACTGCAGTGACAATGGCCACATCCGGATGCTGCTCCTCAATGGCTCGAATCCCCTCAGGCACAGCCACAATGCATGCGAGCCTGATGTGTCTCGCCTTCTTCTCCTTGAGAAGCTCAATCGTCTGGATGGCTGAGCCCCCTGTCGCAAGCATGGGATCCAGGATGATCGTCTCCGCATCTGCAAGATGGGAGGGAAGCTTCTGGTAGTAGCTCCGTGCTATGGCTGTCATCTCATCGCGCTCGAGTCCAACAAAGCCCACCTTGCTCTGTGGCACAATGTCGCTCATCGCATCGAGCATTGCAAGTCCTGCCCGCAGCACAGGCACAAAGATGACATTCGTGTTGAGCCTGTGTCCGACAGTTTCCTCCAGGGGTGTCTGCACCCGCACCTCATCAACGGGAAGGTGGTCGAGCACATACGAGGCGATGAGGACAGTAATTGCCCGTGCGTGGCGGCGGAACGCATCGGTTGTTGTTCCAGCATCGCGAAGAATCGTAAGCGAATGGTCGATGAGCGGATGATGGACAACCCGAACCTGACTGCTCTCCATGGTGAGCTCCTGCTTCACTGCATCTCCTTCTTGTGCATGTGCCACTTCCGAATCAGGATACCAGCAGCTGTTCATGCGCTGTGACACGCCCCCCCTTGCATGAGGCTCACACGGGGAGCGGAAAGAGATGCTTGCAGGCGTCAAGGGCACGGATGAGATTCACCTGTGCCCAGAGCAGACCCACATGGTCATTCGGGACCCAGCTGCCCTGTTCAAGGAAGAACGCCTCTGGAATGCGCCATTCACCTGAAGGCAGTTCCACAATCTGACCGAGCGCTCTGCAGAGATAGTGCTGCGCTCGCACGAGATCCGCGCTGCTTTCCTTCCGCACGTAGCAGATGGCCATGAGGGAATCGAAGAGGGTCCACTGCGCTTCATCGCCTGGAGTGAGATACGCGTTCCGTTCATCCATGTCAGCGGAGTTGCTGAAGTCGCCTGCACGCACCCCCATGGCAAAGTGGGAACGGTAGTCTGGAGCCCAGTAACTGTCACCACGATACCGTGCAATGCCGAACTCAGCCACGAGATGCTCCTCGACATCCGCCATGATGCGATCCGCCATCCCTCCCTTCACAACTCCAAGAGGCTCAACGAGTCCAATGAGTGCGGCATCCACCCTCCGCTCATGTGGGCCTCCCCGAGTCTCGTAGGGAAGAAGCTCTTCCAGTGCTGTGCTGCCCTGTTCGTCAAGTCTGTCGACAAGCCGTCCATCGTCAAGCAGGGGACGCACTGCGCGGATGCCTGCGAGAACAGAGCCAATGCTCGAAGCATTGCGCTTGCGCACCTCTTCCCAATGTCCGCTATCCTCATCCTCCCAGTAGCGTATGTGGTTGAGATACGCAAGAATGCGATCAATGAGGCGCACGTCCTTTGGAGTTGTCTGCAGCATGCCCTCGACTGCTGCAGTGCCAAGCAGAAGGAGCGCATATCCAATCGCATCGTTCTGGGCGTTCGCCCACTCCGAACGAGGACTGGAATCCTCGCCTGCGAACCTCGATGGGATGCGATGCGCTGTGGGAAGTGGAAACTGTGGGGATCGAAGAGCTTCCTCAATGGTTGGAAGCGCCCCATGCAGCACATGAAGGACACCATGAACTGCACGTGTCGACTGCTGTCGCTCACCATGCGCAATAAGTCCGAGTGCAACGCAGGCGCTGTCACGGAGCCAGGCATTGGCATACCCGGTCTTGTCCTCCTCCAGGCTCGTCTGGATTGCAGGAAAGAGGCCACTGCGGAGCTGCGGGAACGCAAGGCATCCATGCGCGTGGAGTGCTGACAGGACAGCGCGCGAATCTCCACCGCTTTCGATGAGAGAGCGCACTCCCTGCGAATGCCATGCGACTGTGGTTGCCGTCTCTTCTCTCATGCGAGTACTCCTGTGCACTTCTGGTAGGCAGTAAAGAGCGGATGCTCAAGATTCCGGTCCGCAGGTTGGGGCATTGGTTGGCGGGCTAGGATGTCCGTGTTTCCCTGTTCGTGCTGGAAGCCAGCGTGCTGGGTCATACCGAGTTCTGTTCCGTAGTAGATGAGCCTTGGTTGGTCAATGGAGAACTGGAGCTCAATCGCCTGGGCTATCCGCGTGTAGTCATCACGTGCTGTCCACGCAATGCGGTCGAGATCATGGTTGTCGAGCTGGGTGACAACGACACTGGTGGGAGGAAGCGTTCCGACATGGTGGCGAATCTTCATTTGTGCTGTTTCCCGTGACATGGCACCTCGTGCAAAGTCGGCGATGATGCTCTGGAATGTGAAATCAAGATACCCATCGAAGGTGTCGCCGTACGCAAGCATGAGCGCATGGTGCTGTGCGGAAAGGTTCCGATGGGAGCGGAGCTCCCTGACGGACATGGGGAGTGAAAGGAGTGCGTTGTGCCTGCGAAAATCCACGCCATTGAGGTTCGCTTCCGCGAGAAGGAACACATCAGGCCGTACCTGGACCATGGCATCCCGGAACGACTTCCAGAATGAGGCAGGAGGTCCCAGGACATGGTCGAGCCGCATGGCATCGAGATCGAAAGTCTCAAGCCAGTAGGAGCCTGCCTTGATGAGATACTGCCAGACCTCCCCGTTTTCAAAGTTGAACTGGGGCAGAACGGGAAGGTTCATGAAACATCTGTACGCATGTGGGTACTCAACAAATCTGAACCACGACCTGTACTTGCTCAGGGGATTCTGCTGGGCATCGACGAACATCGGATGATGCTGTGAGCAGTGGTTGGGAACGAAATCCATCATCACTTTCATGCCGAGCGCATGCGCATCATCAACAAGCGCGTGAAGATCTCTGTCAGTGCCAAATCGCGGATCGATCGCAAAGAAATCCGTTGCATGATATCCGTGGTAGGCGTCGCCCTTGAAAAACGGGGTGATGTAGATGCAGGTCACTCCGAGCATGCGGAGATATGAAAGGTTGTCGCGTATGCCAGCGAGGTTCCCCCCAAGGAAATCCTGCTCCATGGGGTCGCAGCGTTGACCATATCCCGCAAAACGGTCAATGAAAATCTGGTAGATAACTGCATCATGCCATGCAGCGCGAGTGCGTTCAGAACGTCCTGGGATCATCGAACCATTGTAGGCAATCGTGGATGCCTACGAGAGAGGGTTCCGCAACGAGTTGGGAGGTGCTTTGGCCCCTGTCACCCGGTGTCAGCTCACTCTTGTGTGCCCACTGACTCCAACGACTGGGAAGCGGGGGCAGCTGTGCGATCAAGTAGGACTGTGCGGCTTTCAATGCGGGGCACATACGTGACATGAAACTGCTCAGGATGGGTCATGAACGACAGGGCTTCCTCTCCAAGAAGCGCAAGCACGCTGCACCCAAAGAGGGTGAGCACCAGCAACGTGGCGTGCAGGTCATCAAGGAGCACCATGCCTGCGACCAGCTGCAAAGCTCCATTCCCTGCCTTGATGACGTACCCAATGGAACGAAGCTCATCCTCGAGCTCAGTCGCAATTCGTAGACGATGCAATCCATAGAATCCTGCTGCGCAGAGTGGCAGCGCTGGAAGCGCAAGAAACCACCCATGTCCGAGAACTCCAAGCAGTGCACTAAGTCCAGCAGCAAAGAGCACTGCAGAGGTGGTTACAGCTGCGGGCTTACCCACCTTAAGCACGAACGACACCTTGCCAAAGTACGCATCCCCAATGCGGTCACGAAAGTCCTTGATAGCCATTCGTCCTCCAACAAGGAAGAAAATTGCTCCACTCATGAAGAGATCCCTGCTTCCAGGATTCCATCCAGCAACTGCCACACCAGCATAGTAAGGCAGCAGCGAAAAGCCTGCCGTGAACAGCAGTGGACCAGCATATGGATGCCGGGACAGTCTGAGCGGGGGAAGCGAATAGAGGCAGTGAATGACGAGGGCTGCGAACATCAGCCACACCACTCCATGTCCAGCCACCACCGCGACCCCAAGTGCGCCTCCAGCTGCACACACACCAAGGCTCCGTAGCCGGCCCGGGGTGGCATGGCCTGTCACAAGGGGCCTCTCCTGCGAACCAGCAAGGTTCACAGCGTCAATTTGCGTATCAGCGAGATCATTGAAACTGGTTGCCGATGCGTAGACAAGAAGGAAAGAAACACACGTGAGGATAAATGCGAATGCACTAAATCGCGAGAGTCCATGGACTGCCACTGCAAGGGTCATGACTGAAACAAGGGTGAGCACACTCCTGTAGCGCATCATCTTCCACAGCAGACGGAATTCCATGATCACTTGCCTCCTGGAGTGATGTAGCTTCTTGTTACCTTGAGGGGCCAATATCCAATGAGCACCAGAAAGTAGATGAAGAACACGACGTGGTACAGAATGATGACGGAAACCCCCGACCAGAAGAAAGTGATGACCGATGCAAGTCTCCGAACTGCAACAGCCTTCCTGAATGCGACCTGCATTGCCACAACGGCTCCAATGGCTCCGACAATGCCAAATCCAATCGCAGCAAACATGAAGCGCGAGAACAGTGCTCCAGAACTGCTGTGGAAGTAGACATACAGGCATCCTGCTGCAATGACCCCCATCAGGAGCGTCATGAAGAACGCCTCATTCGGACCAAACAGAGGTGTCGCAGTGGAACGTGATGGGATGGATGTGCCCGGCTGGTATCGGCTCGGCACGGGCGCATCATCCCAAAGAATGTAGGTGGTGTCCTGCGCACTGCCAAACCTGATATCTGGATTGTGCACGCTTGCCTGGATTTGATCCTCTGCAAGCACAGCACTGTCACCTGCACCATGATGCGCGGACGATACGCCTCCCTGGTGATTCTGTGCAGCACGCTTTCCCTTGATGCCAAAGTACATCAAGGCAACGATGCTCGGAATGACGAGGATGAACATCACAAAGCCAAGCACGAATATGCTCGTATTCCCATTGATTGCTGCACCGAGACCAGTGAGTGCGGTTAATACGGAGACGAAGAACAGGGAGAGGGTGATGATCAGCATGTCTCTACGACGGTGTGCATATTGGATTGCATGATGAGAAGTGTCGGAAGGGAACGCTATGAGATTTCGCATGCGCAGCCGATAGATGAGATAGAGGGCTGTGAAGGCCAGCAGAAAAATGCTGAGGGAAAATGCGACAAAATCGGCAATGCCCCCTGGAGTGGGGTCGAAGCCATTGACTGTGGAACCAACATAGCCTTGTGACGTGATGACGAGATGGTAGGTGTAGTTGACAAGAATCAGAGGCGTCACAAGGAACAGGAGTGTGGAGACCGCAAGGGAGAAGCACTCCATGCCCACAAGCCACATGGCGCCCACCTTGCTGATTCGCCACCGTATGAAAACAAAAACTGTGGAGAAAATGAGTGAAACCGCATATCCAGCAATGATGGCTGGATTCTCACCAGCGTACTTCGGAGCCATGGAATGCCATGTAGCGACAAGGAGGTATTCCACGATGGCCAGTGCAAAGGCGAGAACTATCGCGTAGCCAAGATCTCTCGAAATGCTGGAGTGGATCTGATCGCCTGTACCTGCTGTCACGGTCTGTTGGAGTTCCATTTGTTCAATCCTGAAGACGCCTTCGAATTGTGAATGCTCCAACGAAAACTGCTGTGACGAAGATGAGAATGGCGCAAACCTCAAACATTGAGGCGAACGTGGCGAAGGCATAAGCTTCGAGAAGCATGGACCTGAGCGTCAGATATCTAAAGAGGGTTGCGACTTCCGCAGCAAGGTGAGCATCATGCGGATGCGCTGCAGCTTCAGACGCCACTTGTGTGTATGTCTTTCCATCTGCCACATGCTCCATCAGATAGCCGAGATAGTCCTCTCCGTAGAGTTGTGCAAGTCCACCATCCGTGACCTGTTCCCCTGCAACTGGGCGGAGGATGCCTCCTACTCCTGGGTCACGGTACACCGCACTACTGGGAGGAGGGAAAAACACCTGCTGTGAAGTGAGCTCAGTGGAAACGAGACTGCTGATCTGCAGTGAGCCGGCAAAGATAACACCAGACGCCACGAGCAGAGCGAGTGTTGCAATGAAGCCATTGATCGGCTGATAGCGTGATGCTGATAGTGAGTGTCGCTCAGTCTGAACTGCAGTTGCGTTTGCAGCTGGGTGCGTTTCATGCATGCCCAATAGTGTGCCACAATAGGGTTTCCGTATCAACATTCCGTGATATTTCGTTGATGGCTGATTCAGACACTATTCCTCAACGACTCCTCGTACTTGTTGGTCCTTCTGGGAGTGGCAAGTCAACTGCAGTACGAAGACTTGTCCGCGAAGGCATTGTCGTAGTGACGCCAACGTGGACTACGCGGCCTATGAGACCTGACGAGGATGCTGCAGCCATCGAGCACGTCTTCGTCAGTGAGGAGCTCTTCAGGGAGCACGAGCGGGCAGGAGCGTTCTTGACAGTCGTCAGCCTGTTTGGGCTTCCCCATATGTATGGTTTACCTTCCATCCTGCCCTCTGGACCCAATGAGATATCCTGTTGCATCGTGCGCGCCCATCTAGTCCCCCAAGTCAGGCGTCAGGCTCCAGGCGCCACAGTCTACAGTCTTGACCTGCCCCTGTCACATGGAGGTCGCACCCGCATGGAGAGTGACTCGCCAGAAGACGGTACACGGTTTACACGTGCGACTGAGGAGCTAATCCTTGGACATCGACTTGCGGACCGCATAATCCAATGGCAGCAGGATCCAGACGCACGCTACCGCTGCATTCTGGAAGCCATTCACCAGGATTTCCCAGGAACCAGGATGTGACGCAACCCTTGGAATTTACGCTCCGCATAGTGGGTGCAGGGATAGTGCTTTGCAGCCTGCTCGTAGTGATAGATCGCACGGTACGAAGAGCATCGGATTCCGCATTCCCAAGAAAACTTGCCCACATTCTCTGTGGACTCATCATTCTTCCCCTTCCAGCCATTCTGGGACGAGCCGGCATTGAAGTGCTTGGCATCGCATTCATTCCGGGTCTCCTGTTCTCGCGCCACTTCAATCTGCTCCCAACCCTTCATGAAAGTGAACAATCAAGCTTTGGAGAGATCGCCTACCCCGCAGGGATCGTGCTGCTGACAGGTGCAGGATTGTCAGTGCAAGCTTGGGAGTATGGCATTTGCGCCATGTGCTTTGCTGATCCCATTGCAGCGCTTGTTGGCCGGAAATATGGCCGCCACCAGTTCAAAACCCTCGGGGCAGTCAAGTCGCTCGAGGGCGCTGGAGCGTGCGCCCTCGCATGCTGGATAGCTGCGACATTCATCAGTGGAAATCCCGCCTTTGCGTTCGTCACGGCCGGAGTTGCCATTGGTTCCTCACTGGTTGAGTCACTGATCGGCTTTGGTCTTGACAATCTCGTGCTGCCGCTTGCAGCTGGATTGCTGTTCGCACTTCTTGTCCGGTAACTTGTCCGTCGAGAACCCGATGCTTACTTCAAGTCTCAGTCAGCCTTCCGTGAAGATGGCTCCAGTCCAGTCATGTGAAGAATTGAGGCAGGCATGGCATCCCTTCACCGCGAGGTCCGAACTGGAGATCACTGTGTCGCTGATCGATGGGGTATGATTGCATATGCCTGATCGGGGCGTGGCGCAGTTGGTAGCGTACCTGCTTTGGGAGCAGGGGGTCGTGAGTTCGAGTCTCGCCGCCCCGACTTGGGTTTTCTCCCCTCCCCCGGACCCCGTGACTACAACTGTGACTACAACTGTGACTACAACTGTGTGAGTTCAGCACGATCACTGGTTAGCTGGCATCGACGACAGACACCTGTCGCCTTGTCCGCATATGATCACACTGTCATTACAGGAGGCCCCCGGAGGCTGACACCTCCGAGGACCAAGTCCGAACCTTATAGGGAGGTCCGAACATGATTCAGCGTACCAGCACACCAGGTGTTTCGCATGCGAAGCCGATCACCCGTCGCATGCCCGCGACACCATCAAGCGTGATCGTGTCACGTGAAGGTGCAGCTTCTCCAGAGGACCTCGTTCTTCTCACACCGCCTGAGGCAGCAAAGACACTTGGATGCAGCACCCGCTCCCTCTACCGTCTCATCGATGAAGGAGAGCTCCTCTCAATCCGCGTTGGTGGACTCCGCCGGATCCCAAGAAGTCTCCTGAACGAGTACATCCTCGACCAGATTGAGGATGCGAGAAGAGGATCCCAGCGACATGGTGCCAATCTCGCCCGCACGATGCTTCGGGGGCGCATGGCATGAGCAAGCGAGCGAATGGTGAAGGAACCTACTATCGAGCGAAAGACGGGAGCTGGAGAGGTGCAATTGGCCTTCCAAATGGGAAGCGCAAGTTTCTTCGTGCGCAGTCGCAACGAGAGATCCGGGAGAAGATTGAACGTCTCCACGAACTCAGTGCCACAATCAATGTTGACTTCGCATCCGTGAAGACTGCAGCCTTCCTTGCTGAGTGGCTCGAACTCATAAGACCCTCGCTCAAGGCCAAGACCTGGGAGCGGTACGAGGGATGTGTCCGATGTCACATCTCCCCTGCCCTCGGCAGGATCCCAGTAGGGAAACTTGAGCCTCGCGATCTCCAGGGATTCTATGCAGCGAAGATCGATAGTGGCCTCAGTCCCTCGACAGTTCATCAGCTCCATCGTGTCTTGCACTCTGCCCTAGCCTACTGCGTTCACATGCAACTTTTGGCCACCAACCCGGCGGAACATGTCCATCCGCCCCGGCGACCGGAACGAACGATGAATGTATGGTCCACTGCGCAGTGTCGTCAGTTCCTCGAGTCTGTCGCCTCTGATCGCTTCCACGCCCTCTTTGTGCTCGCTCTCACGACTGGGATGCGGCAGGGCGAGCTCCTCGCACTCCACTGGAGCGATGTCGATCTTGATCGAGGCACACTCCTCGTTCGCGGGACACTGAGCCGCACGCGGGAGGGGCTAGTCATCACGACACCGAAGACAAGCCGATCATCGCGTCAGATCCTCCTCACGAGCCAGGCGGTCGATGCGCTACGGGTTCGCCAGAAGCAGCAACATGAGGAAATACAGAGTGCCGGTGCCAAATGGGAGAATCTCGACATTGTTTTCAGTACCATCCAAGGTGGGCTCATCGACAAGGAGCGGGTGCTGCGGCGCCACTTCAAGCCAGCCATCGAAGAGGCAGGCCTACCTCCCATAAGGTTCCACGATCTGAGGCACTGCGCAGCCACGATCATGATTGAGGCTGGAGTCCACATCAGGGTCGTAGCAGACATCCTAGGGCATGCAGACCCGTCAGTGACCCTTCGGGTGTATGGACATGTCATGCCCGCAATGCATCAGCAAGCACGAAGCGCGCTTGAGTCAGCCTTCGATAGGAACACTCCCCAGATGTCAAGCTGACATGAATAACCCAGTACTGAGCTATCGGCGAAACTACGCACTCATCCCCGAGCGCTTCACGACCGCTGGAATGGTCCCCAACAAGTGGACACATGAAGGAGTAGGGTGAGGGCATGGAATTCTTCCGAATCTTGGAAAAACGGAGGTTGCCATGCCCTCAGTACAAAGATACCCCGCGGAGTTCCGGCGCGGGGCGGTGGAACTTGCAAAGCACAGCGGCAGGCCCGTTGCAGTGCTGTCACGGGAGCTCAACGTCAGTGAAGGAACTCTCGCCCGCTGGGTCGTCCATGAGTACACTAAGGGGAACGCTGAGGTTACCCCGAGCGAGGAAGTCGAGCAGCTCCGCAGGGAATGCGCACGGCTCGTCCAGGAACGGGTGATCCTAAAATACGCATTGGCGCTGTATGCCCGGGAGACATCCGGACGGTGAACCCGTTCGCGACAATCGCGGCATATCAGCGCCACGGCATGACGGAGGATCCGGAGGTCGTCTGACCTTGTTCTCGCGTCGAAAAGAGCATGACTGCGGCTCGGCTCTTTTCGGCTTGCCGCGATAACCTTCAAAGGGTTCGATGGTTGCGCGATGGCGTCCAGTTGATGGTCAAGAACCCGGCGCCGCGCAGCATCTCCGCCGCCTGGGTGCTACGCTCTCCACAAGGAAAGCTTCGTGGCCGCCCAAGTGTACACTGAAAGGGGATCCTTCCAAGGCGCTGGAGCCGGAAGGGGTGGTCGCAATGGTGGGTAGGCAGGAGGATCGGGGACGGTGACTGCGATGACCTTCGACCTCACTGCGAATTCTCGCACGTGGGGCAAGTGCACTCTGCGCATGTGGCGGGGCAACGGGCGCTTGGGTTCTATCGCCTGACCTTCAACCTGGGCATTGACGTTCATCCTATCTCCGACGGGCCGTTGTTTAACCTGGCCTCCTTCTCTGGGGAGATGAGCATTCAGAACCGGCTCCTCGCGAGCTTTGCCACCCCGCCGCAACGGTTTCCTTTGCGACAGCAGCAAGGCCATGTTGCCCCCCAAAGCCTCGCGTTCTTTGTCGAACTAGATCGGGCGCGGATTGAGGCGCTGGAGGCGATGCGAGCGGGTGGCGACCTGCAGGTCTCCATGCAGTACTACGCCAATTTCGTTACCGATGATGGGGCACCCTACCCCCAGCATGGCCAAGCGGCATTGACCATCCCTCAGAGTGACTGGCTGCGCATTCTCGGCGAGCTCGGCTATGCACGGGCCGTACTCATAGAGTTGCCAGTACCCGATGGTTCTGCTGATCCGGAGTTGGCCGCAGCCGGGAACTTCCTGGCACGGGCGCAACAGTCCTGTCTAAGGGGCGAATATCGGGAAGCGGTAGGGCTCTGTCTCGGTGTCTTGGAGGAGCTTGAGAAGTGGCTGCCTCCCCGATCCGCTGAGCCCGACTTCAAGGATCTGAGGAGTTTGGATAAAGCTGAGCGGTTGGCTCTTGTGCGGCGTGCGATCAAGATCTTCACGCACCCGGCTAGACACAGGGATGAAGTCGCCGCGCGCTTTGAGTGGAGCAGGCGCGACGCGGTTTTCGCCGTCACGACGCTTGCCGCACTCTTGGACGAACTAGGTGCCCCCGACGCGCTGCCGCCGAAGCACTCCCCGACTTCTGTCGCTGTCCCGCCAGCGGCGGGCACCACAACGCCGTAAACCTTCGATGCCGAACCGGAGCATTAGTCCGCTTACTGTTCAGTCCCTCCTCGTGTAGCCAAAGTTCGGTGTCCCGCGCCTCGCTACGGGTACTGGATTCTGTGTGCAGGGTGAACCGCCCCGGGTTTGTTGGAGAGTTAATGGTTCTACAAGAAGGGCCGGCCTATTCCCAACGTCGCGTAATCGTCATGTTCGGTACAAAGCAGGGTGAAAGCTTAGCTGCCCCCAATTCCTGTCCAACCGAAGGGGTCCACCTCACTCAGCAGTAGTCAGGTCTCCCTTGAGGGCCTCCATGGCAACCTCAGCCTTGAACTCCGGCTTGTATTTGTTCCGCTTTGAACTCCTTTTCGTTCATTGATGAAAGCTTAGCCTTCTGTCCAGTTTCCGGGGTCCACCACAAACACGATGGTGTGGGCGTCAGACGCAGGCACAATCATCACCGTCTGTTCTTCTTGTACTCCGGATGCGAATTTACATAGGCCACCACTTCCAGAACTCGATGCCTCGTGTCGATAAAGAAGAAAACCCGACCCTGCCCAATATCAAATTCCTTGAGTTCCACATCTTCCTCAAGTCCACTGTAGAAGCGGACATAGTCATTTCTCTTATGTACCGACTTGACTTCTATGCCGACCCCGTACAATTCGTCCGTACTGGCGACTTTGGAAAACCGCTTGAAGTTCTCTATGATCTTCTTCAACTGAGCCGTCGTAAGGTCTCTGACCTTGCACTCGTCCTCGTTGTAATGGCCATGCCCAATGGTGAACTTCTGTATCTCGTCCGGAGTAAATTCGGCAACGCTTGGAGGTATCTTAGGATCGGATCCGATGCCTTGCGCACGAGGCTCAGGTATCGATTGACGATCTGCCTTGCGATTACTTCTGTGCATCCTCTAGCACCAAGGCGTAGTATTCGCGCATTGATTCAATTGTAATCTCGCGTCGCGATGGTAGATTCTCGTCTAGCCCCTCTCGGGCCTTCAGCCATGGCGATTCGCTGTGAACAAGCTCGACGAGATAATCGGCATCGAATTTACCGTATACTTGCCAAACTTCATCAAGCACTCGCTTGACCTCTGGGGTCAAACTTGGCTCCATTACCTGCGCGGCGGGGATGGGACCAGTGTAGTGGACATTGTATTGGCTCCAGAGGTCCTTTACGACAGGACCATTGACCCAAGCCTCTATCTGATCCTCAAATAGCGAGTCATTGCAAAGTACAAGGTGCCATGCCTGAGCATAATAGACTAGTTTTTGAAGCTTCTTATTGTTGATCGACATGCCGGATCTGTTCGCCACATACAGGAAGTAATTTGCGACAGACTGAAGCTTCGTAGAGACTGCCATACGAGTGATCCTCATTGGTTGTGCTATGGAGAATCATAGTCTAGCTGGTAAGCTTCTTGCAGAAGTCAATAAATCGTGCACCCTTTGGAACTTGGTTGTAACTTGGCACGCTCCTTGCAGGCGATGTCGCCACGGGACTATGAGTACCTAGCGTGCGCCGGTGGCATTATGATGTGGACCCCTTCGCTTGGACAGCAATTAAGTCATTCATGCTGCCTGAGCCGCAGCCCTAATGTGATCAAGGACCGCGACGAGGCGATCCACTTCGTCGGACGTGAACAGGTCGTCCGGTCCATGTGGGGCGATGTACGTGAATGGCGACTCGTACAGCAGTGCTGCGCCCATAACACCGTGCTCCGTCAGGTGGTTGATGATGAGATCGACGAACTCAATCTGCGCTGCCGTCAGCGTCTTGCCTTCGAGGAAGTACGCGAACGCCTCCTTGGCAGCACCCCGGTCGAGCCCGATCAAGGACCGGACGAAGAGACCGAGCCCCTGGCTCTCTTCCTTCGCTCGGGCGATGGTGTCGGCATCTCCGATGCCGTTCTCCGTCAGCATGCTCTCCAGCGCCTGCAAGTCGCCTGGCGTCAGCGGCTTGTTCATCCGGACCCGGTGAACGGCGATGGGATCCTCGTGCTCCCGTAGGAATGTACGAGCCTTCGCCTTGAAGCGTTCCATGTCCTGTGGCGGCGTGATGCCGAGAAGATCGTACGACGTCGCTTCGCCCATTTCGTCCTCGAAATCCGTGTGCAGGACGTTGCGGTTGGGCTTCTCGCTGAACTGAACGAGGTCTCTCAGCTTCTTTCGAACCTGTTCCAGCATCACCACGGTGACGTCCTGCCACCAGTCGTCGGACTGAAGTTACTCCAGAAGGACGAGCTGCTAGGGACCAGGCAATATAATGTCAAGTCTCTGCCGATAGCTTTCTATGTCCGAAGTGCCCCAACCCATGTAGACGCAAAGATTGTCGAGTGAGTTCACATAGGGGACCATGCAATCTCGAAGAAGCAGATGTAATAGGTCATTAGGGATGAATGCGTGAGGATCAGAAGGATTAGTAAGATCAAAGAATTCATCAGCATTCAGTGAGGGATGATTTGCTGTCCCGCACAGGTAACCATAGAATCCGCGCCACGGCTTCGCAGTCCCTAGAAGCTGGGCTCCTGCGAAGTCAATCACGGAAGTTGGCGATGGCATTTGGATGTCATCTATACATAGTGGACTGGTGCTCAATGTTCCAAACTCGTTGGCGACCTCGCTGCGAAGGCGGTTGAGAGATTCCTTCAACTCATTAGGAGTAGGCTTCCCAGCCATATTGCAGGCCGCCTCGTATGCCAACTCTTTGCTACGAAGGGCTGAAAGCGCTGCTCTCGCTGCGCGCTCCCGAATTGTCGCCTGTTGATCAAGGACCCATGCAATCCATGCGCAGTGTTCTATTACGCTTCGCAGCAGAGGAAATACTGGGAACGTTGCCGTCCCATCACTAAGCAAGACGGATAGTCCGTAGATTTGCTCGCTGGCAACGACTGTCCAAAGGTCGACGCAATGCACAAGGCGTTGTATAGGCCGACGTGTTCCAAAATGCTCATCCGTGATCTTCAAATCATGCTGCGCAACCGATGCGCTCTCAGGCGCACTCCTAATAACCCCGCTGCGCAATGTGCGGGCATCAGACAAAAGTCCAACAATGTTCTGCAAGTCCACAACGGCCCTCGATGAATTGAGATAGTGAGGTAGCCCTACTCGGTGAGACCAGAATCGGGCTACCATAAAGTAGATCGTACGATTTTCAATTCTTGCAGAACATCTGCTTGTCACGCCGCATCGCTCAACGACACCAAATGATGAGGGCCTCCTCAGACAGGATCTTCCTGCTCAGGAGCCACTCGGGAAAGTAGCTACCATTCCGCAATTTGGGGATCTGCAGATCCATCGTGCCAAACCCTGTGTCCCCAGCGTTGAGAGCGTTACTAGTTGCGGTCGTTCTTCCGTCCTACCACACGCTATCCGTACTCGGCTCCACATTTCTAATCGGCTTCGCGGGAAATGAGCTCATTCACATGAGCGAGGCATGATCCCGTAGCACATCTCTCTAGTAGCGTCCCGTAGAGTGGTGTAAATTGATGAGGGCCGGAGACAGAAACGGCCACCGACGAGATCTCCAATCTCAGGAATCAACTCATCAAGGAGACCACGACAGTGACCACACCTATCTTCGCATCCCAGGAGCTGCTTGCGCGGCTGACGGACGAGAACGTGACGAGCGACGTCGACAGGATCCGCGAGCTTCTTCGCGCCGCGCTGCAGCATCTCATCGATGTGGAAGCCGCCCAGGTCATCGGTGCAGACCGGTACGAGAGGACGAGCGGCAGGACGAACCAGCGGAACGGAACGCGCGGCCATACCATAGACACGGGAGCGGGACGGCTCGATGTGGCGTTTCCGAAAGTCCGGCACGGCAGCTTCTATCCGAACCTTCTCGAGCCGCGACGCCGCATTGACCGGGCGCTGCTGGCAGTCATCCAGGAGGCATACGTCCACGGCGTGTCGACGCGGAAGGTCGACGACCTCGTTGCGGCGCTGGGAGGCTGTTCCGTGTCGAAGAGCGAGGTCAGCCGGATGTGCGGGGAACTCGACGCCGACCTCCAGGCGTTCCGGGAGCGGTCGCTGGCGGAGGAGGGGGGCTACCCGTACGTCTATCTGGACGCCACGTACGAGAAGGTCCGCCAGGGAGGGCGCATCGTGTCGATGGCGCTCGTCATCGCCATCGGGATCCGGCATACGGGCGAGAAGTGTGTGCTCGGCGCCTCCGTCGGCCCGAGCGAGAGCGAGGAGTTCTGGCTCGCATTCTGCCGCTCCCTCTTGCATCGCGGGTTGACAGGCGTCCAGCTTGTCATCTCCGACGCCCACGAGGGGCTCAAGAACGCGATCCGGACCTGCTTCGCTGGTGCAAGCTGGCAGCGGTGCAAGGTCCATTTCCTGCGGAACGCAGCTGCCCTGGTCGGCCGGCAGGATGCTCCGGCTGTGCTCGCGATCCTCAAGACGATCTTCCTCCAGCCCTCCCACGCTGAGGCCCGCTCCGCCGTCTCGCGGGCACTCGAACTGCTCGAACCAAAGCATCCGAAGGTCGCCAAACTCCTTCGCGACGCAGAAGACGACGTGCTTGCATTCATGGCTTTTCCGCAGCCCCATTGGAGCGCGATCTCATCGTCGAATGCTATTGAGCGTGTCAACGGCGAAGTCGACCGCCGGGCGAAAGTTGTCGGCATCTTCCCGAACGAAGCATCGCTCCTCCGTCTGGGAACGGCAATCCTGCAGGAGCAGCATGACGAGTGGCAGGACGGGAAGCGTGCCTTCTCTCTGGCTTCCATGAAGCTCGTCCTCGCGCCTGACGATGTCGGCGCGACCAACCTTCTCACGGAGGGCCTCGTCGCGTAATTCGTCTGCTACGACTACCCTTTGGAAATCTCGACGAATTTACACCACATCATGGGACTTGACCAAGATAGTGTGAAAGTCGGGTCTTTCTGGCATTAGAAATGGAAGTAGATATCCAACTAAATAGCCCGCTACATCGGCACCTCGGTCATCAATGGAGCCGATCTGATATTGAATTGCAGTTCGGGTCACTCTGTGCAAGTCAAATACAAGAAGGAGGAGACTTATTGCCGATCCAACAGCGAGACAAGTAAGCATCAGCGACACAAGAGGTTCCATAAATCGCAGTGCAGTTATAAGAAACAGTGGAGCAAACGAACCCAAAAACCACCGAATCTTGATAATGATTAGTCCCATTGCATTTTCCTCAGCCAAAGATTGAATCACAGGATGTAAGGGTAGAAGATTGAAACGACAACTGTGTGTCGCTTTCTCTGATGGGCAGGAGAATCTAAGAAGTGAAGGGAATACCGCAATGTCAACTCTAACTAAACAAAGCCCGCCATGCTGCTATTGAATTCCTATTAGCCTCAAGCTCCGCTA
>JAJZLL010000042.1 GCA_021803465.1 bacterium
CCCCCTCCTTGGGCAATTTCCTCTCCCGCAGTGATACTGCCCACTGGAGCACAGGCCCAACGTGGCACCACAAACCATCACGCAACCTGGAGTGACATTCCATGAACAGACTGACCAGAACCATGGTGCTGTGCGCAGCAGTGATGCTTGCGTCCTCCATCCCAACAGTGCTGGCCTCCTCCACCCATGACAATGGAAAGTCCACACTTCCACCCCTCTACGAGCCATCCCTCGCGTACGATCCGGCCACTAATCAGCTCATCCTGTTTGGAGGATCAAACGCAGCATTCACGAATGCGACATGGAACTTCACTGGCAGCAACTGGGAACAGCTCCATCCTGCAGTCTCCCCGCCACCCCGGCAGGGAGCAGCTCTCGCATATGATCCAGATCTCAGGGAACTCATACTCGTTGGCGGAAGTGATGTTGGGCCACGTCCCCAAGATGAATCCATCCTTCCTCCAGGAGGCAGTCGTGCTCCCAATCTCAATGCGACGTGGGCATGGACTGGTGCGACCTGGAAGGTGCTGACAGCAACCTTTTCCGGATACGCCTCTTCCAGCTCTCCATTCACTGGCCCAGAGCTCTCTGTTCCTCAACTCACCTACGATCAGGGGACGCACGAGCTCATCCTTGATGTCCTCTGCAGGAGTGACTGTGAGCGAACGCACTCCCAGACATGGATGCTCAACACCACCACCCTCACATGGCAGCGCATTGTCACACCCGGTCCAATGCCATGGAATGCTGTTGGGGAAAATGACATTACTGCTCCTGGCACTGGAGTCGCAAGGCCGATCTGCACACCATCCTCAAATGAAGGGTATGCGAAGGCATTGACAGCGCTCCCAAATGACGAAGGCATCCTCTATGTCGCTCGAGGTGCTGCTCCCAGCTCCGCTGCTGAAGTGGCTCAGGACAAGGGGGATCCACTGAACCATGCACTTCCTGAAACGTGGCTGTTCAGGAACAATGTTTGGTCTCCACTGCCCTCTCGCCTTCTTCCCTCTGCAGCGAACAACCTCCCGTATCCAGTCCTTGCACCAACTGCCGATGGGAGTGCATTGCTGTTCGCAGGGAACGGGTCAACATGGCTGTGGAACCACAACGAATGGCACATGGCTCGTACGGACACGTCCCCTGGACCACGATGCGGTGCTGCCATGGCATATGATCCAGAACTGCAACGGGACATCCTTGTCAGTGGTGTTGCCCCAAAGCCTGGTGGCATGTACACGAGCACATGGGAATGGAGTGGAACATCGTGGCATCGGATTCTTGGACCAGTGGCACCCCAACGAGTGCAGCAACCTCCATTCCCCTCCATTGCCCATATTCCCACCACACGTTCACAGATCGTGCACACCATCCAGTCAATGCCAGGAAGCACAGCATCATCATTCCAGGTCAAACTCGTACGGGCTGAGAGTGTGCCACGTGAACTCAACCTTGTCATCCCAAATGAGCCTGGACGACTCTATTGGCTTGTTCTTGCGAAATGTCCCCTGTTGTGCGTAAGTCTTGATGGTGGTCCAAATGCAGTACGCACCACACCGCAGTGGTCTGTAGTGGCTTTTGATGCGGAGTCTCGGTCTGTCTCCTTCCCTTCAGGCCCACTTCTGAGTCTCACCTCATACCCCACCTGGTGGCATGGGCTTCAGGATCTCAGCACTCCTGCCCATGAAACGGAGCTCCCTGTCATGCTTCTCTTCGCTGTCATGGCAGTGCTGCTCCTGCTCGCCATCTGGCGCATTTCCAGGAAGCTTTCTCCTGCACATTGAGGATGGATATCCACTGCGCAGGAGTGTGGCGAACGCTGCTGCATCCACTTGCCATGCGAAATGAGCACGGATTCAGGTACCACAAGCGTGCAACGCACCACCTTTCTCTACGCTCCCAGTTTCACTCCCGCATCCCTGATGCCAAGGTAGCGTCCAAGCGCACAGTAGCCACCATAGCAGCACAGCGCTTCCAGAATGCCACGGAATGCTCCATCATACGGATCCCCTGCAACTGCACTGCTCACTGCGACGAGCACTCCTGCTGTGATGGCAACACCACGTGCCAGTTGTGCATCCTTTGGATGGCATCTCTTTGGAAGGAACCAGCACACATCCGCAGCAAGTGTTCCCCGCATGGAGGGAACCTCGTGCTGGAAGTGCACTGCACGGACAATCAAGGATGCCAGCTCCTGCAAGCATGAGGAAAGCGACTGTGGGCAATGCTAGGTATCAAGCTCTTGCGCATGGCATTCACCGGATTACAATTAACTCAATCGTATAAATTCTGCAGGAGTGCTCCCATGCCAGCTCCCACCCGCTCACACTGGCTCGCCCTTCCCTTCATCTCAATGGGCGTAGCCCTCATCATTGTCGATGCGACCATTGTCAATGTCGCCATTCCCACGATCATCCGGGACATCCACCTCAGTGTCACTGGTGCGGAGTGGCTCAACTCCATCTACTCCCTCGTCTTTGCAGCACTCCTCATCTCTGTTGGACGGGCTGGAGACCGCTGGGGACGGAAGCGGATGTTTCTTGCTGGCACCATCACCTTTGTCCTCGCAAGCCTGCTTGCTGCAATCGCTCCCAATGGAGGTCTGCTCATCCTTGCCCGTTCCATTCAGGGTGTGGGTGGAGCAATGATTCTCCCCTCAACGCTTTCCACAGTCAATGCCTTGTTCACTGGAAAGAGCAGGGCAATCGCGTTCGCAGTCTGGGGATCCACCATAGGTGGCTTTGCAGCAGTTGGTCCCCTTCTTGGAGGCTGGCTCACGACGGATGTCAGCTGGAGATGGGCATTCCTCGTCAATGTCCCGATTGGCATCCTCATCATTGTTGGCATCCTCTTCTTCATAGAGGAGACATCAGATCCCTCTTCCAATCCCGGCTTTGATTTCCAAGGGAACATCCTGTCCGTGCTTGGACTAGGTGGAGTGGTGTTCGCACTCATAGAGAGTGCCCAGTATGGGTGGTGGACACAGGAGCGCACGTTTACCGTATTAGGCTGGCACTGGCCAACCTCCTGGGTTTCCATCATTCCGTTCATTTTCACAGCAGGCCTGCTCATACTTCTCCTCTTCGTTGCAGTTGAGCTGCAGCACCGGCGGAAGCACCGCACAGTGCTCATCGACTTTGCCCTCTTCCGCATCCGGAGCTTCGGATTCGGAAATGTCGCTGCATTCGCAGTGTCCCTTGGCGAGTTCGGCCTCCTCTTTGTCCTTCCCCTCTTTCTCCAGGGCGTTCTGGGCTACAGCGCACTTGGTACAGGCTTCGTCTTTCTTGCACTCGCGATAGGGGCATTCATTGCAGGAGGACTCACTCCAGGCCTCGCACGATCGCTGTCTCCCCGCAATATTGCACGCCTTGGCATGCTGCTTGAGGCTGCTGGTCTTGGACTCCTTGGCCTCATGATCACTGCATCCAGCACAGGATGGGGACTCGCACCGTGGCTCTTCATCTATGGGCTTGGCGTAGGCATGGCCTCTGCCCAGCTCACAGGCGTCATTCTCACTGATGTGCCTCCTGCAGACAGTGGCCAGGCATCCGGCATCCAGTCGACATCACGCCAGGTAGGATCCGCATTCGGTGTTGCCATACTTGGCACGATCTTTCTCACCATTCTCGCAAACCGTACTTCCTCAGCTCTCACCATGCTCCATACGCTTCCCCCTGCTGCAGTCAAGGGAATCGTTGCACTCATGAAGGCAACAGGTGGAGCCGGAATACCTGCACTCCACTCATATCCTGGCAGCACTCCCATCATTGCTGCAGCTTCACAGGCTGTCACACATGCAGCGAAAATTGATGCCCTTCTTGCAGGTGCATTCATCCTCATTGGCCTTGCTGCAACCTTCGCCCTGCCCCGTGCCACGCACTCCCAGCAGGAACACCGCACGGAAAACGGGGAGTAGCTGGAGCTGCCTGGACACTGCACTGGCACTGTCCGTGCATGAGGGCGTTCCCTGACCTGCTGATGCTGGAGATGCACCAGACCTGCATGTGTCCTCACACACTGCAGTGTTCCGACATCACTCGGACGGGTACAAGAAAGATATGGAACCGTCCCCACTGCAGATGAGTGATGCGCTCGAGACCTGGAGAACCTCAGTGTCCCCGAAGGATCTTGATCACCTTGTCGCAATCGTTGAGGACAGGGGAGTGCTCATGATCATCTGCATCCTGCTCTTTCCTGCTGCCCTCCCCCTTCCGACAGGAGGGTTCACCCACCTTTTCGAGATCATTGCCCTCGTTCCCATTGTCCAGCTCATTGCAGGGAAGAATCATGCCCTGCTGCCACACCGTCTGCGGAGAATGACACTTTCCACGAAGTTCATGGACCGCTTTCTCCCAAGAGCCATCCGCATCATACGGTGGATTGAGAAGCACTCCCATCCACGGGCTGCACGGATGCTCTCCTCCCAGCCAGCTCGCTCTGCGATTGGCATTGTGCTCCTTCTCCTTCTTGCAGGCGCTTTTCTCGCACCACCCTTTTCCGGGCTTGACACCCTTCCCGCAATGGGCGCAACCCTCATGGCACTGGGTCTTCTCCTCAAGGATGTCATCGTGGTGCTGGCAGGTCTCGGAATCGGCTCACTCGGATGGACACTCCTCATCCTCGTGGGAAGCTTTGTCGTGCATCTCCTGGGGTGAACGTTTCTACCGGATAGCAAGGATGAGGGCGATGATCCATCCAATCACTGCCCAGCCAAAGAAGAGATTGACAAGGAAGACAAGGAGGCATGACCTGTGCCGACGGACAGCCACAAGTGTCGGAAGGAAGTACACGACAACACCCAGAATTCCTGCAATGTATGTCCAGGGGGATCCCAGGGGAAAGTGGCTGAACATCACGGATTCCTAGCTGTCACCAAGTCCCACTGGAAGGGGCTTTCCCGCCTCGATGAGCGCTGCATCCTCCTCGGCAATGACGTCAAGTTCATGAAGAAGTGTGGCGAGAAGTTCCTCCTCAGGAAGTGTTGCGACGACCTTTCCATGCTTGTAGAAGATCCCCTTCTGTCGTCCACCAGCAATCCCCATGTCAGCATGCATGCCCTCACCTGGTCCATTCACAACGCACCCCATGACGGAGACAGTGATAGGCCGTTTCACTCGCTGGAGGGCTGCCTCGACTTTCTGGACCATTGGCACCATGTTGATTTCGAGTCGTCCGCACGTGGGACACGCTATGAGATTCGGCCTGCTCTGTGCAGGCTGAAGGTTCGCGAGGATCTCCTTTCCCACCTTCACCTCGAGTGGAGGTGGAGCAACAAGCGACACGCGGATCGTGTCTCCTATGCCTTCCGCAAGAAGGATGCCAAGTGCCATTGCTGACTTGATGCTTCCCGTCTCAGGTGGACCAGCTTCCGTGAGTCCAAGATGGAGGGGGTACCGGTTGCCAAGCGCTGCGAATGCGCGGTTCGCACGCACCGTCGTGAGGACATCGCTCGCCTTGAGGGACACCTTGATGGCACGGAAGTCCAGCTCCTCAAGGATCCTGATGTGGTGGAGGGCAGCTGCAACCATGCGGTCGACTGTCTCATCGATCGACTCGCCCCGTCCCCGGGCAATGTCCTTCCTGCCAGGGATGCTTCCCGAGTTCACTCCAATGCGGATCGGCACTCCACGCGCCTTCGCTTCCGCAGCAATATCCTTGACCTTGTCTGCATCCGTGATGTTCCCGGGATTGAGCCGTAGGCATGCGACTCCAGCCTCGAGTGCCATGAGGGCTAAAGGTGCATCATAGTGGATGTCCGCTACAAGTGGGAGCGGGGATCCCTTCACGATCTCCTTGAGAGCAGTGCCCGCCTCCTTCGTGTCACACGTGACGCGCATGATGTCCGCACCTGCTTCAGCAGCTGCCTCGATTTCCCTGAGTGTTGCAGCCACATCCTCTGTCTGCGTTTTCGTCATTGACTGCACAGAGATCGGGGCAGCACCCCCTATGACGACACCACCCACATTGATTGGGACTGTAGCCCTTCGCTCGCCACTCATCACCTAGGACCCCTTGAGAAACAGTGGAATCTTCTCGATATCTCCAATCGTGACATAAAACGCGAGTATGAGGAGAAGCGCAAGGCCGACAGTCGTGATGATTGCCTCACGTTCTGGACGCATCCGCTTCCTTCTCACTCCCTCGATCAGAAGGAGAACGAACTTCCCTCCATCAAGGAATGGTACTGGCAGGACATTCATGAGTCCAACACTCGTGCTGATGACAGCAACAAATTCCAGGAACGATACCCATCCAGCCTTGGCCTGCTGTGCTCCCACAATCGCGATGCCCACTGGACCTGAGAGTCCATTGGGACCATTGAGACCGCCTGGGTTTGACGAGATGAGATGCCAGAGCTGCCCCAATGATGTGCCGATGTACTGGGGAACTGCGACAAAGCCATCACGCACAGCAAGCGGAAGGGCTTCTCCTGGCAGTGGAGCCTCGTACCCAATCCTCCATGCTGCCCGATACTCGCCCGTGATGAGTGGAGTGTTGCCAGCATCATGCACCTTGTCGATTGTTGCAGTGTGCTCAGCTGCAGCTGTTCCTGTGGCTCCCTCGACATGGAAGGTCACTGTGACAGGAGCTCCATTGCCAAGCACTGCTTCCGGAAGGCCCCGGGGAACTGGTGCACCATTGACAGTATCAATGACATAGGCACCACCCTCCTGGAGTGGCGAGGACTTTGACTGTGGAACACCGACATACAGGACAAGCTCCGGAGTCACTTCCTTCTGCACGGTTGTGCCCGATGCAGTCCTCATGACAACAAGGAGCGGATGTCCCTCAGATCGGATCGTTGCCTTGTGGATGGCATCTGCAGCCGCAGCAAGGGAACTTGAGGGAATGGCAATCCCTCCTGCTTCCACCACGACATCCCCACTGTGGAACCCTGCTGCTGCGAGCGGCTCGCCTGGGGGAAGCACAGAGGCCATGGGAACAGCGAACACGATGGCGAAAAGTATGCCTGCGAAGATGAAGTTGGAGACGATCCCTGCGAGTATTGTCAGTGCACGCTTCCACCAGGCTGCCCTGTAGAAGTTCCTTGGGCCCGCATCCGCCTCGCCTTCGAGGCCAAGCATTCCTGCCATGCGGACATATCCACCAGCAGGAATGGCACGAAGTGAGTACTCTGTTTCCCCCTTCTTTCGTGATGCGATCCGCCACCCAAAGCCAAAGGAGAACTCGTCAACGCGAATGCCTGAGAGCTTAGCGACAACAAAGTGGCCAGTCTCATGCACAATGATGACAGCAAAGATGACTACGATGAAGACCAGAAGGCCGAACAGAAAGCCGATCACAGTGTCATCCTACCCCATGCATCGATTGGACAAGCGTCCGTGCCACCTGACGAGCTGTGCTGTCCAGCATTATGAGGTCCCCGATTCCTGCAGGTGCATGGTCCTGAAGGCTGTCAATGGTCTTGGCCACAAGCGGCACGATGTCGATGAACCGCAGAGAACCTTCGCAGAACGCCTCCACAGCCACTTCATTTGCTGCATTGAGCACACATGCCCGTCCTCCAGATGGATCCCTGCCTGCATGCCGTGCAAGCTCGATTGCGGGATAGCGGTGCGTGTCGATCGGCTCGAACTGGAGGAGGGGCACTGTGTCCCACGAAAGGGAGGGAATGACTCCAGGAAGCCTCCGTCCACGGTTGAGCGCGAGCGCTATCGGAAGCCGCATGTCAGGAACGGACAGTGCTGCAAGCACTCCTCCGTCTGCAAGCTCAATCATTGAGTGGTCAATGCTCTGCCTGTGCACCACGACATCTATCGCATCCATGGGCATGTGGAAGAGGTGATGCGCCTCAATCATCTCGAGCGCCTTGTTCATCATCGAGGCGGAATCCACTGTCACCTTCACGCCCATGTTCCAGGTCGGATGCCTGAGCGCATCCTCGACAGTGACATGAGCAAGCTCCGACGCGGAGTAGTCCCGGAATGCTCCCCCACTTGCTGTGAGGATGATCCTTACCACATCCTCACGCACCTCCCCGCGGAGGCACTGCCAAATGGCACTATGCTCGCTATCCACTGGATAGACTGTCACTCCTGCTGCAGCTGCCCGCTCCATGACATGGGTGCCACCAACGACCAGGACTTCCTTCGAGGCAAGTGCGAGATCGCTGCCCCCATCAATGGCAGCGAGAGCTGGAGCGAGCGCATCCATGCCAGGAATCGCAACAACGACAATGTCCGCTCCTGAACCTGCGACTGCAGCAACAGCATCCGCACCAGCAGGAATGTCCGGATCCACAGCATGCCGGGTTGCGACACGGGCAGCAGGAAACTCACTCCTGAGCTCACGGATCTTCAGGGACTTGCCCGCTGTCATTCCGACAAGCTCAAACTGCTCAGGATAGCGCCGGATGACATCGCAGGTCTGCATGCCAATTGACCCTGTGACACCAAGCACAGTGACCCGTGTCCGTGCAGTCATGGCCGAATCCTCAGCGCAGCCTGAAGATACCAGTAGACCACGGGCACGACAAACAGGATGCTGTCAAACCGGTCCATGACACCGCCATGACCAGGTATGAGACCACTTGAATCCTTCATGTCTGCCTGCCGTTTCAGGGCGGATTCCGCAAGATCCCCTATCTGGGCGAGCACGCCAACTAGGACACCGAGCGCTGCGCTTGCGGGAAGATTCAGATTGAGCAGCCACATCCCAAGCGCTGTTTCCACAACGATGGCTGCAAGAAGTCCACCGACTGCTCCCTCGATGGACTTCTTGGGAGAAATGTCCGGCATGAGCCTGTGACGGCCGAGCGGGATGCCGACTGCATACGCTCCCGTGTCGCATGCCACAATTCCAGCAAGCATCACAGCCACAAGGAGCATGCCAAGGCGCGGATCGCTTCTGGGCGCACGGTCCAGAAGAAGCAGAAAATATCCCAGTCCCAGACCTACATATGCGGATATGCCAAGTGCGCTCATCCACGAAAGTGGTGTGCCTTTCTCGAATACCATCATGCCAAGCCCAGCAATGACAGCAAAGATGCAGCACCACTCGACAACAGGAATGTGGGAAGGCACCATGGCACGAAGCACAAGCACAAGTGTCAGTGGATAGAGGATCACAGGATGGGCTGGATGGCCAGCCTTGCCGAGCATGCGGGACAGCTCCCATGCAGCAGCAAGGCCAAATATGCTCACCACCACTGCAGCAAACCATCCTCGGGCGAAAATCGTGATGGCAACGAGCACAATGAGAATTGCTGCAGAAAGGAGTCGGGTGATGAAATTACGCACGATGCTTCTTCCCTGTGGCAGCCACCTGATCGGACGTGGTGCCGAACCTCCGCTCCCTCCCCGCGAAGAACTCCAGTGCAGCATCGATGTCCTGTGCGCCGAAATCCGGCCAGAGGGTTGGTGTCACGAAGAGTTCCGCATACGCAGCCTGCCAGAGAAGGAAGTTGCTGAGTCGATATTCACCCCCTGTGCGGATGATGAGATCCGGATCAGGAAGTCCTTTGGTGTAGAGGTGGGATGCAAGGACATCCTCCGTCAGATCGAGAGGATCTGTCCCATCCCTCACAGCATCCTGGAATGCCTCAACAATCTCATGCCGCGATCCGTAGTTGATGGCAACATTGAGAATCGCTCCCCCGTTCTCTCTCGTCTTTTCCTCCGCCATGCGGATCTTCTCCTGGAGTTTCCCGCCAAGACGTCCCCTGTCACCAATGGCACGGATCTGTATGCCGTTCGCATGCAGCTCATCCGTCTCCCGGTCGATCGTCTCCCCAAGAAGGCGCATGAGGCCCCGCACCTCGTCATCGGGACGTCGCCAGTTCTCCGTGCTGAACGCGTAGAGCGTGAGAATGTGCACACCCCGAGCATGAAACGCATCAAGGACTGGCCGGATTGCACGGACCCCAGCACGGTGCCCGAAGAGGCGTGGCCTGTGCCTGGACTTCGCCCATCTCCCATTCCCGTCCATGATGATGCCAACATGCACAGGAAGAAGGCTGCTGGAGCTTCCTGCAATCGCTGCTGGGGGAAATGGACGTTCGATGATACGCTCTCCAGTGGTCACTGTTCACACATACAACGGGTGTCCTGGGAGCGGAAGTTACACCTCGAGGAGTTCCGTTTCCTTCTTCTTCGCGAGTCCATCAATGATTTCAACATGGCTGTCCGTGACCTTCTGCACATGCTGAAGCTCCCGCTCGACCTCATCCTTGCTGATGTTGCCAGCCTTCTCAAGCTTCCGGAACTGATCAACAGTATCGCGGCGGATGTTCCGCACAGAAACGCGCGCCTCCTCAGCCCTCTTGTGGACAAGCTTCACATACTCCTGCCGGCGCTCCTCTGTCAGCTGGGGAATGCCAACCCTGATGACCTGGCCATCATTTGAGGGTGTGAGTCCAAGCTCGCTTGACATGATAGCCTTTTCGATTGCGGGTATTGCTGTTCTGTCAAACGGCTGGATGACGAGAAGTCTTGCCTCGGGAGTGGAAATGTTTGCGAGCGACTGGAGCGGTGTTGCGGAGCCGTAGTAGTCAATCTGGAGCCGGTCAACGAGCGCAGGATTCGCACGTCCAGTGCGGATGCCCACGAGCTCCTTCTTCAGGGACTCGATGCTGCGCTCCATCCGTTCCTTCGCCTGCACAATGATCTCTTCCATCGAGAGGAGTGCCTCCTCATGTTCTCCAGCCATACCTACTCTCCTGCATCCACTCGGGTACCGATATCCTCTCCACAGATCACGCGCTCGATATTTCCACGTGTCAGGAGGTCGAAAACGATGATTGGCATCGCATTGTCCATGCACAGTGTGAGTGCTGTCGCATCCATCACCTGGAGTCCACGGTTGAGCACATCGAGGTAGCTCAGATGTTGCAGCCGTTCCGCACCGGGATTCTTCACAGGATCCGCAGTGTAGATGCCATCCACCTTTGTTGCCTTGAGAAGGATCTCCGCTCCAATTTCGGCAGCACGGAGTGCAGCTGTCGTGTCAGTCGAAAAGAAGGGATTTCCCGTGCCAGCACTGAGAATGACAATGCGTCCCTTCTCCAGATGACGGATGGCACGTCGGGGAATGAAGGGTTCAGCCACCTGCTGCATGGCGATTGCAGTCTGCACCCTGCACTGGAGTCCGCT
>JAJZLL010000028.1 GCA_021803465.1 bacterium
TTCTTCTGGAAGAGTTTTTTCCGGTTTGGGGAGAAGCTTCATGTCAGGGGTGCGTACCTTCCCGTGTTTGGTGATGCGCCACGTGCAGGCTCGTACTCCGCAACGCATCTTTCCCAGTACAACCAGATCAAGAGATGGGCCTGGGGAGCAACGGACATACCGTATGTCGCCATCCGCACAGTGGAGCATACGGAGATCCCTGCTGCACTGCGGTTCCGGAGGTTCCGCTACCTCATTTTCAATCACCTTGCGTGGGCAACCCTTCCTGTCCTGCTGTTCCTTGGTGGTGCGCTTCCCGCAATGATCGATCTCGACTACAGTCTCACCACCACAGCGACCATCATTGGCTGGGTCACAAGCGGCATTCTCACAGTGACGCTCTTCAACACGATCGTGCTCATCCGGTTTGACAGGAAGATCTGTCCAAAGCCGGAGGAGTGGAGTCCATTGCGGAAGCTCATGTCAGACCTCCAGCTGTTCCTATATCCCGTTGTTGGCATTGCGCTCAGTGTCATTCCCGCACTTGAGGCGCAGACACGGCTCATGTTCGGCTCATACCTCGAATACACGGTCACGGAGAAGGAGTAGCCTGTTCCATTCCGCAGGATGGGGGGCAGGACTGCTAGTAGTACTTCGTGAACATGAGTTGCTGCACATCGCGAAGTGTCGCATCAGCCACTTCACATGCACGCTCATTCCCCTCCCGGAGGATCGCCACAAGCTGGGCGGGATCTGCGATGAGCTGTGATCTCCGTTCACGGATGGGCTGGAAGTATGTGTTCACTGCATCGGTAACGAGCGCTTTCAGGGCACTTGCTCCACCATCACCGATTTCCTCAGCAACTGCTTCCGGTGTGGAGTCGAGGCAGAGGGATGCGAGAAGGACGAGGTTGGCAACCTCCTTCCGGTGTTTCGGATCGTAGGTGATGTTTCGGTCAGGATCAGTCTTTGCTCCCTTGAGAAGTTTTGCTGTCTCATCAGGAGTGGATGCGATCTGGATCGCGTTGCGCCTGCTCTTGCTCATTTTCTCGCCATCCACACCCAGGAGCAGCGGAGCATTGCCGAGAAGACCAGTTGGCTCAATGAAGTAGGGAGCGTCCGGCGAATACCGCTCATTGAACCTGCGTGCAATCGTGCGGGTGAGTTCCAGGTGGGGAAGCTGGTCTTTCCCAACAGGAACGACTGTGCCGTGCATGGAAAGGATGTCAGCTGCCTGATGCACAGGATACGTGAACATCATTCCTGTGACGTAGTCCCTTCCGGAAGAGCGGATCTCATCCTTCACTGTTGGATTCCGCGAGATCTCTGACACAGTGACGAGGCTCAGGAACGGCAGCATGAGCTGGTTGAGAGCAGCCACATGGGAGTGGCAGAAGATGGTCGCCTTCCCTGGATCGATGCCACATGCAAGGTAGTCAGCGAGAATCTCGAGGACATCGGCAGGAAGAGTCGATGTGGCATCGCGGTCCGTGAGTGCCTGATAGTCCGCAATGAGCACGAAGAGGGGAACCCCCTTGTTCTGCAGGACTACCCTGTTCTCGAGCGTGCCAAAATAGTGGCCAATGTGGAGACGGCCAGTGGGTCTGTCGCCTGTGAGGATGCGGTAGCGCTCAGGGTGGAGCGCGAGGTCAGCTCCAAGTGCCTGCGAGCGCGCAACACTGGAAGCGTATGAGGAGGCCTGGTGCGCTGCGTGGGCTGGTTCAGTCATTGCGGGAAGAGTGTCAGAGCTGCCATGTCACCCCATCGTAGCATGGGGTGAGGCGAGAGACCTGCTGGGTGGAAATCGCGGCCACACAGGTACCCGCACTGCATGCGGGACGCAGTGCGGGTACGCTGCTCCTAGGAGACGGGGGCAGTCTGGGCGATCGCGATTTCCTGCTTGACGAGCTCGAGGTCGTTGTTGACCATCATGTGCACAAGTTCCGTGAATGAGACGGTTGGCTTCCAGTCAAGCGTGGTCCGTGCCTTGGTGGCATCGCCAATGAGAGTGTCGACCTCAGCTGGACGGAGGAACTGGGGATCCGTCTTCACATACTGCTGCCAGTCAAGATCCACATAGGAGAACGCTGCCTCAAGGAACTCGCGGACACTGTGCGTCTCGCCAGTGGCAATGACAAAATCGTCAGGCTGCTCAGCCTGGAGCATGCGGTACATGGCATCGACATAGTCCTTCGCATATCCCCAGTCACGCTGGGCATCGAGGTTGCCAAGTGCGAGCGAGTCCGCTACACCAAGCTTGATCTTTGCGACAGTGTTCGTGATCTTCCGCGTGACAAATTCAAGACCACGACGTGGGGACTCGTGGTTGAACAGGATGCCGCTCGCAGCGAAAATCCCATAGCTTTCACGGTAGTTCACGGTGATGTAGTGTCCATACACCTTGGCAACTCCGTAGGGGGAGCGGGGATGGAAGGGTGTGAGCTCCGTCTGGGGAGTCTCGCGCACCTTGCCGAACATCTCGCTGCTGGATGCCTGGTAGTAGCGGATGTTCTTGTTCACCATCCTGATGGCCTCGAGAACCCGGAGGGGCCCAAGTCCTGTGATCTCGCCAGTAAGGAGAGCCTGCTTGAAGGAAAGTCCCACAAACGAGATGGCTCCAAGGTTGTACACCTCGTCAGGAGTGGTCGCCTCAAGCGCATTGATGAGTGAGGACTGGTCTGCAAGATCTCCCTCGACGAACTGGATCGTTGGACAGATCTTCTCCACCATTGACTTGCGGGGGTTGTTCTGTCCACGGATGAGACCGTAGACAGTGTATCCCTTGCTCGTGAGGAGTTCAGCGAGATATGTTCCGTCCTGACCTGTGATGCCTGTGATGAGTGCTCTCTTTCCCACAACTGTCTCCTTCGCTCCAACGTGCATTGGGAATTGCTGCATTGCCGTGTTCGGTGTTCCCCTCCATCATACGGAGTTTGGGGGTGGAGTGCGCATATACCCCTGGGGGTAGCTAAATGAGCGACCTGTACACTGCGATCGTCTGCTCGACAGTCCGTTCCCAGGTGAAGGTTCGCGCATGGGTGATTCCTTCTACCACATGGCTGGCACGGAGGGCAGGGGATTCCATGAGCTGGAGAATCTCCCGGGCCATGCCTCGGGTGTCGTACTGAGACGCCACAATGGCCACAGGGGCTGCGACTTCAGGAAGGGACGAGGTCGCAAAGACTGCGACAGGACTGCCGCTTGCAAGGGCTTCGAGGACGGGCAGCCCAAATCCTTCGTATTCGGAGGGAAAGACAACGCACGCGGTTCTGCTGTAGAGGGCACGGAGAAGTTCATCAGACACATGACCGAGGAGATGCGCATGCCCATCAAGTCCAGCATGGTGGATGGTCTCCACGACCCTGCGGTGAAAATTCCCCTGCTGGCCCACGATGACAAGGTCGCAGTCATATTCCTCCCGCACTGCGTTCGTCACCTGGCAGAGGAGGTCAATGCGCTTCCGTGGATCAAAGGTGCCTACAGCAAGGAGATAGGGACGGTCGAGGTGCAGCGGGGCCAGGATGCGTTCCGCTTCAGCCTCGGGCAGCGGGTGGAACCGTGGAGACACGCCAAGCGGAATGACATGGATCCTTCCAGGATCGACACCAGCATGTTTCCGGAGATCTGCTGCAGTGGCCTCGCTGATGGAGATGAGGGCATCAGCCCGCTTCAGGAGCTGGAGTGCGAGAAGCCTCTCGCGCCGGAGCCAGGGGTACCACGCTGGATAGAGGAACGGGATGAGGTCGTACACGGTGACAATGACTGGGCAGGGTGCAGAAACGGGCTGGGCGTATTCGAGGCTGTGGTAGAGTGCAGGCCGCACCTTTCCAAGAAGGCGTGTCATGAGAAACGGATCCGCAACTGGCTGAAGCCGCGCCTTCATTGTGGGAATGTGGACATCGAGAGGTGGAGCAAGTGCTGCATCCCCTTCCTCAAGATCTCCGTTGCGTGCTCCAAGGAGCAGGCGGATGTCGTCCCTGTACGTGGACTCGCCAAGTCCCCTGAGGAGCTCACGCGCGTATGTTCCGATACCGCGATATCGGGATCCGCCCTGGAGCGGCCTTCCATCAAGGACGATGGGCTGCATGTGCAACCTCCGTGAGGAGTGCGGAGACGTTTGCCACTACAGTATCCCATGCATACTCTGCTGCCACGTATCCCATTCCAGCAGCTCCGAGCTGTGCAGCCCCACGAGGATCGTTTAGGATGTGCAGTGCACCATCCGCGAACTCTGCTAGAGTCGCAAACCTGATGCCTCCCTGGGAGCGGTCTATGTGTCCAGAGAGCACTGTGGACGCACTGTTGGCAAGAACGGGGCGGCCAAGGGACCACGCATCGAGCGCCATGAGCGAAAGTGATTCATGGGCTCCTGGAATGATCACTGCAGTGGCTCCAGCGATCGCATCAAGCCGATCCTGTTCGGAGAGATAGCCAAGGGGCGTCACTCCAAGTGCAATGGGAACGTTGCTGCTGTCACCAATGAGGACGAGGGACACATCTGCATGGGCTGAGCGCAGCTGCTCCATGCCAGCCATCATGAGCTCTATTCCCTTGCCTGGAGTTGTCCTTCCTCCGTAGAGAAAATAGGAACCAGCTATGTGGTGGCGTGAGCGGAACCGTTCGGGATCTGCTGGACGGGCAATGGTGACGCCAGTTGTGCCTGTGAGAGAGGGCGTGTACTGCGTGAGCGGATATGCTCCGTTCACCAGCGTCTTCTCCTCTCCTGTGTTGAAAAGCAGTCCATCTGCATGCTCGAAGAGCAGGGCTGTCCCTGGGAGATGGAAAGGCAGCTCATCGTGGGCGCAGGGAAGGAGGAGACGTGGTCCAGGATATGCAGCAAATCCTGCCACTGTTGTCCAGAAGAGATAGGGGACAAACACTGTCGGGACCGGTTCTGCAGTGCGAAGCGCATCAGCAAGCGTTGGAGCATAGGGTCCCTCATGCCGTAGCCACGAAGCTTCCCACTGGAGCATGCGGGGAAGCCTGAAGAAGATGCGTGACTCCAGTGCGAACCGGTGCGGATGGCGGAGGCGCTCAACAGGAAATCTCGTTACTGTGAGGTTGGGCGAGTCCGAGCCTTCATCATTTGTTCCAGCCCATGTCGCCTCATCCTCAGCCCCAGTTGTCCAGATCTCGATCTTCCAGCCCCTTTCCGCAAGCTCCTCTGCAAGGAACCGCACAAGGGTCTCAGCTCCTCCGAGAATGGTGGAACCATACCGGGGAACGACAAAGCGGAGTGCAGGGGCCATGGAGTGTCCCTACACGTGCGTGGGCTGTGTTGGGGGAGTGGGCGACAGGGAACGGAGGGACCAGCTGCCAGGCATGCTCATCATTCCGGACCGCTGGTGCTCATCAAGGACATGGAAGGTCGCTGTGTCTGTGAGCGAGTCGTACACATCGCTTGTCATGGGATCGAACAGATCGACAGAGAGGGAATAGGAACCCTCAAGGAGGGGAAGCTCAGGAAGCGCATACACGAGGTGGACAGAACCACCCCGTTCAGGAGCTGTGAACGTGTGGGCACGGCCATCGAAGTCGGATGTCGCAAGAAGGGTTCCATCAAGACGTGACAGCGCAAGCCTGCAGGCGATGTCTGGGCTTGTGGCACCAGTGTTCCCGACATGGACATGGACCTCGAAGGGCGCATCAGTGAAAAACGTCATGTTGGGTCGGACATTGTCCTGGGTTGTGAGGAGAACGTGCTGGATGGAGTAGGTGGACGATGTGCTCTCGAGATGCTCCTCTTCGGCAAGGGGACTGCCATTGTCGATGTTGCCAAGCTCCCCGATGCGGCGCTTGTACTCAGTGATGACGTTCTGCGGCTCACCGTCCGCAATGAGCTTGCCGTGGTCCATGAGAATGACCCTGTCGCAGTACTGGGAGACTGCTCCAAGATCATGGGTGACAAGGATGATGGTCTTTCCTTCCCGCTTGTACCGTGCGAAGACATCGAAGCACTTCGACTGGAACCGGGCATCGCCGACTGCAAGCACCTCGTCCATGAGCAGTATGTCTGCGTACGACTGGATGGCCAGTGAAAAGGCAAGACGCACCTGCATGCCGGAGGAGAAGTTCTTGAGCTTCTGGTCTGCGAACTGTTCCAGTTCTGCGAACTCGATGATCTCATCGAACTTTCGGGTGAGAAAGCGCCTCGTGAGTCCGAGGACTGCACCACCAAGAAAGACGTTCTCACGGGCAGTGAGTTCCGGATTGAATCCCACTCCAAGTTCAAGGAATGGGGAGACGAGGCCATTCACGTGCATGGTTCCTTCGCTTACGAAATAGATGCGCGCCAGGATCTTGAGGAGCGTGCTCTTCCCGGATCCGTTGTGTCCGATGATGCCAACAAACTCACCCCGATCGACTGCGAACGACACATCGTCCACTGCGGAAAGGGTGCGGTACCGGGAAGTCGTCCGGGGATGGGTGAGACGGTATTTCAGGGAATTCGACCGGTCGAGGGGAATGCGGAACCGCTTCGAAACGTGGTCAAGATGGATGACTGGATCCGTCATAGGTGCTCTGCAAATTGGGAACTGAGCCTGGAGAAGACGAAGGCGCCCACCAGGATCGAGATGGCGACAAAGACATACGGCACAATGTACAGGCTTCCGAGGAGGTGGTTGAGAGGCTCGATGGACTGGGTGACGATGCTGTACCGGACATCCTCGATGACCTGAGTGATGGGATTGATCGCAATGATTGTCTGGGCAACATGGTTCGGGATGAAGGTGATCGGATAGACGACTGCGGATCCATAGAAGAGCAGCTGGGAGAACCATTCCCAGACATGGCCAACATCGCGGAACTGCACATAGAGTGCGGAGAGGAAGAGGGAGAGTCCAATGGCGAAGAGGTAGATCTCGAAGCAGAAGAACGGCACAAGGAGACTCTGCCACCCAGGATGGATCGTATGGAGAAACATGCCAACAATGAGGACGAGGATCATGTTGATGACAAAGGTCATGAGCGAACTGATGGTCGTTGCAATGACAAGAATCCAGCGGGGGAAGTAGGTCTTCTGGACAAGGCTGCCGTTCGCCACAATGGCGTTCATTGTCTGTCCTGTCGTGTCTCCAAAGAAGTTCCAGATCACGATCGCCACAAGGAGCTGGAAGGGAAAGTCTGGAGTGCCCTTTCCCATGTGGAACATCTTCGCGAAGATGATGTACATCGTTGCGAAGATCATGAGCGGCTTGATGAGTGACCACATGTACCCGAGGATCGAGCCCGCATACTTGAGCTTGAACTGGGTGATCGAGAGCTCAAGTATGAGGTTGATGTTCCTCTTCGATTGCGTAAGGGCAGCAGTCATGGAGATGTGTCGTCCCTAGCTCGTAGCCGTTTAATTGGGTGCTGTTCATACTATTCTATGCACACGGCTACCCATGCGGCTCTGGTGCAGCATGCGCCAGGACCATCATTACGGAGACGGTGTTGCATGGATGACATGACAGAAGCGAAGCATGCAGCTGCGCGCGAAGCCCTCTCACATGTTTCCCCAGGCATGCTCCTTGGCATTGGGAGTGGCAGCACTGTCCACGCCTTCATAGAGGAGCTTGCGAAGGATCCAAGAGGAGTGATGTGCATTGCCGCATCCCGGAAGAGTGCTGACGCGTGCACGAAGGCGGGCATACCTGTTGAGGAGTTGGGGCCCTCAATGCTCGACCTTGTTGTCGATGGTGCGGATGCCATTGACCAGGGTGGCCAGGTGCTCAAGGGACTTGGAGGCGCGCTTGTCAGGGAGAAGATCCTTGCTGAGGCTGCAAGGAAATGGATACTCATTGTCGATGAGACGAAACTTGTCGATCCGCTGCGGGGGACTGTGCCAGTGGAGGTGCTCCCGTATGGAATGCAGCGCACAAAGTGCCGCATTGAGGAAGCAGTTCATGCTGTGGGCACACTTCGGGAGGCTGGTGGTGTGAGATACATGACGGACAACGGGAATCACATCATCGATGTGAAGCTGCCCCGCATTGATGATGCGGAGAAACTTGCTGCCCTACTTGCAGCCATACCCGGTGTGGTGGGCACTGGAGTGTTCGCAAATCTCCATCCCCATGTGATTGTAGCCACTGCCACTGGCGAGACGCGCGAGTGGGATTGTCCATAATGGAGGGATTGGGCGGATAGCTCAGCTGGTTAGAGCGTCTCGCTTACACCGAGAAGGTCACAGGTTCGAATCCTGTTCCGCCCACCACCCGCATGAAACGAACGTCCACCAGAATAGCCCGCATGGAGTGTGCTCATGGCAACAGTTGCCTCGGTGATGCGTGGTCTCCTATCCCGTCCTCCACGGAATGGACGGTATTATGCAGTCGCCATTGATGGCAGGGGTGGATCGGGGAAGTCGACACTCGCTGGTGCTGTGCAGGACCATCTCAATGGCTGGACAGTCATTGCTGGTGACGGCTATTTTGAGCCCCTTTCGGATGGTGAACGCACGATCAGTCCCTCTGGCTTCACGATCTGGGGCGGATTCAATGACAGGAGATTCCAGGAGGATGTGCTCAATCGTGTCGTGCGAGGTGAACCTCCAGCCCTTCAGCCGTACAGCTATGCGCACCAGGCGTATGAAACACCTTCTGTCCTTCGTGTTGAGAGCGGTATTGTCATCGAGCGGTGCTTCACCTTTGCGATGCCTGTCGAGTGGGATGCTCGCATCTGGGTGGAAACACCACGCGACGTGTGCCTTGCACGGGCGCTCGTCCGTGAGGAACTCCCGAGGGAGCAGGTGCGTGCAGTGTGGGAGGAGGTGTGGCAGGTTGAGGAGGATGCCTACATCACTGCCACCCATCCCAGCGGAATGGCTGACTGCATTGTCGATGGGAGGCTGCCAGTGCTGGATCAGCTGTGACTGCCATTTAAGTGCTCCTGGCTTTCCCAGAGGGAAATTCCTGGCAGTGGTATCGTAGAGGTGATGCATCGTGGGACAGGGTTCAGGGGAGAGCGTATGGATCGGACTGCTGCTGGTGTGCAACGTCGTCGAATGGGCAAGACCAGATTCGAGGTGTATCCACTCTGTCTTGGTGGGAATGTCTTTGGTCGGGAAGGTCGCACGGATGAGGCAGCCGCCTGGGAGATTCTGGACAGGTTTTTCGAGGCGGGCGGCAACTGCATTGACACGGCGGACATCTACGCTGATGGTGCATCGGAGGAGATCATTGGGAAGTGGATGGCAGCACGTCACAATCGTGAGGACATTGTCATCGCAACGAAAGTGGGTTTCCATGGTGGACTTTCGCCAGAGAACATCCGCCAGGCACTTGAGGGCTCATTGAGACGGCTTGGAGTTGACAGCATCGACCTGTACTATGCCCATACGGATGACAAGAGCGTTCCCCTGGTTGATGTCGTACGAACGTTCGATGCCCTTGTGCAGGAAGGAATGGTTGCAGTGCTTGGCGCATCAAACTACTCGGTGGAACGGCTTGATCAGGCGCTCATGCTTGCACGGAGCGAAGGGCTCCATGAGTTTCAGGTCATCCAGCCACACTACAACCTTGTGCACCGGACAGAGTATGAGGGTCTGCTTGCCGACCTGGCAGTGCGCGAGGAGATCGCAGTGTTTCCCTACTATGGTCTCGCAAGTGGCTTTCTCACAGGGAAGTACCGGAAGGGAGCAACAGTGGAAAGCACCCGTGCTGGGACAGCATGGAAGTATCTCGATTCCCGGGGAGAGCGCATTCTTGCTGCTCTCGATCGCGTTGCGGAAGAGCAGCATGCCACAGTGGCCCAGGTTGCTCTGGCATGGCTCGCAGCCATGCCAGGCATCACAGCTCCCATTGCAAGCGCTCGCACCCTCGGGCAGCTCGAGGAACTTCTTCCCATGGCGGACCTTGTCCTCAGCCAGGAGGAGATGGCATTGCTCAGTGCAGCATCGTCATAGCGCATCCCCTGAAGTCGCGAAGATGCAACATCCCTGAGGAAGTCCTTCACAATTCCCATTCCCTGGTCCATGATAGGGAAGGGTCACTCGGAATCAGGATGACTGGAGGGCGGGCCGTTGCCAGAAGACAAAAGGGACCGGCGCTGGTATCAGCTCAGCGTGGTTGTATCGTTTATTGCCATTGCAAGCACAGCACTGACGATTGTTGGTGCGAGAATCGGGTATCCACTCAGCTTCCTCTTCACGATGATGGGCATCGCAGCTCTCACACTGCCGAAGTGGGACAGGAAGCAGGAGCGTGGACAGATCATTGCTGTGAATCTCGTTGCACTCTGCATCGAGTCCCTCATTCTCTACTTTGGGTTGACACTGTCAGGAGCAGCGTAGGACGCTAGCCTGCATCCGCAGGCCATGGTGGCTCATCATGCGAGAGAACGATGGTCACAGGACCATCGTTGAGAAGGGAAACCTCCATGTGCGCTCCGAACTGTCCTGTGGCAGCATGGATGCCAAGCTCTGTGAGTGCCTGGACAAACGCCTCGTAGAGGGGAATGCTCTCCCCGGGAGGCGCTGCATTGAGAAAGGAGGGCCTGTGGCCCTTGTGGGTGTCCGCATAGAGGGTGAACTGACTGATGACAAGCGCCTCACCGCCTGCATCACGGAGTGAGAGGTTCATCTTGCCTGCAGCATCGGGGAAGATGCGGAGCGTTGCTATGCGGGATGCAAGGTGTGCTGCAGTGTCCGCAGTATCACCATGTCCAATGCCGAGAAGGATGAGGAGACCCTGTTCCACTGCACCTACAGTTTCTCCCTCCACACGTACAGAGGCATGACCGACACGCTGGATGACAGCTCGCATGGGAGGGAACTCCTTTCTATGGGGTGTGCTGTGGGGTGGATATCATCCTGAGGGCAACGTAGGAAAGCGCAGTCCACGATTGGGGAACAGCACCATGGCCAGCACCAGTGATGGGGTTCCAGTACTCCGCGAAGTGGCTGTGGAGTGCACCACGGCACAGGAGTTCCGTGAGCTGCACTGCCTGCTCTTCACGTCCATGCTCAATGGCAGCGCAGATGAGGAGGAATGTGAGTTGTGGCCATGCGGGTCCACGCCAGTACTGGTCAGGATCGAAGTGGTCCTCGCCGAGGTGTGCACCTGCAGGACCGAATGGCGTGCCATAGCCCGAAGGGTCGAGGATGTCATGGAAGACTCTGTCGATCCTGTCGTCATTGCCACAGATGAGTACAGGAAGGAGACTGTCGAGAGTTCGGGACTGGCTTCCTGGATCTCCATGCGGTGTGCAGTCTGTCCATGTGTGGAGCTGCTCATCGTACTGAAGATCGATGCGTGCAGCAAGGGCGTTGGCCTGGGTGAGCAGATGGGCATCATGGAGGGTGAGTGCAGCATGCATGGCATTCCATGCGACAAGCGCATTGAAGCCGATGGAGCATACAGCAAAGACTGGTGACGAGACTGCGAAATCGTTCACAAGATGGAGTGCTTTCACCATGTCCTGCTTCCGCACATTCCACTCTTCCTTCACAAACGGCTGAGGCTCCCAGTCATTCCATCGGAGGGAATCATCACAGCCGGTTTCCCACGGGTGTACGGATGCGAGGAGTCCTGTGGATGTCATCCTTGTCCGGAACAGGTAAGAGAAAGCACTGAGAACAGCACGCTTCACATCAAGCGGGATGGGATGGTTGTTCCGTATGAGAGTTGCAAGTGCGAAGCCGTAGAGGGGGGGCTGAGTGATGGTGGAGTGGCCAGGAATGCCCCACTGCTCGATCGCTGCATCAGGGTCTCCCCAGTACGTCATGTGGGGAATGGCGCCAGAGTTCAGCTGGGTGCTGAGAAGAGTCTCCAGCTCCTGCGAGCTGCGGGGATCCTCGATGGCTTCCCAAATGAGGGAATGGAAGCCAGAGTCCCACAACCACTGCCAAGGATACACGGTGGAATTGGGGGCAGTGAAGTGGTAGGTGTCATTCCACTGCATGTTCATGACACTCCGGGCAGACTCTTCCAGCCGGGGAGCATTCTCTTCAAGAAACGGTGTCATGGATAGATGCTACCGTAGCACGAGAGGAACACAGGTGGCTCAGTCTGGGCTCAAGGAGGGGACATGATCATCTTCGGCAGTGCGAACGCTCTTCCGGGTCTCGATGCAGGGTGGGAGAGGATTGAACGGGGTGATTCCGCGATGGATGCAGTCGAAACTGCTGTCCGCATCATTGAGGACAATCTCGAGGATCATACTGTTGGCTCTTCAGGACTCGCGAATGTGCTCGGGGAAGTTGAGCTCGATGCATCGATCATGGATGGCACCACGAGGGCGACTGGAGCCATTGGAGCACTCCACGGATATGCGCATCCCATCTCAGTTGCCCGTGCTCTCATGACTGCACTTCCCCATGTGATGCTTGTCGGAGCAGGAGCCGATGCGTTTGCCCATGAGATCGGAGCCGAGAAGAGGGATCTTGCGACAGCCGCATCACGGGAGCTCTGGGAGGCACGGTTCCGCGCACTCGCAGTGGAGCATCCTGAGCCTGGCAAGGCAGTTGCTGCAACGAATGCGCTTCTCACCTATGCTCATGCTGCAGGCACTGTGAATGTGATTGCAGTGGATGCGCGGGGGCATGTCGCCTCAGCAGTCAGCACGAGCGGATGGCCATGGAAGTATCCTGGACGGCTTGGGGACACGCCTGTCATTGGTGCAGGGAACTATGCGGATGGCAGACATGGCGCAGCTGCATGCACAGGATTTGGCGAACTCTCCATACGGGGTGTGACTGCATATTCCGTTGTCAGGAACATGCATGATGGCACTGATGTGCTTGAGGCGTGCAGACTGGCCATCCTGGATCTTGCTCCCATGGCGGATCCTGCGATTGACAATCTGACAATGAGCATTGTCGCATGCTCCCGTTCTGGAGAGGTTGCTGCAGTGTCCACCATTCCCGGTGCTGAGTATGCTGTCAGGGAAGAGGGTATGGACAGGGCTGCGTGCCGCCCACGTCTCCATGTACCGTTCCATTCTGGGGAAATGGCGAATGGGCAGGGCTGAATCAGTGTGGATGCTTTAGCATTAGGGCATGGCCTGGTTCAAGAAAAGCAAAGACGCACCCGCTCCTCAAGAGGAGCCTGAGGAGGAACCCCAAATTCTCGTGATTGAGGGGGACCGTCCCTGCAGCGAGATTGGCTGTGCTGCCACAAATGGGGCTCCATGCTCGTACAGGGATCGGCGTGGACATGCATGTCCCACTGCGTGGTGTCCTGAACATCAGGCTGTTGTGAACGGGCAGTGCTACTGCCGTCGCCATGCGAATACGCTCGATGCTGTCGGGACAGCGACAGAGCAGGGGTTTGGACTTCCTGATGTGACCAATCGCGTCCCCACACTTGTCCGCTGGATAGGACTCCATATAGACGAGTCGGTGCATCTCCTGCTCGAGTCACTCCGGCAGAAGCACGAGCGGTATTCGCGGATTGCTGTCCATCCTGTGAGAAAGGTCGATGGCAAGATCCGCTGGGAGACGACATGGCAGCTCTACGACCATACTGGTCCTGTCCTCAAGGTCATAGTCGAAGTCAACGAGACGGATCCGACTCTTGTCGTTGTGCGTGTGGGACAGCAGAGTGTCTACAGCGAGATTCCTCCGTGGATCATGCACCGTGAACGGCATGAGGATGTCGATCCCGAGATCGATGCCCGTGAACGGGAAGTGTTCTACCACTACATGCTCGAGGCTGTCTACAGCGAGGTCATGGCGCAGCGCAGTGAGCAGCAGCCCCTGTAGCAGGGAGCATCCTGTGAACATCCATCGACAGCTGTGGCAATGTGCGGTAGCATGCAAGTGAAATGTCCCAAAAGCCCATGACACCTGACCATCTGGAGCATCATCTCCAGCGCGCTACCATCGTTCCCCTCATTGGACTGAGCATCAGTGCAGTCATCACCGTGTTTGTCCTTCTTGCTGGTGCGCTTTCGCAGTTGAGTTCTGTCCAGACGCAGATTCGTGGATATGCGTGGATCATCATTGCTGCAGTGTGCATCATCTGGGGCATTGCCATCCTCTGGTCAATCATCCGTGCCCGGAAGATGAGGGACGAGGTCGTCATCCCAATCAGGAAGCTTTCCAGTGCACTGAGAAAGACTGAGCTCAGTTCCAACGCGAAAGGAGTGACCACGGAGCCGACATCCATCCAGGAGCTGCTCGAGCTGTACCAGGCGGTTGGCGGAATCATCAGGGAGCTTGCAACTGTGAGACAGCTCAACCAGCGCCTTGCGGAAGCGAATGAGAGCAAGGAGGATGTTGCTGTCGAGGTTGCAAAGAGGCAGATTGAATCCGAGCGGGAGAGTCTTACTGATGCGCTCACCCAGGTGAGCAACAGGCGGAGCCTCGAGCGTGACCTTCCACTCGCCATGGAGAATGCGGACAAGAGTGGCGTGGAACTGTGTTTCGCCATGTGCGACATAGACCACTTCAAGCACTTCAATGACACGTACGGACACCAGACAGGTGACGAGGTGCTTGCCCACTTCGCTGAAATCCTTCGTGAGGGATTCAGGGGATCTGACCATGTGTACCGTTATGGTGGCGAGGAGTTTGGTGTCATTCTTCGGAAGGCCACACTCGAACAGGCACATGCTGCATGTGATCGCATCCGTGAGCAGGTTGCTCAGTCATTCAAGGAGAGGGACCTTGCTGTGACAGCATCGTTTGGTGTTGCCATGTATGCTGCCGGGATTCCCACCCCAGAAGCGCTTGTGTCCCATGCGGACAAGGCGCTCTATGAAGCGAAGGAGAATGGCCGCAACAGGGTGGAAATGTACATTCCTGGGGAGAATGGCAATCCTGAGGATGAGCGTGCATCAGAGCCAGTTCAGGAAGCTTCAGGCAGTACAGATGGCGCCTCTCCAGTCAATGCTCAGGAAACACCTTCCGAATCTGACTCAGCAGTCCTTTCTGAGACGGGCGAACTTCCTGTACAGAAGCCTGCCACGGATGACTGAAGTGCATCTGCCTGGGACAGGAGTCATCACCATCATGGACCACTCGCAATCGTGACTGTCCACGTGGAGGTGTAGGTTCCAGCATAGGCGTCGCCTGGGACTGCAACAGCAATATTCAGCACGATGGATGCTGGACCCTCTCCTGTAGCTGACTGTGCGTTGAACACGCTCACTGCAGGGGGAGGAGTTGCGCCAGCAGGAACAGTTATGGGATAGGTGTCGGAGTTCGTGGGAAGTGAGCAGTAGCCTGCTGTTGGGGAGGCGGAGCTGACGCCAGTCACTGTTGCTGCAGTTGAGGGGAGAGCATGCCCAGCCCCATCAGTGAGCGGAGAGGATGTAAGACTCATTTTCCAGCCAGCACCTGTGCCTGATTCATCATCGGGAACGAATGACATCTGCGCAGTGGCGTTCTGGGTACTGCCATTCAATGTGATGGAAGAGAACGCTGTGGACCCAGGATTCGTGAGGCTCAAGCTTCCTCCAGCGCACACCATCGTTACCTTCTCAATGAGCGTCTGGTCATACGATGAGGCTGCAGTGTATTTGCCAGCAGTCATGCAGAAGGATGTCGACATGCAGGATATGGCGGACAGGTCATTGTTCTGTGTCGGCGATGTGTTCTGCACAGTGCCTGACAGCCAGTTTGAGACCGACCACTCTTCCACGAGCGTCTGGTCCCCACCCGCAGCAGCATAATCGCCTGCTGCAACACAGAAGGTGGTGGAAGAGCAGCTCACGCTTGCGAGCACGTTGTTGGCTGAGCTGCTTGCATCGATAGTGGTCTGCACACTCCATGAGCTGCCGTTCCATGCCTCTGCAAGTGTCTGCTCATACCCACTGACTGTGGCATACCCGACTGCCTCGCATGAGGCTGCTGCTGCGCACGACACGGATGAGAGGACGTTCGTCTGGCCAGTTCCGACATTCGGACTTCCCACGATGGACCATGCAGTCCCATTCCACTCCTCAGTAAGTGTCTGCTCCACAGTGCCATTGTTGTATGAGCCAACTGCGATGCACTGGCTGCCACTCGTGCAGCTTACCCCGTAAAGATCATTGTTCTCTGTTGAGCTCGTGTTGGGGCTTGGGAGAATGCTCCAGCTTCCACCGCTGTACTCCTCGATGAGTGTCTGGTCATAGGTGCCAGTATTGGCGTATCCCACTGCGAAGCATTGAGATGCACTCAGGCAGCTCACGCTTTCCAGCTCGTTGTTGTAGGACGTGTTCTGGTCGGGTGAGTTGAGCCAATCCAGGACTGAACCGTTCTAGTACGCAGTGAATGTCTGTTTGGCCGATGTGGAGAGGTAGCGGTGGCCTACAACGAAACAGAAGCTCGCAGTCGGGCAGCTTACGGAGAGCAGTGCAGTGCTGTACCCTGTCCAGAATACTGATGTCCCAGGATCGTACAGGCTCCATGTGGAGCCATTCCATAGTTGCGCTGTTGGTGCATTCCAGTTGTACTGGGAGTCGTTGCCAACGGACAGGCAGAATGAGGTGCTTGCACAACTGACACTCTTCAGGTCATTTGATACGGTGAGGGGCGAAGTTGCTGCTGCATCGAGGCTCCAGCTTGTTCCATTCCACTGCACTGCGAGGGGAGCGCTCGAATACGCATATTCGACATTCGGATAGTACTCTCCTACAGCCATGCAGAAGCTTGCGCCTGTGCAGCTTATGCCAGCGAGGATGTTTTCATCGGATGTTGGCGACTGTGCTGGAACAGTGTCTGTGGACCAGGAAGTGCCATTCCACGTGGCGACATTGGGCGCGGGATAGCTGGAGTTGCTTCCAGTGGTGCCCGCCACCTTGCAGAGGGAGGCGCTTGCGCAGCTTACTGAAGCAAGGTAGTCGTTGGCAGTACCAGGACTCGTTGCTGCGAGGTTTGTCCATGTGGCGCCATTCCATGATTCAGCGAGATTGAACACGTTCGTACTCTGGTAGTTTCCAGCAGCAACGCAGTACGTTGCACTGGTGCAGGACACACCACCGAGAGTCTGGTAGGTGCTGGGGTTGCTTGGATACGAGAGTGTCCATGATGATCCACTCCAGATGAGAGCGAGGGTGTCAGTGTTGGATGCGTTGAGGTAGCTCCCTGCTGCCATACAGAACGATGACGTTGTGCAGGCAACTGCCCTGAGGCTGTTGGCTGCACTTGTTCCAGCATCCGGGGTAGCCACAATTGTCCAGCTTGTGCCACCCCACTGCTCAACGAGATTCTGGCTGTATGAAGAGGGAGCGAAATATCCTGCAGCAATGCAGAACGTAGTCGCTGTGCAGCTCACTCCTTTCAGCTCATTGCTCTGCGTTGCGCTTGAATTGGCAGATGCAACGATGGACCATGCAGTCCCATTCCACTGCTCGATGAGGGTCTGGTTGACAGTCCCAGTGTAGTAGTACCCTACAGCGACGCAGAAGCTCGTTCCTGTGCAGCTTACTGACTCCAGAACACTGGTGTTCGCAGTGCTGGGACTTGGCACGGTGGTGAGTGACCATGCAGTGCCATTCCAGTCCTGGGCATCCGGCTGAGTGATGCCCGTCTGGGTCTTGAACCCGCCAACTGTCATGCAGAAGGTGCTACCGACGCAGGAAATCCCATTGGGAGTGTCATTGATCTGCTTGGCGTTGGATGATGCGACAATGGCTCCCTGAAGCGTTCCTGCATCCACTGGGACAGCCTGGAGCACAGCAGAGCCGAGCAGTGATGCTGTCAGCAGCAGGGCAGTACTCCACTGCAAGAAGCGCAATCGCATTGGGGTCAACAGGTGGACATGCATGTCCATTTCATTATTCGATTGTGAGAGGCAAGATACGCTGTTGATATCGCATTGTCATGTTCCTGTCACGGAGTGCGAGTTTCAATCGTACATGCCAGCTTTGTAACGTCATCCCAGTCAAACCAGGATGCGGCGTGTATCAGGCCAATGGAATTTCGATACACTATCATCTGTTGCGCCGAGGTAGCTCAGTTGGTAGAGCACAGGTCTGAAAAACCTGGTGTCGACAGTTCGATCCTGTCCCTCGGCACACTCGAATGCTGGTCATGGACTCCCGGAATCCGCGAACTGACTACGAGAGTGACGACGTGCGAGACAGACAATCCTGGACGAAGCCAGAGAAACTGTCAGACGAGGAACGCTCCAGATTGACTGAGAAGTTCTTCTCGCTGAAGACTTCATCAGGAAGGTCCAGGATTTTGGACGTCCTGGAGGAAGACTGTCATCCACAAGCGATCGCACTGGCTATCAAGAAACTGCAGAGTCAGGATCCGATCGAGCGGGTGGCTGCCTGTGAACTTCTCTACCAGCCCGGCGCACAGGAGGGGCTTCCCTATTGGCGGGAAACTCTCCGGGCCATCACGGAGCTTCTGGAGCAGGAGCAGGAAGCCGTTGTGCTCAATGCCTGCATGCAGGTGATTGGTAGCCTTGCAATGGAATACACGGAAGAGGAACTAGAACGGGCGCTGCTGTCCAGGATGGACATCTGGCTCAGTGAGGTGGACCCCGGAAACTGGACAGAAGGCTAAGCTTTCATCAATGAACGAAAAGGAGTTCAAAGATGAAAGGAAAGCGGAACAAATACAAGCCGGAGTTCAAGGCTGAGGTTGCCATGGAGGCCCTCAAGGGAGACTTGACTACTGCTGAGCTTGCACAGCGGTACAAGATCCACCCAGCCATGGTGACGCAGTGGAAGAAGCAGCTTGTCGAGCATGCGCGTGTCGCCTTTGAGAAGGGTTCACAGAGTGATGAGGAAGCTGTTGATGTGGATGCGTTGTACAAGAAGATTGGTCAGCTCGAAGTGGAGCGGGATTTTTTAGCAAGCAGGCCCGGTCTCATGGATCTCATCAAGAAAGGAAAGCGATGATAGACCGTGGCCATGACGACCTTTCTGTGCAGCGTCAGTGTGAGCTGCTGGGCCTCTGCAGAGCCACGCTGTATTACCATCCCGTTGAGCCAGCACCGCCAACCGTGGACTTCTTTCGTGTTGTGGATGAGGTGTACCTGAAGTTTCCCTTCATGGGAAGCCGGCAGATCACATCGACCCTCAGGGGAATGGGGTATGGAGTCAATCGCAAACGGATCCAGCGGATGATGCGGATCATGGGCTACGTTTCCCTGGCTCCCGGTCCCCATACCAGCAGGAAGCATCCCACCCATCAGGTCTACCCATACCTGCTTCGTGACCTCACTGTGGAGCGGTCCAACCAGGTGTGGTGTGCGGACATTACCTACATTCCCATGGCAAAAGGATTCCAGTACCTCGTCGCAATCCAGGACTGGCACTCGCGCAAGATCCTGTCCTGGAGGGTGTCCAACACCATGGACACGGACTTCTGCGTGAGTGCACTGAAGGAGGCGCTTGCCAAGTATGGACACCCAGACATCTTCAACACCGACCAGGGTGCCCAGTTCACTGCAGACGCATGGGTGTCCGTCCTCAAGGACAACGGCATTGCCATCAGCATGGATGGCCGTGGTCGGGCGCTCGACAATGTCTTCATCGAACGGTTCTGGCGCACCGTGAAGTATGAATACCTCTATTTGCACCCTGCCGAGAACGGCTCGGAGTTCAAGAAGGGGCTCAGTGAATACATCCAGTGGTATAACCAGCAGCGGCGGCATTCCTCACTTGGAGAAGCCACTCCAGACAGGATCTACCAGGAGGGCAGGCCTATTCCCAACGTCGCGTAATCGTCATGTTCGGTACAATGCAGGATGAAAGCTTAGCTGCCCCCAATTCCAGTCCAACCGAAGGGGTCCACCTCACAGGATGGCCCGGCATCCATGGTGGCAGGTGCGAAAAGAGACTGCCATGGCACTTCCACATATGGCGGAGGAATCAGCGGCTGCAAAGGGTGCTTTGTTCGCGCTCACGAGGGACAGGTCGAAGCACGTGCGGGACTTCGCGACATTCGCGCTCGGCATGATCTCGGATCTCGATGATGCAACAGTGAGAGCAGTGCTCAGCGAACGACTCGCTGACTCCCATGCGGATGCGCGCTGGGGAGGAGTCGCTGGGCTTGCCAGAAGGCATGACATGCGTGTCCGCAACACCATTCTCGAGGGGCTGAATGAGGGATTCCCGGATATCGAGCTCGTTTCCATCAAGGCCATTCTGGAGACTGTTCCTGGCTACGATGATCAGGATCTTATGGATGCGATGGTCATATTGGCCAAGAGGTGGGATGAGGAGCCACCGTACAACTTCTGTGGCATCGATCGCGTTCTTCACGATGCTGGTGTGGAGATCGACTGGATCGTACTCGAGCAGGATGCCTTCTCGTAGGCATTCAAGCACCAACTACGATCCGTGTGGCTCGTGCGACAGTGCCTGATCTATTGACTGAGCTGCCATCCGCTGCATCTCCTCATTGACATGCGAATACAGATCCAGTGTTATCGAAACGGTCGAGTGGCCGAGAATCTCGGAGACTACCTTTGGACTCGTGCCGAGCTCCATCATCAGCGTTGCTGCCGAATGCCTGAGGTCGTGAAACCTGATGCGGGGGAGTCCAGCTCTAGCGAGTAGCGGGAGAAACGAACGCCTCAACAGGTTGCCAGGTTCAATATGATTGCCGACAGCATTGCTGAACACGAGGTTGTTGTCATTCCAGCAGTTGGCTGCAGTGCTCCGCTCCACATCATTATCGCGATTCCCCTGCGAGATAGGCGGGAACGCCTGAGGAATTCGTCACACTAGCTGCTCACCTAATGGAGATTGAATGCGCCCTCATTACGGGAAGCGACTTCAGGGTGGACAGTGGTGTCGCTGCCTTCTACCATATTGGCGAATTCGCTACCCAACTACATTCAGTAGAATACCTCCAGAGGAGATATCGACATGGAAATTTCACGCGAAGCCCCGACCACGAAGGGCCCTGAAGAGACTTTTACGGGCGAGGTATGGCTTGATCCCATCACTAGGGGTCTGCCCACATCACAACTGAACGTCGCTGTCGTCCGCTTTTCGCCGGGCGCTCGCAGCGCCTGGCATTCCCACGACGGCGGGCAGACTCTTTACGTGATGGAAGGCCGTGGTTTCGTCCAGGCACGAGGTCAGGACATCGTCGATCTGAATCCAGGCGATGTCATCTTTGCACCCGACGGTGAGGAGCATTGGCACGGAGCGCGACCGGACCACTTCATGACGCATATCTCTATCACGGAGGGCTCCCCGCACTGGGGTGAGCACGTCAGCGACTCCGAATACCTGGAACCGTCACGCTCCGGTTCTCGGAATTCGTAGAGGTCCAGAAGTATTGAGAAGAGTCAACGAGGCTGACTATCGAGAAAGCTGTCAGAGATCGGAGCAGCGTGGGGATGGTCACTCTGCTGATGCGTAAACGGTCCGAACTGCTGAATGCATCGCTGATGATGATTTGTGTGAGTGTGCTCCTCGGGCTTCTCATTCCGAATACGCGAGGCGGTTTGTTGAGCTTCGCTCTCATATGGATCGTGCTTTTCGTGCTTTACAGTGTGGTGACTAAATGGCGCTCGCGTACCCAGCGTTTGTTCTGGATATGGCTGATCGAATATTGCGCGTTACTCGTTGTGGGAATAGTGGTCTACGGAGTGACGTCTCTGTTGCGCGGTGGAACATTGAAGTAGTGGCAAAACGGAATGCCGATGCCATTAGCAGCCACTATGAGTTTCTGCCGTCAAGGATGGACGTTGAGATAAGACCTCATCTCGAGACACTGACACAATGCTCGCACCTGAATCATGCCGGAATATATCGCATGCGATTTCTTGTTTAGCTCATCATGAAACGAACTGCATGCGTTCCAAATGCCATCACTTGATACGATAGTCAAGAGTTCGGATTTCACCAGTACAACTTTTAGGCAACAGACAGCAGATGAAGACCTACGTGATGATTGGAGCCGCCATCTTGGCAGGCATACTTTTGTCTGCGTGTGGATCCGCGGCTGCTAAGGCAAGGCAAGCTGGGCCCGCAACTCCGACATCCACTATTGAATCGGCGCCTCTTTGTAGTGCTTCATCACCCAGTGGCTCCTACTGTGAAACCCAAGCTCAATTGTCTGCTCATACGCAATTTGTTCATATGGCGACCGTGCCAGACAGCGTGTTTCTGGCCCAGGGCGACGAGTTGCTAGCGCCGAATGGAACACCGGCCGTCTCAAGGACTGCCGCATCCAATGCAGCGATCCACAAAATCGCCCAGCACTGGCCATTAGCCAAAGCAAAAGAGATTGTGTTGGCAGATAGCGTGAAGACTGGTGGATTGTCCAAGACAGGGTCACTACAGTGGGTCGTGAGTTTGACGCTTCCTTCGGGAATCACTCTTCCAGCAGTTCCCGCCAATGTTCCAGCCAACCATGCTGGAGTCGGTCAGCTGTCCCACACATACATAATTGTGTGGGTGAACGCGACGACCGGAGCCGTTGACGGGGTCGTATCGATACAGGAATGAACCGAGTTATTGTAGATATTCCCTTCTGCTGCTATAGAGGGGCAACTGACTTCTTCAGCCTTTGAACTAAGATTGTCGCGCTATGGCAAGTTCTGTGAATCCATTGGTGTCTTGGGCGAGTTCGGCTCTCCTGGCTTTCGCTGCCATCTGCGTATCTATCTACTCTGTAGCCTGTCCTGAGAAGATGGCTTCCTGGCAGAATCGTCAAAATCGTAAGATGGGTCTCCCTGAGTGGAATACTTGGCGAGGTGCGCGAGTTGGTGGAGTGATACTGTTCGTTTTCTGGTTTGCAGTGTTGGTGCTTTGTGTGTGGCCGAAGTAGCAAGACTCCACGGATAGTGGGATTCACGCGTGAATTATGGCCAAGCTGTCAGCATTCAGGTTGAGTAGCATTGATACCTGTCAACTTGATGGTTTCCTGCACAATTCATTCCATAACGGAGTCGCACTAATGTGAAGACCATTCCAATATGTACGTGCAGATCGGCGAGTATGGTCATTCAGCACTTGGAAGCAGGCTGGTGTGAGCGAAGGGTGCTCAAAGTGACTACTCGTTTGACTACTGGAGTGGACGGCCACGAGAGACAACAGGAACCTGTTCCACAACCTTGGTGGCTGGTTAGTAGGAGGCATGATCGCCTATAGACACCGGAGTCCATCTAATGAACGGTTTGAAAAACCTGGTGTCGACAGTTCGATCCTGTCCCTCGGCACACTCGATTGTGGTGTGGATTGTTGCCCACAGAGCCCTATGCTTGCGGGAGAGTTGCACGGCGAACTCGCATTCTCGATTCCACGATTCTTCGCAGCTATTCAAGACAGCATTGTGCTATATGACTTGGACTTCGGGGAAGGTGTTCTTGCCCTTTCCTGTTGTGAAGGTGCATGCGGTACCGATGAGCCACTAAGGTGTTGCTCACAAACTGAATTGGGCGTGCATGGTCCGTCAACGCTGTTCAGTATTGAGTCATGATGTTCCGCAAAGCATTGAACCCGACAGAGTCGGAGACGCCACCGCAGCTTCTCCTGGAGAGGGTGTCAGTACGGGCTGCTCAGGCACAGGAATATGTGACCCAGCTCATAGAGGAAGCGCGTAAGGGTGATCTGGTTGATGGCTACAAGTCAGCTGGGGATGCTGCGAAGTTCAGGCAGAAGGCACTCGAGACTGTTGTCCCCTACATGGCACAAAGATTGGGGGGGCTCCTTGCTGACAACTACCGATTCAGTGCTTCTCCAGTGAGGAACTACACAGCAGTGCGCTTGGGTGGAGAGCACAGGGCTGGACTTGCATTGGAGTCTGTGTACGACTGCAGCTGCAGACCTGACATTGACAAGGAGACGAATCCACAGACGGTTGGAATCGTGCAAAAAACGGGATATTGCACACCATTGCATCATGGAATGAGACTGAAGTCGGGATCAGAGTCCATACAGCAGGAATTCTTTGATCTTATTCCAGACATCATCCAGTCATTGCCAGAACAGCTGCAGCAGGATGCGGATCCAGCCATTCTTGAACAGGCGACCACGCTGCTTGTGCAATTCTCCTCCTCTGCTGAGGAGCTTGAGCGCATTCAAAAGAAATACCTCAGCCATTCCCCACACGGACTGAGCCATGAGGATCTCGAGATGCTCAACATGTATCAGGTTGCAAGTGGCAAGCGCATCGACCCGATATCGTGGCTTGCTTTGGTGAACCTCGCTGAACAGAGAATGGTCAACCAGGCAGCACTTGAGGATGCAGCAAACGTGCTCATCAACGTAGTGAAGACAGTTGCTCCCGGGAAATCGACAAAAGTGGACAAGGTTTTCTACGCAGTGGATAAGAATGTCCGTGGTGATTACGAGCTCTTCCGCACGGCGGACAAGTGGAGCACACCCTATGCGATCAATCCTTATCGAAGCGCGTTCAGCACGTTGAGGGAGCTTGTGGGAAATGCGCAGGCGATATGTACTGCATTTGGGCTCAGGGATGTGAGCCTCTCTGGTGGCAAAGCTGTACCACGACTGGAGGAACAGCTGAGCATGGGCAAGTGAGTGACTGCTGAACAGGTTTGACGACGTTCTCACGCGACGCTCAGCGAGCTTTGCTGCTGCTGGATGGGTCAAGACCCATCCAGCAGCAGCAAAGCTGTCAGCTACAGTCCTCAATTCCGAGTACGCATGCTCCCATGGGGTGTGCGCATGCCACAGCTCCAATCTCGCATCCTGGCGGAAAGAATGAGTGCAATGCGGAGCTTCTCAGCAATCATTTCTGTGCTGAAGTCCGTGTTCTGCATGGCGTGTGGTGCATCTCCCCTCGCCATGCGGCTATGTGGTCAGGCATGCAAGCGGGGGAGTTCAGCTGGTCTGTTACGCAGGTTCATTGAGCATGAATCCACCTGGGGCTGGAACGTTTCCCGAAGCAATCTCTGCGCGCACTCGCTCGATGGTGGAGCGGTTCGTCCACGAATGAACATTCATTGCAAGGAGTTCATCGCAGCAGCTGAGGGCCTCACTGAAACGTCCCTGCGAAGCATACCACCATGCCTTCTGCAGTCTGGCGTTGCACCTCATAATCTGTCGTTCAATGGCTATAGCCGCCTCAAATGAGGTTTCCGCATCCGTGCTGCGCCCAAGCCTGTCGTACACCATGCCACGGTTGATGAGCACAAAGCAGCGATCGAGAGGCTGAATCGGGGCATCAGACAGAATCTTCTCAATGGTGGAGAGGGCAAGTTCCGCCTGACCGCTTTCAAATTGCTGGCCGAACACCTGCAACTGCTGGTGGTATTCCTCGATGGTCATGCCCATCGCTTCTGGGGTGTTGCGTTCTGTCGGTTGGAGATGGGAATCACTCCGCTGCAGTGGTGGAGAAGCGGATACTGCAGATTGCACACTTGATGATGGGTATGTGCCGGCAGTGCTGTCACTGGCAATGGCACTTTTGAGTTCCTCAAGTTCGTTTCGTGTGACTGCATCGAAGATGTGGAGCGCAAGGATTTCATCACACGTTGCAAGGGCTTCCTCGTATCGCTGTTGTGACCTGAGTCGCTGAATCTTCCGTATGCGCGCATTTGTGCGGAGCAGGGGGATCTCCAGCGCGATTGCTTCTTCAAGCGCCCTCTCCGCGTCCTGAGGGAGACCCTTGCTGTCGAGGACAGTTGCACGGTTGATCAGCATGAAGCACCGGTCAATCGGCTGGAGTTGATCTGAGGCTAGCAGCTTGTCCACCAGTGACAGACTCTCATCAAATCTGCTCTCGCTGACAAGGTGCGCGATGCGTGTGACAGTTGAGACATATTCATGGTGTGTCAGGGGTGGCATGGTGGCTCCTCATGTGTGCATCACGTGCATGGTACCCTGCGTCCCAGACTCTGCGCACGCTAATTGGAAGCTATGTGCTTCCAAACCCCACTGGCTTTCGCAGTACGATGTCAGTGATTGCGTGAGGAGTGCATCGCGCATATGTCATAAGGGGGATGGAATCATGTTCAGCCGTTTGCATCCAGTGCAGCGCCGCCGCGAGGCAGCTCTCCAGCAGCATCTTGCGGATGTCCTCGATGTGTGCGATGCACTTCTCGATCTTGCGGAAAAACATCCCATGGGAAAGGCACCGTATGAGGACGCCCCTCATCCAGTGTGCGACATCACTGGTGTGATGTCGCTTTCAACAGGCACTAGGCGTGTGGCAGTGAAGCGCGGGGAACAGCCGCATTTCCCGGATCCCATCCAGCAGACAACGCAGATGTATGTGCGTGTCAAACGCGATGCTGGGATATTTGGCAGGCTTCCAGAGCGCGAACGGACACTTCTTGCCAGCTGGTTCGATCTCACCCACGATGTCATGCTCAGCTTCACATCGCCAAGCGGAAGCATCTCTCTAGGCACACTTGGCACGGACCGGAAAGGAAGCACGTACATGACACGTGACATGGTCGAGAAGTGTGGGCTCGCATCCCGTGCGGATGCCCTTGTGGAGCGGCTGCGCACGCTGCAGCGGAACACAGTGCGCATTCCCTGGACAGAAATGCTCCGTCATGCTGCAGCAGGGGATCAGGAGCGAAGGAAGCAGGAAGCCCTGCGACCGAAGCACCGCACTGCGCTTGGTGAGCTTCTGGATCTGTAGAAGCCCTGGCTTTCGCGTGTGCTGGATTCACGCCTCAGGTCAGGTAGTGGTACTGGATAGCCGGTGCACCGCAGCAGTGAAGCACATGTCAGGTCAGTGTGGAGAGCGGAGTCGCAGCTCGCGGAGGTGCACCCTGCCACCAGTCTGCAGCACAGCAGCCCTGTAGATGCGTGCTGCAAGGAGTGCGACAAGCACTGTGGAAATGAGGGAGATCATGACTGATATGAGCACCTGCCACCATGACGCCACGCCAAAGCCCACAAGTGTCGTCATGGCGAATGGTGCAGTTGGAGGGATGTAGGCAAGGATCGTCACGAGGAGTGATGGAGATCCTGTGCTCACGCCAATGAGAGAGACGATGTAGCCAAATATGAGGGGTGCGCTGAGGGGAAGCACAAGACTCTGCACCTGGTCCTGCCGCTCAGCAAGCGAGCCTGCTGCTGCATACACCCAGCTGTAGAAGGCATATCCGAGAATGAGCCAGAGGAGGGTCACGAGGATTACGGTTGGAGCACTGCCACTGAGCACCTTGGAGCCAGTGATGGCGCTCAGGACGAGTGCGACTACAACGAGCGAAATCGCCTGCGTGAGTGCAACGACACCGATGCCGATGACCTTTCCCGCAAGGAGCTGGATCGGACGGACAGTGGCAAGGAGGACTTCCACGACACGGCTTGACTTCTCCTCCATGACGCCCATGAGCGTCCATGATAGGTACTGGCCAAGCACGATGAAGATGAGCACCACACCAATGAGGGCTGTCGCCTCGCCAGTGGTGGTGATGGATTTCTTTGCGGTAAGACTAGTGATGGGAAGCGGGGATGCCTGTGACAGCACATGCATCTGCTCGGGTGTGAGCTTCGCATCAGCATAGGCATGCTGCTCACCAAGGAGTGTCGCAGTGTCACGGACAAACGATGCAGCTGAAGACGTGTCAGTCGCTGAGAACGGTGCCTTCACGAGTATGGAGGTTGTTCCATTGAGCACCATGTCGATGCTGCCAGCAGCAAGATCTGTACGTGCACTGGCCATGTCTGCTTCATTGACAATCGTGATGGTGAGATGGAGGTGCGCTGCCACAGCATGGAGTTCATTCTCCAGTGTGCGTGTGCCTGCAACGAGGCCAATGGTCTGCGACTGCGAAGCACTCTGTGTGCCTGGCAGTATCACTGCAGCACCTACAAGGAGGAGAAGTACGACCGAAATGCTGCGAAACATGCGGCTTCTGAACCGCTCGCGAATCTCCCTTCCAGCGATCAGACCAATCTCGCCAAACAGGTTGAGTTGGGTGAGCATCCTCAATGGGTGGGATGGCGCGCCAGATCGGCGTGAACGTGAGATGAGGAGCCTGATGCCAGTAACAAGAATGGCTGCAGCGGCAATGATGAGGAGCTTCATGACTGCATTGCCTCCCTGAACACTTCCGAGAGACGTCTCCGTTCAAAGACGAACTTTGTGACTGTTCCTCTGGATCGTGCTGCATCAAGCACTGCATCGCTGTCTGCTGTGTCGGAGAGTGCGAGTCTGACTTCACCACCTGAAATCTCCGAGATGGTCACACCCGGTATGGCCTGTGCCCAGACTCCATCTCGCACACTGTCAATGCGAACGACCATACGACGTGCCCCCTGGGTTGTCAGCGCATCGACAGTCCCGCTTGCGACCAGTCGGCCATGGTCAATGATGGCGACTGACTCGCAGAGATCCTCCACGAGATCGAGCTGGTGGCTTGAGAAGAGCACGCACTTTCCTGCTCTGGCCTGCTCGACAAGGATATTGCCAATAATGTCAATGCCTGTGGGATCGAGGCCCGCAAGTGGTTCATCGAGGATGAGGACATCAGGGTTGTGGACAAGGGCTGAGGCAAGCTGGACACGCTGCTGGTTGCCATGGGAGAGGGATTCCACCTTGCTTGCGGTCCGGTCTGCGATATCGAGGTGCTCGAGCCATGCAGCTGCTTGAGAGGCTGCATCCGCTGCGCTGAGTCCATGGAGGCGTGCGAGGTAGACGAGCTGTTCGCCGACCTGCATCGAGGGATACAGTCCACGCTCCTCGGGCATGTAGCCGAAATGCCGCCGGTCAGCAGCCCCAAGAGGTGCGCCATTCCAAAGAATCGTGCCGCGGTCGAGATCCGTGAGACCGAAGATGGCACGCATGGTTGTCGTCTTTCCGGCACCATTCGGTCCGAGAAAGCCGATCACCTGACCAGCGGGAATGTCGAAGCTCAGTCCATCGAGTGCTTGCACAGTGCCAAACGTGCGTGTCAGGCCCTTGAGTGCGAGAACATGATCCATTGGCCTGCTCCTGAAGTGAATTGCCCTGTAGCGACAATCGTATCGGAGAGCCTCAACTTCCCGCATGCCAAGGAGGCGGCCCTTGTGGCGCATCCTCTCAATGCACTGGTACGCTCTATTCCAGCACAGGAGGAGGGAATCATGTCAGAAGCTGCTGCTCGGATACGGAAATTCTGGAGAGACAGGAATGTTCCTGCAGTCATGCTTGCATCCGTTCCCGCATTCGCATGCATTCCATTTGGGCCAGTTGTCGCGTACGCAGCATTCGCAGGAGCATTCATTGCGAGTCCTCGGATTGCGCGTGGCATTGTCCGGGTTGGCGAATTTCTCCACAGCAGGCTCCCTGAGCGGGTGACGAGATCCGCAGGTGTCGCTTCGAACGTTGCCCAGTGGGTGCTCATTGGAGGAGTCATTGTTGCAAGCTGCATCAGTCTTGCGGGAATCGCTGCGGCTGCGTATGTGAGCATTCCATGCCTTGGGGGGACGTTCCTTCTTGGCAGTTACCGCAGTGCGAAGTGGATCGCTCGAAGGGCGGATACCAGGAAGCTTGCAGCACGTACAGCGGGAGTGCGGCAGCGGGATTCCTCAGGCAGTGTGGGTCAGGATGGCGGATCCGATGTGCGGCAGCATGAGATGCGCACAGTGCAGCACGTTCGTGGACAGCACACCCGCCCGATATCCCCCCGAAGGGAGATTGTGACGGTGCACCAACCACGATTGGGTATGCCTGACCGCACACTTGACCTGTAGTACGGCCGCTGCAGCGGGTGCGAGCAGGTGCGGGCGCTGTGTTGCAGCTCGAGAATGGCTGTTTGACGCCATGATGCGAGCCTTGCCTCCTTGCATCCGTGGTGGATGCTAGTCAAGCACCTGCGGAGGAGGAAGCAGTTCCTTGAGGAACTTGCCATCCTTACCATCCAGTCCATCCTGCTTCGCTGTGAGTGACTTTCGGAGCGTAGTCGCAAAGGCACCGCCTGCAATCGCACCAGCTCCAACTGTGATCGACCAGAGCACACCGAGATGGGCCTGGATGAAGAGGGTGGCAATGATGGGACCCACCATGCCCCCCAGGCCGAAGACGAGAGTTGAGACGGAGTTGTAGCGACCACGGAGTTCCTCTGTTGCAAGGTCATTCACGAGTGCAGGACCGACAGGGGACCAGATGGTCTCTCCAAGGGCAAAGACAATCTGTCCTGCGCACAGGGCTGCTGTTGCGCCAACTGCGCTGAAAAGCACGGATGCCGTTGCACAAAACCAGGATGCGCCCCAGAAGAGGCCAACAGCTCCAAGCAGCAGGGAACGGCTCTTCCCCTGGATCTTTCCAAGAACGAAAATCTGCGCAATGATGATCGTCATGGTGTTGAAGAAGAAGAGGATCCCGACCGTCCTTACGGGGTGGTGGAGCACCTGCGTGACATACAGTGGAATGCCAGCCTCGATGGAGCCATACCCGCAGATGAGGAGCAGTGCTGCACAGACGAGGAAGCGGAGAAGCTTCCTGTCCTGAATGACCTCCCGCCATCCAGCATGGACGGTCGAGCCATTATCCACAGCGGATGCGACTGACTGGCCGTGGGACCAGAGTGTTGCGAAAATGGCGGCTCCCAGCAGCATGAAGAGGCCGTTTCCCACGTACACGAACTGGAAAGTTCGGAGGTGGTGGATGTCCACAAACGATGGACCGACAAGGCTGCCCATCGCGATACCAAGGTTGAGGATCATGAAGCTCAATCCGAATGCCTCCTGGCGCACATCCTCATGCACGATTCGTGCGAGGAGCACGTTGAACGAGCTCCACATGGCAGTTTGTGCAGGTGCAATGAGGCACACGACAGCAATGGCCTCGGGAATTGTCGCTGTGAAGGCAAAAAGCGCATACGCTGCAGCTGAAGCAGGGAGCGCCACGACAAGCATGCGTGAAGGACCATGCCGGTCGATGAGCGTTCCCATCAGGGGTGTGGTCAGCAGCGTGAGGACTGCCTGCCACGAGAGGAGGGCTCCAGCAACAATTTCGGGGAAGTGCCGCACTTCAGCGAAGTACACGACGAAGAGGGAGAGTGTCAGTCCGAATCCAATGGCGACAATGAGCATGGCAAGGTAGAAGCGGCGTACAGGCGCGTTCTGGAGAATGCTTGAGTCAAACGGGAGACGGGAGAGGAAGCCGCTTCTCGTGCTGGGTTTGTCTTCCATAGTCTCCCAAGTCTACACTGTGGTGTCCATCGGGTTTGGCGGTGTGCTAATAGGAGAGAATGGTGGAGTGATGCAGTGGTGGTGCAGACGCATGGAGGAGAGAGTGTGATGCGGCAGGGATGGATTGGTGCAGTGCTCGCAGTTCTGCTTGGCGCATGCGCAGCATGCGGCTCCTCGGGAACGCAGCAGGTGCTGAACTGGGGACCTGCGCATCCTTTGGGGGGCACCAATGATGCGTACACCCTCACGTGCAGCTCCACCAGCACCTGTGCCCTCTGGGTCACGCACAGCAATGCGACAGTCTCCACAGGCGTGCCTTTCCAGAGCATCCGCCTTTCATACATTCCTGTCTCGCAGAAGAACGGAGCGTTTGTCCAGCAGTCGCCTGAAAGACTGCCACTCAGCGGAGGGGGAACGAAGGTTGGCGCATCGCAGCTCACGGGAAGCTGTGCAGGAGACGGCTCAGTGTGCATGGCGTTCGTTGCACTCACATACAATCCCGCTTCAGCGGGGATGTCGGAGCATGATGAACTGTTCATCCGCCGTAACGGAAGCTGGAAACTGCTGCCGCTTCCCCTTCCAGGACGAACGTTATCTGCATCGGTGACAGGCGTGTCATGCACTGGTCGCAGCAGCTGCTACATCGCAGGGAGCACAAAGACAGCAGCTGGTGTGGATGTGGCATATCTTGCCCGCTGGAATGGCACACGCTGGCTGGTGCTAGCCCAGGTGCAGGGCAGTTCTTTCGCGCAGTTCCACAGTCTCAGCTGCAGTGCGGGGAACACCTGCATTGCTGAGTACGATGATGGCCAAAAGCTTGACCTTCCCTACGAGTCCGTCTATGCGGTATCTGGCATGAGCGTGACAGAGCTGCGGATTTCGGCATCCGAGGTGCCTCCTGGATCTGCGCTTGCAGCAGTGGACTGCACGCATGGCAATCCCTGCATGGCACTCCTTGCATCACCATCGGGACACGGTCCTGACACCGCCTTCCGCACAGCAAGTATTTCCGCAGCAGGGATGGCCTCCGTTTCCGCTCCGTATGCGGGCAAAGACCTGCTCGAGCCTGTTGCCTTCACATGTTTCTCGCGGACGTACTGCATTGCTGTGATGCAGGGCTCCTCCAATGGTGCCCATGCGTCACGTGTCAGTGCACTTGTGTGGGACAGTGGGCACTGGCAGCAATCTTCTTCACGGGTGTTGGATGGTCCCATTTCCGCAGCCTGTTCTGCTCCAGGGGTCTGCTATGTGACTTCGACTGCATATGCGAAGGACACCATATCGAGCACAGTCCAGTCACTTGCGCAGTAGTGGGTGCACTGGCTGTTCTACCGTGGCTGCGCTGTCCGCCGAGCCCTTCTGCGGACAATGGCATGACGGACATGCTTGTGTGAGTGGTGATGCTGGGGAGCAAACCGTGATCCCCGGCGGAGCACACGGCGGTGGTGATGGCGGGGAGGATGCTTTCGGAGTGGTCCAGGGTGCCGGAAGAAGAGCCATTTTGCGACTTCAACGAGGATGAGATATGCAGCAATCATGCCAATGAGCGCGAGGAAGAACTGTCCTGGAAGTGGCGTGAAGCCAAAGAGGCGTGCGAGTGGCGTATATGGGAGCACTGCTCCGACTGCCGTGATGCCAAGAGCGGCTGCAAGGAGTGGAAGACTGGGCCTGCTCCGGAAGAAGGGAACGCGTTTGGTGCGGATGACGAAGATGATGAGTGTCTGGGTCGCAATGGATTCAATGAACCAGCCACTCTGGAAGAGCGATGCATGCGCATGAAAGACCGTCAGCATAAGTCCGAAGGTGAGAAAGTCGAAGATGGAGCTTATGGGCCCGAACACGAGCATGAACCGCTGGATGAACTGGACATCCCACACAGTGGGTGAACGCACCTGCTCAGGATCCGCATGGTCTGTGGGTATGGTGAGCTGTCCTGCACCATAGAGAAGATTGTTGAGGAGAATCTGGCTCGGGAGCATGGGGAGAAATGGCAGGAGTGCTGAAGCGCCAGCTGCACTCACCATGTTTCCGAAATTGCTCGACATCTGCATGAGGAGGTACTTTGTCGTGTTCGCGAAGATTGTCCTTCCCCTGCGCACTCCTTCCGCAAGAACGCGAAGATCCTTCTCCATGAGGATGACATCCGATGCATCCTTAGCGATGTCCGTTGCACTGTCGACTGTGATGCCGACATCAGCAGCATGGAGTGCAAGCGCATCGTTCACCCCATCGCCAAGGAATGCCACTCCGCCCCGGTCCTGCCGGAAGAGGCGAACGATCCGGGCCTTCTGTTCAGGGCTCACCCGAGCGAAGATGGCTGTTGCCTCTGCCAGGGGAAGCAGTGCTGCATCATCGAGCGCATCGATGTCCGTGCCAGTGAGAATGCGGTGCACTGGCATGCCGAGTTCCGTGCAGACTGTCCGTGCCACATCTGGATGGTCTCCAGTCACGATGCGGAGAGTGATTCCGAGTTCTGCGAGTTCAGTGAGCGAGCTTCGGGCATCATCACGGGGTGGATCCTCAAAGGCGAGATAGCCCCTGTAGGTGAGGTTCTGCTCATCATCACGGGAAAGTGGCGACTGCGCAGGATGCGGGGCTGTCGCGACTGCAAGCACACGGTAGCCCGCCTGGAACGCTGCAGCGATCTCGTCATGGTCTTGCGCAGTGGCAGCAGGGCAGAGGGGAAGCACAGCTTCGGGAGCTCCACGGGCAATGAGCATGGGGGAACCAGCGATGTCAGCACATGCGGACACACGCCGTCGCACATGGTCGAACGGAAGGAGGGCATGTCTAGTGACCTCATCATGGAACTGCGACTGGAGTGCAGGTGGCGCTGCCTGCCAGAGTGCTTCGTCCAGAGGATCTGGGAGATGGTCAGTTGGCGATGCAGGAACAGCCGCCATGCTTGCGAGGCCAAGGAGCATGAGCGTGTTCTTGTCCGTGGGACCCTGTGCTGAACTGAATGTGAGCGTGCCAGTCGTGAGTGTTCCTGTCTTGTCAGTCAGGAGCAGGGTCATGTCCCCGAGATCCTCAATGCAGACGAGCCGCTTCACCAGCACATGGGAGTCCCGGAGCATGTGCGACCCTGCTGCAAGGCTTGTCGTCACGATGGCTGGAAGGAGCTGTGGGGTGAGCCCAACAGCAATGGCAAGGGAGAACAGAAGCGCATCAATGAACGGACGGTGGAGGAGAAGGTTGAGAACGAAGATGACTGCTGTCAGGCTGAGCGCAACGCGGATGAGGAGGAGGGAGAAACTCGAGAGTCCCCGCTGAAACTCTGTGGGGGGCACAGTAGCGGAAAGCTGCTGTGCGATCCTGCCAAACGTGGTGGCACTTCCAGTAGCTGTGACAATGCCCGTCGCCTCGCCACGCTGCACAAGTGTTCCCATGAGAGCGCACGGACTGCACTCCGCAAGGCTCTTCACACCTGCGACAGGGGAGGTCTGCTTTTCCTTGGGAAGCGCCTCCCCTGTGATGATTGACTCATCACATGCAAGTTCCTGCGCCTCGAGGATGCGGATGTCTGCAGGCACCACCTGTCCAAGGTGGAGATCGACAACATCTCCAGGAACGAGGTCACCAACATCCCTTGACTGCAGAACTCCGTCACGCCTGACATATGTCCGGTAGCGCATCTCGTCGTGGAGGGCCTGGGCTGCACGTTCTGCACGATATTCGTTGAAGAATCCGAGTCCCACCGAGAGTGTGAGGATGATGACGATGATGATTGCGCTCTCCCGCTCCCCCAGGAGAAAGGAAGCCACAGCTGTCACTGCGAGAAGGATCAGCAGTGGTGAACGGAACTGGAGGAGAAGGACATGCATCCCTGCTGCCCGGTGGACATGGATGGTATTGGGACCAAGAAGGAGAAGCCTTCGCTGCGCCTCATCTTCCGTGAGGCCAGCAGGAGAGGCTGCAAGCTGTGCACATACCTCCTCCGGCGCAAGACCTGATGCCTGCACTGCATCAAGCTGTGCCAACAGTGGCGTCTTCCTGGTGGGCTCTGCCATGGAGAAACCTCTAGTGGCACGCTTAATGTGCCCTCCTTGTTCAGTCTATGCTCTTGCGGGGCTGGCGTACAGAAGTGCTGCTAGAGGGAGTGGCCAGCAGGAGGCAGAAGTCCGCGAACGGCTGACCGCATGCGGGACATGGTGGGAAGAGTCAGGGGTGTGGCTGCGGCAAGGAGTTCACGTGTTGCAGGAGGGATTGTGCCAGTGAGGATGCCGAGATGGCTGCGTTCCCAGGTGGCGAGAGCTGCACGCAGCGCTTCCTGCTCGGGTCCACATTCCCTGCCAGGGGGAAGGGCGAAGTACGCATCGAGCGCAGCACAGACATGCTGCAGGATCTCGGGTCGGCTGTGGAGCTCACGGACTGCGCTGATGGGAACGGAACGGGTGAAGAGCCAGGGCCATGCGGAAGAGATGTATCGTCCAAAGATAGAGGGGCGGAATACTGCTCCGCTCCCCGAGGCTGCGAAGACGTCGACTGTGCCATCACTGCGCACTTCTCTGCTGAGGAGAAGTGTCGGATACCAGTTGCCAAACACGTCCTTGGCGAGCACTGACCGTGCAGCCGATGCGGAGATGGTGGGACTGTGAAAGAGCTTGAGCATGCTGCGGTACAGATCGCGGCTGTCAGTGAAGGTCGACACAGTAATACTCCCCCTTGCGCATCATGGACTTCCCATATCCTGACGGATTTTCCCGTGGTTCTGCCACTGGCTGCTGCCGGTGCAGTGCAGGGAGAGGCAGGGGATGCACAGACGCCGTTCCCGCAGTACAGTGGAATCGGAGAGGGCCCCACCTGAATGCCTGAGCAATGGGACTGCACAGCATGATCGAGAACACGCAGACCGGAGCAGACAACCAGCCAAACGGGAGAATGCCACTCCACCCGCGAAGGCTCCATCCCCTTTCGACAATGCGGTCTGCAGTGCGTCACCACTGGACCACAGTACTTGGTGCAGTGGCACTTGCAGCGCTTGTCATTGCTGTGGACCCCCGCAAAGTGCTAGCTGCCATTGACCAGGCGGATGTGCGGCTCCTGCTCCTCATGGTGCCCTGCGTGCTGGCGTTATACACAGTCCGATCTGTCACCTGGTGGGTCGAGTTGCAGTCTCTCAGGCTCCATGTCCGGTTCCATGACGCAGTCATCGTGACATTCATCAGCCAGCTTTTCGTCTTTCTCCCTGGTGGGGATCTCTGGAGGGTTCCCATCGTCAAGACCCAGGTGACTGAGCCTGTCGAGTCAGGAACCATCACAGGAGCTGTTGTGTTTGATGATCTTCTCTATTTCTTCGTCCTCACGCTCATCATGGGTGTGACCATGGGGAGGTCGCTTCTTCTTGTCATCGGATTTCTTGCCCTGCTTGTTCCCCAGTGCATCGTTTTTGGCATCCTCCTCTCAAGGCGCGTGTTCACCCTGCTCAGTGAGGCAGTGCTCCGCTGGCACAGGATGGACAGGCTCGCACCGTACGTGCGAAGCATAGGACCGACCTTCCGCATGCTTGCCCGTCCACGGATCATCGTGGAAGTGCTTGCCATCGATGCTGTCGCTGCACTCTGCGCAGTCCTGCTCTTCTACCTTGGACTCGCAGCTGTCCACGCGCATGTCTCATTCGCGCACACTGCTGCAGTGTATGCGTTTGGACAGGTGTCATCCAACTACACAGTCATTCCCGGTGCGCTGGGCGTGTACGAGGGGCTCATGACTGCACTCATTGCTGTGCAGGGAGTGAGTCCTGCACTCGCAGCAGTGGGTGCCCTCCTGTACCGTGCTGCGAACGATGTGCTCATGGCTGTGGTGGGACTTGCGATCGCTCTCATCACTGGACATCTCCACAGCCTTGCTGAACGTGGAAGTGTGACGGGTGACACAGAGGAACATCCTGTGCGCTCTACGCAAGACGCATGAGGGTTGCACGGTCGAGCCAGAGTTCATAGGGCCAGCGCTGCGCAGCATGGTGGAGCGCATTCCAGTGATCCGGATGGTACTGCATGATGAGTCCTGCCATGAAATACCGCTCGAGCCGTACTGCTGTGGTGTGGGGGGATGGTGTGACATCGAACCCGAAGCGCTCTGCAGGAGTGCCGAACAGTGTGGTGCCATGGAGCCCTTCCATGTCGGCGAACGCTTCCCGTGCCAGAAGGCCCTTGAGCATGAGGAGATCCCTGTGGAGCTGGCTCATGAGATGCAGGGGGAACCAGAGCCAAGTGTGGCGAGCCATGCGTTGTTGAAGTGGAGTTCAAGGATGGGGGCTCCAGGAGCAATGACTGCTCCGCTGGCAAACGTGTGCGCACCTGGTGCATGTGAACGGGCGTACCGGAGGAGGGAATGGGGAGTGAGGATGTGTGTGGGATGCTGGTGCTCGTACCAGCGTTCCCAGAGCCTCCATACGCTGAGCACGCCATGGGGCTGAGGGGAGCCAGCATTGAGGCGGAGCAGGTGCCAGCTGAGTGGAATGCGGGCTGGGGTGCTGTCGATCCTGGAACGGGTCATGCTGCTGGCATCAGGCGTCCCGGGGTGGAAACAGGTAGGTGCTCATGACTCCTCTCCGGACAGCATCGAGGATCGACTGGTAGAACACATCGCGCTCATACCTGTCGAGGGCAGCATCCACAGAATCTCCATGCTCCCGGTGGAGTATCCAGGGGGGCGTGCCATGGAACTGCTCCTCACCATTCACAAGCACTGCCACTGTCGTGGCTGCATCCTCCCGGATGGCAAGCTGGATATGGATGGGCGTTCCGTGCGTGTCAAGGAACTCCCATGCTGACTGCCAGAGGGTTGTTCCATCATCGTCCTCAACAGCGTAGGCCGGGGGATGGGACGTGAAGTCTGAAGGACTCTTGTGCTGGCCAATCATTGCCTGCAGTGGAGGGTCGAGATCATTGCGGAGCCAGCTGATGAGCGAAGGAATGCGGTTGAACACATCTGGCAGATTCGCCTCGTCAGCGATGCTCCCCTCTATGCCGAGTGCAAGCACAGTGTTCGCATGTCTCCTGCAGAGTACGGATCCGCCAATGACAACCCTGTGTTTCTGGCACCATGACGTATCGCAGTGGACATCATGCCGATCGACATACACGCACGGCGAAACTGGCGTTGCTGTGCAGTCGGGCATCGAGCAGGGTGTGGACTCAGCTGTCATGGAATGCATACGGAGAAAAAGCATGTGGATATCAGGTTCGATGATAGACCACTTCAGCATGCGATGCGCTGAAGGCACAATGTTGAGACAGTCATGTACCAACGTTTACTAAAGAGCTAAACTATACACAAGGAGACGGCTCACGGAGGTGGCAGACATGAAGCACATCGTCATCATTGGCGGTGGAACTGGTGGGACACTTGCTGCCAACCGGCTCCGCAGACATTTCGCAGAGGAGGAGGTTGTCATTGATGTTGTTGACGGCAATGATGACCATCTGTACCAGCCAGGCCTCCTGTTCATACCTTTTGGCATCCTGAATCACGAGGACATCGTCCGCAGCCGCACTGCGCAGCTGCATGAGGGAATTCGGATGCACATCGACACCGTTGACCATATCGATCCTCATTCTCATCGTGTCGTCCTGGGAGGAGGATCGAGCCTACCGTATGATGCGTGTGTCATTGCCTCGGGAAGCGTGCTCCTTCCCCAGGCAACTGAGGGCCTGCTTGGTCCTGGATGGATGGAGAGCGTGTTCACCTTCTATGATCCAGTCGGCGCGACTGCGCTTGCCCGGTCTCTTGGGGCCTTCCAGCATGGACGCATTGTCATCGACATTGCTGACATGCCCATCAAGTGTCCAGTCGCACCGCTCGAGTTCACTTTTCTTGCAGACTGGTACTTCCATGAGAAGGGAGTGCGGGATGATGTGTCCATCACGTTTGCGACACCCCTGTCTGGCGCATTCACGAAGCCTGTCTGCTCCACATCCCTTGGCCATCTGCTGGAGGAGAAGCATGTTGAGCTTGTGCCGGACTTCCTCTGCTCGTCAGTTGATGAGGATCGTCACATCATTGCTTCATACGATGGCAGGGAACTTCCCTATGATCTCGCTGTTGTTGTGCCCATCCACGAGGGTGCGCCTTTCGTGGGGCGCACGGAAGGGCTTGGAGATGCCCTCAACTTCGTGAAGGTGGATCCCGCCACACTCCAGTCGACGTCATATCCCGATATCTTCGCCATTGGGGATGCAGCGGACATTCCCGCATCGAAGGCAGGATCCGTCGCGCATTTCGAGGGAGAGGTGCTGGTGCGTAATGTCGACGCTGTGCTTCGGGGTGTTGCTCCGAGCGCAGCATTTGACGGACATGTGAACTGCTTTGTCGAGACGGGCTTTGGGAAGGCGCTGCTCATTGACTACAACTATGACCAGGAGCCAGTGCCTGGCCATTTTCCGTCAGCGCTTGGCCTTCCGCTCATGAAGGAGTCGCGCATGAACCATGTTGCGAAGCTCCTCTTCCAGTGGTTCTACTGGCATGGTCTACTCCCTGGCCGGGAGATTCCGGGAATCCCCGATGCCATGCCGCTTTCGGGAAAGCAGCTCGTTGGAGCTGTTCAGGAACGGGTCCCTGCAGGGACCCGGAGAAAGGAGCATTGACATGCAGACCACACAACTCACTGGACACGATATTGCCGTGAATGACGAGGGATTCTTCCTCAACCCCGATGAATGGTCGGAGGCGTTTGTCCCGGAGCTTGCTTCCCGGGAAGGTATTGCGGAACTCACTCCACGCCACTGGGAAGTCATCCGTTTCATGCGCAAGGCATATGAGGAGCGGGGTGGCGCTCCGTCTGTCCGTGCACTGAGCAAGGAGTCGGGCATACCCGTGAAGGAGCTCTATGCACTGTTTCCAAAAGGGCCCGCAAAGGTTGCTGCACGGATCGCTGGCGTACCAAAACCGGTTGGATGCATCTAGGGGAGAGGACCAATGGACACAGCCATCACGAAAGTCTCCATCATCGTGTCAAAGGGATCGCTAGAAGGCGTGTACCCTGGACTCATCATGGCCAATGGAGCAAGGGCGGAAGGCATTGAGGCGAACTGCTTTTTCACCTTCTTTGGTCTCGATGTCATCAATGTGCACCGGTATGAGCACTTGAAGGTGGCCACAGTGGGAAACCCAGGACTCCACATGGCAACCCTCATTGGAGGGCTTCCAGGGGTATCGAGCCTTGTGACGCGCATGATGGAACAGAAGATGGAGCATTCGGACATTCCCAACCTTGGGGAATTTCTTGCACTCCTGTCCGATGCGGGATGTGGCATGTACGGCTGCAGGGCATCATGCGAGCTGTTTGGCGTGACAAGGGAAGATCTCATTCCCGAGGTGAAGGACATCATCTCCGTTGGCGAGTTCTACCATCTTGCTGCTGGAGGGGAGATCATTTTCACGTGAAGGAACGTCAGCTGCGGGAATTGAGATGTGACATTGGTGACCCCATGACACTCACGACAGTACCCTCCAGAACGTCATCGCTTCCGTGTGCGTCCTCAGCTCCTGTGTGATGGGCGAGATCCACATGGCGTAGCCACCGGTGATATTCGCTCGAGCTCAGCACAGTTCCTGTGTGATGGTCCTGGTCAAGGAGCACGTACGCGTCATGGACCAGGCCACGAAGCGAGTGGAACCAGAGTGCAATGACTCCAAGTCCATCAGCAAGGATGAGTCTGACCGTTTCCGGCTCGCTCCCACCATGACGTGCAGCAAGGCGGAGCCGCTCCCGCAGCGTGTAGGAAAGAAGACCGACAGGACGGGAATGCATGGTGCGTGGCGCATCCTGCTCACGGGTGATGACAGCATGATGGCTGCCATCTGAACGCTCGACAATCCAACCAGTCCCAATGTGGTGCGCATGCGCTGCAGTCATGAGCCAGCCATGCTGGTCCCGCACATGCCTGAAAACGGGCAGGGCTGTGGACACGGGAGTGTCCGTCGCAGCAGCAACGGCTTCAGTCCTGCTTCTGTGCAGGAGTGCGGACAGTCTGTGGTGTAACCGAATGCTCACTTCCATCCCGAGTGCAGTGTTGGCATGATGTAGATGCGGATGTGGCGCCTGTGCGTCCTGAGGAAAGTATAGCCCGTATCCTGCCATGTGGCGCATGCAGGGATGGATGCCACCAAGGCCATTTCCTTCTGCTGTCACACAGTGGTGGGGATGGATGACCATGCGGAAGACGTGTGGTATGTTCAGGCTGCATCGTCCATATCGCAGGCAGATCAGTGATGAATGAAGACGAACTTTTCCCCATTGTGACCACACCGCCAACTGAGGAGCTGTGTCCTCCCGCACTCCTTGAGGAAGTGGCGCTTGCGATGCGGACAATCACACCTGCTCCACTGTCATCACAGGCGTGGTACGGCATTGACCAGGGAGATGACAAGGGGGAGTCAGGACGCCTCATCTTCACAATTCGGGGAGTCCGGCTTGCCAATGATCCACATGTGCTTGAGGAGTTTTCCCACTATGTGGACCGTCCTGTCGCACGTGCTGAGCATCTCAGGCTTCCCAGACCCCAGTTTGTTCCCTATCCGGAACATGGTGTGCTGCCTGCCCCGTTTGTCCAGGAACACGCTGTGACAGTCTATGCAGCCCACGACCACCAGCATTCCCTTGCGCGGACACAGCTCAGCGATGAGACACGTGCCAGGATGGGGAGCGAGCTCAATGGCCGCAGCAGATCCGCCTCCACTCCCCAGGAGCTTGCGGATGTTGTGGGTGCACTGCTGCAGTACGGATTTGATGGATCTGCATTCGCTGCAACTGACAGGCTACTCGAACTGTCGCAGGGAAGCCTTGAAGCGCAGATCATCCGGATGGTGGTACTGGACCGGCTCTGTCTCCATGAGGCAGCTGTCTGGAGAGGCTGGCAGACCCGTGCACGAACAGGCGACCATCCACTGCTTATGCTGCAGATCGCAGTCGCGACCGCCTGGGCTGGAAACCTAGCCCAGGCTGCGGAACTTCTCACCATGGCCGAGGCAGGATGCAGGACGAACGGAATAGCTGTGCCGCCCTACCAGCTCCAGGGCGAATCGGATGTGCAGGCACTCCTGGCAGCGGAGCGCAGGAGGCTCGCTGAGCCTGCTGAGCACAGGGGGCAGGCTTCGGGCTAGGCTCCTGTTCTAGGCGAGTGAGCGGCCTTCGCTGCTGACACTGTTCACCCGGGGAAGGGGAAATCCGTTAGTGAGCGTGAGGGGATGCATGGAGATCGCATGGTCCTGACTCGTTGCGAACGTGCGGATGCCAGTGGGGAGCACAGCTGAGAGCACTCCGTCTGGCACATGGGCAAACGGTGTTCCCCGTGCGGGGAGCGTTCCCCCTCCAGCGGCACTGAACCGTTCCATGGGAAGGGAAAACATCTCTGCCTCCTTCCATGGCAGACATGACTCGTCATGCCAGGGCATGACACCAATTTGCCAGTCAGTCCTGCCGAGCATCTGCGTGTCATGGGTGGGAATGCGTGGACCTGCTGGTCCTAGCCGGTAGGCGGGATTTGTTCTGGACAGGGCACCATGGCTCCGGAGGAGGGTTATCGCAATCTCGTTCGTCTCCGGCAGGTATTCGTACTCTGCCATGCGGTCGAGGAAGATGGCGAAGCCACCAGCGACAATGAACTTTCCTGCAGGAAACCCGTTGAGCCTGTCCCGCCCCTGGATCTCCTTCACAACGGCTTCCCGCTCAATGTGGCCAAAGGGGGTGTCAGCGATGATGCGCTCTGGACGTCGCGGAAGCTGGATCATGAGCCGCATACGGTGATTCTCCGCAGTGTTCATGATGGCAACGTTGAGCCGAGCGAATGGCTCCGAAGGATTTGACGCGACACGTACGGGAGGATCGATGACATGGGGATCTCCCTGCGGATTGAAGGTGTAGGTGTCTCCAGTATCGGGTTCGTCAGTGCAGCGGAGGGGCGGAATGACGGGTGAATGCTGTCGTGCGCGTGGTTGGGGAGAGATACGAGCCCAGCCAAGTGGTGGGACATCAACTGCACCATACCAGATGCCATGCTTCCGTACAGTGATGCTCCGCGGAAAGTTTGATGGATTCCACACGTATTCGCCACGCTGGGCCAGTCGCTCTCCAAGGGACCCGAGCGCTGCAGTGACTATGCCGTCCGCTGTGTCACGGACCTGCTGCGCACGGACACGCACTGCTCGTGTGACATCGTCAGTGCCTGTGGCACACGCGGAATCATGGGCAGCATTGAGAATCTGGTTGCGCCAGCATTCATCAAGGAGCGTTGCAGGATACCTGTGGAGGAGAGCTGCAGCGAGTGGTTCCGCATACCGCTCAAGCCGTCTCTCCGCATGGGCTACCTCGTGCCGCTGGTCAACCCGGTTGCTTATCACGTTCGGAAGCAGTGCCTTGTCTCCAATGGAGCGGATCTCGCCAGTGTAGGTCGCTTCTGGCCGAGTGCGTGCAAGATCTTTCCAGAATGATGCCAGCGAAGACATCCTGGCTCCTGACGCATTGACGGCTTTTGGCAGGTCGGAGTCTGGAAGGGAATGGTCAAATCCTGCCATGAAGACAGCAGGAGCACCACGGGATTTCCGTGCAAGCGCCCTCAGCGCACTCCCACTTATCCGGGACTGGAAATATCCATCCTTGAGGTTGAGTGTGTCCACCTGGGAACCATCACGCGTAGTCCAGAGAAAGCGCTGTGGAAGGCTCCGCTTCATGCCCCGCTCACCGATGACCTTCCTGAGTCCAACGAAATTGAGGATCTTGGGAAGTTCCTGGATGAGCCCGAACTGGTCTGGACAGTAGGCGATGTCGAGATATCCACCAAGCTCTGTTCCCCGTTTCATCCCACGCTCCAGGTTCCTGAGTGTCGTCTCTCCGGATACAAGGTACTGGTCGGAGAGGGTGTACCAGGGTCCAATGGCGAGGCGGCCCTGCAAGACGAGCCTGCGGATGCGCTGTTCCGCTGCAGGACGCTCTGCTTCAGGAAGGACAGCAAGATAGTCGTCTATTGGAGCAACCTGTCCATCGAAGGTGAAGCTTGCAAACGCGGGATCCTTCTCAAGAAGATCGAGAAGCGACTCCACAAGAGCAATGAGCTTCGGACGGTAGCCTTCGACTGTTGTCCACCACTCACGGTCCCAGTGGGTATGGGGAACGACATGGACGTGCTGCATCCTCTCTGGTGATGCCGATTGGGGTAGTCCAATACGGCCCTTGGTCATGCGCCTGCCATCCCGGACAAGCTGCTGCAGCTTTGCAAGCTGTGGATTCATGCATCCCCCCGAAGGAGAGGCGTGGAATGCCCCTCTCGTATTGAGATTCTGTCGCTTGCCAGTGTCGGATGTCAAGGCTGCAGGAGTGCAGCAGGACATGCAACCATGCACATATGGAACTTGACTGGTCGGATGGCCCATCCAGGACATCGCTTTCCCCGAATGAACAGGACACACGTGTCCTGCCACTGCATGAGCGGCTTCCAGCAGAGGTGCTCATTGTCGGTGGCGGCTCCAGCAGGTCATATCCCAGGCTCCACAGGGGTGAGGTCGGACTCGATGTTGCAGTGCATGCAGCGCCTGACGTGTATGGCACCATCCTAGAGGCTCCATTTCCTGAGCGGACCTTCAGGCGTGTTGTCTTCCAGTGGCTGCCAGTCGCGCTCTGCTGGAATGCGTCTGCACTCCGCGACGCGCTGCGACTCCTTCGCGAGGGTGGGGAGCTCCGCATTGAGACATCCCGGAATGCTATTCCCTGGGATGTCGAGGATCTCCTTGCGGAATGCGGCTTCTCCCATGTGAAGATCGTTCCCCTGGGAAGAAGCGACCTTCCCCATGGAGTGGCAGTGACTGCGCTCCGTGTGTAGGCACGCCTGTGCTGAGAGGGGTTCCTTCTGTGGGGCTGTCTCAGCTGGACTTCAGACGGGGTGGGTCTTTGCGCTTGGTTGGCGTTCCTGAAGACTGCAGTGGGCGTGCTGGACTGCGTGGCGAACGAGCTGAGGGAGGGGTCCTGTACACGCTGTGGAGCTGGAAGATGTCGCAGGTGTCGAGCACGAGGTTCCCAAGATGCCTGAACCGCTTCCGTTCATTGACAGCGACACGGTAGGCAAGCACTGCAAGGAGTGGACTTGTGATGAGGAGCCAGAACGCGCACCAGTTGTACCAGTGGAGTGCGGGCACGAGGTCAATGCGGAGTGCCTTGAGGGAGTTTCGCACATGGGGCACATGGAAAGTGACATGCCTGACGGAGTTTCCCTCAACGCGTGGACTCCTTGCATGGGGATTCGCTTCGTCAAAGGCCTGGAGCGGCATCCATCCGTAGTTGATGACGGAGGCATGCACAGCAGTGTCAGTCACTCCTGTGAATGCGACATCAGCTCCTATGAGTGGCTTCTCGACATTGAAGAGATACACGATGGAGACCGTTGCGACTACGCTCACGAGCGCAAATGTGGGAATGGAGAATGCGAGGTAGCGGGAGGAAAGATACCAGATGCCGAACGCAAGAAGGCCACAGAATGTCGCGACACGGAGTGCAGCGAGGAACCATGCGAGGTTGGGAATGATGGCGACTTCCCTGCCAACGATGTCGCCTGGTGCGACTGTCCATGGGTCGATGCCTGGAAGCGCATCTCCCTTGGTGGTGAAGGTGCCATTGGCGTGTGTGGCGTGTATGCGGTGCATGAACACCTGGGTGGGTGCGAGTGGTGGACGGAAGGCGATGATGCGGCCAGGGGCTATGTGGTGGTCCGCAGTGTTGACAACAACAATGCTTCCCACTGGAATCGTGGGCACCATCGAACCAGTGGTGACAGTGTAGAGCCGGTACGGAGTGACACGGGGAAAGAGGAGGACTGCAGCAAGGATGCATGCTGACAGTCCGCAGAGTGCCACAAGAAGCTTCGCTGAACGGGTCATACAACACTTACAGATGCAGTGGCACTGTAGTTCACAGCTGCTGTGAATGCTCCAGCTGTGGATGAGATGGCAAGGGGAATGGACAGGTTGAGGCCAGCAATGGCTGTGGTCGAGTCCTGCAGGGTGACGGTGAGGGAAAGGGGAGTGCCTGGGACGACATTGGGAAGCACGAACTGCGCATTTTCAAGGGAGGCGAGCGTGGTGGTGGAAGCTGGTGCAGGACAGGCGCCACTGCCAGAAGGGAGAAGGCAGCTTGTGCCTCCCGTGTTGTTCTGGATGGTGATGTTCACAAGCGCGCAGATGTCGGTCGATGTAAGTGGCCAATACGAAGTTGGAGCATCTGCAAGGACTGTGGACTGAAACTGAGTCTGGGAGGATGCCCCATTGAGGGCAGATATTGCGGCCTGGCTGAGAACGGTGGGGAACACCATGACATTCGAGAGACTGCCAGCGAAATATGCCTGGGATGGTGGATCCGGCCAGCCAATGGTCTCGTTGCCCCAGCCGATGTGCCAGTACCCTGTGTACACCTGGGCAGTAGTGACTGTGGGATTCGTAGCGACCAGTGAGCCATCGACATAGAGCTTCATGCCAGTCGAGGCGGAGAGAGTGGCGACAGCGAAGTGCCACGCTCCGTTGTCGTACGTTCCAGGGCTAGCTATTTCCTGTGTGGATCCAGGGTAGATGCCGAACACGACATGCCCAGTGCTGTCCACCCAGATGTTCCGGTCCCAGGTTGCCTGACCACCATTGGCCTGGGAGTTCGCAAAGCCGATGATGGTGCCACCGCCACTTCCTGGCTGGGTGTTGAACCACCCGCCTATGGAGAATGTCTGGGGATTGGCGTACTGGTTGGTGGTCTGGATCCATCCTGACGTTCCATCGAAGGTGTACGAGGTGACACCCCCGAAGGGTGCGCCTGATGCCACACTGTACCCTCCAAGGAGCGACCCTGTGTTCGCATTGCCAGAAAGGTCTGGTGCTGAGGTCAGCAGGCCTGGAAGGGGGGCTGTGGTCGAGTCAAGGGTGGTGAGTGGCCAGTAGGAGGTGGGAGTGAATGTGGCAATGTCTGCAGCAGCTGCAGCCTGTGAAGTCTCTCCCGAAAGGGTAGTGGCATCCGCCTGGGTGAGTGCTGCGGGAATGACTGCGACATTCGAGATGTCCCCGGAGAAATACGAAGATGCTGGCGCTCCTGCCCATCCTGTGAGGTCCCCAAATCCGAGGTGCCAGTACCCTGTGTAGCTCATGGCACGGAATGGCGGATTGTGCGTTCCTGCAGCAGCACCATCAATGTAGAGCCGCATGTGTGGTGTTCCACCTCCATTCGTCAGCACAGCGACAACGGAATGCCACAGGCCATCATTGAGGCCTGAGACAGTGCTCGTGAGCTCCTGCTTTCGGCCGTTGTTCTGGAGCACGCTAAAGACCACCTTGCCAGTGGCATCAACCCAGAGGGCTCTGTCCGATCTCGTTGCACCGGCTGTTCCCTGGACATTCGTGAAATCGATGAGGGGGCCAGAAGCAGTGGTCCGGAACCAGACGACAAGTGTTGCGGGAGTGGGATCTGTCTGCTGGACAACAGTCTCGATGTGGCCTGCTGTGCCATCAAAGGTGAGTGCTGTGTCAGAGGGAAAGGGGGCTGTTGACGACTGCTGGACACCATACTGGAGGACGCCAGTGTCGTTCGCTGCAGTGGATGTGTCTGGCGTCGTCAGCACACCGCAGCTCGATGCAGCGAGAGTGACGTTCTGTGCTGTAAGGGTGCTGAGTGAGGAAATGGTGTCTGTCGTACTGGCGCTTCCACCATTGAGGCCAGTTGGAAGGAGGGTGCCGGTGCAGTTCGTCTGGACATCAGTGGAGATGGTCGTTGATGTCGATGTGCACGAGGTGCTCCCCTGGGACTTCAAGACGAGCGCTCCGCTCCCGTACTGGGATGCATTGCCGGCAATCTGTGCAGTAAACGCGTTGTTCACATTGGGAACAGCTGCGAGTACTGCAATGGCTCCAATAACTGCCCCAATGAAGGAAGCGGACACTGTCCGTGTCCGCTTCGCATTCATGG
>JAJZLL010000052.1 GCA_021803465.1 bacterium
CTGCCACGCCCTTGTGGACATGGGACATGCGGAGCACGTTGTCGCTCCCTTGGCGGTGGGGCCGCACAAGACCATGCACACCTTCCACGCGCACAGCAGCAAGCGCTGCAATCCAGCTGATGACATCCGTTGCAACACGCACTGAGCCATGGGGAACATGCATGGTGTTCTCCATGGGTGAATGCTTCTTCGCTGTGTCAGTGGTCATACGCGTTCGATGTACTTCCCGTTTCTCGTATCTATGCGAATGGTATCACCCTCGGAGACGAACAGTGGCACATCGATGGTGGCCCCAGTCTCAAGGGTTGCAGGCTTCGTTCCAGGATTTGCGGTATCCCCCTTGAAGCCAGGTGCTGTCTCGGTGATTGCGAGGTCCACAGTGATGGGTAGCTCCACTCCGACAATCCTGTCACCATACTGCATGACTGTGAGACTGTCATTCTCCTTGAGGTAGCTTGTTGCGCTTCCCATGTCGGAGGGGCTGATGGGATACTGGTCAAAGGTTTCCATGTCCATGACGATGTACGAGTCATCCTCCTTGTAGAGGTACTGGGCAGCACGCCGCTCAATCCGCGCATCCTCGAACTTCTCCTCGGGCCGGAATGTCTCCTCAGTCACAGAGCCTGAAAGGAGATTCTTGAACTTCGCACGCACAAACGCTGTGCCACGGCCCTGCTTCACATGCTGGAAGTCAACGCAGACATACAGTTCCCCTCCCCGATCTATTGTCGATCCAGGACGCAAGTCACCAGCTGTAATCATGAACACCTCCCGTCAGCACTGCCTGCTGCTCTGCACTCCATCTTACCGGGTTCATCGGGCCATCCTCTGCTGCTAGAGTCCACCTGTGCTCTGTGGATGGTCAGGTGGCAGCGCAGTGGGAAAGAGCAGTGGCTTTTCCTGCACATCTGTGGGATGGCCCCCTGACGTGGAAAACCGTTCGCCTGCCTGCATGACTGCAGAAACGAATCCCTGCGGATCCCGGATGAGATGGAGCACCTCGCTGCCATCCCTTCCTGCGGACTCGATCTCGATGTTGCCCGCATCCACAAGCCTGGCACGGAACGACTGGTGGACACGGATGTTCTGGATGCGGTCAAGGGCGATGGACTCCGTGGTACGTGAGAAAACGCCTGAACTGAACATGACCCTGTGTGTCGTGAGCTCGAACGTGATGCTTCTCCACTCGAAGTACTTGATTGCCACATAGAGGATGTCGGCAAGAATGCCAAGGAGCATGAGGATACGGATGATTGAGCCGACATTGACGCCTGCAACGATGATGTTCTGCGGGATGAGGACAGCTATGCCGACCGCAATGATGCCAAGCACCACACCTGAAAACAGTTCAGGGATGAATCCGACAATGTGCTGCCGCGAAACGATGATCGGCTCCTCTCCAGGAAACAGGTGGGTCCGGGCCACGGATCTTCTCCTTGTGAGCTTGGCGTGCTGTTGGCTGCGTTCGAAGCCATTGTACTGGCTTCTGTCCTACTGCGCGAGAAGAAAGGCAATGAGGGTGCCTAGACAAAGGTATGGAGCGTAGGCAATCGTGTCATGCATGCCGCGCCGCCGCACTGCCAGTTTCACGAGCGATGCTCCACCACCAAGCACTGCGCCCCAGAAGAGTGCCACCACAGCACCAGTCACTGGAGGAAAGAGCCAGAATCCGGTCACGGATCCTATGAAGAGGCCGAGCTTCACATCGCCAAGTCCAACGCTTCCCTGGCGCAGGAGTGCGGGTAGCAGGAAGAAGACGCCAACAAGGACTGCGCCTGCAAGGGACGTTGCGAGTGTGAGCGATGGAGTGAACAACGATGCAGCGATTCCGAGGAGAATGGCCGGGTAGGTGACGACATTGAGCACAAGCCGATGCTTGAGATCGAAGACAGCCACATGGACGAGGACGGCTGCCCAGATGCAGTGGAGCACGAGCGTACGGAGACTGTGGTCATGAAACCCCAGCAGGCCGAACGCCACAGCACCTGCAAGAGGTGCAAGGATGCGGTCCTGCCACTGCCAGCCGTACACTTCACGTGGCCATTCTGGATAGTGGGACTTCACCTTCCCTTTCGCCTCATCGGCTTCCCGCTGCTCCTGCTGTTCCTTCTCGAAAGCTTCCCTCTCCTCAGCCTCTGTCTCCTCAAGGCGTTCCCACTTCTCAAGCGCTATGCCACCCCAAGCGACTGCACCTCCTGCACAGGCTCCAATGAGTGCGCAGATGAGCGCCTGGACAGGCATCATGACCCTCCCGAGCAGCGGCTGCCACAATACATGGCTACCTGGGCGTTGTGCTGGGCAAGGGTAGACGCGTAGTGGACATGGCCACTCGGATCAGCAACGAAGTACAGATACTTGGTTGAAGCGGGATGGACTGCTGCCTCGATAGCAAGGACACCGGGATTGTCGATCGGCGTTGGAGGCAGTCCAGCATGGAGGTACGTGTTGTATGGCGTGTCCTGCTGGAACTGCGCTGCTGTGGGTTCCGTTCCAAGCGATCCCGTGAGTCCATAGATCACTGTGGGATCCGACTGGAGGGGCATGCCTGCAGCAAGCCTGTTGTAGAACACGCTTGCAATGAGCGGTTCATCGCTCACATACCTTGCTTCCGCCTGGACGATGGATGCGAGCACGAGAACCTGGTACTTCGATAGGCCATGACTGGGTGCTAGCACGGGGGCTGCCTTCTTCTGGAACGCCTGGAGCTGGAGGTTGATGAGGTCCGAGGCGGACGTTGTGGAGCTGATGTCATACGTGTCAGGAAAGAGGAATCCCTCAAGGGAACTCCCACTGGGTCGGAGAGCTGCATCCCCAGTCTGGAAACCGCTGCCCTTCACGAGCGCAAGATACCGTGCACCTGAGATGTGTGTCGATGCATCGAGGATGCTGCCCATCTGGACAGCAGTCTTTCCTTCAGGAAAGGTGATGCTGAGTGCTGCAAGACTCGGTGATGGACCTGCATCGAGCACGGCGACAAGCTCGCTCGCTCCCATGGCGGGTGACACGCTGTACAGGCCACACTTGAGATGGTGGAATGTGCCACGCACTGTCGCGTAGATGCGGAACCAGAGCTGGCTTCGGAGTGCATGGGCATGCTCGAGCGCAGTCATGGCCCCTGACTCCGTGGCTGGACATGGAATGGAGATGACTTCCTGATTCGTGCTGCCAGGAGATGCAGGCTCCAGTCCAGCACGCGCTGCAAGCGCAGCCACTCCACTTCCGCCAATGATAATGACAGCGAGAACGGCAATGACAATCCAGCGTCTGCGGTGCATCGTTCTACCTGCGCGCTGCATGTGACTGGTGCCAGTCGAGCCAGCTCTGCAGCATGATTGTCGCTGCCTGCGCATCGATGCGCGTGCGCTGCTTTTTGCTCGATATCCCCATCATGCGCAGACGCCGCGCTGCCTCCACAGTGGTGAGCCGCTCATCCCAGAGGATTGCCGATATGCCAAAGTGCTCCTCAACCTGGTGGGCAAAATCGCGGGCCTGCTCCGCAGCAGCGCCTTCCGTTCCGTTGAGATGCTTGGGCAGGCCGACAATGACACCTTAAGGCTGCCGTTCCATGATGAGTGAGTGGAGTTCAGACCAGCCATGATCCGCATCTGTCCAGCCGATGCTGCCATACGGCACTGCAAGGATGTTGGAGTCATCGCTCACTGCAATGCCCATGCGTACGGATCCGAAATCGATGCCGATGTACATGTGACCCTACGACGTTGATGACGTGAACTTCTCGACCACAGTGATGCGTGACGAGGAGAATGGCAGGAAGAAGAACGGGTAGGGTGACTGGTTGATCTGAACCTTCGAGAGGACCTGTCCCCCAATGACAGACTGGAGATATGTCTCAACAGTGCTGGGTGGGCGTCCAGAAAGCTGGCTTGCAAGATTGTGGGGAAGGGAGGGAACGCTGTATGCCTTCGCGTTGATGCTGAGGATCACTGTGCCATCGGAGCTTGCCACAGTCACAGAAGGTGTGGGGTAGTTGAGGCTCGCTGGAGCATACACTTCCCCAGCAGGAACCTGGGACTTGAGTGCTGCGACAACCGCCTGGCGGACAGCTGAGGGGCTGTAGACTGTTGCAGCACCGCTTCCCGAGACAGTGACAGTCGTGCTCGACCACTGTGTGCCAGGTGTGGTGGGAAGTGAGGGAGAGACGGCGAAGTTCACCTTGAAGCCATCTCCTGCTGGATCCTGGGCCATGACTTCCCCATTGAGCTCCTTCCCGATCATTCCCTTGATCTTCGAGGTGAGCTGAGACTCGATTGTGGAAACCTGGTTGTCAAACGCAGTGATGTCGGAGACGGATGCTGCTGACACCTGCTTCTGGTCCACTCCTCCACTGAATGCAGTCTGCTGGGATTCAACAAAGGCAGATCCACTTGAGGGGCAGGTGTAGTTGCTTGTGAACGCATTGCCCTGGCCAGTGGACGGTGATGCGGAGGGAGATGGTGAGGGGGAGCTTCCCTGGGAGCTGTCCGAGGTGCATGGATCTTCCTTCCAGGTCCATGTGCCACTGGCATTCGCACTGAGGTTTCCTGCTGCCTCCTGACTCACATCCTGCACAGGGATCCCCGTGAGCGCAGCGGATGCCTGTGTGTTGCAGTTGTTGGAACTGTCGACAGGAAAGACAATCCCCTGCTGGGGAGACTGGGGGGGCTGGTTTGCAAGAACGAAGTAGACACAGACTGTCTGTGTGGACTGGAACACGAGTGAGGTCTGGCCAGAGGTGTAGGTGAAGTGCTGGTCTTTGGGGAGAACAAGATTGAGGCCTCCCGAGCAGGAGGTGTTCGAGGAAGTGCAGCTCTGCTGGCTGAGGTTAGTCGACATTTCGACATAGCCTGTTGCGGATGCTCCACAGCACTTTGTTGTTCCTGTTGGTGTGGCCTGAAACGTCTGCGAGGATGCGGCTGTGAGCACATGGGTTTCCATTGTGTTGTTCTGTCCTGTGGTGGAACCAGTTGGGGAACCCTGGATGATTGTCTGCTCCTGCAGCTTTGTTCCGTTCAGCGTGACTGTCACTGTCGCTGAGGGGAAGGCGAAGACGAGGAGGAAGAGGACAATGACTGCTGCGACTGCTCCCATCGTGATCCGGCCATTTCTCGTGCGGAACCACGATGCATCAGTCTTCATGATTTTTCCAGTACGGACTGGTGGCAGTCCTCCACTTCCAAGAGGCTCAATGGAAGCCTTGCCCTTGCCAGACTTGGGCAGTGCTGCATCGAGAGTTGCGACAGCGCTTTCCTCGCTGTCAGTGACCTCAGCATTGCTGTGGAATTTCTGGATCGTTGCGAACACGTGGAATCCCGCGTCCTTCGCAAGCTGCTGCACACGGTGGTCACTCGAAATGATCCGTGTCGACTTGTGAGCCTCTTCGCTGAATTTCAGGAGTAGTCGGAGTGTTGTCGGATTGATGAACGCCTGTCGGTCCTTCGGAATGAGCACTGCGACTTCATCATCAGTGCTCGTGCGTATGCGTTCGACAATACTCGAGAGATCATCCGACTGCTGCAGGGTGAATATCTCTGGCATGCAAGCTCCATTATACCTTCATCGTCTGCAATACCCGCTGCATGAGCGCACCAAGCGGTGCGCTCTCTGGGTCGTGCATGGTCATCGCGTAGTACCCGATGGCGAGTGGTGTCACATCCTGCGCACTCACGAGAGTGCCTGTGGAGTCGAACATTCCCTTAACGGAATCGGGATGGAGGACCGTGATGATGGGGTTGTATGCAACTGGCATGACATCCTTCCAGTTGAGGAGCTTGAGCTGCTCAAGGACATCGGGAAGGATGGAACCACCTCCAGCAAGGGCGATGTGCGAAGGTGGATCACTTTCGGGTGCGAGTTCCTCGATGATGAGTCCCACGCTGTGCGCAAGGACTTCTGCTGGGGGAAGGAACAGCTCATGAGCATGGCGCCTCTGCTCAAGGGGAAGCTCCTCCTGGGAGTAGGCGACCTTGAACTGCTCGGCCTGCTCATACGTCATTGACATGTCCGTCATGAGCCGTCTTGTGAACGACCGTCCACCAAGAGCGCACATTTTCATGCCAGCGATGGTGCGGTCACTGATGAGTGCGACATCTGTCGTGCCGCTTCCCACATCGATGAAGATGGCACCGGATTCGAGAAGGGCTTCCGTAGCGCAGGCGCGTGCAAGGGCGTATGGTTCGGCGATGGTTGCAATGAGATCAAGATCAAGCTCGTCCGCAATGGTCTGGAGCGCACCGATGTGGCTGATTGGTGCGAAGGTGTTGAATACGGAGATCGTGATCTTCTGGCCCTGGAACTCCACGGGATTGTTCACAGGATGGCCATCGATGTCGATGGAGGTGATGACACTGTGGACAAGCTTGATGTTGATCTCATCGACACCGAGCGCAGTGGACATCTCCTTCACTGCGTTGCGGAGGGATCTCCGCTGGAGAAGCTGGATTGCCGAGGCGAGCTCAGCCTGCGAGATCTTCGCTGTTGGCCGCTGGCGGGGGAAGGCGACTGTTGTGAGTGCACCGTAGACCTGTTCCCCTGCAATACCGATGATCACCTGGCTTGGAATGGTCTCGCACATGTCCTCAGCATCGGAGAGCGCAGTCTCGCAGGTGTCGATGACAGACTGGATGTTCGCAACAGCGCCAGCCTGCATGTCGTTCTGCTTCTGCGGAGCCTTGCCACAGCCGATGACGATTCCCTGCTCTCCCTCGCGCTTCACGATGAGGGCCTTCACCATCGATGTGCCAATGTCGAGGACTGTGAAATGGTCTTGGGAAGCACGACGCTTGCCAAGGAAAGGGAGTGCTGCCCGGGGTGTCATTGGGATGCTGCTCCCTGTGCTGCTTCCAGTGCTGTGCGGATGGCCTGGAGAACATCCTTGTGGACAGAGGCGCCAGCAATGCTGCCCTGGGCAAACTCCGGCTTGCCACCACCCCGCCCTCCTCCAGCCTGGACGAGTGCAGCCATGAGAGTTCTCGCATCGCAGCCAGCTTCACGAGCCCGTGTTCCGCACTTCACTGTGCATGTGGTCGCACCTGCGACGAGCGCAACGCCCTCCCCTTTCGCTCCAGTCTGAAAGAGCTCATCCACCACTGGAACAAGCGATTTCATCTCAATCTCCTCATCAATCATGAGGTGCGCGAAAGGAAGGGAGCCGACAACCTCTATGACACTGTTGCGCGAGGCATGATCTGCCTGACGCTGACGCTCAAGCTGCTGGGAGAGCTTTTCGAGTTCCCGGACGTGGTCCTGGAGCTGTGCGATGCGGTCGGGAAGCTCCTGCCAGCGGATGCGGAGCAGCTGTGACGAACTGTGCGTGGTCCGCATGAGCTCCTGCCACCTTCCGACAGAGGCGGAGCCGACAACCATCTCGATTCTCCGGATGCCCTGACCAATGCTGCTCTCGTTCACGATCATGGCTGCACCGATATCGCCACTGAGGTGGACATGTGTGCCTCCGCACAGCTCACGTGCCCAGCCGCCGAAGTCGACCACCCTGACAATGTCTCCGTACTTCTCCCCGAAGAGCGCCATGGCGCCAGTGGACCGGGCAGCATCAATGGGAAGAAGATCCACACTCCGCTCGAGATTGTCACGGATCGCAGCATTCATGCGTGACTCGACCTGGAGGAGTTCCTCGTCCGTCAGGCCCCTGGGGAAGGAGAAGTCGAATGTCGTGTAGTCTGGGCCAACATACGATCCCCTCTGGACCACAGTGTCTCCGAACAGCTCCCGAAGCGTCTTGTGGAGGAGATGGGTTGCGCTGTGGTGACGGGCTATCTGCATGCGGCGTTCCTGGTCGACATGGAGGGAGACGGAATCGCCCACACGGAGCGTTCCCGATGCGAGATGAAGCGTGTGCCCTATTGCATCGGATGCAGGAAGATGCACTGTGTCCTCGACATGGCCCTCTCCCCCATTCCAGCGAACAGTGCCCGTATCCCCGACCTGCCCACCGGACTCGGCGTACATGGGGGTTGTCTCGACCACAAGCATTCCCGTGTCGGGTGCACGGAGTTCCGTTGCGGGATGTCCATCCTGCTCGAGATAGACGACACGTGTTTCCCCGACTTCGAGGGTGTCATACCCGACAAACGTTGTTGGCTCCAGTGCAGGCCGTTCCTGGGTCAAAGCCATATGACGGCCAGCAGCACTCCGTTTACGCTGCTCCTCCATGTGGACCTGGAATGCGTCAAGATCGACTGTCCAGCCATGCTCCCGCGCAATCTCGACTGTGAGGTCGACAGGGAATCCGTACGTGTCATACAGCTTGAACGCATCTTCACCGGAAACGGTTCCGCTTCCTGTTGTGAAGATGTCAGTGAGGCGATCCGTTCCACTTTCCAGTGTTGCAGCGAAGTGGGACTCCTCCTGCTCGAGAATGGTGCCAATGGTCGCTTTCCGTTCGCGAAGGTCCGGATATGCGCTTCCCATGACGTCAAGCACTGCATCGACACCCTCAGACAGCACATGCTCGACTCCAAGACGGCGTGCATGGAGTTCAGCCCGCCTGATGAGCCTCCTGAGCACATAGCCCCTCCCCTCGTTGCCAGGTAGCACTCCATCAGAAATGAGGAAGACGCAGGCGCGGAGATGGTCCGCACAGACGTTCGCGGATGCGACTTCCGCATGCTCCTCTCGGACTCCAGTGCTCGATGCGAGGATGTGGTCAATGATGGGTTTGAAGAGATCCGTCTCGAAGATGCTGAGCTTGTCCTGGAGAACGCACGTGATGCGCTCCAGTCCCATCCCCGTGTCGATGGAGGGCCGTGGCAGCGGAGTCCGACCTCCCTTGCCATCCTGCTCGAACTGCATGAACACGAGATTCCAAAGTTCGATCCAGCGGGATCCGCCGCATGCAGGAGTGCAGTCCTTCGCCCCGCAGGAGCAGGGAATGCCAAGATCCCAGTGGATCTCGGAGTCGTAGCCACACGGTCCAGGGAGTCCTGCTCCCATTTCCCAGAAGTTGTCTTCCATCATGCTGATCTGGTTCTTCCGGACGGAGGGAATGTCTTCCCAGATGGCTTTCGCTTCTGCATCCCCAGGATGGATGCTTGGCCACATCCGTTCAGGAGGAAGGCCAAAGCGTCCAGTAAGGAGTTCCCATGCGAAGTGGATCGCATCGTCCTTGAAATAGTCCCCAAGAGAGAAGTTTCCAAGCATCTCGAAGAAGGTGTCATGCCGTGGCGTGTAGCCGACTTCCTCGATGTCGTTTGTTCGGAAGCACTTCTGGCATGTCGTCACACGAGGAGCTGGGGCAGCACGGAGTCCAAGGAAGTACGACTTGAGGGGAACCATGCCCGCAACAGTGAACATGAGTGTCGGATCATCCTGGGGAATGAGTGGCGCACTGGGAAGGCGCCGGTGACCAAGTCCTTCAAAATACGACAGGAACGTCTCGCGAATCCGGGAGCTTTCCATGGCAGCAGCACATCTCCACTCAGGCTGTTCTCTCTACGGATTGTACCGGAAAGGAAGACTCATGCTGGGAACACTCAGGCGCCCCATGTGAGAAGGACAGTCGCTGCAGCATGTAAAGGAGCAGCATGCGCTTCCCCGCTTCAAGCGAGGACATCATTCCGCAGTGATCTGCCGCACTCCCACTGCCTTACAGCTCCACGTCGGACTCGTTCATCTGACGCTTCAGCTCCTCGAGCGCAGCGCGCTGCAGTCGGGAGACATGCATCTGGGAGATGCCAAGCTGTTCAGCGACTTCCGCCTGGGAGAGCTGGTCAATGAAGCGGAGTGCAAGGATGCGGCGCTCACGGGGTGTGAGATGGGAGAGTGCCCTGTCGAGGACATCCTGGATCTCCACCCGGTCAAGGTTGAGGTCCTCCTTTCCAAGGAAGTCCTCAAGGGAGGATTCACTGCCATCCGTCTCATGCTGTGGAGGTGTGGCAAGGGAGATCGCATGCTGTGCAGGTGCGATTTCGAGCGCTGCGAGAACATCATCAGGATCGATGCCAAGCTCCTCGGCAAGTTCAGGGACGGATGGGGAGCGCTCAAGGTGGGTCTTGAGAACCTGCTCAATCCGGGATACACGCTGGTAGTTCTCCTGGAGACGTCGTGGCACACGGACTGACCAGGACCTGTCTCGGAAATACCGGCGGATCTCACCTGTGATGGTGGGAGTGGCAAAAGTGCTGAACTCAAGTTCGCGGCTGGGATCGAACCGCTCAATGGCATAGATGAGTCCAAGGTAGCCCACCTGCTCGATGTCCTCGAGCGGCTCTCCACGCGAGGCGAACCGCCGTGCAATGAACCGGACAAGATCCCTGTTGAGATCCACAAGACGTTCGCGAACATCCGGATCGCGGTGTTCCGCATACTCCCGGAGAAGTCGACGAACCTCATCGCGCCGCTGGGCCTGAGTGACTGTCGGTACTGTCTGTTCGTCCATCATGTCCTGTGCTGAGAATACCGGATCACACAATGTTCCAGTCTTTTCCCAGTGGCCATACGTCCCCTGGGAACGCTACATGAGCCGGTACTTTGTCAGCCGGATGTGGACACCATGGTGCTGCTCATCGACTCGGTATCGGCAGTCATCTACGAACAGCTGCATGAGTCGGAGCCCCATGTCGAGCATTGCAGTCGCATCCTCCTGGGAGGTCCGTTCACCTGGCTGCACTGAGCTTGACTGCGATGCAGCGACTTCCCGCTCCTGGTCACCCTGGAGAGCTTCCGACTTTGGACAGACTGCACGGACACGTACTTCCAGTCCTTCCGCCTCCGGGCTCATCGCGAACTCCAGCCGCAGCTCACCAACACAGTCCTCCATCCACTCCTGCGTCATGGCAATCGCGTTCTCGCA
>JAJZLL010000064.1 GCA_021803465.1 bacterium
ACGTCTTGTGAACGGCGTTTCCCGATCTCTTGGACGGGGAGAGGGCACTGTCATCGGTGGGCATGTGGGCCTACTCATCGATCCGCATGCTCCACGGCACCTGTCCGAGGGACGTACAGTCGTGCTCGTTAGCGGGACGAACGGCAAGACCACAACGACACGCCTTGTGGCACAGGCACTCTCCCATGCGGGACCAGTTGTTGCAACGACTGGAGCGAACCTCCTTACCGGCATCATGGCGACACTCGCGAACGCGAATGATGCCGCCTCCGTTGTTCTCGAGGTCGATGAGGCGTATCTCGACCAGGCAATCCAGCTTGTGCATCCACGCATTGTCGTGCTCCTCAATCTCAGCAGGGACCAGCTCGACCGGTTCAATGAGGTCCGCATGCTCGCCAAACGATGGCATGACACCTTCCTTCTCTCGCCGGATGTCGAGGTTGTGGCGAACGCGGATGATCCCATGGTCGTCTGGGTGGCATGTGGACTTCCGAAGGTGCACTGGGTGGGAGCGGGCGTGCTGTGGCATCAGGATGCTGTGGGGTGTCCGGAATGCAATGGACGGATAGTCTTTGACGACAAGGGCTGGCACTGCACAGGGTGCGACCTCTCCCGTCCTGATGCTCCTGCCTGGGTGGAAGAAGATGTGTACCACACGGCAACATCCCGCCTTCCTGTGCATCTCAACCTCCCTGGCCGGTGCAATGTGGGCAATGCAGCGCTTGCGGCCACTGCAGCGAGGCTGGTTGGCATCCCAGCTCCCACTGCCCTTCGTTCCATGGCTGGTGTGCACGATGTCCTTGACCGGTATGCAAGTCCCACGCTCGTGGGAGTTGCGACAACGCTGTATCTGGCAAAGAATCCTGGCGGGTGGGCTGAGCTCATCGACATGCTGCAGGACCACACGGATCCACTTGTCATGGGGATCAATGCTCGCATTGCGGACGGAAAGGATACCTCATGGCTGTGGGATGTCCCTTTCGAGGAGTTCGCGCCTCGGCATGTCGTGGTGACAGGAGAGCGGAGGTGGGACATTGCGCTCAGGCTTGCGCACGCAGGAGTGTCCGCAGCTGTCGCAGGTTCCATGGAACAAGCGATTCGCGCAGCTGCAGCTGTGGGGAGCAGCAGTCATGTCGATGTCATTGGCAACTACACCGCATTCCAGGATCTCCGCCACGACATGCGCCACCGGGTCATCACTGCTGCTCATCGTGCGCCATATGCTGCGCTTGAGGCACCCTGCGCTCCCCAGGCAGCGCGCGTTGCACCAGGGAGCATCCACCAGCGGGGGAGTGGAGAGGCGCTCCACATAGTCGTTCTCTACCCAGACCTTCTTGGAACGTACGGAGATGCGGGAAACGGTCAGATCATCGCGAACCGGGCTTCCTGGCGTGGCATCCCTGTGTTCCTTACCCATGTGAGGGCGGATGAGGAAGTTCCCACAGATGCGGACTGCTACTGTCTTGGAGGAGGTGAGGATGCACCGCAGACACTCGCCACGTCGCTTCTCCAGGGGAAAACCAGGACTTCCGGACCGCTCCACAGGGCACACGCAAGAGGAGCTGTCATCCTCGCAGTCTGTGCGGGATTCCAGATACTTGGGAGAGCGTACCCGGGAGCTGGAGGAGCCATCCACGAGGGTATTGGCCTCATTGACATCGCAACGAGAAAGGGCGAGGGAGTCCGTGCAGTTGGCGAGCTTAGGTGCATACCCTCCACTGCGCTTCTTGCAGCGCTCAGAGGGGCAGGTGTGGCGGATTCACCCCAGGAGCTGTTCCTCACAGGATTCGAGAACCATTCAGGCAGGACAGTGCTGGGTGAGGGAACCTCGCCGCTTGGCATGGTGGAGGCAGGGATTGGGAATGGCGACGGTTCAGGAACAGAGGGAGCGTTTCTTCCAGGGATCATCGGCACGTACATGCACGGTACTGCATGCGCACGGAATCCGTTCCTTGCGGACCTCATTCTTGGCATGGTGACAGGCACGGCACTCTCCCCGCTACCTGATGATGCTGCCCGGGAATTGAGAAGGGAGCGGCGTGCTGCAGTGTAACCGCTTCCCACAGGGAACATGCAGCACTATACTCAGTGGGAAATCACTGCAATCTTAGTGCGAGGTACTGCCATGGGACTCTGGGACAAGATAGGACATGCGCTGGAGGGCAGTGGCGTTGCTGTCGCTGTCCAGTCTCCTGGCCAGCTTTCACCCGGCGCACCGGCACTCCATGTGGAGGTTACCCTTCAGGCGAAGTCGGAGCCGAAGATGGTGACGAATGTGGAGCTCGCTCTCGTGTACGCGCAGACTGTCCAGCAGGAGGAGTTCGTTGACGGGCAGGAACAGGACGAGTCGCGAACCACGCGTCAGCAGATCTTGGTGCTCCAGAACCCATCCCCCATTTCTCTCCAGCCGGGAGTTCCTGTCACAGTACCCTTTGACATGCAGGTTGATGCGCAGAGTCTCCAGCAGTCATCGCAGGGCATGATGGGCGGGCTTGGTGGAGGCTTCGGCAGCGGACTTGGGATGGCAATGAACATCTTCGATCCCCAGTTTGTCTCGCAGAACTCCTTCTATCTCGAAGCGAAGGCGACTGTCGAGGGGAGCCATCTCCATCCCCATGGACGTCAGCAGATCTATGTGCAGGGAGCGTCCTGGTAGACGCTGCCGTTCCCCCTTGTCAATGCAGGAACCTCAGTGGGCGTGAGCAGCTGCAGCCCTCTTCTCATACCTGCCTACATGAGGTGGTCCAAGCCGTTCCTGCTTGAGCTCGAAGAAGTGCGGGAAGACGAGGAGCGGAGCGACTGCGTGCCAGAGTCTGCGCGCATCGCCTGGATCGAGCCGTGCATCAAGAACAGGGCCAAAGAATGCACGGTGTCCTTCCACAAGGAGGCTCGGCACACCGAACACTCCATGAAGCAGTGCCTCGTTGTGGTCCGCAAGCACCTGGGTCATCGTGTCGTCACGGGAAAGGCAGTGTTCCACAAACGCTCCTGAGAACCCTGCTGCTGAAGCGCATTCGTTGAGGACTGTGAGGTCCTGGAGAGGCTGGTCAAGCTCATGGTGCGCCTCACCAAGCGCTGTGTACATGCGCCGGATTCCCTCCTCGCCTCCCTCTTCCCGTGCTCCTGCCATGATGCGGAGCGCCTTGTCGGACGGCAGCTCCGCTCCGGGCTCACGGGGTTCCTCTGCGTTCTTGTCGTAGAGGGAGAAGAGCGAGAGTGTCGCGCTGATGACTCCCTCCTCTTCAAGGGTTGTGACCCAGCGTGAGGTGAGCCATGCCCAGGGACATGCTGGATCGACGAAAAAGCGGATGTGTGGGAGAGATTCCTGTGCTTCCATACCCTACAGTGTACCCCGCCAAAGTTCAGGACAATCCTTTGTCCCGCGATTGTTGCAGGGAGCGGCTATTAGCCGCCTGCGGAAATGGGCTGTCTTCCTGGTTCCGTCATCGCTTCAGGATCAAGGAGCTCGGCAAGCTCCTCATCTGTGAGGCTTGTCATGGATTTCGCCTCCTCGCGGACAGTAGTCCCGTGCGCGAAGGCTGCCTTGGCGATCGCTGCTGCCTGGTCGTAGCCAATCTTGGGTGCAAGTGCTGTGCAGAGCATGAGTCCCTGCTCAACGAGCGCTGGTCCACGGTCTGTCGCAGCAATGCCGTCAACGCACGCCTTTGCGAAGTTCTCTGCGCTTGAGGCAAGAATGTGTGCTGACTGGAGGAGCGCATAGGCAGCAACGGGCATCATGACATTGAGTTCGAAGTAGGATCCTGCTGCGCCTGCGAAGCCGATGATGCCATCATTGCCCATCACCTGCGCTGCAACCATGGTCACAGACTCCGCGATGACGGGATTCACCTTTCCCGGCATGATGGACGATCCTGGCTGGACAGCGGGAAGTGCGAGCTCACCAATGCCTGCCCTGGGACCGCAGGAGAGGAGCCGGATGTTGTTGGCAATGGAATACAGCGACACTGCAATGGAACGCAGCTGGCCATGTGCACTCACAACATTGTCGAGAGTGGACTGGGCAGAGAAGTGGCTTGTCGTTTCATGGAATGAGATGCTGAGAGTCTGCTGGAGAAGATCGATGACACGTGCTGCGAACTCGGGATGGGTGGAGACTCCAGTGCCGACTGCTGTGCCACCAAGAGCCAGTTCTGCAAGCTCATCAAGTGCCTGCGCTGCCCGGTGCTTTGCGCGCTCTATCTGGCCCGCATAGCCAGCAAACTCCTGTCCGAGCCGGATGGGTGTTGCATCCTGGAGATGTGTGCGTCCAGTCTTGATGATCCCCCAGAAGGCATCGCGCTGGCGCATGAGGGAACCCTCGAGCGCAGCAAGGGCGGGAAGGGGCTCCTCATGGGTGATGATGCCAGCAGCAACATGGATCGCTGTCGGGATGACATCATTGCTGGACTGTCCGAGGTTGACATGGTCGTTGGGGTGGACAGGTGTCTTCGTGCCCTTGTCCGAGCCGAGGAATTCATTGGCACGGTTCGCAATGATCTCGTTCGCATTCATGTTTGTCGATGTGCCACTTCCCGTCTGGAAAATGTCGAGGACAAACCACTCGTCGAAGGCACCTCCAGCAACCTCATCTGCGGCCTTGATGATGGCATTCGCACGCTCATCGTCAAGGAGATGGAGATCCCGGTTCACCTGGGCAGCGAACTTCTTGATGAGCCCGAGCGCACGGATGAAGGTGCGGGGAAAGCGCAGGTCGCTGATGGGAAAATTGAGCACTGCACGCATGGTCGATGCACCGTAGTAGGCATCCTCAGGAACGTCGAATTCCCCCATGGAGTCCCGTTCCTTGCGGACAGCAGGCTTCTGCTCAGTCATGATGTCAACCCTCCTTCTCTGGCATGATGATCTCGAATTCCGCTCCCGCATCGGGGACAGTACGTGCGAGAACGGTTCCCCGGTGCCGTTCAATGACAGTTTTCACAATGAAGAGTCCGAGTCCCGTTCCAGGCACCTTGCGCTTCTGGGCATGGGAGGAGCGGAAGTATTTCTCGAAGAGGTGATCCGCATCCTCAGGGGGAAAGCCAGGACCGTGGTCCCGGACAGTGATGTGGATGCCCTTGCCATCGCGTGTGGAGGCAATGTCGATGGAAGTGCCTGGAGGCGTGTGCTTCAGTGCGTTGCTGAGGATGTTTGTGAGTGCCATGACAAACCTTCTGCGATCCACATTGATGGTTGCAGTTGGATCATGGTACGCAGTTGTGATGGCAGTCTCACGGAGCTTCGCCTCAACCTCGATGTTCTCTATCGCATGGCCAACTATCTCATCAAGGCGGTGCGGCTCAAGCTGGAACTCGTCATCCGGATCCTCGAGGCGGGATATCTCTGCAAGGGTGTTCACGAGCTGGATCATCATGTCTGTGCTCGAGGTGATTCCCTCTATCGCGGTCATCACGGGTTCAGGCAGGTTGCCGAGCATGCCGGTGGAGAGGAGCTGGCTGTAGCTGCTGAGGATGGTGAGGGGTCTTCGAAGCTCGTGCAGGGTGACGCTCAGGGAGCTTCCTGATGCCTGGGCTGCAAGGTGCATCTTTGCAATGCGGGAGTTGAGTGTGCCGATGTAGGGAAGGAGAAGACCACGCTCCACAGTGAGAATGTCGTCTGTGAGAGCCAGCAGGAGCTGGTCATGGTACTTCTGGCCCGCAAGCTCGTCCTGGATGACTTGATGGGCAGCAGTGGCGAATGCCTCGAAGTGGCGGAAGATGCTATCCATGCGCTCGTTTGGCTGCTCCATTGATGGCCCAAGCTCGAACATCCCTGCAAGGGGATTCACATCCTCGGCAGTAAGCGCAATGAGCATGGCATTGTAGAACTGGCGTGCATGGGCGAGCTCCTCACGCTTTGGAGCATGTCCGGAGAGTTCCTGCGCAAGGATCTCAAGGATGCGCTCCGGGTGGGAGGAGACGAAATCGCTGAAGGCTCCACTCTGGCGCTGTGATGTTGTATGGGCCATTCCTGTTCTCAATGCTCACTGGGTTCAGCTTCGATGATACGCAATTTTGACGGAATCGACCAATTCCAGGCTGAGTGCAGTTCCTGGGAAGAGCGGAAACCCTCCTGGGAAAGTGCTCTAGTGCTCCGTGTCCTCACCCTTGTACGGCTCACGGAACGCAGTCTGCGCTGCGACAAAGACAAGTTCGATGTCCTTCACGGGACCGTTCCTGTTCTTTGCGACGATGAGTTCAGTCTGTGATCGGTCGATGTCCTCGCGGTGCATGCCTGGCCGGTAGAGGAAGAGCACGACGTCCGCATCCTGCTCGATGGAGCCGGAATCCCGGAGGTCACTGAGCTGGGGCCGGCGGTTTTCCCTGCGCTCCGACTCCCTCGAGAGCTGGGAGAGGGCGAGGATGGGCACATTGAGCTCCTTTGCGAGAGCCTTGAGACCAGCGGAGATCTCCGACACCTCCTGCACCCTGTTGTCCTGCCGGCCACCACGCATGAGCTGCAGGTAGTCGATGATGATGAACTCGATGCCAAGCTGGGCCTTCATGCGGCGGGCCCGTGCCCGGAGGGTGCTGATGCTCAGCTGTGGAGTGTCATCGATCCAGAGCGCTGCATGGGAGAGGTCATCCATGGCCTTCGCGATGCGCTGGAACGCAGCAGCATCCGCCTGTCCAGTCTTGAGAAGGAAGGAGTCGACATGGGCCTCGCTGCAGATAAGGCGCTGGACGAGCGAATGCTTCGACATTTCAAGCGAGAACACCACTGTGGGCTTCTTGGCAAGGAACGAGGCGTTGCGGGCAAGGTTGAGGGAGAAGGATGTCTTCCCCACGGATGGCCGTGCTGCAAGGATGATGAGTTCACCTGGCTGCAGTCCCTGGGTGATGCTGTCAAGCGAGGGAAAGTTTGTGGGAACCCCATAGACAAGCTTCTTGTCCTCGAGGCGTGTTTCCAGAAGTTCCCAGGTTGATTTCAGAAGCGGTTCAATGTGCGTGGCATCCGACTGCCGCTGGCTTGTGCCGAGGGAGAACACCTCCTGCTCCGCATGGTCAAGGATCTCGCCAATGGGAGTGGCAGTGTCGTGTCCCATCTGGGCAATGGTGCGGGCAGTGGTGATGAGCCGTCTCCGGAGCGAGTGCTGGATGACGATGTCCGCATAGTGCCGGATGTTCGCTGCTGTTGGCACGATGCCTGCAAGTGTCGCAAGGTAGTCGAGGCCGCCTGACCGTTCGAGGTTTCCGTGTGTCTCGAGCTCCGTCTTCAGGGCAAGGGGCTCGATCGGTTCACCACGGTCCGAGAGCGAACGGGAAGCACTGTAGATGAGGGAGTGCCGCTCAATGAAGAAGTCCGTCGGTTCGAGGATGTCGCGGATTGTGAACATCGACTCGCCATCGATCATGAGCGCGCCAAGGACAGCCTGCTCGGCCTCCCGGTCATGGGGAGGTGCCTGGCCAGCAAGTGCGGGACGGGGTGCATGCTCCTCGTCCTCAATCTGCAGCGACCCTCGTTCGATCATTCAGCGACGACAACCACGCGGACAGTTGCCGTTATGTCCTCGTGCAGTGTGACAGTCGCCTCGTGGGAGCCAAGGCTCCGGATCTGTTCTGGGAAGTCAATGTGGCGCTTGTCCACTTCGATGCCTGCCTCGCGCTTGAGCTGGGAGGCGATGTCCTGGGCAGTGACACTGCCAAAGAGCTTGCCATTCTCCCCAGCCTTGGCATAGACAGTGACTGTGAGTTTCTTCAGCCTGTCCGCAAGGCCAGTTGCCTCCTTGCGCTGCTTCTCGGCTGCCTTCCGCATGCGCTCCTGGCGCTGCTGCACTTCCGCAATGGTTGAAGCATCAGCTGCAACAGCGTACTTCTTCGCAAAAAGGAAGTTCCGGGCATATCCCGGTGAGACTTCCTTGAGCTCCCCGGCAGCACCCTGGCCGGGAACATCCCTGACGAGCAAGACTTTCATTGGGAGACCTCCTCCTGAACTAGATGGGACAAATCCACGTCGTCACGGGGAAGACCCAGAAGTGTGACGATCCATGTGCGAACAAGCTCCTCTCCCTGACGCAGATCGTCATCGAAGATACTCTGGCGTTCAACGATCTTCTGCTCGTGTTCACTCACAAGCTCGAGCGGACACGCGAGGATGAAGAGGTTGAGTGACACAAGTGTGAGCGTTGCAGTGTCGAGGGGGCCAAGAAGCGGGAGATGCTTCGGCTTTCGCACTGGACTCACGATGAGGCCGAACGCTGAGGCGAGAAGGGTCTTGAGTGGAAAGGGAACCCTGGGATCCCGCAGGAGGCAGTAGGCAAGACGGAGTCTCCGTGGTATGTCCACGAGGACCTGCTTTGCTGTCATGAGCCGTGCGTTCATCGTATCTCCAAGTGTAGCGACCTGATGCCTGGAGATGAAGGGCTGAGATCTTTAGAGAGAAAATGGTGAATACTACTGATCATGCATGGAGTGACTCTCGATGATGCGCGACGGGTGTGCGCATGGCACAATCTTCCCGAGCCGCATTCCCTTGAACGGATTGCGATCGGCTTCACGAATGAGGTGTACTCGCTCGATGATCTCTACATCCTGAAAGTGTGTTCCGATCCAGGGAACGAGGAGGCGTTTGCACGGGAGGCTGCATTGTACGGGGTCTTCCGCAACCGGCTTCCTGTGCCACAGATCATCGCGTTTGATCCCCGGCGGGAGCTCCTATCCCATCCATACATCCTCTATCCACGAATTCCTGGTGACAACCTGTATGCTGTGTGGCATCGCTATCCGGAGGGGTTGCGACGGAGCATTGTCAGCGAGCTCTGCAGCATGCTCAGGAAGATTGCGGAAACCCCGCAGTCTGAGTGGGGAGGCAGTGTGCAGCGGGCGGACTCGTGGAAGGAGACTGTGCTGCAGCGGATTCACAGCTCCATGGACAAATGTGAAGCTGCGGGAAGTCTTGGCACTGAGGAAGTGGCGAAGATCAGGCACTACTGCGCAGAACATGCCAACTGCCTTGATGAGCAGCGCATGGCGCTTGTCTACTGGGATGCCCACTTTGACAATGTGCTCGTTCAGGATGGGAGCATCGTTGGCTTGCTTGACTTCGAGCGGACGGAGGTGGCCTCCATCGATTTCATGCTCGATGTCGTGAAGCGGATGGTGGAGTTTCCTGGAAAGTACATGTCGGAACAGTCGGAGAAATACGCGCGCAAAGAGGACTACGCGCATCTCATTGCGTGGTACAGGGAATGCTATCCGGAGCTCTTCGCCTTCCGATTCCTTGAACGCAGACTCGACCTGTACGCACTTGCACATGATCTCGCAGATCTGGAGAACTGGGCCCATGTCCCTTCACTCATGGCGAACATCATGCGCACTGTCAACGGGAACCACTGACAGGAGCACTGCTCTTTCAGGCTGCTGCAATGCGGTACATGACCACACCGTGCGCAGGAACAATTGCGGAGAATGGCCCTGTCGTGCTGCTCAGTGCGCCAGACCACAGGTTGTGGAGCGCATAGCGATGGGCAGAAGGCAGGCCAACTGCGTGCGCAGTTGACGACATGAGCGTCTGGACAGGAGTGTCATTGAAGAGCACGACAGCCCGTTCACCATCGGCAAGCGGCTTTGTGAGCACCCACAGGCCGTTCGCATGGGAAACTGCATACCCCTTCCGTCCAAGTGGATCCTGGTCCACTGCAATGACTGCCCTGTTGGTGAGCACAGCACGTGTCGAGGGAGCCATGGTCATGAGGTCATTTCCCGCAATGAGCGGTGCAGCAAGCTCTGACCAGAGACTGAACTGCGCCTGCTCTTCTGCAGGTGTGAGAACACCATTTCCGATCTCGAGCATGTCCGGATCGTACCAGCCGTGGGCTGCACGCGCCTGTGGAATGAGCACATCATGGGTGAAGTTCGCCACAACGCTTGGGAAGTTGTTGTGGATGTCGCGAGTCGCTCTCCAGAGCTCACCATACCGGGAAGCCCAATGCCAGTCAGCCTGATGACGGAACTTGGTGTCATTGATGTCGAAGATGATTGGCCTGCCTGTGTGGAGAAGTGCCTGCGACATCTCCCCTGCAATCATCTCGCTCACGGCCATGTGGCTCATGGTCGGGAAGTCGTTGTAGGGGACATAGCACCAGTCGAGTTTCACGTAGTCGACACCCCAGGAGGCGAAGGTTGCAGCGTCGTGCGCAAAGTGGCCAAAGCTTCCATCAGATGTCCCTGCGCAGTTCTTCGTTCCAGCACTCGTGTAGATGCCAAACTTCAGTCCAAGCGAGTGGACATAGGCAGCGACTGGCGCAATGCCCTGCGGGAAGAGTGTGGGGTTCGGTACGAGTGTTCCTGCAGCATTGCGCTTGAGGAGTCCCCAGCCGCCATCGAGGTTGATGTAGACATATCCTGCCTGCTTCATTCCGGAGCTCACGAGTGCTCTGGCATCCTCCTCGACGAGCGCTGCAGTCACATCCCGTCCAAAGTGGTTGTACCCGTTCCAGCCCATTGGTGGTGCAAGGAGAATGCCCTGGCCTGGCACATGAAGCGGTGTGGTGATGGGAGTGGCTGGAGTTGGCGCTGGAGCGTGCAAAGGTGCAGCAGCAGTGGGAAGGGGCTTGGCAGCTGGAACAGCTGGATGAAGGATTGGCGCTTCAGGAGGAGCTTGGGAAGTTGCTGCCTCAACATGGTCAGCAGTCGTGTCCACAAGATCAAGGAACGACCGCCCCCCAATGGACAGGATAATCAGCATGACAAGGCCCGCAATGCCCAGGATGCGTCCAGCAGTGCCTGATGAGAATGGACGCTGCTTCCTCATTCCGCCATGCACTCCTTCCCTCTGCAGG
>JAJZLL010000019.1 GCA_021803465.1 bacterium
TGCGATTCCCGCACTCCTCTTCCCAGTGCTCAGCCTGCTGCTTCCCCGAACACATCCCACATCCCGGCGAGCCCTGCTCATCTTCCTTGCGGCTGTCCTGCTCAGCATTGCTGCAACATGCGCACCACCTGCTGGTTTCCACGGATGGTCTGGTGTGCTCTTCCCTGTGGCAAACCCCCAGGGAACGAACATCGTTTTTGGCGGAGCATCGCCTGATTTCCACACCTGGGAGCTCCGCGCAGTCGAAGTGATCACCTCGCTCTTTGCTGCAGCGCTGGGCTTCAGGGCAAACCGGACACTGCGAATCACAGGGCTGTTCATCTGCTGCATCGTTCTCGTATTCCAGGCAGTCGAGTTTCTTGTCCTGCTTGCTGCGTTCATGATTCCCCTCTACGGAACAGTCATGATGGACAGCATCCAGAGCCTCAGCGATGCGTTTCCCACACTCAGGAACCTTCGTTCCCGCATGGCGCACCGGCTGGCCACTGCTGGCACATGGTCAGTGCGCGCTGCAGTTGGTCTTGGGGGACTGCTCCTTGTTGGAGAAATGCTCCCAGTGTCCACCGCAGTGAATGCGGATCTCCCACTTGCTGCGATTCGGACAGCCAACGCAGTTCTTCCTCGTGGCACAGTGCTCTACACTCCCCTTCCCTGGGCATCAGGAGCAGCAGTGAGCTACACGAAGGGAACTGTCCTGTTCACGGGAGATGCTACGACCTTCACCACACGGGAACTTGAGGATTACGACACCATCCATCTTGTCGAAAGCTCCTGGAAATCCACGATTGAACGGCTGCATATAGGTGCTGCCATCATTCCCATCCAGTCCCAGGAGGCGTCCCTCTTCTCGCTGCTGGGTTGGAACGTGGTCTGCAGGAATGGCATTCAAGGCACTGAGCTTGTCCAGGCACCCTTCGCAGAAGCGGGAACGTCAACTCCGGTGAAGACAGCCTGCCAGTCATGAGACCCGCACCTTCACCAGTGAGAATGATCTGCATGTGAGGGAAGTTAACGCAGTTGTCGTAGGTTGTTACCAATTCGTACGTCAGCCAATTCGGATTCCCTGTACGCTCAAGATGATCATGAGGAAGTGTGCCACAAGTATGGAAGTACAGCATGAGCGATACTGTCGTTGCCGAGTCAGCTGGTTCAGCTGACAAGCAGCCAGCCCAGCAGCAGCCCCCCCTTCCCTCCGCTGAAATACCTGTTCTCATCGAACGCAACCGCAGGCGCGGACTCGAGCGGATCATTGAATGGAGCAGGTGGTCAAGCATACTCATCGCTGCACTCTTCACGAACATCTCACCTGCAACTGTGCACGATCAGGCTGCTGCCAACCTCATCATCGGGATCTGGGCATTTCTCAATCTCAGCATGACGATAGCAGTGCTGACCAGCCATTATCCGAACCGCAACATCCAGTTCATGTGGATCATCATCGATGTTGCCATCGCCAGTCTGCTCATGTTCGAGTCTGGAGGTTTCACATCCCCCTATGCAGCGATCCTCTTCGTCGTCGTCCTCATGGGCAGCCTTCGCCTTGGACTCATTGAAAGCATCGTGAGCCTCCTTGTCTGCTCAGCATTGTATGTTGGGGTTGGCATAGCGCACTCGCACATCAGCTCCCATACTGCGCTTGTCGATTCCTCGTCCACCATCCTCCTCTTCGTTGTCATCGCCTTCATCACGCATCTCCTTGCGAGAGAGCTCATCACTTCCCATGAAAAGCAGATCCAGCACTCGTTTGATATCGAGAAGACTGCGCTCCAGGAAATCCGGGACATCGAGCAGGCCAAGGGAGAATTCATGATGCTCGCCTCCCACGAGCTTCGCACTCCACTCACGAAGATCAAGGGATGGCTGTCGCTCATGCAGGAGGCAGGCGACCGTCTTCCCCAGGATGCGCGCGAGGAGGCAATGAACGAGCTGAGGATAGAAACCGAGCACCTTGCCCGGCTCACGGACAACCTCCTCTCCATATCCCAGCTTCAGACTGGCGAGATACGGCTCAAGACTGCAGCAGTGGATGTCGAAGAGTGTTTCCGAGATGTGCTCTCCCGGTTCGTGGAGAGTGCAAACAAGCAGCGATTCCGCTTCGATCTCAGTACTGACTCTCCTCGTGTCCTTGCGGATCACGACCGGCTCATCTTGGCCCTTGCATGCCTCATTGACAATGCACTCAAGTTCTCTCCCGAAGATGAGCCGATAGACATCATCTCCAACCGCTCCGGAAGGTATGTCCGCATAGAGATCACGGACCATGGAAGACGCATTCCCGACTCCGATGTCGAACGTGTCTTCGCCTCCTTCTACCAGGTGGAGTCTCCGCTTGTGCGGCAGCGTGGGGGATTTGGTGTCGGACTGTACCTCTCCCGCCAGCTCATTGAGCACATGGGGGGAAAGATTGGCATAGACAATACACGAGGTGTGCGGGGAAACACGTTCTTCATCCAGCTGAAGGCGCAAGTATGAATGAGGATTTCCACTTCACAGCCTCTGTACAGCGCACAATGCTGCAACAATCCCGTCAAGTCCCACCATCCACTCCACGGGTGCATGGTAGTCTCAACGCAGTTACTGAATCTGGGTGGTGAGTATGAGCACAACACATATGCGAACGGTTGACTCGGGCCTCAGTCAGGATGGTGCATTTCTGCAGCGTACGGACCAGGCCGTGGTGCTCATCATTGATGATGACCACACCATGAGGGACATCTTTTCCGTTCTCGGCCAGCAGCACGGATTTTCCATCCGCTTTGCCGAGAATGGCCTGGAAGGCATGCGCATTGCCGAGAACGATGACATTGATCTCATCATTTTGGATCTCAGCCTCCCTGGCCTCACAGGGTTCGATGTGTGCAGGAAACTCAGAAGCGCAAGCATTGAAACACCAATCATCATGCTTTCCGCCCGAAGCGATCCAGTTGACGTCGTTGTCGGGCTCGAGATTGGAGCTGATGACTACGTGACAAAGCCCTTCGAGATCCGTGAACTCGCTGCCCGCATCAATGCGAAACTCCGCAGGCAGCGCTCCAGCGACATGCAGGTGCGACCAGGTCGACTGAAGTTTCCCGGACTTCTCATCGATCTTTCCCACCATGAAGTCCTCCGTGACGGAATGTCCGTCAATCTCACTCCTACCGAATTTGATATCCTCGTTCTCCTCTCCTCCGCTCCAGGCCGGGTCGTCTCCCGCTCGGAGATGATCCAGAAGGTCTGGGGACAGGGTGCAGACCTGGATCTGAGAAGCGTGGATGCCCATGTGTACCGTCTACGGCGCAAAATTGAGCCTGGAGGACGCAAGCCAACGTACATCCATGCTGTTCCTGGCATTGGCTATCGTTTCGAGCGTAGGGGTCTCACTGAGCGGCTCACAGGTGTGGACAGTGAAACGATGGTGGATGGAGAGAACGAGAACCGAAGGGCTGCCTCAGGAAGCTAACGTACGTGACCCCCTGCTGCTCCATGCTGCCTGTGCACATATCCACCTGCCCTCAGCAGTGAGGAGCATGCTTCATCCGCTGCATCTGGAGAACCCTGTCAATGCGCTTCGCTTCCATGATCCCCTTTCATGGTCAGGCGCACTTGCAGAATTCGAGAAGCTGCGAAAAGGTGCCTCATATGGGAAGACGGGATGGCCGCACTGCTCTTCGACGCCTTCGCGTATCGTGAAGAATCCACTGGCCCTGCGCATTCTGCTCAATGAGACGCACCTCGATGATCTGGTCAGAGAGGAGAGTGAGCGCCCTTCCCTGGGGAAGGCGGAAGAACATGCAGGCAGCCTGCGATCCGTCCCACAGCCGTTCCTCATGGATGCCATCAAATATGGCGACACTCCTAATGACGTGACTCCGGATGGAGTCGCCCACACGGTACGCAATCCGGTATGCCCTACCTTCCTCGAGATCCGGTCGTGCAGTCTGCACTGCCAGTGGTCCCATGTGCCAGGCCTCCAGTGACTGCTCCAGGCGGAGCATTGTTTCACTGCCTTGATTATCCAGTGGGGACTTCACTGTCCATCGGATGCGGGGTCACGAATGGGTTACGGGAGTTTCACCATGCTGCAGCATCTCTGCATGCGCTATCAAACCGCACGGAATTCTGCTATCAGGCAAGTGCGCAGCAACCATCCTCCCCTTGCTGCGGGATCCAGCCTGCGTGAAGCGCCTACCCTGCCCTACTGCGACTGCGGCACTGGCGTGGAGGTTGGCTGCTGTGGCGGAGGCCCGCCTCGGCGTCCCTGAGCCATGGAGATGAAGCTTCTCAGCGCATCCACAGGCGCTGGCCTGGTGAGCACCTCCTGCAGAAGCTCCTGTGCAGCCTGCTGCAGCATCTCCTCGGGAAGCTCACCCTTTCCTGATGTCGCAACAATCCAGCCTGAAGAAAACCACAGTGTCGTGCCAAACCGGAGACCTGTCATCGAGAGACCGTTGTAGAGCGACTCCGTAACCTTGGAAAGTGGCCGCTTCGCGTTGGTGACGACAATCCCGCGAATGCGCTCGAGCGAGCCAAGCTGCTGCGCGAGTCCCACAGTGAGGGCTGCTGCCCTCATCGACAGGAGATCGAGGGCTGTGGGAACAACTATCCTGTCCCCGACAGACAGCGGTCCGATGAGCGATGGCTCATGCGGATGGGTATCGAGGAGAATGATGTCAGCTTCGTTGAGTACTGGCTGAATGATGGAGCGCAGCTGTCCTTCATGAAGCGGCTCCTGGTTCAGGCTCCGGTGTCCGGCTACAGTCCTGATTCCCAGTGGATGTTCCACAAGGGCATCATGGAGTGTCACACGTCCACGGAGGACGTCTGCGATCGTGACAGAGCGCTTTGCCTTTTCCAAGGCATTGCTGAGCCCTCCAGTTGGGTCGAGATCGATAGCAATGACCCGTTTGCCAGTTGCAGCAGCAGCTGCTGCGAGGGCATACGTAGTCGTCGTCTTCCCGACACCACCTTTGAGCGATGCGACAGTGATAATTTCGGCTGGCATAGTAGTAGAATACTCGTACAATAAGTAGATATGACGACTTCCAGCCCGTTTGTTAAACTCCTGCGACAGTTAAGCTCTGCCCAAGATGAATATCGAAGTGGCAAATTCGATATCACCTGGGATGGGGGCAGGGGTTCGCTATTCTTTGTTTTTGGTCAGCCAAACCACGCCGAGTACGACGATGGCAGTGGTGAAGTGCTCACTGGGCAGGAAGCCCTCACAGCAATCCTGCAGCATCTTCCGTCCCGGTTTGAAGTTGGTGGATGGCAGAAGACACTTGTCAGGAATCCAAGCCTCAAATGCACAGTCCAGGACCTGCAGGAGCCTTTCACAAGCCTTGCAGGTACATACCTTGAGGAAGAGCCCCACCCCACCGAGTTGGAGGAAGGCATCGTTGAGGATGAGTCTGGAAGGCTGCGTCCAGTGGGAATCACGCTTGAAACCTTTCCCATCCTGCCAGTTGGCCAGTCACTGTGGACGGAGGCATCATCCTCCGTTGTCCACCTTGACGTTCTCATTCCAAAGCTCCCCACCTCACTCATCGTCCTCACGGGCACCAATGTTCGCGCGTGCGCAGTTGTGGAGCAGGGTCTCATGCTTGATGCCCTGTGGGTTGAGCCTGGTGGCACGCACATGGGCGAGAGTGCAGCAATGGCAATCCAGAATGCCCAGAATGTCACCCTCTCGGGGTACCGCATGGAATCAAAGGAGCAGATTGAGGCGCTCATCATGCTGTGGCGTTCACCCGTTGCCTTCAGGGAGATGAAGTCCACCTGGATTGACATCGAGCGGTTTGTCGAGGATCTTCAGCATGACCCGCTTCTGGACTGTGTCATCGCGGTCGATGGCCCTACAAAGGGGTATGGCTTCTTCACGAGAGGAAGTCTTGCCATGGCGTACACCTCGGATGACAGGAAGCCCACACAGGACATAGATGTCCTGAAATCCCTGCTCAAGCAGGATGGGGGCAAGCTCTCGATCCTCCGCAGTGCGGAGAACATGCAGGAGCATGACACGGCAGGCGAGGACTCTTTCCACATGTATGTTGAGGGTGATGAGCCAGGAAACCACACGGATCTCCTCAGTGGGGAATCTTCTTCCGGCTCGACAGCGACACTCCCTGCGGAAGCGGCCTTCCCGTCTCCTGAAGATGCACAGACAGCCGACACGAATCAACACGAATACGAGGAGCGCATGGACACTGCAGCGCCCACACAGGAACCTGCTGCCCCAGCTGAGCCGGAGAATGTGTCCCAGGAAGCAGCGGAATCCAGCGAACAGTCCGCCTCCCAGTGGGGCATCCGGGAGCCAGCGAACGAGGAAGCTGCAGCTCCATCATGGAACTGGGAAGTTCCTGCAGGCGACTCCGATGCCACTGCAGACAATGCTGTGCAGGACGACCTGCAGTGGTCTGCGCCCGCTCCAGACAACACTCCGTACCCAACTGAATCCGAAAGCGGCGAAGATGTCGACTTCAGCCAGCTCAAGGAAGATCTCGTCATGATTGCAGTCCACTGGCTTGGCGAGGATCACATTGCAAACATTGCGCAGTCCATCCGTACCTGCCGCGAGACGCTTGAAGACTTCACGCAGCTCGTCGACATGCTCAAGGAGGAGCCGAATCCCCCCTTTGACCAGCATGTCATGCGCTCAATGGCACGCGAAATGCACCGATACATAGCGGAGTACCTGAGCGGCATCTAGCCCTCACATTCGAGGAGAAGTCGTGTGAATATCTTTCACGCATTTGTGAGTTCATACACCTCCATTCTCATCGGGGTGATCGTCATCGAGTCAGTGAGCATTGCCATCATGCTGTTCAGGTACATTCAGCTGCATCGGCATCTCCTTCGCGCTGAGAAGTTTGCAAGCGACTCAGCCCGTGCTGCTGCGCTCGCAGTGCCGGGGGGAATCGACTCAGAAGTAGTCATGAAGCTTCTCAAGAATGGCAAGCCTGTAACGCTTGATACTGTCTTTGAAGCCATGGAGCAGCAGGAGCGGCTTCAGCAGAACCAGTAGTCCCCATCTCCATTCCCTGCAGGAATGCGTTGGAACGCGGAACCAATCGGGGGCACACCCCAGCAGCCATCCTGTATACGACTCCCAGGAGTGGACCACGGGGGGAGGTCTACCCTCCTCCAACCATGCTCATGACCTTGAGTGCAGCAGGTCCAAGCAGCACGATGAAGAGCGTGGGAAAGATGCATGCAACCATTGGGAGAAGCATTTTGACTGGAGCCTTTGCGCCTGCCTCCTCAGCCCGCTGAGTCCGCCTTCTCCGCAGCTCCTCTGACTGGATACGGAGCGTGGAGCCGAGACTTGTTCCCATCTGGTCTGACTGGTTGACAGCTGTGATGAAGTTTGTGACCTCGTCCAGATCAAGTCGTGTTGACATGGCCTCAAGCGCTTCCACACGTGGACGACCAAGCTTCATCTCATCAAGCACCTGGTGGAATTCGACGGAAAGCGCATTGGTGTACTTGTCAGCAACACGTGCAAGGGCAGCATCGAAAGCAAGTCCCGCTTCGACACTGATGGTAAGAAGATCAAGAGCATTCGGCATGCCCTCAATAACTTCCCGCTTCCGCTTCTTGCCTGTCCTGTCAAGCGCCATGCCTGGAAACAGGTATCCAAAGACAGCGAAGACCACAGTGATCAAAATGTTGTTTGGGACTGTCGCACCCAAGAGTAGGACAACACCTATGCCAATGATAATGCCCACAACGCCGCCAGCCATCTGCTGCGCAACGACAAGGGTGGGTGTGAGGCCTGGGGGGTTGCCTGCTGCACTTATCTTCTGCTCCAGGCTTTTCATTTGCCCTGCGGAAACATTGCCCGAGACATTGTCGCCGACTTTCTGGAGGAATGGCTTGATGACCCGTTCCGAGAAGGGGAGATTGAGTATTGCCTCCTGTTCGCTTGATGCGCCATCGAAATCGAACTGCGCAAGGCGCTCGGAGAGATCCATTCTCGTCGTGTCCTCACCCGCAAGGAGCCAGTATGCTGCAAGGAAGATTCCCCCGGCCACTACACAGCCGATGACAACGATAAGTAGAATTCTGCCCACTGAAACAGGATTGGGAGCCTGGAGAGCCGCAGCTGCGACCATATGCATGAAGTCAAGCATGAGCGCCTCCTGTCACACCTTGATGTTTGTGATGCGGTTGATGAGGAAAAAGCCGATGATCTCTATGAGGAGTCCAACTCCCAGCATGATCTGCCCTGGAAGCTCAGTGGTCATTGGACGGAAATAGTCTGGCGCAATGAAGAAAAGGGCAAGTGCTAGGCCTATTGGGAGAATACCGATGATGATCCCCGAGATGCGGGCCTGTGCAGTCAGTGCTCGAATCTTGTCCTTGAGGCGGACACGTTCACGGATGGTTGATCCAATTGTATCGAGGATCTCAGCAAGGTTTCCTCCAACGAGCCTCTGCAGCTGCACAGCAGCGATCATGAGGTCGAGATCTTCAGAAGGATTGCGTTCAACAAGTCGTCCCAGCACCTCTTCCATGGGAAGGCCAAGCTGAATTTCACGAGCTGCACGTGCGAGCTCGACCCCGATTGGAGGCTTGGAACTTGTGGATACGCTCGTCAGTGCCTGGGGGAACGAGTAGCCTGCCCTCATGCCGTTGGCAAGCATGATGACCACATCACCCAGCTGGTTGTTGAACTTGTTCACCCGTCTCTTCTGGCGGAACGAAAGGAAGAACCTGCCCCCAAACATTGGTCCGAAAACACCTAAAGCAGCAGCAATTATGAAGCTCCCTATCACATTGGACGAAGCGAACCGGATAAGGATGAGTCCTGCAATGACAAGTCCTGCTCCAATCTGCACGGCGTACCATTCATACCGCCTGAGAGGCAGGTCCGCACGCGCCAGAGCCTCAGTGACTTCATCCTCGACATTCTGTCCACCACTGCGTTCATCTTCCATCTCGCCCAGGCGCTGCCGTATGCGGTCGAGAAAGCTCGCCTGGGGAGCTGTGGCTGCCACGGCTCCTGCTGAGGACTGGTCCAGGTACTGTTCAAGGCGCTCAAGTGCCACAGCACTGTGCTCACGCTCGCCTACAAGAAGAAATCCTGCAATCATCGTGAAGAGTCCTGCGAAGACCAGGACTGCAAGCACTACCACAAACACACTCATGCAACTACACCACTCTGGTTAACCGATGGGAACACGCACTCATTGTACGCACTCTTTGCAGAAAGGGAAGCAGCGAAGCTGTCACAGGGCTCCGTGAATGTTGACGGGATTGTGACAGCGGACTTGGCCACAATCGGCGTGAGAAATGCATGCTGCATCTCAGTTCTCCTCGTTGAATCCCCTCTTGATGACAGAGGAGAAAAGACGTGTTGCCCGACGTCGCACTGAGGTGCTGTGCACTTCACTAATGGCAAGCGATGCTGCAGTCCATGTGACCTGGGTTGCGCTCATGCGAAGCTGGTCAATGATGCGTTCCGTATCCTTCAGCTGACTCACACTGTTCCGCGTGTTCCAACTGATGGGTGGGAGATCCTGTGAGACAGAGACAAGGCGTGTGCCTCCCTGTCCACGCCCCCCAGTTCCAGGTTCGAATGTACGATACCCGCCCTGCGTAGAAGGGTTCTCCGTTGGTGATGGGGGCGGGGCTGGCACATCCCCCAATGGACCCTGGTCCTGCTGCACATGGAAGCTTTGCGGTACGAAGGAATGGTTCGACATTTCCACCCACCTCCGCTTCTGTGCCTCAGCTGGCGGAGGGATGGGTGTTGTCGATGCAGGGGGTGGAGCATCTGGAGACGGAGCCGCAGGCACTGGCGGAGCTGCAGCGGATGCTGCGATCTGGGGAGGCAACTGTGGCTGAATCTGGGGCGGTGCTGGCTGGACAGGCGGCTGGAGTGGTGGCAATGGAACGGTTTGTGGAGAAGGTACTGGAGAAGGCGGCATGCCTGAAGAAGGAGGCAGTGCCGGTGCTGAGGGAGGCAGTGCAGTATTCCCTGTGGGATGCTCAAGCCGTTCGAAAGGTGATGTCCATACAGGAGGAGTTTCCGGTGCTGGTGTCACCACCTCAGGTGGAGCCGCTGGGGCCATGCCACCAGCTCCCCCACCGCTCCCCATGGCCATGAGTGCTGCAGCGAGACTCTCACTGTCGGAGAAGGGACTCTCGTCACCAAACCAATCATCTGGATCAAACTCATCAGCAGGATTCGGTTCCTGCTCGGGAAGATCCATCATGATGCTCTCCTACCTTCCTGCATTTCGCCAGGGTGACATTTCCTGGGCCAGCTGCCATACTTGTGGCATTTCCTGACTGTACTTCATCTTCAAGTCAACACCCGTACTTTCTCCAAGCGGCAAACTTTCTGTCGCAATTGTGTGACTCTTTGACGACAACAGTCTGCATGCACATGTATAGCTCCACAATTTGAGTGCATACATCACAACAGACACATGTGAGGAGCGATGGAATATGAGCCCTGCAGATCCCCCCAAGCTTGATGCTCGATATCTAGAGGCGCTCGGGCCACTTCGTCCCCTCATCGAGGACGACAGTCTCACGGAAATCATGGTCAATGGACCAGACATGGTGTATGTCGAGCGCAAAGGGAAGCTGCTTCTCACTGACATCCATTTCGACAACGAGTCACATCTCCTGAAGGTCATCGACACGATTGTCACGTCAGTCGGACGTCGCATCGACCAGAGGTCACCGCTGTGCGATGCCCGACTGCTGGATGGATACCGTGTCACTGCAG
>JAJZLL010000021.1 GCA_021803465.1 bacterium
GGCTGCAACCTTCGGTGAAGGTGCAGCATTCCGTCGCCATGGAGCAGTGGCAGGCACTGAAGTCGATGTACGAGAAGCTCGGTGCCAAAGTCACGCTTGTGGACCAGATTGAGGGGCTTCCAGACATGGTGTTCACTGCGAATGCAGGACTTGTCTGGAACAACCGGGCGATAGTGAGCAGGTTCCAGCATCCCGAGAGGCAGGGCGAGGAGCCGTACTGGCGTCGGGCCTTCGAGGGGCTCGGTATGGAGACCTTTGACACTCCTGGCGTGAAGCCGTTCGAGGGAGCAGGAGACGGACTCTTTGTGGGATCGACGCTCTTTGTCGGCTATGGACCTCGGTCAGACAGGGAAACGCATGCAGCCATTTCGGACCTGCTCGGTGTGGAACATGTGAGTCTGGAGCTTGTCGATCCACGGTTCTACCATCTCGACACCTGCTTTTCGCCTCTTGGTCCTGACGCTGCACTCTATCTGCCATGCGCGTTTACTGATGAGGGCATTGGGGAGATCCGGAAGCATGTCCCCCATGCCATACCTGTGCCGCAGGAAGTGGGTGATGGGTTTTCCTGCAATGCGCTTGTCGTTGGGGATGCCATTGTGGCAACGTCAGCCCTGCAGGGTATTGCAGGCGAGCTGGCGGAGGTTGGACTTCACCACATTCCGATGGAGATGACAGAGTTTCTCAAGTCCGGTGGGGCTGTGCGCTGCCTTTCTCTTCCCCTCGACACGGGTGCGTAGCATCCGCGCAATCACTGCGGACAGCGTGGGAGACGGATGCTGCTAGAGGTCGTGCTGGGGTGCGAACAGGGGAACCTCCCCGTCCGACTCCGCTTCCATGAGTGTGGAGACATCGGCTACGTACCGTTTCGTGTCAGCGTACATGCCAACATCCTGGAGGGTCTTCTCTCCCTGGTAGTATGCTGCGAGCGCAAACTCGGTCGACTGGTCATGACGGTCAAGGAGATGCTGGAGGAGGAGTCCCCCTGCAGTGACATTGTCATCCGCCCGATGGAGATCGAGGGGACGGTGTGCAATGACATGGCTCACCCACTCGCCAGCGGAAGGCTCGAGCTGCATGATGCCCACTGCGCCAGTGGGGGAGATGAAGCTCTGGTCCCAGCCGCTCTCCATCCACGCCACTGCCCGCAGGAGTGGGGGATTGACTGCAATGTCCGCAGCAATTGTTGTGAGGAGCGCATTCATTCTTCCCAGTCGTCCCGGCACTGCCACGACTGCGCCATCTGCAAGGGGCGCGTTCACCCCGATGCCGTTGGCCCGTGCAAGCGCTGTTGGATCGATGCCGTAGAGCCGGGCAATTCTCACGACGCTGTCGTCACGTGATGCAGTGTGGAGGTCGAGATCGTTGCCTGCGAGGGCATACGGAGGAAGCGCGAGCGCTGCATCGGGAATGGTGAGCATCTGTCCGATCTTGAGCTCTGCACTGCTCGAGATGTTGTTCACTGCGGAAAGCGCCTGAACAGTTGTTGCATGGCGGAGTGCTATGTCGCGAAGCGTGTCACCAGGATGCACAATGCATGACGAAGCCACCATTGCAGTGGGATACGCTGCAAGCGCTGTTGCGCCAACAGCAAGGGCAAGACGCTGTGTGCGAGAGTTCATAGTGGAAGTGTGGTGCGACGTGGACAGGATGATGAAAGCGGAGCTCTCAAGAACTGAATATACACCAAAGTGTGACGATTGTTTCAACAAAACGACGAACCCACCAACCGCACCAAATCGTGCTATGATGCGTTGGCAACAGATAAAGGAGAAGAGACGGGAGAGGGTCTCCCGCCGCACAAGATATAGCGAGCGCCAGAGGGCAGGAGACATGCCTCGGGCCTGACTGCCCCATCGGCGCTGCTCGTAAGGAGCGGAAGTATTGTGAGACAGTATCGATTTGTCGACGCCGTCATCTGGGATTATGATGGCACCCTTGTCGCGACACGGAATGCGGACAGGGAAGCAGTGGAACGCCTGCTCGGCGATGAGCCGGAGGCGCATGCTGGTGTGCAGGAGTTCTGGGCTACGGAGGGACTCCCGATCCGGACACGGATCGAGCGTGCATGGCCAGGCCGGTTGGATGACATCCTGCCGTACTTCAATGCCCACGTGGATCCGCAGCGCTTTCGCGGAATACTCACAGTCATCCAGACACTCAGGAGGGATGGCTACAGGCTTGGCGTCGTCTCATCACGGCAGCGTGACCTTCTCGAGTGGGGCCTCAAGGTGAGTGGACTCCGACCATACTTTGAATCCGTCATCGGGCTGGATGATGTCTCTGCCCCAAAGCCGGATCCTGAGGGTCTTCTGAAGACAGTCCACCGGCTTGAGGTGCATCCGTCTCAGGCGCTCTTCATTGGTGACAGCGATGTCGACATCCTTGCGGGGAAGGCTGCCCGCATTGCGACCTGGCATGCTGCGTGGTCGCTCGAGGGGCGGAGATCCCACTTTGCTGCAACGTACCAGCTGCACACGCCAAAGGATGTGCTCACAGCCATTGACATGCTCGGTCAGGAACCGACAGGTACAGAGGGAAGGTAGCGCCACTCCCGAAAAGGGGGGCAAGCTACCGGGCAGCGACCTTTGCCGTGTCCTGGGCAATGAGGGTGCGCACACCACCGATGGCAACGCGTATTGCCACATCGATTGGGAGCTCGACTCCTCCTGGGAGAGTTCCATCACCTGACTGCGCAGTGTTCACGACTGCCATGACTGCACCTGCACGGAAGCCCCGGATGGCGCCAATGACAAAAAGCGTTGAGGATTCCATTTCGGCCGCAATGCAGCCAGCACGCTTCCAGGCTTCGAGTTTCGCACGGATCATCGATTCGACAGGGACAGTCTCCGGTGCGATCTCACTGTAGAGCGCATCGTTGCACTGCACAATGCCAAGCTCATGTGGAAGCTGCTGCTCCCGTGCTGCATGTTCGAGCGCAAGCAGCACATCGAAGTCAGCAACAGCAGGAAACTCCGCGGGAACGTACTGGTGGGAGGTTCCCTCGTTTCGGATTGCGGCCTGGACAAGGACTGCATCACCCAGCCTGAGGGAGTCTGCGAGACCACCGCATGTGCCAACACGGATCATGGTGCGGGCACCAATCGTGAAGAGTTCCTCCGCAGCAATCGCTGTCGAAGGACCGCCAATGCCTGTCGAGACAGCGCTTACCTTCACACCATCGAGTGTTCCCGTGTACGTGGTGAACTCGCGGTTGCTGCGGACATGCACAGCATCTGTGAAGTGCTGGGCAATGCGCTCACATCGACCGGGATCGCCAGGCATGAGAACGTATTCTCCGACTTCCCCTTCTTCGAGCTGTATGTGGTACTGCCGCATGACATTCAGTGTAGCGGGAGTCGTGCAGGGTTGGCTTGGCGTCTCCGTATGGACATGACTGCCCAGGCAGCAAGCTCTTCCATGGCTCCATCCGCGCTTTCCATGAACGTTGCGAGGTGGGGCAGGACTTCCAGAGTGCCCACATTGCCCAGCGCTATGACCACATTCCTGACAAGCCTGATCCTGCCGGTGCGCTCAACGGGCGTTCCTGCGAACAGGTCGAGGAAGCCCCCGTCATCGAGGAAGAGGAGCTGGACGAGATCCATGCGGGAGGAAGGAAGCTCTCCACCTGCATGCAGTCCAGGAAGGGCCTTTACTCCATTGATTGGGCACACGTCCTGGCAGAGATCGCATCCGAAGATCCAGTCCCCAAGAAGGGGTCGGATATCCTCGGGAATGTCTCCTTCGTGCTCGATTGTCCAGTATGAGATGCACTTCCGTGAATCGATGACTCCAGGTGACAGGATTGCTCCAGTTGGACAGCCGCTCATGCATGCCGTGCACGAGCCGCAGGATTTCCTTGAGGGAGCGGTAGGAGGAAAGGGAAGGGATGTGACAATGGAGGCAAGCAGAACAAAGCTTCCCCCATGCGGAGTGATGAGGCAGGCATTCTTGCCAATGAACCCTATTCCAGCCCGTTCCGCAATGGCACGGTCCACTGCCCACCCATGATCGACAAAGATCTTTGCGCGGCAATCCGGATGGGTGGTGCGGAGGTGCTGGACAAGCTCACGGCATTTTCGCTCAAGGAGGGAATGGTAGTCTTCTGCCCGTGTGGCTCCCGACTCCCGGAGCAGCGCATACGAGGCGATCCTTCCTGCACCACCAGGGGCTGGATTGGCGGTCATTCCACCTGGAGGATATGGCCATGCAAGGGCAATGATGGACTTCGCCCAGGGAAACCGTTCATCGAGATGGGCTGCTGCATGGGCACGGCGTTCGTGCATCCAGTCCATTCCGGTAAGCCGTCCCTGCCTGATGGCATCAAGGAGGTGCTGCTCAGCATCGGGAAACGGGTCGACTGTGGCTGTTCCTGCTGCACACCAGCCAGCTGCCAGGGCAGCATCGAAAACCCGATCCCGTTCCTCCTGCCAGGGGGCATGGCGCTTCCCAATGAATCCTGCGCTGTGCATGGATCACATCTTAGGACAGGAACTGCTCAGCTGTTCCTCTTCCTGCACTGGAGTGTGTGTGCTGCGGTGTTGATGATCCCGTAAGCCGCGTGACGGGGTCGACTGCTGTCACATTCATGCCCCGCTGGGAGAACTGCCACACCTCGTGGTGGGTACCTGTGCTGAAGACGACACTGCAGTCCGAGGGGATGAGGGAACCCAGTGCATGGAAGACTGCATGGTCATGGTCACGTGAGCCAGAGAGGTCCACCACGCGTATTTCCCGGTCCCCGTAGGCTCGGTACACATGCTCGCCAAGACGAGTGAGCGCATCCTGGAGATCGCGGAGGGCAAATCCTGGATTGCGGCTGTGATACCTGGGGAGATTGGGAAATGCAGCCTGGAGTGAAGTAAGCGCTTCACGGGCACGGGTTTCCGGGATCCGGATGTCGACATCGTGCGCGTCAGACTGGCTGACACGGGGTGCCGAATGGGTGATGTGACGGAAGAATCCGAAAAGTGAAGCGTTCATGACTGTCTTCACCGTAGTTACGGGAAACGGACACAGGAGGGACAATCATCGCTCGCATACGAGGTTGTCACCTGTCTGTCACGCATCATGCGACACCCTGTGGGAAGTCGTATGTCCTTGACGTGGCCGTTACCTCAGTCGAGCACCACTCCCAGTCCCCTGCAGGGAAGGATTCTTGGATCGTTGATCTCAGGCATGGCCCTGAGCTGCTCCAGCAGTGCAGGGGCAGCGCTCCTGTGGACATGGATGACAACTACTGGCCAGGCGCAGGACCACTTCAGGATGCTGCCTGTCTTCACGGAGGGTTCAAGGCGCGAAGAGAGCTTGGCCACCTGGTCGCGGATGTCCTGCTCTATCCAGGCATTCTGGAGTGCGTAGGGCACAGAATGCGAGGACTGAAGGCGCTCTGCAAGCGATGTTGAGAGGAGAAGCGTTGCATTGATGACTGCACGGTCTGGGACATTGCACTGGGTGGTGCAGGACTGGACTTTTCGGGCATGGGCGGTGTGCGGGTGGAAGATGCTGCGCGCGGAGGGGACTTCAGTGCTTCTCACTTCACAGTCACATGATCATGGCGGACAGGACCAACAATCCGTGAGCTGTTCATGGGAGAAAGGGTCAGCACATAGTTCCCCGGTGCAGCGAACGTGATGGTAAAGCGGAAGTTCACAGGCTCGCTTGCTCCGAGATAGCCACCGCAGATGGCGCCGTTGTGGAGTGTGGCAGGCTCGCTGTTGCCTATGACAATGCTGCTCACGCTGAGTTCAGGTCCTCCACTGACCCCAAGGCAGATCGGACTGATGCCAACCTCGCCAAGATTTTCGTAGTCGAGCGAGAGCTGGTACCCTTTGCCCGCTGTGAGGGTTGTAGGGACTGTGCCCGAGATCTGGGCGGATGGAGGTGTGGAGTTCGAAGTGAAGAGGGGTGCAATGATGAACTCGAGGATGGCAAGGAGGAGGAGGAGTCCAACGACGAAGAGGACAGGTTCCCGATATGGCGGGACAAAGGGGACTTTCCATGCTGGCACACGTCGTGCGTGAGATGACTGCTCCACCCCTATATCATGAAGCATGCCGCATGCCTGTCGCGGTGGAGCATGCGACAATATCGAGGGGTTTCAGGACAGCACAGCGGAGAGGCCATGCTATTTCCCATCACTGACGAGGTTGTCGACCGGCAGCTCGCACGGTTCCACGAGCATGGAATCGTACCCACGCCAAAACACCTCTACTACGCTGCATGCGCTGCTGTTGAGGCGCCAACAGCCTCCATTGCGTCAGGCCAGATTGGACTTGGGGCAATGCTCCTTGTCATTGCAGTGCTCCTTCCCTGGAGAATCTGGCAGATAGGCGTTGCTGCTGCAGGTGCGTGCATCCTCCTGCTTGGCGTGAGGAGCCGCATCCTTGAGGGGAGGCGTCCAAAGGGCAGGGTGCTTGCGACATCGTTTGACGCGTTCACAAGGGACTATCTTGCAGGAAATGGAGATGGCCCCTCACGGGAGGAGGAACTCCTGCAGCCAGGCCACTGGCATCAGGTCGGATTCCACCACGGCTGCAGGATCATTGTCTGCGACACGGATGAGATGGCGGCCCTTCTTTCAGGAAACAGGGAATTCCTGGAGGGTGACTACATTGTCTGCAGGGAGGAAGGGCTTTCAGCACTGGAGCCTGGATTGATGCCTGACCGCATTCTCGTGGTCCACGATGCGACACCTGACGGGTGCAGCCTTCCTGGACGGGTGCGGGCACTTCCCAGCTGTGCTGCATCCATGGTCATCGACTGCGGACTCCGGCCAAACCAGGACCTCGCACTCCGCCTCCCCTGCTATGAGGGAGCTCCCCTCCAGCTGCCAGACGCACCTCCAGAGGATGTCCATGCGTCTGAGTGGGACTGGCTCCGGGAAGGACACCGTGCTGAGGCATCCGCACTGTCGCTCTTCGCAGTGAAATCTCTCCTCCGCACAGCTGAAGCCATGCCCCATGCGAGGGACATGCCTGGCGTGCTGTGGATACCGCTCCCTGAGGACCTCTCGTTCTAGCTACGATCCCAGCTGGGAGCCAGCAGGCAGCCTGTGACGGAACGGGAGACGCATGTGATGGCGGCTCCGAGGCAGTTCAGTCTCGAGCGCCTTGCCACGCGCGATGTTGATGCCAGACAGATTTCGTGGTGTTGTCTCCTGCTCGATGTCGTGTGCATGGACATGGAGGGGGATGGCAGGAATGGCATGGAGGATGTGCTGCTCGAGCGCACCATGCCATGGAGTTGGCGCCTCCGGCTCTTCACGACCCTTACCAAGACGGCGCTTGATGGCGTACGCTGCGGAGACGGACCACGCCTGGGCGTTCTCGGGAATGTTCGTTCCTGCGCAGGAATGGGCATCATCAGTGGAATACGGACGGGTGATGGGTTCTCCGGAGACGGGGGCGTAGAGGAACTCGACATGGGCTCCCGACGAGTTCATGCCATTGAGGAGCCGCACCTCAAGCGCGCGTGCAAGACGGGAAAAGCCATGCTTCCGCAGTCCCTTTGCGATGTCATACGTCTCCTTGGGCCACACGGTCTGGCTCCCCTGATAGTCTGCGTAGCCTGTGAGCGAGGCATGCTTCAGTGACCTGCAGCGGACACCGACTCCCGTGAGGAAATCCTTCCTCATGATGTGCTGCACAATGCCTCCGACATATGTGCGGTACAGGTCAATGGGGAGATTGTCGAAGAGCGTGGTGTCAAGGAGCGTACCAGGATTTGAGCTGAGGGTTTCCACCTTGCGGACAGCGCCTGTCACGGGGTGGCGGTCGAGCGCCATCGCGAAATATCCTTCCTTTGGCATCCAGAATGCGGAGAGGATGCGGCTCTGGAGACTCTGCGAGAGCCGTTCCCACCGGGCTGCATGGAGTGGGTCCGTCTCGCGGATGAGGGCAGCAGCGCCACGAAGGGCATCGTAGGCGACTCCCTGAACCTCGACTGGAGCGACAGGAGCATCGTAGTTCACGAACGAACCGTCAGCATGAAGGTAGGAGGCAAAGCCATCCTTCCACGCCTGGTTGGGAAGACCACTGGGATTGCGCCGGTGGAACTCGATGAATCCCGTTCGGGAGGATGAGATGCGCTGGTCTATCCAGTCCGCTGCACTGACGAGAGAATCACGGACAGTGATGGTCGCGCCCGTGTGCGTGGTGATGTGCTCATCGAGAAAAGCAGTGCCGTACTGTGCGCAGAATCTGCTCACGAGTCGGACAAACAGGGGTGTCGCATCAATGGAGCCGTAATAGACGAAGCCGTCCTTTGAGCCTCCCCATCGGGATGCGAGCCTGTCAATGATGGCCTGGGATTGGGGATCGACAGCCGCTCCGTCCACAATGCGAAATCGTGCTTCATGGTGGATCTTCCCGATCTCCTCCTCACTGGTGTCGGGACCTGGAGCAGCTTCCCTGCGTCCCTGGAGCGCAGCAAGCGCACGGATGACTGAATGGGCAATCTCGGGGTGGAAGTCGAGGAGATCCTCGGATGCCTCGAGCGCATCCCGTCCGAAAAGTGCGCTCCGGAAGAGTGTGCCATCACTTGCGAAGATGCCAAACGTTGCGGACCTGATGGCATGAAGATCCCGGAGAACGCTCGGTAGCGCGTTCGACTGCTGCATGTGTGCCCCCTGACTCGGCAGGAGCAGCATGGCTCGTGCATGAGCGCAGGAGCTCCCGCGATTGGCGTGTCCATCATGCCAGATTGGGAGCAGGTCTGAAAACCCTGACTCTGGCAGAGAGGCGGGTGGGGGGCTGTCAGTGGCCATCGAGAGCTGCTTGGAGATCCCTGTCAAGGCCGGGATACCTTCCAAGGGTTGCCCTCCGTTCATGCAGCAGCATCGTGACAGTCTCACTGTACGCAGCCGACCTCCCTGTCCGTGCATAGAGCGCAAGGGGAGCCAGCAGTTCACCATCCTCCACTCCCGGGCATGAGACAGCAGTGTCATAGCCGAAGTCGGGGTCCCTGGTCCAAGAGATGGTCCCATCGACTGCGCCTGCGATGCATGCTGTGGAAGTTGCAATAGTCATCTTTTTGCGCTCATTTCCCGCTGGGCCGCCAATGCTTCCTGTGTTGCATAGAAGAATGGAGCAGTCCATGCCGGTCACAATTTCCCTGAACCTGTTCCCCTGCAGTGCGTCAGGGTAGGGGAAGAATGGATTCGTTCCAGGGACGTGGAGGAACTTCCCATCCTCTGTCACACCGCCTGCAGCAGTGCCCTCAGTTTCACCAAGCATGAAGTATGCAGCACCCTCCACGGAGGTGCAGCGGGCAATTGCTGGGAGGATGGTGGAACTCCGGTTGAGGATGACAATCGTGCCAACGGGTTCAATTGTCCTGGCATCACGGACAGCAGGCAGCGAAGCGAGGGAAAAGGTCGCCCTGCCATTGTCGGAAAGCGAGTCATCCTGGAAGTCTGGCATGCCGCTCGCGTCAAGCGCAACATTCTCGAAGAGGGTGTCCTTGTGGAGCGCTGCAGCATGGACTGCGGGCTCCTGTTTCGGATCAAGGCCAGTGACCTTCGCGAAGCAGCCATTCTCACCAGCAATGACGGTTCCCCCGGGAAGGAGTCCCACGAAGTCATCCTGCACGGGAAGGCTTCCATGGACATCAGCGAAGGTGGTGGTCGTCTTCCCTGTTCCGCTCATGCCAATGACGAGGACGGTTGCCTCGTCTCCGCCAGTGGGGATGACCTTGCATCCTGCATGGAGTGCGAGTCCACCCGCATCATATACGGCAGCATTCCAGTGGCGGAAGCCTGCCTTCTTCACCTCTCCAAAGTAGTCAGAGCCGAGAATCCTCGTGGTGCGTGTCGCGAGATCGACGAGAACGGCTTTCCCACCGGGAATGCCTGGTGCTGCACAGTCTGGTGTCACGATGACAGTGCACGGTGGAAGGGTGGGGTCGACCTCCTGCCAAGTGGGGAAATGGAGGATCTGCTGCATGGCAGCAAGATGGGGGTAGGACGCGTCAGCAATGAGGCGGACACGGCCCTGGAGGGGGGAGGAGCCACCTATCAGACCGTCCAGGACGAAGACTTCCTTCGTGGAGAGGTGCTCGTCCTGGGCCCTCCTGATGCGGGATGCCATTTCTGCGGACAGATGCGGTCCCTTCGCTCTTCCATCCGTTCCGGGAAGTATGAAGGTCGCTTCGGGAATCCTGCTTTTTACCCGTGTAGTGATGCTGTACGTGCCAGTCGCAGTGGGCAGGGCTCCATGCTGTGAAGCGATGCGGTCCCGGAGCTCGGCTGGAGTGGGGTTCCAGTGGCTGGACTGGACAGGGACGGGGAGGGCGGGAGTGGAAGGTGTCATTGTTGTCGAGGTTCTGCAGTGATGTCGGGCACGGCTCTCCGTTCAGGGTACGCTTTCCATGGAGGACGGAGACAGGATGGGATGTGGCATAGTGAACCAGTGCACATCATCTCCGATGTGTCATCTTGTGGGAGGCTGCGACAATGGTGCAAACAGCATCGTCACCCACTGCGGCAGATGAGGCGCAGCGGCGGGACCAGACATGGGTGTACTTCAATGGCAGGACATGCCAGTACGCTGATGCCAAAGTGGGACTCATGACTCATGGCCTGCACTATGGAACAGGCTGTTTCGAGGGCATCCGGGCATACTGGAATGCGGAGCAGGAGCAGATGTTCGTGCTTCTCATGGCAGAGCACTACGACCGCATGCGGCAGAGTGCGGGAGTGCTCCGCATGTCGCTTGACCTCTCGACGAAGGAACTGTGTGACATCACGCTAGACCTCATACGGAAAAACGGTTTCCGCGAGAACATCTACATCAGGCCACTCCTCTACAAGAGCTCGGAAATCATTGGAGTGCGTCTCCACGATCTTCCCGATGGATTTGCGATCTACATGACACCAATGGCTGACTATGTGGACACGAACGGCATCTCCTGCATGGTGTCCTCCTGGCGAAGAATTGACGACACGATGGCTCCAGTCCGAGCGAAGTGCACTGGTGTGTACATCAACAGTGCGCTTGCGAAATCCGAGGCCGTGGAGAACGGCTTTGACGAGGCGATCATGCTGAGCACGGATGGCCATGTCTGCGAGGGGAGCGCGGAAAACCTCTTCATTGTGAGGAACGACACTGTCCTCACGCCACCAGTGACGGACAACATACTTGAAGGGATCACCCGCCGTGTCGTCATCCGGCTCGTCCAGGAGGATCTCAAGCTTCCCGTGATAGAGCGGACCATAGACAAGACTGAGCTGTACATTGCGGACGAGGTGTTCCTCTGTGGCACGGGGGCCCAGCTCTCGCCTGTGGTGAGCATTGACCACAGGACGGTTGGCAGTGGCACGCCAGGTCCGGTGTCAAAGGCGCTCCAGGACATGTATGGCACGATCGTCTACGGTAGGGATGCCCGCTCCAAGGAGTATGTGACACCTGTCTACTAGCTGCTGGCGCATCCCTGGGCACTTCCTGGGGTCAGCACTGCAGGAGGGACAGGGAAATCCCAGCTACGGAAGAGAGCCAAGGGACTCCATGATCCGCGCTGCAGCCACGCGAAGGGCACGGCGAGGAGCCACCCGGGGATTCAGCGGGTGGCAGACTTCCGTGCAGTCAACACATCCCGTGAATGGCGAGAGTGCAGGATCTAGGTTGACGCTTCCACCAACCGCAAAGCAGGGCACTCCATGGTCGTGGCATCGCTTGGCGACAGCGTACGGGGCCTTGCCCTGGAGCGTTGTCCTGTCAATGCTTCCTTCACCAGTGATGACAAGCAGTGCAGTTCTGAGCGCCTCATTGAAGCCAATGGCATCGAGGATGAGACCAGCTCCTGGTGCAAGTTCCGCTCCAAGGAGGGCGAGTCCAAAGCCGGTTCCGCCTGCTGCTCCAGCACCAGGAAGGTCTGCTAGTGAGCGCAGATCATCCTGGAGGAGGGAGACGAAGTGGGCAAGAGCGGCATCAAGCACAACAACATCCTCTGGTGCTGCTCCCTTCTGGGGTCCAAACTGGCTTGCGGCTCCGTGTGGGCCGAGGAGCGGTGCATCAACATCCACTGCGACAGTGATGGTGATGCCGCGCACGGTCTCCTGAGCCCGAGTCAGGTCGACCTCCGCAAGCGATGCGAGCGCAGCGCCTCCAGGGGGGAGAGGCGCACCTTTGGCATCGAGAAAGGAAGCGCCAAGCGCAGCGAGGAGTCCAGTTCCCCCATCTGTCGAGGAGCTGCCGCCGAGTCCGACAAGGATCTGCTGTGCGCCACGGCTGCATGCTTCAGCAATGAGTGCGCCACAGCCGTAGGAACTTGCCATGCGGGAAGTGTGCGGGCTCGGCACGAGGTGGACAATGCCAGATGCTTCAGCGAGCTCAACGACTGCATGGGATGGAGAGAGCCATCCCATGCGTGCAGTGACAGGCGTTCCAAGTGGTCCTGGCACAATGTGTGTCGTGAACGATGCGCCCGCTGCGCTGTGGAGGAGGACATCGAGCATGCCGTTTCCCCCATCCGCCACAGGCAGGATGCGCACTGGCAGAGCTGGAGCAGCACTCCTGCATCCCCGGGCCATGGCGACGGCAGCGCTGTAGGCGGAGAGGGTTCCCTTGAAGGCATTGGGTGCAATGAGGATGGAGTGTGGGGAGTGTGCCATCACTGCACTGTGGGTGCAGCAACTGTCGCGAGTGTCGAAAAGCCGCAGGGCGTTGCACCATTTCCCTTGCCCGTCTCGGGATTCCAGTGCTCCGCAGCATGCGAAGCTGCAACACCCTTAGTGAGAAGGCGTGCTAGTTCCTTTGTCCGGGGATGGCCCTCGCGGTCAGCAGCAACCCACAGGAGATACATCATCTGGGCCCACGATCCACCTCGCCAGTATCCATCAGGAGCATATGTGGGCTCGGACTTCGACACAGCCCGCAGTCCGTATGGTGCAAGAAACTCCTCAGGGCTGAACACGGCTTCCCAGGCAGCCTTCCGGTGCGCAGCATTGCTGCTCACAAGGAGGGGGAGGAGCGCATCCAGTGTGCGGATCGCTGAAGAAGGACGTGAGCCTCCATCCGGCGTCTGATCCACCCAGGTGCTTCTCGTCCCGTTCCAGGTGCGCTCTATGGCAGCAGTCAGTGCATCCGCCTCCCTTGCGAGGGCAGTGTCTCCTGTGATGGAGGCAAGCTCACGCGCATTGAATGCGACAAGCGCATTGAACGATATCGCATCGACAGCAAACGCGGGATTCGCGATGGAGGCCTGATGGTCCAGTTTCACCCGTCGGAGGAAGTAGTACTTGCGGATGTTCCAGGTGGATCTGTGGTAGTGGCCATGCGTCCAGCTGTCCCACCTTGGCAGATCATCGCAGCCTGACTCCCACGGATGGATGATCCTGAGCAGGCCGGTTGCGGCATCGCGCCTCTCGTTCAGGAGAAACTGGAGTCCCTTCCGTGCAGGCTCGACAAGGTGGGATACATCGTATCCGCGGTCATGGAGCACACGGAGCGCATGTCCGTACATTGGGGGCTGGGTGATGTCCGAATAGCCTGACAGGCCATTTTTCCAGAGGGCCCGGGATAGTATGGACCGCGGTCGGTAGATGAGATTGGGCATGAACCCTGAGGGCAGCTGCGCTGCAAAGAGGGATTCGAGTTCCCTGAGTGCCCTCGGATCCCGGTACTCGGACCAGGAAATGGCATGGAAGCATGAGTCCCAGAGCCACTGGTACGGGTATTTCCGAGGATGCGGCGCAGTGTAGCCGTAGCGGTCGTTCCACGATGACTCGAGAACGCCCTTGAGCGCATCCTGCAGTGGAGTTGTCATAGATATTCCTGTGTGATCTCTGGTGCCATGGTAGTGAAATCACAGGAAAACCGCAATCTTTCAGCCAAGGCGTGCAGGGAGGACAGCCGCTTTACGGGCCGGCCTGCAGCGTGAGAATCCACGTGGAGCTGTATGAGCCGCTCAGCGCGGAGGCAGGAACGGAAACCTGCCAGGGGATGGTGACTGTCTGGTTCGCCATTCCGGATGCGGCTGCAGCTTCAAGAAGGGGAGCCGCTGTCGTGCCAGGAAGTGCATACGCGGAGTAGAGGTTCGTGAGACTCGCAGGAGAGCAGGTCACACCCGCATCGCATGCGACAGAGGGCATGGCGGGTATGGTGAAGTCCGCATTGGCAAGCGTGCCGCTTCCTCCATTGCTGAATGTCGTGTTCGACAGCGTGACGTTCCATCCAGAGCCTGAACCAGTGTTGTCGCCGACATCGATTGATTCCGTGCCAGTCATGGTCTGGTTGGTGCCATTGAGCGTTATCGCAGTGAAGGTGAAACCTGCTGGAGGCGTGATGAATGCGAGCGTGCCTGCCTGCACTGGATCGGTAACAGTGATGGAACCGGTATTGGAGTAGCCTGCAATCTCCCGGACAGCGTTGTTGAGCTCATCCGTGATGTAGAGGTCTCCAGCGGAGTCAACGACTGCCCTACCGGGATTGTCGAAGGTTGCGGAGAGGGCTGCACCGCCGTCACCGGAGTAGGAGGCAGTGCCTGTGCCCGCAATGGTGTAGATGTCGCCTGCTGTCATTGGCACCTGATAGTACGTTCCTGACACTGCAGCGACCATCCGGATGCGCTGGTTGAGGTAGTCGACAACCACAAGATTGCCATTTGGAAGGACAACTGCTCCGGCCACCTGGTTGAGTGTGGCGGCTGTTGCAGCTCCACCATCTCCGGAGTAGGATGCGGTTCCCGTGCCTGCTATGGTGTAGATGTCATTAGCAGTCATGGCGATGCCGAACTGGGAGTGCGCTGTGGCAGCGACTTCCCTGACGATGTTGTTGCCCTGGTCAGCAATGATGATGTCGCCTGCACTGTCGAGCGTGACATCACAGGGACCATTGAGTTCCGCACTCGTTGCAGGACCAGCGTTTCCCGTGTTCCCTGAAGTACCTGTTCCCGCAACAGTGTAGAGATCGTTCGCAGTCATGGTCTGTCCCCACTCAGTCTCGTTCGCGGCTGCGAGCTCCTCAATGACTCCATAGGAGGACCCTGCAATGTAGAGGTTCCCGGTGCTGTCCATGGCAAGCGAGCGGGGAGCAGCTATTGCAGCAGATGTCGCTGGCCCTCCAATGCCGGAGTATGCTGCAGCGCCAGTGCCAGCGATGGTGTAGATGTCATTCGCAGTCATCGTGATGCCGAACTCGGTCTCGCTCGTGGCGGCCACTTCCTGCACGATGTTTCCTGCCGAGTCAGCGATGAAGAGATTTCCGCTGCTGTCGACATAGACCCCCCATGGCTGATTGAGCTCAGCAGATGTGGCTGGTCCCCCTGCACCAGTTGTTCCTGCTGTGCCTGTTCCCGCAACGGTGTAGATGTCCCCTGCTGTCATGGAGATTCCAAATTGGGTGTGCGTCGTGGCAGCAATCTCCCGGACTACGCTGTTCTGCATGTCAGCAACGTAAAGGTTCCCTGAGCTGTCGATGGCAATGCCGATGGGGGTGCTGAGTGTCGCACCTGTTGCGGGAGATCCGTCGCCCGTGTATCCTGCGGTTCCCGTGCCAGCAGCAGTGTAGATGTCATTTGCGACCTGGCTTGCGCTGACAGTGGGCGCAGTGCAGGTGCAGAGCACAATCGTGAAGATGGCAGCGATGCTGACGGCGCAGTGCGGGATCCGGAACCTCATGCCATTATCCTACGGGCTATATTGCGGTATGACATACCTGAAAACAGGGTCTTTACATTTCGTTGACGAGTCTTCGTCCCATTCCTCTGGCAGCACTCCCACAAACCTGTCCGTGTTCGGACATAATGTGCACATGCCACACCGACTCATCCTCGCTTCGGACTATGACGGCACACTTGCTGAGCACGGCGTCCTGTCCGCGGATACAGTTGCAGCACTCAAGGCGTTCAAGAATGCTGGAGGCGTCCTCATTCTTGTCACGGGACGGGACATGCAGGACATTGCAGGTGAAGGAAGACCCCCCATGACTCCGCATCTTGGTCTTTTTGACTGTGTTGTCGCCGAGAACGGGGCAGTCCTCTGGGATCCCAGATCGGGCACGGAAGAACGCACATCCAGGCCCATTCCCGATGCCTGGAGGAATGCGCTCTGCGTACGGTTTCCGAACATGTTTGCAGGACATGAGATCCTATCCATTCCCACCGCATATGAGAAGCAGGTGCGCACTTTTCTCAAGGATCAGGGGATCGACATGAAGTGTGAGCGGAATGTGGGATCCCTCATGCTCACCATGCCAGGCGTCGACAAGGCTTCGGGGCTTCGGGCAGCAGCGCGTCGTCTTCATGTGGATCTGCGCGATGCAGTGGGCGTGGGAGATGGCGAAAATGATGCAGCACTTCTTGGGTCAGTGGGTACAGCAGTCGCAGTGGCAAACGCGCATCCAGATGTGAAGCGCATTGCGGACTATGTCACTGCAGGACAGGCTGGAGCCGGTATCAGGGAGCTTCTCGCCCTCATGGTCGAGGGGAAGCTTCCGGGTCTCAGGGGAAAGGGAGCAGGGCTCGCCTAGGTGTAGTGTCTAAACAGGTTGTTTACACGTGAGATAGGCGGGGCACCATCCAATGCAGAATGCGCTCTGTGGAAATTGTACCTGTGGATGAAGCCAGCCAGTGCACGTGTCCGTCCTGAGTTGGTGGTGTATGGTCGTACGTACGCCCATTCATCAGCGAGCGTCCTGTTGAAACGTTCTCCCTTGCCGTTTGTTTGGGGGTGATACGGCTTCGTTCTCCTTTGCTTGATGCCCAGTGCGGTTCTCGTGTCCTGGAAGTCCTTCGAGACATAGCAGCTGCCGTTGTCGGTGAGTACCGCTTTGACTCGGATGCCAAATGTGCTGTAGTGCTCGCATGCACGACGAAGGAAACCGGATGCTGTGGCTCCCTTCTCATCACGAAGCACCTCGACATAGGCCAGTCTCGAGCGGTCGTCGATTGCGACGTGAAGGAAGTCGTAGCCGACATGAGTTCGCGTGTGGGTCCCACGGCCATGGATCCTGTGACCTCCACCACTCGGTATCCTGCCCAGCTTCTTCACGTCGATGTGGATGAGATCTCCAGGCCTCTTGTGCTCATATCTGCGGATGGGAACTCCTGTTGGTCTATCCAACCATGACAGCACGTTCATCTCCTCCCGGACCAGCACGCGATGGACAGTCGACGGTGGCAGCCCGAGCGTCGCACCGATGCGGAACGGGCCGATCTTTCGCTTTGTCCGGAGCTGCACAATCCGACGAACCTGATGCTGTGGTGTCTGCTTCGGCGATCTCAGTGGGCGTGAACTCCTGTCAGTGAGACCTGCCGTTCCCTCGGCACAGTATCGACGCCACCATTTGTGCGCTGTGGCCCGCGACAGTCCCATCTGTCGAGCCACATGGCTGACTGGCTGGCCCTTCTCGATCCGCTTGCACAGAATCCTTCTTCCCAGCGGAGTCAGCGGTGCATTACGATGAGACATGGAAACCTCCTTGTTGGTGTTGTATTCACATCCAACTTTGGAGGTTTCCACCTCCTATGTGTCAACAACGTCTATGGACACTACACCTAGGAAGCGCTCTTCTCCTCAGTTACCACTGGTGCATTGTCATTGGCGAGTGCTGCGCGAGCATGGTGAGATTTGGAGACTCCCCAGGTTCGGTGACTGACTGGATGCCAATCCTCCCTGGGCCGGTTGCGCGGAGCCACAGGTAGCTTGGAAAGAGGGACATCCCGCCAAAGAGTGCTGAGGGTGCACCGTGGGCTGTTTCCAGATGCATTGTGAGAAGCACAGTCGAATCCTTGAAGAGGAATGATGAAGGCTGGATGAGGATGGACTCATTCGCCTGGAGGTTCCTCACGAAGCCATTCCCGACAGCGTGCATGATGACGAGACCCGGAAGCTCGGATTGGGCAGCAAAGATGTCAAGGAACTGGCCAATGGGAAAGTGGTACTCGACATTGTTGTCCGAGTCACGGGTGTTGAACCACGTGGGGGCTGTGACGAAGCTGTAGGTCAGCGAATGGGTCGCAAGAAGGAAAGTGCTCTCCTTGGCCTCAAGGGAGTGTCCAGGATGGACAGGAAGCGCGATGAGCTCACCGGGCATTCTCCTTGAGATGCAGAGTCGGCCTGGTCCCTGTGCCTGGGTGAGGAAGACAGGGAGTCCTCCGATGAGGCGCTTCCAGCCTCCTGGGGGATTCACCTGAGAGAGCTGCACCTGGTCATCCCTCCACAGAAGCACGTGGTGGAGGAAGTCGAGGGCGTCTCCCTGGCCAACATTTGCCTCGACAACAGGTGCCATCGAACCATGGATCTGCAGCTGGGTATTGTTGCACTGGATGCGGGTCATGCCCTTGATGGGAGGGAGTTCCACCCACCCTGAGCTGTCCACGCGGAGCCGGATGTCCGTCGGGGCACCGCATGCGGGACATGATGTTGCTGTGCCTGTGGACTGGGTGCCGCACCAGGGGCAGGTGTATGTTGTGGGAGGATTGGCTGCCATGTCCTGCCTCCTAGCCTGCGTGGACGTACATCGACTGGATGCCGACACGGCCTGGGCCAGTCATGCGGGCCATGTACATGCCCTGACCACCTCCGAACATGCCGCCGCCCTGGATCTTCTGTCGCTCAGCCGTCATGGTGACAGAGGAGTCCTTGTACAGGAATGCTCCAGGCTCGACGAGAATGGATTCGTTAGGCTGCAGTGTCCGTTCGAAGACATTGCCGTAACCGTGGAGAAGAACGATTCCCGGGTACTGCTGCGTCACGAACCTGTCCATGTACATGCCCTGCCCCCCATGGAGGATGTTCGCGAGTCCCTGGATCTGGACGAAGGAGTAGGAGACGGTATGCGAGGACATGAGGAATGCATGTTCCCTGACATCGAGTTCGACACCGGGCTGCAGCGGCATGACGACAATCTCGCCTGTCGCATCACGCGAGAGGGCGAGCCGTCCAGGACCCTGGCCGACAGTCACACGGAAGGGCATTCCTCCAAAGAGACGCTTCAGTCCGCCAGGGAGGCTCATGGAGCTGATGGCGAGAGCTTCGTCCTTCCACAGGAGTATGTGGTGCTCGAAGAACACGGCATCGCCCTGTGCGAGTTTGAGCTCGGCAATGGGAACGATCTCGCCTTCGACCTGGCAGGTGCTGCCCTGGCCGAAGTTGATCTCTGTCATGTCACGAAGCTTGGGCGCCTCCCTCCATCCGGAGTCGCTGACAACATCCGCCACCGAGAGCGGTGCGCCGCAGACCACGCATGTGGTGCGGTCTGGTGGGTTCTGTGCCCGGCACCAGTGGCAGGCAAGGCGTTGTCCGACAGCTTCCATATCCGGCTCTCCTGAACAAAGTGGGGTTTGGTGCCATGATACGGCAAGCGGGAAGCGGTGTGGGAAATCGTGGCCGGTGAGCGCCGCCTGTCACGGTTTGGTGGACATGCCCGCAGCGGGGGGCGGGATCTGCTTCGATGGGAGCACACGATCCCAGGGGCCATTGTCCGTAACCTGTCCGCTGGTCTCTGGAAGGATAGGGGTACAGTCACCTCCCAGAACTGGGAGGAGTACGAATTTGGTAGGAGATACAGTATGGAGACGGTCCAGCAGGTCGAGGCGGAGGGAATGCAGGCTCAGGCTCAGGCGCAGCAGGAAGCCAGTCAGCAAGGCCAGGATCATGAGGCTATTGAGGAACTGCTCCGACTCCGTGATGCCCAGGGTCGTCCACCCATCCAGTTCAATGAGGTTCCCCAGCATGATGCTGTGCCTGCTCCTGTGCAGAAGAGGCATCCACTTCGTGTGAAAGCATGGGGTGTTGTCGCAGTGGGTGTGGCAGTCATTGCAACCTGGCCTGTTCTTGCTGCACTGGTGACACCTTCCGTGCTTCCCATCTCCCTCACCATGGTGGTGGGAACAGTGGGACTTCGGTACATGAGAAAGCACCATCTTCTTTCGCCGAAACAGTGGAAAAACCATGTTGCTGCACTGCGTGAGAGGCGAGCTCTCAGGAAGCAGCAGGGTGCGGAAGAGCCAACGATGGAACAGAATGCTGTGGACGCTCCCGAGAGGGTGGGAACGGACGAGCATACGCCAACGCCTGAGGAGCGGGAAGCGATGCGGGCACAGGAACGTGCGGAGGAAGAGGCATACCAGAAGGAGCAGGAACAGGGATTTCGTGTCCGGGACAACAGGAAGCTCGATCCTGACCTGCAGAACGATGTCCGGAAGCCGTGGAAGACTGCTGCGCCTGCGGATCCCGCTGTGGCGGCAGCACCAAAGGCGGCCGTTCCAGATGTTGTCGTGAAGGGGCAGCGCGGATACTACCGGAGCATTCTCCGGGAGATAGCTGATGCACCGCTTCTCAGGCAGAAGCGGCTCCTTGCGGCCGCAGCCCTCCTCAAGACGAAGGAGGATGTCAGGAGCGGTGGCGAGATCCTCGACTACAGATGGGCACTTGAGCAGGTACAGGGTACAAGGCGGCTTGATGTTGCTGAAACCATTGCACGTGGCGTTCTTGAGCTCTACCCGGAGCGCACTGCACAGAAGAGTGCAGAGGCGAAGGGGAGAAAAGGTGCGGGAGAGCGGAAGGCTCCTGAAGCGGTCGCACCCGAAAAAGTCACCCTGCCGCGTGTCCGTCAGGGCGCGGACCTTTCATAAGCACTTTGGCTGGCACCACATTTCGATGGGGAATGTGGAAGCGGGGCGGGAGACTGGACATCCAGTCTCCCGCCTTGTCGCATGCTGAGGTGAGGAATGACTAGGCAGTGTAAGAGTGTCGAGGAGCTTGAGGAGCATCGCAAGGAGCATGCATGCGGGGGGGGGCGCAAGCTCACTGAGCTGGATCGGAACATGAGGGCGGTGGCGCTTCCCATGCAGGGTGCGTTTCGGAAGGTGCTACTGCAGGATGCTCGGAGGCAGTACTGGCTCTTCAAACCGGAACAGGGTGATCGGCTCGATTCTGCGCTTGTTCCGGAGCATGCTGTGGCTGCAGCCCGCGTTGCCTCACTTCTTGGTGTGCGCACTCCGGCTGTAACCATTGCTGAGTATCTGGGTGAACGGGGTCTCCTCATGGCGTGGGACGCGCAGGGAATGACCCTCGATGATGCAGTCTCTGCAGGACTCTGTTCAGAAGAGGTGGCATGGGAAGTGCTGAATGCTGCGGGGGCAGTGTTTGACTGGGTTGTGGGAAATGGGGACCGGAAGCTTGCCCATGCGCTTGTGCCCCATGACGCGCATTTCCCTCCACGGCTGAATCAGGTGAGCCTTATCGATCTCGACATGGCATTTTCTCCAGAGGAGTACGGACCCGATCCCCCCAAAACGGTAACTGCGAGGCAGCAGCACAGTGCACAGACGCTCATCCGCCGACCAGAACTTCTCACCTCCCAGGTGGCGACACTCCTGACTGTGGAAGAACAGGCCCGCCTTGCAAGGCGGCTTGCAGTGGTTGCGCAGGGACGCATCTTGGGGGATGTGGGAGCACTACACCTGTTCTGATGTGGGCACGAGCCGCTCCCGTGCAGCAGCAAGCCGGGCAGCTGTGCGCTCACTGCCAAGCACGGCCATTGCATCAAAGACGGGAATGCCAGTGGGCTGCCCGAAAAGTGCGCAGTAGATGACACGGAACGCGTCCCTGGGCTTCAGTCCAAGAGATGTGACAGTTTCCGTCAGCCGAGTCCTGAGGCCTGTCGGGTCTCCTGTGCCATGTGCTGCGATGTCAGTGCTGCAGGCATCAAGAAGTGTGAGTGCCTGCTCAGACGTCACATTCTTCGGTGGGAACGCGACATCGGTACCCCACTGGACTGCAGTGGAGAAGACTGGCTCGAGGAGTGTTGCTGCATCCGCGAGAGTCGTGATCCTCTCCTGGAGGAGGGGCACCAGTGGGAGGAGGGATGCTGGATCACGTGTGAGCCAGATGCCGAGAATGTCTGCAAGCTCCTCGTGTGACAGGAGACGGATGTGGTGCGCATTGATGGAATCGAGTCGCTGGGGGTCAAAGACAGCTGGCGAGGCATGGACATCATGGATGTCGAAGTGCTTCACGATGTTGTCCACGCTCAGGACATCCTCATCGCCAGGTGGCGACCATCCAAGGAGCGCCATCGCATTGATGAGTGCGGACGGGAGGTAGCCATCAGAACGGTAATCCAGCAGCCTCTTCGCACCATGGCGCTTGCTGAGCTTCTTCTTGTCCGGACCAAGCACGATGGGGACATGGGCAAATGCTGGAGCATCCCAGCCAAACGCCTTGTAGAGCGCAAGATGCTTCGGTGTGGAGGGAATCCACTCCTCCGAGCGGATGACATGGGTGATATCCATGAGGTGGTCATCCACAACGACTGCGAGATGGTACGTGGGAAATCCATCACTCTTCAGGAGGACGGAATCATCAATTTCCGCGTTGCTGAACTCGATTGTTCCGCGCACCACATCATCCCATGTGGATATTCCCTCAGGCATGCGAAGCCGGAGCACTGCGGAGCCTCCCGCATCGCGGTGTGCCTGGATCTCCTCCTGGCGTGCGAGGCAGTTGCGGTCATACCGGGTTGGCTGCCCACGGCGCTGCTGCTCAAGCCGCATTGCCTCGAGCCTGTCTGGAGTGCAGGTGCACCAGTACGCATGTCCGGATGCAACAAGCTTCTCGCCATATTCCTGGTACAGTGCCTTCCGCTGGGACTGGACATATGGTGCGTGCGGACCGCCCACCTCTGGTCCCTCATCCCACGTGAGTCCAAGCCAGCGGAGTGTTTCAAAGACAGTGAGATCTCCGCCTTCGACATACCGCTCCTGGTCTGTGTCCTCGATCCGGAGGATGAACTGGCCCCCTGTTGCACGCGCTGCAAGCCAGGAGAAGAGGGCAGTGCGGACATTTCCAAGGTGGAGCGCACCTGTTGGTGATGGTGCGAACCGGACTCGCATGGGTGCCAATTCGTGGTCGCGTTGCACGGTTCTCCTCCGGTCAGTGGGGTGCGAATGCGAGTGTCGCTATGGCTGTCCAAATGAGGAGGAGGCCGATGACGATGGGAACATCAAGCGAGGAGACAGTGACGGACACTGTGTGGATGCCACCCTTTCCCTGGAAGAGTGGCTGGACAGGACCTGCGGGAGTGTGGATGCGCTCTTCGGATTCGGAGCCTTCAGTGCCTGGCCTGCCAATCGCCTCCATGCCCCATGGTGTGGGAGGTGCAGGTTCTCCTGGACGGGGAGTGATGATGAGCCTGCTTCTGCTGCTCTGTTGGGCAGCGTCGTATGCAAGAAAGATGGTCATGCCCCAGCCGACAACAAGCACGACAGCACCAAAGATGACGATGCTCCACCCAAGTGGCTGGGCGATGTAGTCTGCCTGCGCCTGTGGCTGTGCGAGGATGATTGCTCCAAGGATGACAAAGAGTGCGGCTACGATCAGCACGCCAATGAACCGGTAGACAGTGTGCCTCATGGTACTCATGAACGCTCTCTCACTCCTCAGTGCAATGTCCCATCGAGCCACTTCCCGATGCCTTTTGAGTATACCGGGTAGCGGTATCGCTACATGACAGCGTTCGCATTGACAACAAGGGACGGGGTGAGATTCTTGACAGCGCCTGGGATGGCCTTCGCAGCAGTGCCAAGCGCGAAATACTCGAGCACATGGGACTCCCAGGTATGGTTGCTTGGCGTGATGCTTGATTCCACCACGAGATCCGCTCCAAGCCGTTCCGCTTCGGACTGCATGCGACCCATCGCAAGTTCCCGAGCATCATAGATCGCCTGCGTGAAGGTAGGATTCTCCACGTTCTGGCCAGTCTGCTTCATCTGCTGGATGGCACCCTGGTAGGCGATGTGGTACACACAGTTGCCAAGCACCATGCCAACTGGCCTGTATCCGGCCTTCACGAGCTTCCAGAGAGCCTGGCCTGAGACATGGGATGTGAATGGTCCCCCATCAGTGGATTTCCAGTCGTTCCCATCCTGTGCATGGCGGACAGCAGTGCCGATGCATGTGAACTCTGCAGTGTTCTCACTCCATGCATGGTACGTGATGAGGAGCGACACGCTCACAATGCCATCCGCCTGGAGTGCTGCCGCTTCCATCCGCATCCTGTTCATTGCGAGCTCCCGAGCCTGGTACATTGCGCTTGTGAGCACCTGGAGCTCCTGGTTGCCCCATTTCCCCATCTGGAAGCCGATGTGGTAGATGGAGCTTCCCATGACCATGCCAAGGGATGTGAAGCCAGCATCCTCAATGAGCAGGAGCTCATCGACACTGAAATCCGTGAGGGCAGTGGTGTGGCCACTCGCTGCCTTCTGTGCGAGATCCTGAAGGCGCTGCTGCGCAGCGGGAGGAAGCTGGTAGCTGTCAGGTGCATTCTGCATGGAGACTCCTTGGGGACTGTCAGGTGCGGTTGAAGAACGTCGAGAGTGTATCAGGGTTTGCGCCATGGAGGATGGCATGCTGCTGGAGGGAGGCAGCAAGGGAAGAGGTCCACTTCGCAAGCGGAACAGTCGCGTGGCTCAGCGCAATGCCGCCACTCACAAGCGCAGTTGTCGCCGTGAGAGCGCCATGGTTCACCTCAAGCTCGTAGTGCGCATCGTCAAGCTCGATCAGTACAGACTTCATGGCACCTCCAACGAGAGCACGCTTCACATGGACCCTGCCAGGAAGAAGGTGGGAGAGCTCGTCAACGAATGGAGCGAGCGCACGTGCTGCTGCTGCAGGATCTCCAGAAGCGAGCTGCTTCACATCGGCAATCGATGATGACGGTGTGCCTGCACCGCAGTAGAAGCATCCAACGCGGTCAGGGGCGAGTGGAGCACCGCAGACAGCGCATCGGGACTGGCTCATGCTGACCTCCAGGAGAGGGGTGGGTACTGCAAGGCAGTATACCGCCGTGCGACAGAGTGGCGACCACCATGGAGTGGAGTGGTTCCATGCCCGGAATGGGAAGGACGGATACCACAACACGTTACATGGGGGCGGGAAGCGATGATGTGTAGCAAGCCCTCCTTGATCCTGGACTGCTCGTGCATTGACTTCAGCCAGGTGAGATGACTGCTGAAGTCGGAAGCTTTCTCCTCAGGCACCTGGGGGATACCGGATGGTGCTTCAGTATGTCGAGGTGATGGAGCAGCAGGGGAAGACTGCACCGGACAGGGATGCTGTCCAGGTCAGGTTTCTCGATCTCGTTCCGTGTGTGCGGGTTGTCACGGGTGTGAGGTTCCTGCCAGAACATGGATCAGATGTCAATGAGATGGTGATGACTTGGGAGATACGTCTCGCGAAAGGGGGAGTGGAACTATGCATCACAGCGGAGCATGTCCCTGAAAATGTCTCTGAAAAGGACCATCCTGCAGACATGGCTTCCAGTCGTGAGAAGCTTGCGCATTCTCCAAAGAGGGCAGGAAATGGTGTGTGGGGAGATTGCCCCCAAGGAGAATGACAGTACTTCACGCCCTGGGAGTCTTCGCGTAGGATGGGAGTGGAGCGCGTGCCCGCATCGTCTAACGGTTAGGACATCACCCTTTCAAGGTGGAAACCAGGGTTCGATTCCCTGTGCGGGTAGACCACTCCATCATGCATCCCGCATGCGCGTTCTGCCCACTGACAAGTCGCGCTGGAAATTATGGATCGCTGGGTGCGCAGCGAATACAGGGCTGGTGCGCATTTCCCGTTGCTCCTCTGGATGTAGCACAGGAGCTGCCCTGCCGGGGGGGTGGATTACTCCACATTCTCCACAGGCAGGCTGCGCACGTGTCTACTCCAGGGCTGCAGCAGCGCGCGCAGGTGCTGAAAGCCGTCGCCTCATGGTTGCTGTCTCCGCCTGCGCAGCAGCAGTCCGGGCTTTCATGACAGACATGATGTGACTGACGAAGGTGTCTGGGTTGTCAAGGATACGGTTACGGAAGCTGTGTACCACGTGCTGGTTCACATCATTCAGCCCAGAGTCTGCTGCTGCCGTGCTTCCGGGTGTGCTGCCTGCGATGAGAATGCGCTTTACGTCGTTGCCGTACACGCGCTCCCTGAACCATATGCCGTCCTTCTTCACCTCAAGTCCGCAAAATGGTCCTGCTCCGAGCTCGACTCCACTGCCGACATGCGGCATCAGCATGACTGCGATGCGTTCGAGTGCTTCACGGGAGAGATCGTCAAAGCGGTTTCTTTCAAGTGCGTCGACCTGTTCTGCCTGATGCATCTCCGAGGAAATGCGAGCCAGATCATCAGCCACTGCTGGGGTCCGTCGTGTGAACCATTTCATGACCCTGCTCCTCCTGGACAGAAGTGACCCGTCTGAGTGCTTGAATCCCGTCTCCGGTTGACCTCGAGACATGTCGTGCCAGACGTTGAGTCATGCTGCCTGAATGCGCAGTGAAGGAAGATGCGGCTCACGCTTCGAGCCCCGCAGCGCTGTTGTTCCCCTCGGTCTTCTGGGCAATGGCGTCAATCCGTTGATGCGCTTCGCTGCGACGGCTGGAAGTAGTGCTCCTGGAAGCCATGTACCTCTCATAGAGTTCTGCCGCAATGTCAGGGAGGTCATTGACGAGGCGGGTCGCAGCCTCTGGCCGTGCAAAGCTCAGACGCCTGACTGCATGCCTCGGAAGCGCCTGGTCGCTGGGAATGTTGGTGAGGATCTCTCTGTTGGCAATGAGAAGCAGGTAGGGGTGGTATGTGGTGTACCCCTCCGGACTGTAGGGGCCACTTGCGATCTTCTCCCCAGCAGCGTTTGTCCAGTAGCCTGTTTCGTGGAATGTCGTGGCTGTTACCTTGCGGACTTCGTACTGTGTGCCATTGACAACAATTGATGGTCCACCAGGGCTCGTCAGCAGCATGCGTGAAACCGCCTCCACTGCCTGTTCCGGATCCGTCATGTCTGCGAGGCGCCGGAAGGGTGTGGCGAGTATTTCGCTCATGGATGCATGTGCCATGACGTGGAGTATTGCATACGCTCCTGGGACATGTAACGCCCAATAACGCAGTCCTGCGTTGGAGGTTTCCCTGCTAGGTGACTACTCGGATGGCCATGTTATGTCGCCATACCTGTACCGGACAGGAGCTCTCTCAAGAGCCTCCATGCCCCGCTGAGTCTCACCGACACTGCCAGGCTCTCCATGGCCTGGACGGATGATGGTCTCCGCTGGCATGGGAAGGAACGTCTTCCGGATTGTAGCGAGCAGTGTCGTAAGCTCATCTGGCGTGTTCGTGTGCCCAGGACCACCTGCAAAGAGCGCATCTCCAGTGAAGCATGTCGTGCCAAGCACGAAGCTGAGGTGGCCAGGAGTGTGTCCTGGTGTATGGAGGGCTGTGATCCTTCCAGTGCCAAAGGGAATGACTTCGTGGTCTGCGAGCCTTCGGTCAATGCGTTCCGGGGCGATGTTGATCTCGTGTTCACCGACAAGCACGGGTGCTGCTGTATGGGAACGGACATCGTCATAGCCTGCCCAGTGATCATGGTGCCAGTGGGTGACGAGGATGGCATCGAGCGTCACAACAGACTGGAGTGCCTTGAGGAACTCCCCATCGACAGCAGGAAGATCGATGAGGACTGCATGCTTCCTGGAAGTGTCTGTGCAGATGTACGCATTGTTGTTGTATTCGCCGCAGCCGAGAACTGCCGTGACGCGCAGGCTGTCCTCCTCGAATTCGACTATTCTGCTCATGCCCGTACCTTCTGTGATGCCTTCCAGGCCCGTTTCGCCTCACGGTAGGCAATGCGCTCCTCGCGTGTGGCAACGATGCCAAGCGTTGGGTGGTCTGGCAGCTCCTCCTCCCATCCTTTGGGATGGACATTGAACTGGAGCGCAAGGGTCGCATACAGGCTTCCCGCCTTCATTTCGCCGAATCCTGGCAGCGCGCGAAGGCGTCGTGTGAGCTCTTTCGCAGTGGGGGCCGTTGTCCAGAGCTGCTCGACAGACGATCCGTACGGGACAAGCGCTTCACAGAGCTCGTGGATGCGGGCAGCCATGGCCGTGGGAAACCTGTGGATGGCAGGCTTCTCTGCCATCAGGGCTGCGAGTGCTGGAATGGACATGTCCGAAATCCTTTTGGGATCAAGGTGTCCAAGACGGGATTTGAGCGTGTAGGGTCCAAGAAAGGCGCGTTCAATGGGCATCTGCTGGTCGAGCGTGTAGCCGATGAGCAGTGCGACAGGCGACTCGGTGATGAGCAGGTTCGCTTCTGGATTGTCTGTCCATTCAAGGGGGGATGGGGGAACGTCCATACCACCATGCTAGGACGATTGGCTTCAGGAATGGTTTTCCCTGTCCACAGAGCCGGTCCAAGGGTCGTACACTCTTCACCATGGGATGGTTTTTTCAGCGGCGGAAGACGGAGGATGCGGGAGCAGCAGCCAATGTCGTCCATCTCGATCCTGATGTGCTTGGAGCACTTGAGTCCCGTCGAGGCGAAAGGCCCCTTGCTGAATTTGTGAATGCGCTTCTCAGGGAATCTGTGGAGGAGCAATCAGTGCGGGAGGTGACTCCTGCCAGGTCTGGGTCGAAGTCTTCGGACCGTGCCCTCCCCTTCTGGCTCGAGAAGGAGCATGCTGCGCACGTGGACACTCCCGATGATGAGCTCCGCAAGCGTGTGACCGAACGGCGCATGTCGGAACCGCATGGAACAGAGTAGGGCACCGGTTCTCCTCCGGGAGCCACCGAGGAATCCGTGGTTCCGGCTCGCCCGGGTTGGGATCGCACTCATTCTCCTCACTCTCTATGGCACTGCGGGATACGTCTTCATTGAGCACTACCCGCTGCTTGATGCCGTGTTCATGACCATCATCACCATCTCGACAGTTGGATATGGGGAAGTCCATGCCCTCACGCCGCGGGGAGAGGTGTTCACCATTACGCTCATCCTGCTTGGTGTTGTTGGCTTTCTCTATACACTCGGTGTCATTGTCGATATTCTGTCTGGCGGGGATCTCGAAAAGTACAGGAGATATCGGAAGATGCATCAGGCTCTCACTGCCATGCGGGATCACATCATTGTGTGCGGGTATGGACGCATAGGACGGAATGTCCTGCGTGAGATCCATGCTGCAAAGCAGCGGTGCGTAGTCATAGAGCGCGACCCCCACCGCATCGAAGAGTCGGAGCTTGACGGGGACCCCGTCATCATTGGCGATGCTGCCTCGGACGAGGTGCTTCGGGATGCTGGCCTCGAGCATGCGCGTGCGCTCGTGAGCTGTGTAGACAGCGATGAGCGGAACGTCTACGTGGTGCTGACTGCAAGGACAATGAACCCAAGGATCTACATCGTTGCGAGGTCTTCGTATGCGGAGTCGTACCAGAAGCTGCTTCATGCAGGAGCGAACAGGGTACTGAGCCCGTATGTCATGAGCGGGAGGCGCATGGCTATTGCTGCAACGCAGCCTCTCGTGGGCTCCTCGATGCAGCTCGATGATCTGACTCCGGGAGACCAGCGGTACATCGAGGAGATCGTCATTCCTGGCGGCTGGAGCGAGGGCATCACGGTGGCGGATCTCCAGGCGCACGGGGGCACAGTCCTCATGGTGCGCTCACATTCTTCAGGTGAAAAGATTGCGCCGCCTTCGGAAACGCAGGCAGTGACTGCGGACCATGTCGTGGTCGCTGGGACGCCTGACCAGCTTCATGACATTGCCCACCATCTCTGGAAATCTCCATCGCAGCAGGGCAGTGCTGTGGACTCAACTGAAATACTTGACTGACAACAGGTGAAGAAGGAGGTATCCATGCAGGCAGTCGTCTTTCGTGACATTGGTGAAGTGGCGCTTGCGGATGTGCCAAGGCCGCAGCTCGAGGAACCTGGCGATGCGATTGTGCGCATTACGCGTGCTGCCATCTGCGGGAGTGATCTCCATGTGCTCCATGGCCGCATACCTGGCATGACTGAAGGCGGCATCATGGGCCACGAGTTCACTGGCGTTGTCGAAGAGGTGGGCAGCAGCGTGGCGAAACTCCGTACGGGAGAACGCGTTGTGGGGTCGTTCATGCTTCCGTGCGGAACATGCTGGTTCTGCGCGAAGGGATACTTCAACAGGTGCCCAGACCAGAGGGTATTCGGCTATGGCGCCTTCTTTGGCGCGCTCGAGGGAGCGCAGGCCGAGTATCTCCGGGTTCCCCAGGCGGATCTCGTACTCCATCCCATTGGAGATCTGGATGAGGAGAAGGTCCTCTTCGTGGGAGACATCTTCACAACTGGCCTTGATGCTGCGACGGAGGGCCGGATAGCGAAGGGGGATGTTGTCGCTGTGCAGGGCTGTGGACCTGTGGGACTCATGGCGATCCAGTGCGTGAAGACCTTCAATCCAGGCGAGATCTACGCCTTCGACAGTGTTCCCGAGCGACTTGCGCGTGCAGCCTCGTTTGGCGCCATTCCCGTGAACACGTCCGAGGTGCATCCCGCAACGTACATGCAGGACCACACGGATGGCAGGGGAGCGGATGTCGTCATCGAATGCGTTGGCGCTGTTCCCGCACTCCTCCAGGCGCTTGATGTGGTCAGGGCAGGGGGGCGGATCAGCGTCATTGGCGTCTATGCGGAGCCGGACATGGAGTTTCCGCTCAATGTCACTTTCATCCGGGGAATCGACATCAAGTTCTGTGGCACTGCGAACATCATTGGACGGTGGGATGAGGCGCTCAGGCTCATTGAGGAGGGCGTGGTGGATCCAAGCTCCCTCATTTCGCACAGAATGCCACTCAGCGATGCTGTCGAGGCCTACAGGATGTTCGATGGGCGGGAAGCGCTGAAGATTGTCCTTATCCCCGGGAAGTGAGAATCGCCTCCATCCGGACTTTCGCCTCCTGGAAGCGGGAAGACGAGGCAAGATACTCGCGGGCTGGTTCGAGCTGGTCGATGAGGATCGTTGCAAGCGCATCCTTCGCATCGAGGGGATGGAGCTTCTCGTCAAGGTAGGCAGCCTCAAGCTCCCCATATGAGGCGAACGAAATTGGGCCACCATTTTCCGGGGTGCGGGGAATGGTGACAGGCTCTGCCGTTTCAGAAAACACGAGCGTCTTCCACCAGTTGAGGACAGGATTGTAGGCTGCTTCTCCTGGGGGACAGAACGCCTTTCGCACCTTCTTGCGGATCGTGTCGGGATCATCGTCGATGAACACGGCACTCTGGGGATCCGACTTGCTCATCTTCATCGAGGCTATGACATCCCGGGCATCGCCATCATCAGGGATGGGCCACACGGGTGGCTTCTTCAGTCCGAGAAGGAGCGGGTGGTGCACGGCCATCGGCTTGATCTGCTTTCCAGACACGGTGCGGAGGGGAAGCATGCGCAGCTGGAGGGCAACATCCCGTGCAATGACATGCGCTTTCCGCTGATCGATGCCTGCATGGGCAAGGTGGACTCCCTGGGCGAAAATGTCCGCTGCCTGCATGGCAGGGTAGATGAGCTTCGCGAAGTCGACGTTCGCGCCTTCCTGGCGGCCAAGGATGGTGATGCTCCTCTGCATGCGGGCTAGCGTTGTGTGCTTGCTCACATCAACGACACAGCTCCAGTAGTCGGAAGTTGACGTGTAGAGATCGCTGCCAAGGAGAAAGGTGAGGTCTTCCTCCCTGCCTCCCACAGCGCGGTATGCAGCAACGAGTCCCTCCTGGAAGTAGTCACGTGCAAGTGAGCGGATGGTGTTGCGGTCATCGTCAAGCTTCTCATTGATCCACGTGTGCCAGTCCGCAAGGAAGACTGTGCAGGAGATGCCTGCCTTGGTGAAGTCACGGAGCTTTGCCATGCAGACAAGTCCTGTGCCAAGGTGGATCCGCCCTGAGATCTCGAAGCCGATGTAGTGCCGGAGTGCAGGCTCTGTGGCGAGGAGCTCCCGCAGCTCATCGACAGTGAGGACTTCTTCCGTGTTACGGGTTACAAGATCGACCCGTTCATCGATGCTCAGTGCAGTTGTGGCAGCCATGGAGTAGATCATACGGCAATGGCGCTTTGGGCATCCACCAGGGCCTGCGGAATCACCACAGGGGCGTTCAGTCCATGTTACAGATCATCACAGTTCCGCGCAAAATGCGACACGCATATCACAATGGTGCATAGAAATACCCCCTACCAGATGGAGCAGCTGCAGTATGGAATTCTCGTCTGGTCCGACACGAGAGATATTCCGGAGCGTCACGATACCAGCCTCGCTTTCTCACATCATGGAGGAGCGGGCAGCGTACATGCAGGGCGCATTTGCCAAGGGCGTGAGTGATGGACATGTGTACTTTGTGTACCAGCCAATCGTCGAGCCCAGGTCAGGCGCATGCAGGGCTATCGAGGTGCTTGCACGCTGGGAGGATGAGACGCTTGGTCCCATCAGTCCAGCAGAGTTTGTACCCGCACTTGCGGACACTCCTCTCATTCACCTGCTGAGTGAAGCGTCGCTGAGCACTGCGCTTGCCCAGTACACGACGTGGAAGGATGAGGGCATTGCGCCTGAGTACATCGCTGTGAATGTCTCTCCTGAGCAGATGCGGGAGCCAGGATTCTCCAAGCGGGTGCTCCAGATTCTCAGAGAGCGGGGACTCCCACCCGGGGTGCTCTGCATCGAGATCATGGAGGGGCAGCGGATCCGGAACATCCGTTCGTGCAGGAATGAGATCCATGAACTCTCAGAAGACGGAGTCCACATTGCCATGGACGATTTCGGATCCGGGCACTCGGGACTGCTTCGCCTCTCGGAACTTCCCATCGATATCCTCAAGCTGGACCGGATACGCGGTTCGCGGTATCTCAGGAACGATTTCACGATGTGGAGGCTCCATGTCTTCGTGGACAACATGCGCCTCAAGGGCATTGGTGTCATTGCGGAGGGAATAGAGGAGATGACCCATGCGGAACGCATGGGCAAGGTTGGAGTCAAGGCGATCCAGGGGTACTGCTACTCGAGACCGCTGGATGCGGATTCCATCGGGTCCTACCTGAGGGAGCATGGCACGACTGGCGATTTCCTCGAAGAGGGCAGTCCCCAGGGGCCAGCATCTGTCGAGAAGCATGCGTAGACAGAGAGTTGTCCATGCCTGAAAGAGGATGGGGAGCCAGGTTCTGGAAGTGGCCATCCTGTGGCAGGAGGAGCATGGGTCTGGCTGCAGGAGCCGTGTTGCTGACTGTGGTCAGTGCTGCAACTGTCTCTTCGGCTGCGCTGGAAACGCATCCGGCACCACCAACCTGCATTCCCGATGATGTGGTAGGCACGACATTCTGTCTCAGTTCGGAAGAGCGGGCGCTTGGAGAAGTGCCTGTCCACTCCCCAACAGTTCCAGATTCCATCCTGATCGACTTTGGCATCTCACTGACACGTGCACCACAGGACAGTGCACGTGCGACTGTCACTGAGCGGGAAGCGGAAAGGGAGGCTCTCCAGAATTTTTCTGGAGGGGATGCGCATTCCGCAGTGCTCGCAGAATGGCATTCGAGCACAGGGGAACCTGCACGTGGACCACTCGTCTGGGTTGTTGATGTGTCCCCTGCGCAGGCAGTACTTCCACCTCCTGGAAGAACGAGGTATGTCATTGTTCTTGTGGCAGCAAGATGGGGTGCATCAGGGTATCTTCCTGGATTTGGCTACTACACGGGCATCTTCGAGACAGGCGTGGCAGGCACTCCTACGTTGCGATGAGGACTCCGTAGCAAGCGGCTGCCACAGCTGTTCCGAGTGCAGCTGTGCCGAGCACAGCGGAAAGCGTGCGGGATGGCTTCCGCTTATCTGAGGATTGGAGCAGTGCATGGGCAAGGGCTGTACCTCCGGAGAGGAGGACAAGGATGAGTTTCACATCAAGCAGATGTCCAATCCTGGAATGGAGGAGGTCGCTTACACCAAGGTGGAGAAAGAGCATGTTTCCCAGCCCTGTGAGGACAAGGATGGCAAATGCGCTCCATGCAAGCTTCTGGAAGCGGAGCCCCAGTGCATATGCACGTTCAGGCATGTCATGGAGTGCTGGCATGAGGTAGGCGACTGTCGCCTGTCCGCCAATCCAGATGCATGCAGCAAGGATGTGGATGACGAGATTGAGCGCGAACCAGGACATCCGTCACCTCCCGCAAAGATGCATTCACCGTGATTGTACGGGAGCAGTTGAGGGGCAAGCGAACGCAGTGGTCAGCGGAAGGGCCAGAACCTGGGAGCTTTCCACTGTCGGGGTTCAGGGGGTGGACACTGGCACCGCTCGCTCTTTGGAACACTGCCAAGCACCTGCTCGACATGCGCACCGCAGCCACTCCAGGTGGGACGTCCACATCGCGAACACGTTACTGCACGACACATACCCACTAGGGTATCAGATTGGGAACGGTCAACCGCCTGAGTACTTCGCGATCTCCCCGATGAACCTGATGATTGCCTCCACGAAGAAGAACGGATTGAAGAACCGGAGAGGGGAGAAGCCAGCGTTCACTGCGAGAAAGGTCAGGATGAGGCCAGCAGTGACTGCAAGGCCAGCTCCCCATGCAAGGAAGAGTGGTGATGTGTAGGAAGGGTTTTCCATGGTGTGAATGACAGTGCCGTTCGGCTCATCGATCGTGATCACCTGGTCATTCCAGGTCTCGACGCGGTCTGGTGTGGTGCTGAACTGGTTCAAGGCACTGAATGGATTTACTGAAAGGATGGTGACGTCAACTGGCGGAAGCGTGCAGGACGACGTGCAGCTTGCGGGATCGACGCCAGGCTTCCACAGATACACGCGTTCCGATTCCGTGAAGAGGCTGAAGAAGCTCGTGTTCGATGAACTGATGAAATATCCATTGGCAAAGCTGAGACACGTTGTGGATGGCGAGATCTCTGAGGTGGGGCAGTAGGCAGCTGCAGCCAATGTCCGCTCATTGGACAGCGCCAGCATTCCCTCCACTAGAAGCACGAGCCCAAAGCAGAAGAGCACAAGAAGGAATCCGAGAAACGCCTTCATGGGAGAACTTCCCTGAACAGGAAGGACGGCATACGGGGCCCGCTTTTGCGCCTACGAAATTTCAACATTCCGTGGCGAGGGACCTGTCCTAAGCGCAGTCGCCTCAGTGCCGATGAGCGCAAGGAGTTTCCGGCAGCCACTTTTCACCATTGCATCCAGCACGGTCTGCATTCCTGCAAGGCGGGGCAGTGCGGACGTCTGCGTGAAGGTGAGCTCGAAGTCAGTTGTGTTGCCATTTGGCATGAGACAGACGACAGTTGTGCGGGTGATGCCACCTGATGATTCGCCATAGGTGAGGCGTGTGCGGCTGGCATTCCATACTGGACGTCGGGAAGAGTCGACAGCTGCGAAGAGTGCATCCGCACGGCTGCGGAGCTCATCCAAGGAAAGCGGCACAGTGCCGTGGACAGTGGACTTCTGTGCTTGCATCGCTCATCCCCCTCAAAGCGCAGTATGTTGCACCAATTATATCCACAACAGGTTGGGACCAGATACCCGGGGTGTGGAGTACGCTACGAAAGGCATGTACACCATCCACTTCATCTGCGTTGGCAACACTTTCCGTTCGCGGCTTGCGGAAGCATATCTCAGATCGAAGTCGCTTCCCGGTATTGTTGCCACATCGAGCGGATTCCACGCCACACAGGACAGGATGGGTCCCATCACACCGTACGCGACAAGGCTTGCCAGACTCCACTCATTTGAGGAGCATCTCAAGCCCCATTGGGACCAGCTTTCCCAGGAGCGCATTGATGCAGCGGACCTCCAGGTCATCATGTACCCTCCAATCCTCGAGCAGATTCAGGCAAGCTACCGCCTCAGCACCCCCTATGAGGTGTGGGACATTCCCGATGTCGATGATGTGCGCCCTGGACAGCGCCTGACAACGGAGGAGATCGCAGACACCACGGACATCATCTTCGTGCGGCTTCGGGAACGGGTGGATGCACTTGCAGAGCAGGTTGAATCCCGGAAGAGTGGAAGCAAAGGAACAGGGCGGGGATGACCACGTCTGCACGTCCCCTGGAAGGTGTGCGTGTCCTTGTCACGGGCGCATCGAGCGGCATTGGCAGAGCCATGGCGGATGCCCTACTTCAGGCAGGTGCCGAGGTGGCTGCGAGCGCACGCCCGGGAGAGAGGCTCACGGAAGCAGTGGCTCGATGGGAATCACTCGGTCTTGCCGTGAGGGCACTGCCGATGGATGTGCGTGATGAGAAGTCCGTCGAAAAGGCGTGTGTGGAACTCGCCAGCGTGTGGGACTCGCTCGACCTTCTCGTGAACAATGCTGGAATCGGAATGCGGACAGTGAATCCCAGGTTCATTGAGGAGCCAAAGCCGTTCTGGGAAGTTCCCCCTGACGGATTCCGTGATGTGCTCGCAGTGAACTGCACAGGATATTTCCTTGTGGCACGCACATTCTTTCCCCTCATTGCAGCGAAGACGCCAGGAAGGATTGTGAACATCACCATGAACCATGCGACCATGCGTCGAGCGGGGTTTGTGCCGTATGGTCCGTCACGAGCGGCAGCAGAGTCGCTCAGCAGGATCATGGAGGAGGATGCGAAATCGGCTGGCATCACAGTGAACATGCTCCTTCCCGGTGGTGCAACAAGCACTGGCATGATTCCGGAGGAGATATCTCCTGCATTTGCCAGCGCCCTTCTTCCTCCCGACATCATGGGACCTCCCATCGTCTTTCTCGCATCGCCCGAAGCAGCAGGCATCACGGGGGAGCGGATCACGGCAACGCAGTGGGAAGCATGGTGCAGTGAACATGGTGTGGCACCCCGGCCAGGAAGTGCTGGATGATTCATCGACAGGGCTGCAGGTGAGCAGTACACTGTAAATGTAGAGTAAGTAACTACACATTATTGGTGTGTCGATCACAGCATAGGTGGGGTGTCCGCCATGAAGATGTCCATCCGTCTTGCCAGGATCAACGGCATCGATGTAGGGGTGAACTGGAGCGTTCTTGTCATAGTCGTGCTGTTCGCGTGGGATTTCGCAACGTACGGCACTGGTGTTGCATCCCATCAGGCGACTGTCCTTGACTGGGTGGTGGGAGGTGTGGCGGCAGTTGTGCTCCTCCTTTCGCTTCTGGCGCATGAGCTTGCCCACGCGCTCGTTGCACTCCGGAGTGGAGTTGTTGTCCATTCCGTGACCCTCTTCATGTTTGGAGGCATGACGCAGCTTGAGGGAGAGGCGCACACACCAGGATCCGATTTCCGCATTGCAGCTGTTGGCCCACTCACAAGCATTGTGCTTGGCGCTGCCTTCTTTGGGCTTTTCGTTCTTGGCGTGGTGTTCAAGGTGCCAACGCTCCTTTCGAGCGCCCTCGCTTGGCTCGCAGTGCTCAATGGCATGCTTGCTGTCTTCAACCTCATTCCTGCAGCGCCGCTCGATGGTGGACGCATTGTCCGCTCCCTCCTGTGGAAGCGCTGGAAAGACAAGGAGCGCGCATCTGTCGCATCATCCCGTGCTGGAAGGGCATTCGCAGCCCTCCTTGTGGGCCTTGGACTTGTCGAGGTGTTCTATGGTGCCATCAGTGGAGTGTGGCCCGTCCTCATTGGCATGTTCCTCTACTCCGCTGCGAGGGCTGAGGAGGGGTTTGCCACGCTCCAGCAGAACCTCCGCAATCTTGCAGTGGCGGATGTCATGACCCAGCATCCCCTTGCGGTTCCCGCGTCGACTTCCCTTGCCTCGCTCATTGCCCATGAACTCCGCGAATATTCTGGGGAATGCATTGTGAGCACAGGACGTGCTGGGCAGGCAGAGGCGATCTCGAACATTCGGGCTCTGGGAACAGTGCCACCTGGTGAGCGCGGAAATGTCACGCTTGGCATGGTGGCGACTCCCATTGCCCAACTTGGTCAGGCGCATGCGGGAGACCCAGCGAACACCATACCCGAGAAGATTGCTGCTCATGGGGGAGGGCCGGTTGCCGTGTTCGATGATGCGGAGCAGCTTGTAGGTGTCGTCACGCTTGATGGCATTGAGCGCACCATCTCCCTTGCCGGAACTCCTCGGACAGTCTTTGGGAGCAGGGCAGGAAGATGATGAGGATGGAGCTGGGGCAGTGGAGAAAGAACTCTCCTAGGCAGCAATGCCTGCTGCGCCATCAGCGCCGTCACGTCCCTTCTGCTGGCGCTGGCCAAGAGCGAGTCCGAGCTGCTTCGCAAAGTAGCCGAGGACATCGGCTGTCTCCTGGAAGTAGAGGCGGATGCTTCCTCCCTGGTGCCCCGCATCGGGCTCCCTGCGGAAGAGCACAGCGCCCTGTCCACTTGTCGCCCACTGCACTGCAGCAGTGAACTTCCTCGCATGGGCAGGATCCGTTCTCGCATCGTTGTCCCCTGTGGTCACAAGAAGCGACGGATATGCTGTTCCTTTCACCACGTGGTGGTAGGGAGAGTACTTTCGCAGCCATTCAAACTCCGTCGGATTCGCAACGGTTCCATACTCGTCGTTCCATGTCCGTCCCATGCCAAATGACTCGTACCGGATCATGTCCGTAAGCGGAACTGCGCAGTGGACTGCACGGAACAGGTCAGGACGCTGTGTCATCGCAGCTGCGACAAGAAGTCCACCGTTGCTCCCACCCTCAATGCCAAGATGCGACTTCGAGGTGTACCCCTCCGAGATGAGATGTTCAGCTGCCGCAATGAAGTCGTCGAAGACATTCTGCTTGTTCTCTCGCATGCCAGCCCTGTGCCACTCTTCACCACGCTCATTCCCGCCACGGAGGTTCGCAATGGCGTAGACTCCACCCTTCGCGACCCATAACGCCTGTTTCGGACTGAACTGCGGCTGCATACCCCTGTTGAACCCGCCGTATCCGTAGAGAATGGTTGGATTCTTTCCATTGAGCTGCACATCGCTCCTCGCGATGACGGTCATCGGTACCATCGTTCCATCCTTCGACCGGTACTGGACCTGACGGACAGTCATCTGTGGGAGGTCACGCTTCTGTGCTGGAGACTTGAACATCGTGAGCTCATCCGTGAGTGCGTTGTACCGGTACACCGTTTGGGGTGTCACTGCATCCGTGTAGGAGAGAAGGACTGTGTCCCCCATGCGCGGAGCATTGCGGAAGGTGCTTGCTGTGCCAGCACCTGGCAGGGAGACCGTGTGGAGATACTTGCCCGTGGTCCTGTCATGGACAGTGAACTCGGAAATGCCATCCTTCTGCCACTCGGCAATGACTGTGTTCTTCGTGATCATGTAGTCCTCAAGAACAGCATCTTTCCGCTCAGGAATGAGGAGCTGCCAGTTGCTCCTCTGCGGGTGGTGGGGGTCCGCCACGTACATCGCTCCGCGCGGGGACCCATCATTCGTCAGGATGTAGCAGCGGCCATCATCGGAAACGGCAGCGTGTGTTGCTGCATTGACGTGCTCCTGGAGGGCAACAGGAGGCCCACCGGAGAGTCGGTCGACAAGGTAGACATCGTTCCGTGGTTCCGTTCCCCGCTTTGCTGCGAGAACAAGCCAGTTTCCATCGGATGAGACCGAGGTGCTGTAGTACTCCGTCTTGTCTCGGCCCTGGCCAAAGACCATGGGGTCTGACGTGTGAGGTGTCCCCATGCGGTGGAAGAACAGCTTACGGTGGAACATCGACTCATGCGGTGGGAGAAAGGCGGGATCGAGACGCTGGCCGTAGTAGTAGCCGGAACTGTCGGGAAGCCAGCTGAAGGGACTGTACCTGACCCGCTCGATGGGTCCATCGACACGTGCGCCTGTGGCAGTGTCAAGGATGTAGAGCGTTGTCTCCTCCGTGCCACCGCTTGCAAGCGTGTATGCGACATACCTGCCATCTGGAGAAGGGGTGTACGACATGAGGGCGAGCTTCCCATCCGGCTGGATGGCGAGCGGATCAACAAGCGTGCGTGTGATGCGGTCAGGGCCAATGACATTGAGGTGGCTCTGTTCCTGTCCAGCGCGCCGTTCCGTATAGAACTGGTACTTGCCACGCACGAAGACAGTGCTTCGCTGATCGTGGTTGTACATGGCAGCAATCTCCTTCTGGAGCTGCTTTCTGCCAGGTGTCCCGGCAAGCGCGCGCTTTGTGAGCGCATCCTCGTCTGCAATCCACTGCTGCGTTTCCGGTGAGTTCCGGTCCTCGAGCCAGCGATAGGGATCCTCCACGGGAACGCCATGATACGTGTCAATCTGGTTCTCACGACGTGCAGCAGGATACTTCATGTCCCTCTCCTCCCAACAGTGATGGATGTGAGTGTAGCACTGGAGCCGGGACACATCACGGACGGAACTTCCAGTCCGCTGACGGGCATGCAGCACACCATTGGGTGTGGACTGTCCGCAAGCAGGCCGTAGGCTCTGTATATGCGCTGCATTGCAGCACGGGAGGGCGGATAGGGGATATGCCAGGAAGTACACACCGTATGGGCTCCACAATCGCAGATGCTGCCCACATGGAGACCAAGGAGCTCCGTGCCATCCAGGTCGGCTTCGATAGGCTCATTGCGAAGATTCTTCCAGCAGTGGAGGCTGGGGAGTTCGGCATGGTCATTGGCGATGACACCACAGGAAGGATTCCTGCACGGTTCATCCACTCGTTTATCAATTCGTGGAATGATGCCCACAATCTGCCGCGAATTCCGCTTGTCTTCATCCAGGGCACATCGTCAGGAGACCAGCTGCCAAAACTCAGGCATGCGCTGGACCAGCGTGCGCACCTGCTTGCGAAACGCCTTCCGGACACGCGTGCACTGGTGGTCACTGAGGGCATATCGACTGGGGGGAGCATTGCGAGGCTCGGAGGTGAACTCACTGCCAGGGGAATCACGTTCGATGTCGCAGTGCTGGATGGAGAGAAGTTCACCCGCAATCCCGATGTGGACACGACACCCGCATCGCGTGCGGACATCGACGCGTTTGCTGCTCTCCTGAGGAGTGCACAGCATCCGGTCTCACTCCGCACCGAGGATCTGATCGGATTCTGGAATTCCCATGTGGAAGCAGACGTGAGGCCTGCTGATGTGGACCGCTTCAACGAGGCATTCACCACGGGAACGCTCACGGGCACAGTGTTGCACTCCATTCCGTGCCATCAGGTCCGCAGTTCGAAAGCCACAAGTGGCACCGTTCTGGCACAGCAGGTCGTGCTTGCGGCAAACAGCCAGCGATTCCCGAGCGATGCCATCGAATCCTTCATTGGCGTTTTGGCGACTCATGATCTTCCGGAACAGGTGTTCCAGTCAATGAAGAGGGAATGGTTCACCATCCTCACGACGGACAGGATCCTGATGGAACGGGGAATTCAGAAAGTCACACAGCAGGCGACACCCCGGGACCATACGGTCACGGTGAGCACGATAGACGCGGTTGGCTGGCCAACGGAAACGCGACTGTTCCGGGGGAAGATGAATGCTGGTCCCATCCGCAACCGTCCAGACCTTACAGGCCTCGCCCTTGAGAAGTTCTCCAGCAGGCCGCTGTACGAGAGCACGAAGGAAGACAGTGAACGGCAGCGCCAGGTGCGTGCGGATCTCCGCAGGTACGCGAAGTGGAGCTGTGAGCGTGCAGGCTTCACCAATGATGCCGTCCCGTCAATCCTTCCCCACCTGTCCTCTGTACTGCAGCAGCTTGAGCCTGCACTGCAGAAGGAGGAGTATGCCTTCATTCTTGGACAGAACACAGGGGGACGGCTCCCTGCGAAGTTGCTCGGGAAAGCCATCAACGCGTGGCGCAGCTCCCAGGGAAAGGCACCGCTCCCCATCGTGTTCCTCGATGGCAACAGGATTCCCCATACGCCATATCAGATCGCTGCCGCAGAGCGTCTTGCGACCCATCTTCCTGCGCCCAGTGGGGGAAAACGGGCTCTCATCGTTGCGGATCCGTCGGATGCTGGCACATCGGTGCCGAGCATTGTCGAGCGGATGAATGACATCGGCTTCGCCAGTGATCTCGTGCATCTGCTTGGACTGTCTCAGGACAGGATAAAGGAGTATCTCAGTCAGGGGCTGCTCCGGCCAGAAACACGGGCATTCAGCTCAGCCCAGGGGATCGACGACTGGTCATTCCAGAGTGTGTTCACCAGGACAGCAGGTGTGAGTTCCAGTGCGGGAGGCACAGCACGGGACCTGTCAGTACGCTCTGCTCAAGAAGCTTCCCTTCTTCAGAAGGATCTCGTCAAAGCAGCAGGTCTTCTGGCAAGGGAACTGGGCTAGGAGAAGGCTTTCACTTGCTGCCCTTGACGCAGCAGCGTGGCTCGGGCAGAGTGTCAGTCCAATCCCCGCGAGAGATCCTGAAGTGCAGGAAGATCGAGAACGAGGATGTCCTGCACATTGGTTGAGGCAGTGCAGGGGGGGAGTTTGTATACGTGGTTCGGGCCCATCTTTGCGATCGTAGGGCCATGACGGTCAATCAGGAGGATGGTTGTGGGCACGGGGAAGCGGGCTGGCCATCGTGCTGATTCACCATCTGAAATGAGCGCGAGGTGCGGTGGGCACCCTGTCCGCTTCCACGCATCCTCCGCGATTCTGGAGAAATCTGTTCCACCACCATAATTCCGGCTACTCAGGATGCTGTACAGGATCTCGTCCCGGCTGCCTGATTTCTGCACCTGCGTGTCAGTGAGTGCGATGCCAGAGATGGCGGATGTGGGAAGGTCTGCTGTGGCCACCATGACCTGGTGGAGCTCCGACTGGGGGACGGAGCCGGACGTGTCGAGAATGATGCCAACTGAACTGACACCAGTACCCTGCAGCCATGCTGCAAATGTGGTGTGTGGGAATGTCGTTGGCATGCGGTCTGCTCCTTTCGTGTGGGCGCACTGGCTCTGTCACACTGCAGCCATTCTAGCGTGGGTATGTGGACATCGCACGGACCTCTGCAGCTGGCGTGCATTGGCACATGCGGCATGCAGCTCAGGTAGCAGCGGGAAGGCGCAAGCCTGTGGGGGGATGACAGGGGGCTAGTGGGGCATGACTACGAGATGGTGCAGGTATCCATGCGTGAATGCGGCAGTTGACACGGATACTGATCCGGAGAATGGAAACTCGAGTATGGCGACAGTGAGCCAGCCGATGCCAATGGCTGCAGCAATCGATGCAGTGAGGGCTGACTCGAACGTGGGCGATTCAGCCGAGAGGAGAAGAGATGCAGCAAGGGTGAGGATGGCCGTGACTGCAAGAAGGGCAAGAAACGCAGCGGGCAAGGAGGAAGTGCCATCACTCACGAACTGCTGCTCATTTGAGAGTAGTGTTCCAAGCTCGGCAATTGAGGCATCATAGAACGACACTTCCGTTGGAGTAGCTGGATGGTATGACTCCAGCACCTGGTACAGGCGTCCAAGACCGGGATCCGTTCCTTGTGGGAGTGTTCCCTTCCGGAGTCCTGGGAAGACGACAGAGGTGAGGCGTGCTGCATAGGCTCCCACAGCTTCATCGATCCGCTGCTGCTCAGGAGCGGGAAAGGCAGCAGCATCATGCGTGAGGACAGTGAGGGAGGCTGCAGTGGCATTTACCCGGTAGGAAGCATCCTCATAGCGCTGATACAGGTTCACGATTGCAAAGGCGAGCACCAGTGCGAAGAACGTGCTGACGAGTCCGACGACCGTTCCCACAGTCTCCTGGGCAGAAGCACGTTTCCAGCCCGGCAGAAACTTTCGGATGCACCAGGTGCCAGCGAGTGCAAGGCACACTGGAACAAGGAGAAAGAGGATGAAAAGCATCCACTCCGGAAGAGCGTTGAGGAGTGCGCGGGTCATGCGGGTACCTCCAGGGGAATGGGGAAGGGAATGCGTCTGTTTGCACTGATGCGCTGCACTGCGCACATTACCATGGCTGCAGGAGGGGGAGTGCGGGAAGCGCGTTTCCCACTTGTCCCATAGGGCATTTTGCGGTACGGTTGCTCCATGTCCCACGATGGGCAACGCCTGCTGCAGTGCAGCTTTGGGTGATGCCAGAGATCGGCCGGGTCAGTGCAGGAGGGGGAATCCATGGGCGAACGTCCACGCCTGTCCCAGGGAATCGTGGTCGATGAACTGGGAAAGACGTTTGGCAGTGGCAGAAGGGGAAGCGCGAGAGTCGATGCTGTCGCAGGCATCAGTTTTCATATTGAGCCTGGTGAGAGGTGCGCATTCATTGGACCGAATGGTGCCGGAAAGTCCACCTCCATCAAGATGCTCACGGGCATCCTCCGGCCAACCTCGGGGACGGCAACAGTCCTTGGACTTGTTCCGTGGGAACAGCGGCTCACCCTTGCCCGGCGCATAGGAACACTCTTCGGTCAGCGTTCACAGCTGTGGTTCCAGCTCACACCACGCCGCACATACGCGCTTCTAGCCAGCATGTACGGTGTTCCTGGAAGTGACCGGGATGCGAGGCTTGCCTCACTTGGCGAACTCCTCGATGCCACACACCTCTATGACAGGCCAGTGCGGACGCTGTCACTTGGAGAGCGGATGCGTTGCGAGCTCGTGGCAAGCCTCCTTCATGAACCGGAGATCCTCTTTCTCGATGAACCGACAATAGGGCTGGATCTCGTCGCGAAAACGCGCTTCAGGGATCTCATTGTCCGCATCAATGAGGAACAGGGAACAACGATTTTTCTCACATCGCACGATGTCTCGGACATAGAGCGGGTGGCAAACAGGGTCATCATCATCAACCATGGACGCATTGTCTTCGATGACAGCGTGCAGATGCTCCGGCAGTCTCTCCTGAAACGGAAGCTCATTGGCGTGCGGTTCGAGGAGGCTGTTCCAACGCTCAGGGTGAGCGGTGCTGCAGTCCTTACCCATGATGGTGCTGTCGCACAGCTTGAGGTCAACACGGAAGAGTCGCCAATTCGAAGTGTGCTCGATGCGCTTCTTGAGCAGTATCCCGTTGCGGACATCTCCGTTGAGGATCCTCCACTTGAGGAAATCGTTTCGCACATGTATGAGAGGCGGCCATGAACGCATATGGCATCGCGTTTCTGACAGGTGCAAGGAGGACACTTGCTGCTCGGGGAGATCTTTCGACCCAGGTGGGAATGATGCTCCTTGTCATCCTCGCGCTCTCCTCCGTCTGGCATGCTGCGACAGCTGCCCACGGAGGACACATTGGTGGCTATTCCTTCGGGGAACTTGTCTGGTACATCACGTTCGCAGAGGCATGCACTGTTCCTGTCCCTGCCCGGGCCATAGAGGACATCGGAGAGGAGATTGGCTCTGGGGAGGTGGCAGTAGCCATGCTGCGGCCAGCTTCTGTCGTTGGCATCCGCATGGCAATCGATGGTGGTGCAGCTCTTGCGAGGCAGTGGTGCTGCCTGCTGGCTGGGGGAGCGTTTGCATGGATCCTCGCTGGACCGCCTCCCTCAGGACTGTCAGCCATCCTTGCAGTCGGAGCCTCATTCCTGTCACTCCTGCTGAGCATTGCGCTCCAGCATGCGCTTGGTGGCATAGCGTTCTGGCTAAAGGATGCCCGGTCAACGTGGTTTCTCTTCCAGAAGCTCATTCTCATTGGTGGAGGGGTGCTCATCCCACTCAACCTCCTTCCGCATGCGGTTGCAGCCTTCTTCATTCCACTCCCCTTTGCTGCCATTGCCTACGTTCCGGGATCCTTCGCAGCAGGCCATGGATCGATCGCGCTTGTGCTTGAGCAGTGCTGCTGGCTCATAGTGGGTATGGGTGCAGCATTTCTTGTCTTCGCACGTGGAGAACGGAGACTGGAGGTGCTGGGAGGATGAGATCCGCACTTGCCACCCTCAGGACTGCGTTCGCAGATGGCCAGGCGAACCGCGCGTCATTCGTCTTTCAGATCGTCCTCATGGCTGTGAACGACATCGCGTGGATTGTCTTCTGGGGACTGTTCTTCCACCGTGTCGGGACTGCGAATGGCTGGACATTCCACGATATCATCGTGATGTTCTCGCTCCTTACGGTAGTGGCGGGAATAGGTCTTGGCCTCTTCGCAAACTGCAGACGGATCGGCCGGATGGTGGCGGACAGCTCGATTGACGAGGTGCTCATTCTTCCAGTTCGGCCGCTTGGGCAGCTGCTCTGCAGAAGGGTGGAACCGATCAACCTTGGGGATCTTGTCTTTGGAGTCATCCTTTTTCTCGTTGCAGCTGGACCCACACCGGAACGGATTCTCCTCTTTGGCGCATGTGTGCTTCTTGGGGTATGCGTCATGGTGGCGTTCCTGGTGTGGGTTGGTTCGTTCACTTTCTTCGTGGGAGGGAGGGGAGAGCATGCGGACCTCGGTTTCAATGCCCTTCTCCTCCTTGCAAGCTACCCGCTCGACTTCTTTGGGGGACCAGTACGCGTTTTGCTCTTCACGATCGTGCCCGCAGCGTTCATCACTGGCGTTCCCGTGAGCCTCATGCGGCATTTTGCTCCAGGTCCATTCGCCCTCGTTGTCAGTGCAGCTGTGGTGCTTGGCGTTCTTGCATGGAGCACCTTCCATCTCGGGCTCAGAAGGTACGCTTCCGGCTCCCTTTGGATGCGGTAATCTTCAGGGAAAGGGGCGTTGAGATACCACTGCCGCAACTATGGAAGAGAGAGGTGGAGCATGCCAGCTGAACTGTCGGATCCCCGAAGGAAAGAGCCGGGTGGGATGCTCCCTGAACGGGAGATGCTCGAGGGGTGGCTCGAATTCTACCGGACCACCCTTCAGCTGAAGTGTGAGGGTCTCACCGCGGAGCAGCTCAAGGTCATGCCGATAGCGACATCGAAGCTTTCCCTCCACGGCCTTGTGCGGCACCTCGCTGAAGTCGAGCACCAGTGGTTTGTCCAGGTGCTTTCAGGAAAGTGGGAGGAGCCGTTTCCCTTCAGCACGGAGGATGGTGACGAGGATGCGGCTTTCGCACCGCTCGAGGGCGCCAACTGGGAAGGGGACTGGAAGGTGTGGGAAGCAGCATGCGCAAGGAGTCGTGAATGCGTGCAGCATGCTGAGCTCGAAGATCTGGGTGGCCGGGAGGGGCACCAGGTTTCACTTCGCTGGATCTACACCCACATGATCGAGGAGTACGCACGGCACTGTGGCCATGCGGACCTCATCCGGGAGTCCATTGATGGGGCTGTGGGGTACTGATTTCTGCATGCCCATAGCGCACAGGCGCAGCTGAACATCCTAGAC
>JAJZLL010000009.1 GCA_021803465.1 bacterium
TTGCGCACTTCAGCTCCAAGGAGTGGATCCCCAATGTTGATGTGCCTGTGTCTGTCGTCAGGACAACGAAGGACACCCTCGCGCTGCCACGGGACCAGAAGTGGCTCGTTGAGCACATTCCTGGTGCGCGGGACCATGTTGTCAGCTCTCCACACGGCCATTTCGCCTTCCTCACAGATCCATCGAAGTTCTGGCCAGTGCTCGTTCGTGCATGCGACAGTGTTGTGGCACGGTCCGGATTCGGACTCACAGGGTAATCGGAAATGGACCCGGGTCTGGTGGACGACCACCACCAAGCAGATCGAGAAGATCCGCGACGATGTTGCCAGTGACTCCCCAGATGATGTGATCCTCGACAGTGAAGGCATGCACCAGCCGATCTTGCTGTCCCACCTGGAGAAGCGTTGTCGCATGGGGACCTGTGAGAAGCTTCTCGAGTGGTGTCCAGAAGATGGATGTCACTTCCTCCTCTTCGAGACGGGGGGAGAAGGGAGTATGGAGCATGGCGACTGCAGGAGTGAGCCAGACGTTGGATCCCCGTGTTTGGCGGGAGGGAAGATAGCCCAGCAGTTCCACATGTGATGGCGGAAGATTCACTTCCTCCTCGGCCTCACGGAGTGCAGTGGCCGCAAGGCTCGCATCACGGTCTTCCTGATGTCCTCCAGGAAAGGAGATCTCACCAGGATGGTGCTCAAGTGAAGAAGATCGCACAGTGAAGAGGACAGGAAGGGCGGGGGAAGTCTCATCAACGAGGACAAGGACTGCAGCAAGGGGGAGCGGCTGCACGGGAGCAGGAGGACTGCTTTCCAGGGGAATGAGCTGTCGCACGAGGACATTCCGCAGTGTCGAGGCATCCAGGGAGATCATGAGGCGCCTGCAGCAAGGGGCTGACCGACATGACGGTGCAGCCAGTCACCAACCTCGGTGTACACGGATTCCCTGTCCGTATCGACCGTGAGCGCATGGCCATCGCGCCAGTACATTGTGCGATGCACTTCTGCACTTCCCGTGAGCCTGTGCGCAATCTCTGCAGCGTTTGAGGGAGAGACTGTGCGGTCATGTCCACCATGCAGGAGCAGCACAGGCTGACGGATGCAGGGGAGGAGATGTTCTGTGCGGTGGAGGAGTCTGCTCAGCTCAAGGATTGCGGCTGTTGGCCACCTGCCATAGGAGTCGAGGTCCGCAACAGCTTCTGGAGAGTGCAGGTCCACATCATGTCCAGGCGTGTGCCAGCGGATGACATGCTTCATGACAGGAAGAACGCTGATGCGCGCATCGTGGAGACGGAGTGGGGCGCCAATTGTGGCAACTGCTCCAATCCGGGGGCGAAGCGCAGCGACATGCAGTGCAATGTTGCCTCCCATTGACTGTCCGACGATGGCAACGGAACTGCACTCGGCAAGGAGGATGTCGACCTCATGGAGCGCACCTTCAACCCAGTCATGCCAATGGGTGGACCTGAGATCCTCGGGAGTGGTGGCGTGGCCAGGAAGAGCGGGAATTGCGCAGCGGTATCCACGGTTGAGGAGGTGTTCGCCAAGACCCCGCATCTCGATCGGGGTGCTCGTGAATCCATGGAGCAGCAGGACTCCGTGGGATCCTTTTCCACTGTACCATGGGGCAACTCTCTTGGGATCGAATGGGGCAAGTGTGCGGGATGGCATGGAAGAGTTCCTTTCGCTGGTGTGCACCTCCTATTGTACGTGCTGCACAATTGGAACGTGCCACTTCCACTCCGCCTCCTGCACGTGCTTGCTGCGATACCGCCACATGGCGCTGTCGCTGACATTGGCGCAGGTGATGGGCAGCTCGCACTCGCCCTTGCAAAGCGGGGTGCGATGAGGGTCATCGCAACGGAAATCGGTGGATCGTATCCCCGTCTTCTTCTGGCTGTCGCGCATGCACCAGATGCTGCGGACAGGATAGAGACGCGTCGTGGACCATCTCTCGAACCAATCCAGCACGGTGAGGTGGCAACCATTGTGATTGCGGGGATGGGTGGACACACGATTGCAGGAATGCTCCAGGAAGCTGTTGCCAGGAATCCGCAGTGGATCGTTCTCCAGCCCATGCAGCATGCCATGGCTGTGGAGGCAGCAATCGCGGAACAGCCGTGCACGGTTGATGCGTACGATGTCTGTATGGACCGGGGCCGGTCCTACGGCGTGTGGCGGCTGTCGAGGAGAAGTGCCAGATGACTAGCGAGATCGTGGTGTACACCGATGGTGCGTGCTCGGGAAACCCGGGGCCAGGTGGCTGGGCATACCGCATCGAGTGGCCCGATGGCAGGATCGAGGAGGGATCGGGAAGCGAGGCCTCGACCACGAACAACCGGCAGGAACTCATTGCTGTGCGTGAAGCACTCCGGGCAATCCGGGCTGGAGAGGACTCTGCACGTATCTCCATACTCATCCGCACAGACAGCCAGGGTGTGATCAACTGGCTCACACGCCGGTGGAAGCGCAACGCGAACCTCGACCTCTTTCCGACGATAGATCCGCTTGTCACCAGCGCTGTGCGGTTTGAGTACGTGCGTGGCCATGCCGGAATTCCCGGCAATGAGAGGGTCGATGCGCTCGCTGTCGCAGCAGTCCGTGCCCTCCAGGATGCACGTGCATCCTCATAGGATGTAGACGAAGATGAACTGGAGAACGGCAACGATCACGAAGTAGACGATTGTTGCGACAAGCGACTGCACATCGAAGGGAATGACGGGAAGGTTCCGGAACGGTGCGACAAAGGGATTCGACATGTAGTAGATCATCTGCACGAACGGATGGCTGCGGTCCGCATGGAGGATCTTGAGCAGGAATCTGATGAGCACAAGGAGGAAGATGATGATCGCGACCGATCTGAAGAAGAATCCCACAAGACCGATGACAGAGCCGAACACGTTGAAGTTTCCGTAGCCGAGTCCAGCAACGACTGAGGACAGGTACTCGAGCACAAGAACAAGTGCGAGCGGGGAGACATCCATGCCGCCAAACGTCGGAATGATCTTCTGGAATGGCTTCAGGAGCGGATCGACAATCCGGTACAGGAGGATGACGACCCTGTTTCGGGACCAGGCCATGGATGGAATCCAGGACAGGACGACTCGCACAATGACCAGAAGGGCAAGTAGTTGGAGGAGGTCACTGATGATGGATGTGATCGTGATCAGCGGTGAACCAATGGATAGCGGTTGTGGCATCGCTATCGAGTATACCCGGGATGTCTCCTTGGGGAACTACTCCTGATCCTCATGATCCTCGGAGGCGACTGCTGCATGGTGATGTTCGTTCTCCACATCCTCAAGCTCATCTGTGTCAATCGGCAGCGTGATCGTCTCAGTTTCCTCATCATCCTCATGACCAAACAGTGCATGGGCTATGCGTGAGGGAAGCGAGGAACGGAAAAACGCCACGACGCCAGCGACGAGAAGTCCTGCAATCAGGAGCTTCCGCACTCGGTGCCGCTTTGGGGCATCGTGTGCCTCAGCTGTCTCATCCAATGACAACAGTGGAGCGGCTGTCACAGTGGCGCCCTTTCCCGATGCGTCTGCGAGGAGTGTTGCAGCATGGGCTGCTGCCCTGCTGAGGGAATCCATTGCTGCATGACTGGCAGTGCGGACATGGGGCTCTGCATGGGTCCGTGCCTCGGCTGCAGCATGCGCAGCGCGGTCTGCTGCATGTCGTGCGGACTCCAGGGCATGAAGGACACCTTCACGGACTGCACTGTCATCGGACGTCAGGGAATGCAACGCCTGGAGGTGATTGGCTGCCTCCTCGTGGCTGTCATGCTTCCAATGCTCTCGTGTCATCATGAGTCCTCCTTACGGCACCCCAACCGTACAGCTCGCTGCGCGGAATCGAAGACGGGGGACCGTCGTGTTCTCTCATAGTCTACGCAATGTCGCTGGCGGAGCAGCATCTGTCACATGTTCTTCACACTCTCCGGATGCGATCACGAAGCTGTGGAGGGAGCCTGGTGCTGGGGATTCCGCTGCTCCTTCCCGCGTATGAGCGAAAGGATGATGGGAATGATGAAGAGTGCAGACGCAAAGTAGAGTGCTGTGTGCCAGCCATCCATGAAGGGACCAACAAGGTGCTTCGGGAGTGAAGTTGACGCTGTTCCGAGGAAGATGGCAAGCGCAAACCTCTTGGGGATGGAAATTGACGTGGCAAGAAGTGCCACTGCGAAACTCCCCACCATACCCATGTTGGAGAAGGTCCGGAGGAGACCGGAGGCAATGCCATATGTGCGCTGGGGAGCATTCGCCATGACAGCACTGTTGTTAGCTGGGAAGAACAGTCCGCTTCCGATGCCCGAGATTGCGGATATTCCTGCAATGAGCCACAGTGAGGAATGCGGGTCAAGCTGCGCATAGCAGAAAACGGACACTCCCTGAAGAATGAGCCCAAGCGTTGCGGGAGCTCGGGATCCGACACGGTCGCTCCATCTCCCTGCAAACGGTCCAGTGAACGCTCCGACAATGTAGCCAGGGATGAGAAGTGCAGATGCAGCAAGCGGAGAGAGTCCACGTGCTGCCTGGAGATACATGATGAGGAGGAACAGCACGGAGAAGTTTGCCAGCGCCTGGAAGAACGAGGCGAATATCGAGGCGAACAGGATGCGGATGCGAAGCAGCGCAACAGGAAGTACGGGTTCCTTTGCACGGCGTTCCCAGAGGAAGAGGCCCATGAGCAGGATGATGCCGCTTCCGAGCTTGATTGATGTCTGCACTGTCCAGTTGCCATCAGTCACATCATTCACTGCAAGGAGAATGAGAGTCAGACCACCAGCAAGGAGGAGCATCCCGGGAATGTCTATTGAATGCTTGACGCGCTCACCGCGGTCACGCAGCACGATGGCGCTGATGATGATTGCAGCAATGCCAATCGGGAGGTTGATGAGGAAGATGAAGCGCCAAGAGACGAACGTGATGAGAATGCCTCCAAGGAGAATGCCGAGGATGGCGCCGACATTCCAGCCAACGCTTGTCAGGCCATACGCCCTGCCTCTCCGTGCCACGGGAATCGAGTCAGCGATGATTGCGCCACTGTTGGCGGACACCAGTGCGCCGCCTATGCCCTGGAGGACGCGGAATGCCACGAGGAGCTCACCACCTGGGGCAATGCCACAGAGTGTGGAACCGAGCGTGAAGATCACGAATCCCGCAATGTACATGTGCACGCGGCCGAATATGTCTCCGATCTTTCCCACCTGGGTGCCGAGCACTGTGAGCGTGAGAATGTAGGCCATGATGACCCACACCACTGTCGAAATCCCAGAATGCAGATCGTGCGATATGGTGGGTATGGCAAGGACAACGATGGTGGTGTCCACAGCAGCAAGCACAATGCCAAGAAAAATGACGGCAAGAATGAGTGTTTCAGCCTTCCGGATTTGATGGTCCGCATCATGGGATGCAGCAGCAGTGGATGTGGACATTCGATCCCTTTTCTCAACTGGCCATGGTTCACAGGGTGCACTCCATAGTGTAGCGGCCCGGGAAGCAAGGTGTATGTCCGTGCCTCGTCCCGGGGCACAGCTTCGGAATGCGTCCAAGATGACGAACACCGCACTCTCCACTGAGCACACTGTCAGGTGCGTGGTACGACCCGTTGAGGGTCCAACATTTTTCAGGTATGCAGACGGCCAGGTTGGGGAGCAGGTGCATCTCTTCAACCGCAAGGGAGCCTCTGTCCGTGTCATGGTCGATGGCCAGCCTGTCATCGAGAAAACTGTGTGGCAGAAGACGAGGTTCAGTCACTCCTTTCCGCTGTACAGCTGGAAGCTCAAGAGAACATCCGCGAAACTGAAGGAAGTGACGGTCGAACATCAGAAGGTACTCGGTGGCGTGGCTGAGCTGGAAGACTCCTCTGCAGTTTCCATTTCCAGCAGGAGAGGTGCAGCCGAGGTGGCAGTCAGAAGTGATGCGTCGCGCGATGCTGCCTGGTCGCGCACAGTGAAAGGGGGCACCGCTTCGCGGGCGTGCTTGTGAAGGCATGTCACACTGCTGCAGATGTTGCGCGTTCAATGCAGGGACTCGAGTAGACTGGAACTTGTAGGGTTCGGCATTTTTGGAGGACATCCACATGCCCCGGTACGAGTATCGATGCAATGACTGCAGCACAGTCTTTGAGACCATGCGCCCTGTTGCATCCCGCCACGAGCCGACACCGTGTCCAGAATGCGCGAAGCCAACAGCCGTGCTCGTCATGAGTCTCTCGAATGTCATGCTCTCCAGCCCTGTCAGTTCGGACACACCAGTGCCTCAGGGCGGATCCTGCGGGTGTGGCGGTGGCTGCTCCTGCTGCTAGGAGGCAGCCGGAGGGAAGAGCGAGAGCTGCTCTGGGAGGTGCTCGAGTGGCGCTTCGTGGATGAAGGATCTCCTGTGGAGGACATGGAGGCCGTGACTGCGGATTGCCTCACGGTGCGCCTTGGATCCGTACCCCTTGTTGTCAGCCCAGCAGTACATGGGTGCATCGTGGTGGTGCTTCTCCATCAGAGAGTCGCGGTGCGTCTTTGCAACGATGGATGCTCCACTGGCAGCAGCAACGATCTGGTCCGCTTTCGGGAGGGATACCCACCTCCTGGAGCTCGCAAGCTTGAGGTTGCCATCGCAGATGTACACATCTGCATCGAGTGATGCAAGAAGGGATTCAAAGGCAGTCCGGTTGGCCCACCCTACTCCATGACAGTCGATATCGTGCGGTGAAACCTCTGCAAGCGCGTAGGCAAGGGCATCATGCTTCACCACCTCGGCAAGCACTGTCCTACGGGCTGGGGACAGTTCCTTGCTGTCACGGAGATCAGGGTTGGCATATGACGCAGGGAACACAACTCCGCACGCGACCAGTGGTCCAGCGAACGCACCCCTGCCAACCTCGTCAATCCCGCATATCCTGAGATCAGGATGGAATGTGATGCCGAGCGACTGGGTAAGATAGGTGCTGAGAACAAACTGCGTCATGGCTTCAGCAGCGTACTGTTTTCATGGGCATCCTGTCACGTGCAGCAGTAGTGCAGGGAGAAGAAGGTCAGCAATGGCACAACAGCCGCAACAGCGCATCATCACCCGATTCACCACCATCGTATTTGCAGCTCTAAGCACCATCTCCTTCTACGGGTCGAACTTCATCGTTGTCCAGTACGGGGTACGTGGTGCAGGTGGAGCAGGCATCGCTCTGGCAGTGCTGGTGAGCATTCTTCTCGTTGCAACATGTCTTGCATGGTGGTTCGGGTGCGTGCTCGCAATCCGCAAACGTTCCATCCTTTGGGGGCTCGTGGTCATTCTTCTGCCACTTCCTCCACTCGGGTCCGTGCTCGTTGCACTGTTCGGCTATGATGCTCACCATGGATGGAACTCATGACTGACATTGTCTGGACGGATGTTGCCCCCAGGGATGGCGTGCAGACTTTCCCGCATCCAGTATCGACTGAAGCGAAAATTCGCATGATCCGGGGTCTTCTCGAGGCAGGAGCTCCACGGGTGGAGGCAACCTCTTTCGTGTCGCCGAAGTGGGTTCCTCAGATGGCGGACGCGGGGGATGTCCTGGCGTCATTGACTGACGGGGAGAAGTCACGCCTCCGTGTACTGGTTCCCAATCTCAGGGGTGCGGAATTGGCGATTGCTGCTGGTGTGCCCAATGTGCTTGTGACAATTGGCGCCACGGAGACATTCAACCACCGCAATGTCAACAGGCCGATCGCAGCATCACTCGAGGGATGCCGGGACATTGCGGTACGGGTGCATGATGCGGGCGGCACGTGTGATGTTGCTGTGTCCGTGGCTTTTGGCTGTCCTTTCGAGGGGCGAGTCGCTGAGACCACAGTCCTTGATCTTGTCGAGAAACTGCATGGGGCGGAAGTCGATGAGATCGGCATAGCCGACACGATAGGGGTTGCAACGCCTGCTGCTGTAAGCTCGCTGATGGAGGCAGTCCTTGCGGAGCTTGGGGACGACCTCACGAGCCTCCACGTCCATGACACGCGGGGCCTTGGAGTGGCGAATGTTCTTGCTGGATATGAGGTTGGCGTGCGGAAATATGATGGTTCACTTGGGGGCATTGGCGGCTGTCCTTTCGCACCACGTTCAACGGGCAATGTGTGCAGTGAGGATGCGCTTCTCGGTCTTGCATCCGTCGGTGCGACGTTCACCAGCGATCTCGATGCATACTGTGCATTGAGTGCAGAGATGTCATCCCTGCTTGGCATCGAGTTTCCAGGCAAGGTATATCGTGCAGGACTCTGGAAGAACAGGCCCATTGTCGAGGAGGGTACAGGTGGCGAGTAGCAGTTCCAGGAACGCACAACCTGAAGCGCGATCTCTTCGTGCAGCAGCTTCCCATGCACGTCAGGAACGGGCACGCCTCCTTCAGGGAGGACCAGTCCGCTCTCAGGCGAAGCTCAAAGAGCAGGGCAAGCTTCCCGTTCGTGAAAGGATCAGGCTGCTGTGCGACCCCGATTCGGAATTCATTGAGGATGGGCTCTTCGCAAATGCGGGTGAACCAGAGCTTCCCGCGGATGGACTTGTGACGGGCATTGGAGTCGTGAACGGACGTCAGGTTGCCGTGATAGCGAGCGATCCAACAGTGAAGGCTGGTTCCTGGGGACCGCTCGCAGTGGAGAAGTACATCCGCATGCAGGAGAATGCGGAACGGCTGGAGATTCCGGTTGTCTATCTTGTCGACAGTGCAGGTGCCCGCATTACCGACCAGATTCAGATGTTTCCAGGAAGGCGCCATGCGGGCCGGATCTTCCACATGCAGGTGCATCTCAGTGGACAGGTTCCCCAGGTGTGCGTCCTGTTCGGGCCGAGTGCTGCTGGGGGAGCATATGTGCCGGCATTCTGTGATGTGGTCATCATGATCGCTGGCAAAGCCTCAATGTATCTTGGCTCACCACGCATGGCAGAGGTGGTGGTAGGGGAGCACGTGACCCTTGAGGAAATGGGCGGCGCGCTCATGCACTGCTCTGTGAGCGGGTGCGGTGACATTCTCGCGGAGAGTGAGGAGGAAGGCATTTCTGCTTGCCGCACATACCTTGGTGCCATGCCGTCCTCCTGGAGGGAGACACCACCGACCCAGCCTGTGGTTCCACCACTGAAGGATCCCAGCGAGATTGCTGACATCGTTCCCAGCGAACGGGCCCGTGGCTACGATGTCCATGACCTCATTGCCACCGTTATTGATGGGGGAAGCTTTCTTGAAATCAAGGAGCTCTTCGCCAAGGAAGTGGTGACTGGACTTGCACGCATCGAGGGACAGACTGTTGGCATCGTCGCCTCGCAGCCAAACCACAAGGGTGGAGTCCTGTTTGTTGATTCAGCAGACAAGGTGGCGAGGTTCGTCACATGCTGTGATGCCTTCAATGTGCCACTCCTCTTTCTTGCGGATGTTCCAGGATTCATGATTGGAACCGTCGTCGAGAGGCAGGGCATCATCAGGCATGGTGCGAAGATGATTGCAGCGCTTTCAAGTGCAACCGTTCCAAAGATTTCCGTCATTGTCCGGAAGGCGTATGGTGCGGGCCTGTATGCCATGTGCGGACCCGCATTCGATCCTGACTGCACGCTCGCCCTCCCGGGTGCGGAAATTGCAGTGATGGGTCCTGAAGCAGCTGTGAACGCCGTGTATTTCAACAAGATCCAGGAGCGTCCCCTGCCGGAGCGCGAGGCGTATGTTGCAGGACTTCAGGAAGAGTACCGGAAAGACATCGATGTTGAGAAGCTTGCGTCTCTGCTCATAATCGATGACATCGTTGAGCCTGCGAATCTCCGCATGGAACTTGCACGGAGATTTGCGACATATGCACGGCGTCAGAGGCCAGGTGCACAGTGGAGACATCATGCAGTATTCCCTGTCTAGATTGACAGCGCGCGCAGTGTTGGAGGTGCTTTCATGCGGGTTGTAGCTTCCGAGTCAGTCACGAATGGACATCCTGACAAGATTGCGGACCAGATCAGTGATGCAGTCCTCGATGCAGTACTCGAACAGGATCCCAATGGCCGTGTTGCCTGTGAATGCGCAATAACCCGGGGGACTGTATTCGTCTTCGGTGAGATTACGACAGACGCCTATGTCGATGTGCCCCATCTTGTGCGGGAAGTCATTCATGAGATCGGGTACACGGACTCGTCCTACGGCTTCGACTCCAGCAGCTGCGGCGTGCTGGTGTCAATTGATGATCAGTCGCCAGACATCGCAGCCGGAGTCAATCCAGGCGGGGCAGGTGACCAGGGGATGATGTACGGCTTTGCCTGCAATGAAACTCCACAGCTCATGCCGCTGCCGATCCAGCTTGCACACGAGCTTGCGCGCACCCTCACTGAGCGGCGGAAGGATGGCACGCTATCATGGGCGAGACCTGACGGCAAGACGCAGGTGACTGTCACCTATGACCGTATTGGACATCCTGTGCACATCGAGAACGTGCTTGTGAGCTCGCAGCACAATCCCTCTGCAACGCATGCGCAGATCTTTGAGGACATCCAGAGATCTGTTGTCGATGTGGTTATTCCAGAGGGACTCATCGACGATATGACACAAAGGCTTGTCAATCCGACAGGACGCTTTGTCGTTGGTGGACCGGTGGGGGATTCAGGACTCACCGGAAGGAAGATCATCGTGGACACCTACGGCGGCTACGCCCGGCATGGTGGTGGCGCATTCAGTGGCAAGGACCCCACAAAGGTAGACAGGAGTGCTTCATACGCTGCGCGCTGGGTGGCCAAGAACATCGTTGCTGCAGGTCTGGCAAGCCACTGCGAAGTCATGCTCGCCTATGCGATAGGCATGGAGAAGCCGCTTGCCTTCACTGTGGACACATTTGGCACGGAACAGGTGGCACCCGAGAGAATAGTGGCACTGGTCGAGGAGCATTGCGACCTTACGCCACGTGGCATCATCGACGCACTGCAGCTACGCCGTCCCATGTACCGGCAAGTTGCAGCGTTCGGGCATTTCGGCAGGACTGACTGCAATGTCCCATGGGAGCGGCTCACACTTGCTGACGCTTTCGCCCGTGCTGTGGGAAGTACGGCAACTGTCGGCTCGCAGGACATGCACTGACAGGGGAATGTTCAATGGGTTACCACATTGTCATCTTGGCAGGGGGAAGCGGCACGAGACTCTGGCCACTCAGCAGAAAACGCATTCCGAAGCATCTGCTTCCCATCCACCCAGCAGGGATCACCCTGCTTTCCTCCACTGTGATGCGGGTGCGTCCTCTGGGTGCGGAGATTGCTGTAATTACGGCAGCCTCCCAGGTGGAAGCATGCAGGGAGGCACTCCGTGAGGATGGAGTTGATGCGCAGGGCATCCGCTTCATAGTGGAGCCAGACGCGAGGGGCACTGGTCCAGCACTTGGACTTGCGATGGCGCATATTGCACGAGATGATCCAGAGGCCATCGTCTCCTCAGTACATGCGGATCACTACATCGATGACGATGATGCGTACTGCGATGCAGTCGTCAATGCTGCCCGTGTGGCGCAGCAGGGGGGACTTGCGACAGTGGGAGTCGTTCCAACGGGACCAGCAACCGGATTTGGATACATTTCCTGCGGGAAAGAAGTGTCGCTACCAGATATGCCGGAGCACAGTATGCTCCCTTTGCGGAAGGGTCTTGCAGTGTTCCAGGCAGAGCACTTCATCGAGAAGCCGTCACACGAAGCGGCCGCTGCACTTCTCGCATCGGGACATGTGCTGTGGAACACGGGGCTTTTCGCCTGGAAGCTGTCAACCTTCCAGAAGGCACTCTTTGATGCTGATGAACGCATTGCAGGGACAGTTGCCGATGTTGCTGCACTGCAGCGGGAAGGCAGGGATGAGGAGGCGAGAGAGGCATACCAGAAGCTCGTCCCGGTTGCCGTGGATCCGCTCATCATGGAACGGGCAACGAACCTTTCTGTTGTGGAGGCAGCATTTCACTGGTCCGACATGGGGTCCTGGTCAGATCTTCGCAGCATCTGGGAGCAGGTGGGGAGATCTGATGCTGCAGGAAACATCATCACGGGTGATGGACTTGTCCACGATGCGACAGGATGCTTCGTCCATGCGAGCGGAGGACGGTTTGTGGCAGTCATCGGTGCGGACGATGTCGTTGTCATCGACATGGAGGATGCTGTTCTCGTCCTCTCCTCCGAGCACGCACAGAAGGTGAAGCACATTGTCGAGCGGCTCCAGCAGGACAGGAGGGAGGAACTTCTCTAGTTCCCTTTCCCGCAACCTGCAGTGCGTTTGGGTACAATGGCAACCATGAATACGCCCCAAACAATCAAATTTGGCACTGACGGATGGCGCGCTGTCATTGCTGATGACTTCACCTATGAAGCAGTCCGCGCTGTAGCTCAGGGCATAGCAGCCTATGTTGCAGGGGATTCTCGTCCAGTCGTTGTTGGTCATGATGCGAGGTTCTCTGCAGAACTGTTTGCGCAGGAAGTGTGCCGTGTGCTTGCAGCGAACGGCATCCATGTCATTCTCTGCGATGCTGTGGCTCCAACACCTGTCATCACTTGGACTGTGGTGGACCGCAAGGCAGTCGGAGGCGTTGTTGTAACGGCAAGCCACAATCCAGCAGAGTTCAACGGTATCAAGTACAAGCCGGATTACGGTGGCTCAGCCTCACAGGAAGTGGTCGATGCCATCGAGGTTGAAGTTGAGAGGGCACAGCGCGAGGGCATCAAAACGATGACGTTCGCGGAGGCTGTGGAGAAGGGGCTCGTGGAGAAGTATGATCCCTATCCTGCCTATGAAGCCCAGGTTGCGCGGAGGGTGGATCTTGCAGCGCTGAGAAGTGCGGGACTGCGCGTGCTGCACGATCCAATGTTTGGGGCAGGCTGCGGGTATCTCACCCGGCTGCTGTCGGGAGGCTCCACCACAGTGCATGAGGTGCATGGAGAGCGGAATCCAGGTTTTGCTGGACTTCATCCCGAGCCTATCGCCCAGTATCTTCCTGAGACCATGGCAACCATGCGAAAGGGCGGGTACGATCTCGCCATAGCCAATGATGGTGATGCGGACCGAATCGGCGTCGTCGATGAGACGGGCCGCTTTCTCAATCAGCTGCAGATGGCTGCGCTCTACACCATGTACCTGCTCGAGCAGAGGAAGGAGATGGGCCCGGTTGTCCGTTCACTTACCTCGACCTCGATGCTGGATGAGCTTGGGAAGCAGTTCAACGTCCCAGTCATCGAGACGAAAGTCGGATTCAAGTTCATTGGTCCCGAGATGATCCAGCAGGATGCCATCATCGGGTGCGAGGAATCGGGAGGCTTCGCTTTCCGCGGGCATATACCCGAGCGGGATGGTATTCTTGCAGCTCTTTACACGATGGACATGATCCTGAAGTACGGAAAGCCGCTGTCCGCGATTCTTGCCCTGCTTGAAGAGAGGGTTGGACCGCATGCCTATACCAGGCGTGATGTCCGGTTTCCCCGTGACGGCTATGAGGCGCAGAAGTCCCGCGTGTACAGTCTCCTTCGGGAGCAGCCTCCGACTGAGGTGGGAGGCACCGGGATCACCTCGACACGTACTGACGATGGTGCGAAACTCTATCTGGCGGATGGATCATGGGTACTCGTACGCATGAGCGGCACTGAGCCACTCATGCGCATCTACAGTGAGGCGCCAACCCTTGGACGTGCCCAGGAACTCGTGGACCAGCTCGCCTCATGGGTCGAGTCACGTGGCATAGCGCTTCCCGCAATGGCAGAGGCATAGCAACAAGGAGACGACAGCAATGGCTCAGGATTCCGTGCTTCCCGAGGAGATGCATGCTGCTGGTTTCGGTCGTGTGGAGAAACCATGGGGATTTGAGCTCCGATGGATGGTTACTGACCGCTATGCAGGGAAGCTGCTGCACATCAATGCCGGAGAAGCGCTTTCCCTCCAGTATCACAATGTGAAGGACGAGGCCATCTACGTTCTGAGTGGCAGACTCAAGCTGGTGCTTGAGAACGCTGAAGGGGAGATCGAGGAGTGGCAATGCACTCCAGGAATGAGCTGCCATGTGAAACCAGGTCGAAAGCACAGGTTCGTCGGCATTGAGGACACAGAACTGTTTGAGGTATCCTCACCGGAACTCGATGATGTCGTGCGGCTCGAAGACCGGTACGGCCGGGAAGGCACGTCCGCTCCGTAGGGTAGCGAAATATCGCGTAACCGAAAAGTTACCCACATATCCACATGTCTTGTGGATAACTCAGGCTCTCTTTGCAGGTGAATCGTCCTGAGTCGTTCCTCTCAGCTGGCGCCGCTTGCGGTACAGGTCAGCATCTGCGCGTGCAAGGAGAGTCTCGAGCGAGTCATTCCGCTGGGCGACAGCAAGACCGAAGCTCACGGAGTTGCCACCAGTGTGCTCCTGGATATGCTCCTGAATCGACTTGAGACGTTTCCGTGCATCAGCGAGTGTCGCTTCCGTGAGAGCGCAGACGAACTCGTCACCACCATATCTGAAAATGATGTCGTAGGAGCGAAGGTGTGTGGACGCGGACTGGACGACTGTCTGGAGCAGTGCATCTCCAGCAGAGTGTCCTATGGTGTCATTGACAGTCTTGAGGCCATCAACATCGATGAAGACAACAACAACTCCCCGTCCACCATTGCGCTGGAACCGCTTGAGCTCGCGCTGGAGGGCAGCGAGCCCTGCACCACGTCGAAGTGACTGGGTGAGTTCATCAATGGTTGCTTCTGCTGTTAGCAGCTGGTTCCTCAGCACTAGTGCCCGAACCGCTTCGACAGCATGCTCAAGGGCTGATCTGTCAAACAGTGCCAGCACGGACTCGTCAACATGGAGCGATGCCGCCAGTACGCCACGAAGCTCAAAGTCTGTCCTGTGCTCATGCCCCTTCGTCAGCGCATGAAGTGCCCAGCCGACCACCTCGGTTGAGGGAACGGCCTGATCTTCATCAGAATCGGGTGCAGGGGAGATGTGGTTTGTGGATGGGAGTAGGGGTGAAGAGTTCTGGGACGTCGGCATCAGTGTTCCCTTCCTTCTCGTGTCGGCTCGTACGTGTTTCATTATTGCATGACCATGTGCGTGAACGGCCAGTTCTGGCCATGTTGGTGCTGAGTTCCACACGCGTGAGCTTCCCTCGAGTACTGAGGTGAAGTGCTAGTATGAGCGAAGCGAGAGGAAGGTAGGAGGGTGACACATGGTTGTCTTTGCAGTCTTCGCGAGTATTGTCTCACTTGCGTTCTCAATGGTTGTTGCAAACAAGTTCAGCAGGAGCAGAAGGCCTGAATTTCTGGCATGGTGCATCGGGCTATTGTTCTTCGCGCTTGCTGCTGCATTCCAGTCTGTGGGAGAGATACAGGGTTTCTCGGTTCCTGTGTTCAGGGGGTTCTACCTCTTCGGCGGAGCGTTCGGCGTCATCTACCTGGCTCTGGGAACCGTATTTCTACTCATGCCGAAAACGGCAGCACGCATTGTTTCTGGAGTCGTGGTTCTTGCATCAGTTCCAGTACTCATTGACGCCCTCACAGTGAAGGTGGATGCTGGACTGCTCGATACGGCCAAAGGCATCATGGGGAATGCGATCAGTCATGGGAGCCTGCTGTTTGTCGCAGTGGTCCTTTTCAACATCGTTGGAACACTCATTCTTGTGGGAGGGTCAGCCTGGTCAGCGTTCAAGCTCATCCGCACACACGCCCGTATCGATCTTCTGGTCTGCCATGTGCTGCTCACGATTGGTGCGAGCATCATTGGTGCAGGATTCAGTGTGGCGAAAACAGCTGGGCTCAATTCTGTAGATGAACTTGGCCTGTACGAACTCGTGGGAATCATCATCATGTTTGCCGGGTTTCTTGCCCTTGGACGGGTGGGAGTGACATCCCGGGCCACCACACCATCACCAGCAGGAACGCGGTAGAACGACCCCCAGCTGCGTCACCATTGAAGGAGAACGTGCATGAAGACAGCAGTCGCACAGACCCACATGACAGACAAGGAATGGAGAGGAAGGGATGCAGAAGCTGTCTCCCAGGTGTACAGCAGGTATTCGGAACTTGTCATTGTCGAAGCTGAGGGCACGCACCTTCACACAGCTGATGGCAGGGATGTGCTCGACTTTGGCTGCGGCATCGCAGTCACAAGCGTTGGTCATCGGCATCCACGAGTAGTCCAGGCAGTGCATGAGCAGGTTGACAAGCTCTGGCACACGTCAACAACTGCCTACCACACGAAGATTGTGGAGACTGCTGAGCGTCTGGTCGCCATTACTCCGGATGGACTTGATCGGGTGTTCTTTGGAAACAGTGGTGCAGAGGCTGTGGAAGCAGCTCTCAAGGTTGCACGACGAAGCACAGGCAGGACGGACATCATTGCCTTTGAGGGATCGTTCCATGGCAGGACATATGGGGCGCTGTCCTTGACAGCAAGCAAGTCGAAGTACCATCGGGGGGTCGGACCATTCCTTCCTGGAGTGCATCACACCCCGTATCCATACTGCTTCAGGACCTGCAGTCATGCGCCAGGTGAGCCCTGCCCCATTGCAGCAGGAAAGTATCTTGATGACATGTTCGACCTGTGGGTCGATCCCGAATCAGTGGCAGCAATCGTGGTCGAGCCCATCCTCGGAGAGGGTGGCTATGTCGTTCCTCCTGAGGGCTTCCTCCAGACTCTTCGGTCATACTGCGACCGGTATGGCATGCTTCTTGTTGCAGACGAGGTGCAGAGCGGAATGGGACGCACTGGCAAGATGTTTGCTGTGGACCACGATGCCGTGAAGCCAGACATCATGTGCGTGGCGAAGGCGCTAGGCGATGGTCTTCCCATCAGTGCCATGGTTGCCCGGCACGAAGTCATGGAGGCATGGCATGCTGGTGAGCACGGGACGACCTATGGAGGGAATCCTGTTGCCTGCGCAGCTGCACTTGCAGTCATGGATGTCATTGAAGACGAGCATCTTCTGGACCGGTCTGCACGGCTTGGCACCCAGATCATGGAGCGGCTTGCCACATGGAAGGACCGCTACGCTCACGTAGCTGACATTCGTGGTCGGGGCCTCATGATTGGAGTTGAGTTCATGGAGGGTGCAACGCCAGCAACCGCGTTTGTTGAAGGTGTCCGCAGTGATGCGATCGAGCGCGGCGTCCTCACTTTGGCATGCGGCCGTGATGAGAATGTCATCCGCCTTGTTCCACCCATGACCATCTCCGATGCGGATCTGGATGCTGGACTCTCAATGCTTGAGGCCAGCATCGAGGCAATGGAGCGGAAGAGCTAGGATTATGGCAACTGCTACTGCAGTAAAGGGAAACCACATCGGTGGAAGGGAGGTTTCCGCGCCGTCTGGAATGTCCACTTTCACCTCAGTCAATCCTGCCAACCATGCGGATGTGGTGGGAGTCTTTCCGCGCAGCAGTGAAGAAGAGATAGCGGAAGCGGTCAAGGCTGCAACAAAGGCGTTCCAGACATGGAGCACAACTCCAGCCCCAGTACGAGGTGATGTGCTTCTGCGCATAGCGGAGCGTCTCACCGAGGAGAAGGAGTCTCTTGCCCAGCTCATGTCCCGTGAGATGGGCAAGGTTCTTGTCGAGGCGCGTGGTGATGTGCAGGAAGCGATCGACATGGCGAAATACATGGCTGGTGAGGGCCGCAGAGCCCTTGGAGCCACCTATCCCTCAGAGCTTCGCAACAAGTGGGCGATGACAGTACGAGCACCACTTGGTGTGGTTGGCTGCATCACTCCCTGGAACTTTCCCATCGCGATACCTTCCTGGAAGAGTTTTGCAGCCATCATGGCAGGAAACGCAGTGGTCCTCAAGCCTGCTGAGGACACGCCGATGCTTGCAGCACGGTTTGTCGAGATTCTTGAATCCGCAGGACTTCCTCCAGGGGTACTCAATGTTGTTCATGGACTTGGCGAGGAAGCGGGCGAGGCCCTGCTGCACCACCCGGATGTGAAGGCGATCTCTTTCACAGGAAGTGTGGAAGTGGGACGCCATGTGGCCAAGGTCTGTGGAGAACAGCTGAAGAGATTCTCCCTTGAGCTTGGTGGCAAGAATGCCATTGTCGTGCTCGACGATGCGGATCTCGATCTTGTGGTGGATGGCGCTATCTGGGGCGCTTTCGGCACATCCGGACAGCGGTGTACTGCGACTTCACGGCTCATCGTGCAGCGCAAGGTGCTTGCACCACTGCTGGAACGCCTTGTTGCGAGAGCCAGAAAACTGCGCATTGGACCTGCAACGGATCCTGCAACCGAGGTGGGGGCTGTCATCAACGATACGCAGAAGGACCGCATCCTCTCATACATCGCCATTGGCAAGGAGGAGGGCGCAACGCTTCTCACGGGTGGCAATGCACTGACTGAAGGGGCCTTCCACGCAGGTTCATTCATTGAACCCACCATCTTTTCCGATGTGCGCAAGGACATGCGGATTGCCCAGGAGGAGATTTTTGGGCCTGTGCTGTCCGTCATCCCTGTCGATGATTTCGATGAGGCAATCGAGGTGGCAAACAGCACTCCATACGGCCTCAGCCTGAGCATCTACACTGCAAGTGTCCATGCAACGTTCCAAGCTATAGAGCGGTTCGATGCAGGTCTCGTCTATGTCAATGCCCCAACGATCGGGGCGGAGATCCAGCTTCCCTTCGGGGGCACGAAGCAGACGGGTAATGGATTCCGTGAAGCTGGAGCCACTGCATTTGATGAGTTCACGGAGTGGAAATCCGTGTACATTGACTACAGTGGGCAGCTTCAGCGGGCGCAGATCGATACGGAAGCCTAGTCCCAAGGCTGAGAACAGGCAGGACTGCACGAGGGCGCATGGAACTTCTCGAACGGGTGTTTGAGGCCGGACATGGCCGGGTTCGGTATGTAACCAGTGAGGGGGATGGACCTCCACTGCTCCTCTGTCACGGCTTTCTTGGCTCAGCAGAGAATTTCCGGCACTGGATAGGGGCAATCGGAACCAGAAGACGCCTCATCATTCCGGATCTTCCTGGATTTGGCGCATCGCACAGGCTACCATGGGAACATTCCTCAGAACGGCTCGCCTGCGAAATTCTCGCAATCATGGACCATGAGGGAGTTGGCACCTCATTCGATCTTGGTGGTCTCTGTCTTGGAGCCGATACTGCGATGGCTGTGGCTGCACTCCGTCCTGAAGCCGTTCACCAGATCATCCTTCATACTCCCCTTCTCGCTCCCCAGTTCGTCAGGCGCCGATTCCACATGCAGGCTGCTATGCTCACTGCTGCTGGGGTCTATCCGTCCATTGTCTGGCTCAGCCGCCAGAAGGCTGTCTCCGACCTGTACAAGCGCTTTGTCGTGGAGGGACCAAACGTGGATATCGAGGAGGCAGAGCTCAACTTCCGGAACCAGTGTCTTGCAGATCCCAGGGCTGCCAGGGAGTGGCTCCGCACTTCCCTCCGTGCATCGCGCCTCTCCATTCTTCGCAGCATGAACTGTCCCACACTGCTCATGGCAGCTCGGAACGACCGCATACTTAATGTAGAGAGACTGGTTGAGGAAGTGAAGGACCTGGACCAATTGACGCTTGCCATTTTCGAGGATGCGGGCCACGGCTGGGATGAAGCGTTCATCACGCGCCAGCTTATTGTCATTACTGCATTCCTTGATGGGGAGTCTATGCCGAACGAGTCATGGCTGTGGGGTGCTGCCTCATGAGCGCTGCAACACCTGCTGCTGCTGACTGCGTCATCATTGGTGGAGGGGCAGTTGGATGCAGTGTTGCACATCACCTCGCCCTTGAGGGGCGCTCAGTGGTGCTACTTGAGAAGGGAGCTCTCGGTGCAGGTTCAACCGGGAAGTGTGCTGGAGGTGTGCGTCAGCAGTTTTCCACAAAGGTGAATGTCGAGGTTGCCATGCTTAGCAGACAGCTGCTCGATCATTTTGAGGATGCGACAGGCAGCACTGCTGCGTTCAGGCACATTGGATATCTCTTTCTTGCGACTTCAGACGATGAAGTGGCACAGTTTGAGCGCAATGTCGCTCTGCAGCGTTCATGCGGCCTTGAGGAAGTGGAGATGCTGAGCCCTCAGGAGATTCACCGCAGACTACCGGATATCCGGATCGAAGATGTGCGTGCGGGAACATGGTGCCCTTCCGATGGCATAGCTGGTCCCAACGAAGTGACCATGGGGTACGCCAATGCTGCACGTCGGCATGGCGCAATCATCCTGGAGGACTGTGCAGTCACGGGAATAGCTGTGTCGAACAATGCAGTTCACGGAGTGGACACACTGCTGGGACACATTGCTGCGGACACGGTGATCAACTGCGCTGGTGCATCCTCCAGGGCTGTTGGAAGGATGGCTGGAGCCACGGTGCCTGTTGATCCTTACCGGAGGCATATCTTCGTCACGGGGCCGCTCCAGGGGAGCGGTGAATATCCCATGGTGGTCGACTTCAGGACCTCATTTTACTGTCATCCCGAGGGGGACGGGATGCTTCTTGGCATGAGCGATCCTGATGAGCCATCCTCATTTGACACAAGCGTGAACTGGGAGTTCCTGCCCCATCTGGTGGAACACGCAACATGGCGAATTCCCATGCTGGAGCATGCGGACATTGCGACAGGCTGGGCAGGACTGTACGAGGTGTCCCCAGACCATCATGCGATCGTGGGAAAGGATCCTGATGTTGAGGGGCTGTGGGAGTGCTGTGGCTTCAGTGGACATGGATTCATGCAGGCGCCTGCCATAGGGCTGCTCCTCGCACAGGCTGTGCAGGGGCGGGCCACAGACGTAGACATCCATCCGTATGACCCATCAAGGTTCCAGAGGAATGATCTGCACCCTGAAGCTGTCGTCATCTGACACTGTGTGGCAGGTTGAGCGCCTCGGCGCACCAGCCTAATATTGCTCGATCCAGTGTCTAAAAGCCCATTCCCTGGTCAGGCGTACCCCTGTCAGGCGCACTAGAAGGTCCACCAGTCGAGGGCTTCTTGTAATCGCTCAGTCCAAGTTCCTTGCGGATGTCAGGAGTGTGGATGTCCGAAGGTCGAACCCACATGACATGCTTCTGCAGTGCTGGAGGTATCGGATATGTGGTGACGTACCCTTGGGGACCATACTTCTCACCAGGCGGATTGAACCGGTCATTGTCATTGATGATGAGAATGAGGGTGCCTGGAGTTGGCACTGTATCCGGCCACTGGGTTTCCCCGTCAGTGATGATGAGCATGCGCTTTGGACGACGGAGACGCTTGAATGCTTCCGGAATGACCGTACGGAACTGAGTGCCCCCACGACCTGTCAGCGGCTTGTCGAGAAGGGAAGGTGGTCCAACCTCATGCACCTTCACGTCACCTGTTGCCACAGTGATTCGCTGTTCACGGTGCTGCAGCTCCTTGACAATGTCCCGGAAGATGTCAAGCATCTCATTCGTTATTGATCCTGACACGTCGATGAGAATGCCAAGATCTTCCTTCTGCTGCTGCAGCTTCGAGAGCGAGAAGCCCTTGGGAGAGCTTGGTGATGAACGGGGTCGCAGGGCATAGTCCTCACGGGATGACCCACCCATGAGCCGTTTGGCGATGTTGAGGACAAGCTGACGCTTGCGGGTCTCCGCGTTGGGTAGGCGCTGGATGCTGGCGTCTTCAGAACCTGGGCGCATGCCTTCACCGTCCTTGGACTTGCCCTTTCCATCCTGACCTTCGCCATCCTGACCTTCGCCATCCTGGCCCTCACCATCCTGGCCCTCGCCATCCTGGCCTTCGCCATCCTGGCCAGTTCCGGTTGCCTTCTCTTCCATCTCCTTGTCGAAGTCGTAGTCTTCGAGTCGGCAGACACCATCATCGACACTGTTGGGATCTGGGATCTGCTGGCCGCCCTGCTGCTGCTGGCCACCCTGCTGCTGCTGGCCGCCCTGCTGCTGCTGGCCGCCCTGCTGCTGCTGACCACCCTGCTGCTGCTGGCCGCCCTGCTGCTGCTGGCGGCCCTGCTGCTGCTGGCCGCCCTGCTGCTGCTGGCCGCCCTGCTGCTGCTGGCCGCCCTGCTGCTGCTGGCCGCCCTGCTGCTGCTGGCCGCCCTGCTGCTGCTGGCCGCCCTGCTGCTGCTGACCGCCCTGCTGCTGCTGGCCGTCCTGCTGCTGCTGACCGTCCTGCTGCTGCTGACCGTCCTGCTGCTGGTTGTCATCACCAAAATCGTGGTCGTTCTGCTCCTGCTGGCCGCCCTGCTGCTGCTGGTCGTCCTGCTTCTCCTGCTCGGAGAGAGTTTCATCAAGATACTTGTAGATCTCCTCTGCAGTCATGCGCTTGGGAAGAGGGTACTGCTCGCGAAGATCCGTTCCTTCAGCCCAATCAAGCTTGGCCGATTCGATGTCGTTACTGAGAGCGTTGACTGTCTCTAGACAAGCGGCAATACGACGAAGCTTGGCATTTGGGAACTGCTCAGGATTGAGCCGCTCCTTGTGATGCTGTACGAGGTGGTGGGTGAGGTGCAGGAGTTCAGCCGCAAGCGTGGTTGGCGGCATGGAGGGGTTGTAGTACACGCGACGCCCCTTGACGACAAGCCGGTCGAGATCCTCTCGTGGGTATGGCTGCCACTGTGTGAGAACTGCTGTGTATTTGCTCTCGGCATGGCATGCCATGGCAAGCGCCTGGAACCATTGGTCCGAATACGTCTGCATTTCCTCTCGGACATCTTGCTGCTCTGGCATGATCCCCTCTACTCCTGCATCATGGTGGACTGCTGGCAGTGCACGCTCTCTCTGGTGGCATGGAGATCATGCGGCCAGGAGAGTGGCACAGTCAGTGATGAAAATTTACGAGAGTTCAACACCCTGCCGAGCTGCAGGTGTCTTGGCCCCTTCACGGGATGCGACAACTGCAAGGTCACGGAACGATGGCATCGGACGAACAGTATCTGCATCAGGCGGTCCTGGCCATCCCACTGGGACTGGCTCGAACTCGACTGCCTTCACTCCGGAAGGAAGCGCAACACGCCGCTGGGGCGGTGTGGTCCATGCATCAGGAAACGCTTCCTGGACTGCTTTGACAACATCCTGCGACATTGGCAGGCTTGGAAGTACTCCGCGTGCTCGCTGGATGAGAACATCCTTCGTGAGCTTGACAAGGTCCTGGGAGCCTCCAGCAAGTTCCTCGACTGCATGCATGCCTTCGACAACTGCCTGAATCTGATCGGGAGTCTGTGCCTGACGTGCTGCCTCAAAGGGAAGAAGAACCCGGTGGGCAGTGTTGCAGTGACCCCAGTCAATTGTCCTGTTGTACACATCGTCAACCTGGGGAAGCTTGAGCTGGTTCCGGAACTCAATGAGCTGAAGTGCTGCTGTCCGGCCAATTGCTCCCTCGAGGACTCTGCGGTCATCGAAGCGGACATTCTCATCGCTGAAGAGATCGAAGATTGTCATGCAGCGTGCAGCGAACTCAAGTGAACGAGGTGTGCACCATGCGTAGCTGTGCACATCCGTGAAGTCATCGGGGTCCTTCTGCCAGAGTCCGCTTGTGCGGTTGGCGGCATTGACAAATGTCGTCAGTTCACGCTCGTAGTGGCGAACGAATGCACTGCAGATCGCCCAGTTCTTCATGTATTGGGCATTCCACCGCTCGTCCAGCGACTTGAGCTTCTCAGGATCGACATGAAGCGCCTGCTCACCAAGCCAGTATGGCGTGCCAATGTCAGTCGGCTCAGCAAAAAGGTGAACGAACCTGTTTGCGACTGGTGAAAGGAGTTCGGTCATGGATGCGGCTGAGCCATGGTTTGCCATTGCGATGATGGGCGCATGGCGGAGAGAGAATGTTCCTCCCTTGCCATCCTCAAACTCGCGGTTGAGCACGAGGCTGAGTCCTGCAGCCTGCACTGCCTGGGTGGCATTTGTCAGGTCATCGAGCACGATGCATGCCTTAGGATCGTTCTTGGCGGCCATGAGGAAGCGGTTCGGCGCATCAAGCGTGTAGAGATCCGCCTTCCAGAACTTCCACCAGGTCTTCCTTTCCTTGACTGCTTTCGGAATGCCTTTGACATCCTCTGGAAGATCCTTTGAAAGATCCTTCTTGTAGACATTGCGGTCCATCTTCTTCATGAGCGACTTGACCATTTCGGTCTTGCCCATTCCAGGAGGTCCCCAGATGAGAACGTTGATGCCACGGACACGGGGATCTGCCTGCTGGCGCTTTGCCATCCAAGCCCATGGTGAAGAGAAGAATCCCTTGTATCCACGCTGGCTCAGCGACTCTTCGGCAGTCTCATCATTGAATCCAGGCGCGGCTGCAAGCATGAATACGATGTCCGCTACGCTCGGCTGTACAACCTTGGGTGCAGCTGCGGGACCCGTTCCTGAGAGCGGGCTACCATTCGAAGATGTCACTTTTCATCCCCTCCACGTGATTGACTGCGTTCGCTCCCCTTCATGTAAGCTGTCTCACTCGTGAAGGCCCTAGTCGAACGGCTCTACTTCTTGGGCAATCATACGCAAACCGCATGGGGTATGGGAAGGGGGGTAGAGTAGGGATTGTGAACCTGATGCACAGCTGTTTGAAGTGGAATTCGGAGAAGCGGACCAGGGGACTGCGTGGGGGAATGCAGTTCGTCCTATGCTGCATGACTATCATGCTTGCTGCGTGTGGTGGCAGCACTGCGCACTCCACGACAAGTGCGACTGTGGCAGTGGTGGGAACACAGAAGATCACGGAGCAGCAGTATGCGCTCCGCAAGAATGCAGCGCTTCTCAGCATTGAGCAGGGCGGTGGAGTCATTTCAGGTGCAGCTGGCACCAAGATGGTGAACCAGGTCAGTGCTGATGTCATGCAGAGCCTCATCATTGATGCAGTGATTGCTGGCGAGGACAAGCTGATTGGCATTGCTGTGACTCCACAGCAGGTGCAGGCGCAGATTGCCACGGATGCGAAGCAGGTCGGTGGCATGAAGGCGCTTGAGAAGCAGCTCTCCCAAGGAAAGAGTTCCATGGCGGAGCTTGAGGACGAGACTCGGGCTTCCCTGAATGAAGAACGTCTTGTCTACTACTGGGCCAAGGAGCAGGCACAGGCGGTCGCCACGCAGCTCACCCAAGGGACTTCATTCGATACGCTCGCCTCGAAGTGGGCACAGCTTGATGAGACGCAGTCCAATGCCTCATCGACCTCCATCCCCACATACACTGTCCAGTATTCTCCCAAGCAGCTGGCCGCAGAAGGAACACAGCTCAGCACTGCAGTTGCCCATCTCCAGATAGGGCAGCATACGACTCTACCCATCCAGACTCCCCAGGGATATGTGTATGCGGAACTTGCAGGTAGGCAGGGAGCCTCAGTCACACTCAACGAGATTGTCATTGCTGCGCCAAACCCCTACACAGTGCAGGACAGGGCTGCATGGTTCGAGGGACAGGTATTCTCCCTTATCGAATCCGCCTGTCAGGACCACGTGATACATGTCTATATCAATGCCCACGTCCAGCCCTGCAGCGGAGTCGCATCACCATCTGCTGCAGCATCTCCATCCTCCTCTCCCTCCGCATGAACTGCTTTCTTGCCTGCCGTCTTCCGGCAGACAGTGCTGCACATCTCGCAGATTATGTGGCTGCCGAACTAGGGCCAATCCCAGGTGTGCAGTGGGTGACACACGACAAGTTCCATGTAACCACAGAGTTTTTTGGCAATCAGGACAGCAGTGCGTTTTGCGCACGGGTCAGCGGGATTGTTGAACCGGTTTGTGCAGGATACGCACCTATGGAGCTTGCCTTTGACCGTTTGGGATCGTTTTCCCGACGGGACAATCCTCATGCAGTGCTGTATGCGGGCATTGCTGATACCGATGGTGCACTTGAGGATCTTGTACGTGAGATTCGTGCAGTTCTGCAGGATCAGGGAATTGCGGGCGAGAGGTCAGCATTTGTGCCGCACTGCACAATTGGCAGAACACACCATTCCCTCAAGGATGCGGCAGCTTTGCGATGGGAGCAGGCCTGCCTGAAGGAAATCGGAGGGCAGACTTTCGCTATTCCTAGCCTGTCACTGATGCAGACAGTGCCTGGAAACGGCGGATCCAGGTACGAGAGTGTTTGTGAGCTACCGTTCAGCGCAAGACGCTGAACGGTAGCTCCAGTAATCAGATGCAGCTACAGGGTTCGTGGATCGGACTTCTCCGTATCGATTCCCAATGACGCAAGAGCCTTCTCTGCCTTCTCCGGAGTGATTGCTCCCTCACGTGCGAGCATGGAAAGCGCTGTAGCAGCGATATGCGGCGCATCAACCTCAAAGTGGGACCTGAGCGCCTGACGCGAATCGCTCCTGCCGTACCCATCCGTGCCAAGTGCAGTGAACCTGTTCGGAATGAAGCGTGCAATGCGGTCAGTCACGGACTTCATGTAGTCGCTAGCAGCAATGACAGGACCAGAAGTGCCTGTGAAGCTTGCTGTGACATGGGGAATGCGCTGTTCTGCTGTGGGATGGAGAAGATTCCATCGCTCCATCTCCAGCGCTTCGCGGTACAGCTGGTGCCAGCCAGGAGCGCTCCACACGGTCGCTGCCACACCATGCTCCTCAGCGAGCATCCGCTGCGCCTCGAGTGTCGCAGCCATTGCGCTACCGCTTGCAACAAGATGGGCTTCAGGACCCTCCCCACGAAGCGGTGGAGAGAGCCGGTAGAGCCCCCTGAGTAGATCCTTCTCGATCCCTTCAGGCATGGGTGGCATAGGGTAGTTCTCGTTGTACACGGTGAGGTAATAGAAGACATCCTCATTGTCGTGGTACATCCTCTGCATGCCTTCCTCAATGATGAGAGCAAGCTCGTACGCGTATGCGGGATCGTAGATGTTCACATTTGGCACGACTGAGAAGAGGAGTGGTGAATGACCATCCTCATGCTGGAGTCCTTCGCCATTGAGCGTTGTCCTGCCAGCAGTGCCGCCAAGGAGAAATCCCCGTCCCCGCATGTCGCCAAAAGCCCATACGAGGTCTCCCATCCGCTGGAAGCCGAACATGGAGTAGTAGATGAAGAACGGAATCATCGGATACCGGTGCGTACTGTAGGCAGTGCCTGCTGCAGTGAAGCTCGCTGTCGCACCCGCCTCAGTGATCCCTTCCTCAAGGAGCTGGCCATTCTGGGACTCCTGGTACGAGAGGATCATGTTCGCATCAACAGGTTCATACTGCTGCCCGAATGGGGCATAGATCTTGATTTCCTTGAAGAGCGATTCCATGCCAAACGTGCGTGCCTCATCGGGAATGATGGGAACCACACGCTTTCCAATCTCTGGATCACGAAGCAGGTTTCTGAGAACGCCAACGAATGCAGATGTCGTGGATGCGGGACGGCCACCACTTCCCGCAAGGAAGTCCTTGTACGCATTCCTCCCAGGGAGGGCAAGCGAGAACTGCGCATGGTGCCGTTTTGGCAGCATGCCTCCCAGCGCACGGCGACGCTCGAGGAGGTACTCCACCTCTTCTGACTTCGCTCCTGGATGGAAGTAGGGGGGTGCCCCCTCAGCAAGCTGGGCGTCTGTGATGGGAAGCTCAAGCGTGTCACGGAAGCTTCTCAGGTCGGTGTCCGCGAGCTTCTTGATCTGATGGGTCGCGTTGCGTCCCTCGAAGCTCGTTCCAAGTGCCCATCCCTTGATTGTGTGGGCAAGAATGACAGTTGGTGCACCCTTGAGGGAGAGAGCCCTGTCATAGGCGGTGAAGAGCTTCTGGTAGTCATGGCCTCCCCTGCGGAGCTTCATGAGCTGGTCGTCGGAATAGTCCTTCACAAGCTCCCTGAGCCTAACATCGGGACCGAAGAAGTGCTCCCGGATGTATGCGCCCGATTCCGTGGATAGCCGCTGGAACTCTCCGTCATTGGTTGTATTCATCTTCTGCAGGAGAATGCCGTCCACATCCGCAGCAATGAGGGGATCCCATTCGCGGCCCCAGATAACCTTGATGACGTTCCATCCTGCGCCGCGGAAGACGGATTCGAGTTCCTGGATGATTTTGCCATTTCCTCTTACTGGGCCATCCAGACGCTGCAGATTGCACGAGACGACAAAGGTGAGGTTGTCAAGCTGTTCCCGAGAGGCGAGAGACAGTGCAGCGAGCGTTTCAGGCTCATCGCTCTCCCCATCCCCGAGAAATGCCCACACATGGGAAGCGCTTGTGTCAACGAGACCACGGTTGAGGAGATAGCGGTTGAATCGGGCCTGATAGATGGCATTGAGCGGACCAAGACCCATGGAGACGGTTGGGAACTGCCAGAACTCGGGCATGAGGCGAGGGTGGGGGTACGAGGAGAGGCCCTTTCCACCGACTTCCTGCCGGAAGTTGTCGAGATGCTCCTCTGTGAGCCTGCCCTCAAGGTAGGCACGTGAGTAGATTCCCGGAGCAGCGTGGCCCTGGAAATACACCTGATCCCCACTTGTTCCTGTGTCGCTCCCATGGAAGAAATGGTTGAATCCCACTTCAAAGAGGGAAGCCACAGAGGCGTAGGTTGAGATGTGTCCTCCAATGCCCTCAAGATGCTTGTTCGCACGGGTGACCATGACAGCAGCATTCCACCGGATGATGCGCCGGATGCGCTTCTCGAGCTTCTCATCACCAGGGAATGCTGCCTCATCCCGTGTGGGAATGGTGTTGATGTACGGTGTGGAGGTGACAGGCGCGATGGGAATGCGTCTGGCATGTGCCTCCTCGAGGAGGGTGTTCAGAATGTACTGGGCCCGGACATCGCCCTCCCTGTCGACAAGTGTCGCAAGGGATTCACGCCATTCCTCCGTCTCCAGGGAATCGATGTCAGGGAGTTGCTGCAAAAAGCCATCGCCGCTCATAAGGTGGGAGATCCTCCATGCGAGATCGTCAAGCTGTCTCGGTTGTGTACTGCTATCTACTACTCTAGGAGCTTCACCCGTGCGCACGTCGGATGCGCAGTGCCCGCGTGAAGGGAAGAATGGAATGGACTGGTATTGTAGGAGTCATGTCACAGAAAGCGTCCCCTCCGGCTCAGCAAGGGAAACAGGGTGAAGGAGCTGGCGGTACTCAGTCTGGATGGCTGCGGGCGAATGCCCATTGGTGGATACCTGCTGCAGTGTTCCTGCTCCTGCGGATACCCTCATTCATCGAGCCACTCTGGTACACCGATGAGGCAGGCTATGCATCAACTGTGTGGCTCTCCCACCTTGGGTACGGCCTGTATGTCAATGCATGGAACAACAAGCCTCCACTTCTCTTCGCTCTCATGGCAGGCACTCTCAGGGTGTTCGGACCCACTGAGGCTGGACTGCACGTTCTTCCCCTGCTTACGGGAGGAGGGGCTCTGTGTGGTGCGCTCTGGTGGTCGCGAAGGAACCTCAGCCGGAGGACGACACTCGTGGCCGGCATTGTCATTGCTGTGTTGTTCGGCGCTCCATTTCTTGATGGGGAGCTGTTCCTTCCAGAGAGTCTTCTTGTCATTTTCACGACGTGGGCATGCGTGTGGTTTATTGTGGTCATCCATCGGCAGGATGCTTCGCAATCACCGCTTCCACTTCGGCATGTGGTCGGCATTGGAGTGCTGCTTTCCTGTGCAGCTCTCATACAGCAGACTGCGATTGCAGACGCCAGTGCCATATTGGCGTGGTGCATTGTTCGACGGCAGTACCGTGCAGCAGGCGCACTTGTGGCGACCATGGGAGGACTCGGTCTGGCAGTCATGGGTCCGTTTGTCGTGGAGGCAGGATTTCACAGGATTTTCTTCGCACTTGTCAGCTCCTACGGAGGATACGTGACCCAGTCCCTCAGCACGAAGGTCATCTCGTATGCGTGGAGGCTCGCATTAGTCATTGCCTTTGCGGGATCCATCTATGCGTTGCGGAGAGTGCAGAACCGCATGCTCGAGTTCCTCAGGATATGGTTTACTGCTGAACTGATAGTGGCGATTGCTCCGGGATATCCATATGAGCACTTTCTCCTGCCAGCCGTCATTCCCGTGACTCTTGGCGTGAGCTATGGCATCGCGACATATTGGGAGAAGTGGAAACAGCTTGTGCGGAGCTGGAAATTCCTGCTCTCGACTGGCCTTCTCGCATGGTGCGGTGTTGCATCGTGCTTCATCTTCACGCAGCCATATGGTGGCCTGTACCATGCTGGGTGGTCATTGGGGTACTACCCTGTCACGGTGGGACGCATGATGGGAGCTGTCACGACGAGATCCTATGATGACTTCTTTGGGTTTTCCGTCTATGGGGAGTCCGTGGCCATGCGCTGGATCCATGCCCACCATCTGGACGGGTCATACGCACTCGTGTGGTCCAACCTCGCATGGCCGCTGGTCGTGAACAGGCTTTCTGAGCCCACCCGGAGTGGACCGCTCTATGTGACACAGACGCTCGACAATGGTCCAGAACCTCTCATTGCCCGGCTGGAGAAGCGGCTTCCGGCATTTGTCATTGTCACTCCTCATCAGGCACAGTTCAACCGGTACATCAGAAAGTTTCTTGCGCAGCATTCCTACAGAAAGGAGCTTGATGTTGATGGAGTGCAGCTCTATCTCCCGCCATCATTTTCTCAACACCAGACTGTGCGCTAGGAGCGCTCACTGGCATTGTGAAGTGCTGCCTGGAGTGCCTGTGACAGATCCTCAATGAGATCGCTGGGATCCTCGATTCCCACGCTGAGCCGCACAAGGTGGTCAGTGATGCCAAGCGCCTCACGCTGATCTCGTGGCATGGCACCGTGCGTCATTGCTGCAGGGAGCTCGATAAGGGATTCCACAGCGCCAAGCGACTCTGCACAGGTGATAGTGGTGAGCGAGCGGAAGAAGACGTCAGTGTTCGCTTCACGCACAAGCTCGAAGGAGATCATTGCGCCGCCCCGGCCCTTCCAGAGTGCAGAGACGAGCTCATGTCCCTCATGGTGCGGAAGTCCTGGATAGAGGACACGAGCCACTCCACGTGCACTGGCAAGCCAATCCGCAATGCGCGCTGCAGAGGCGTTCTGGTGCTCGACACGGAGAGCGAGAGTCTTGATGCCCCGCATGAGGAGCCAGCAGTCGAACGGGGAGGGAACTGCACCCGCTGCGTTCTGGAGGAAGCGAAGCTTCTCGGCGAGTTCAGCATTGTTCGTGATGAGGGCACCGCCGACAACATCGCTGTGGCCGCCCAGATACTTTGTTGCGCTGTGGACAACGACATCCGCACCGAGAGTGAGTGGCTGCTGGAGCACAGGAGTGGCAAACGTGTTGTCAACGACACACACTCCTCCATGGGCATGGACTGTCTCGGCAATGCGTGGTATGTCCATGATCTTGAGCAGCGGGTTGGTTGGGGATTCAATCCAGCACATCACAGTCGCTGGAGTCCATGCCCGAGCCACTTCACCCGGGTCACGCGCATCGACTGCTGTGGTCGAAATTCCATGAGTTGCGAACACACGGTCAAATAGTCTGTGAGTCCCTCCATAGAGGTCGTCGACAGTGACCACATGGTCCCCAGGCTTCAGGGTCATGAGCAGCGTTGTCTCGGCTGCAAGACCTGATGCGAAGGCGAGCGCATGCGTTCCACCCTCAAGCGCTCCAAGCACGGTTTCGAGCGCATGCCGTGTGGGATTGTCAGTGCGGCTGTATTCAAATCCGTGGTGGTGCCCTGGAGTCTCCTGGGCATATGTTGTGGCAAGGTGGATTGGCGGAACGACAGCACCAGTAAGCCCATCGGGTTCCTGTCCAGCGTGGACGCATGTCGTGGCGAACTTCTCAGTCATATGCGTGCTCCCGTAATGCGCGTGATGAGATTGAGGGACGTGAGATCCGCAAGGGAGATGAGCCCAGTCGGAGTTGAACCATCCACGACAAGCAGGGGAGAGGTTCCAGGATCCGCGAGGATCTGTCTGAGCGCATCGGAAATGGGAGCATCCTGAGAAATGGATGGCAGTGGAGGAGAAGATACAGTGCGTACTGGAGCATCCAGGGATGCTTTTCCATCGAGCAGCGCGTGGTAGATGGCCGTTTTCCCTACGGAGGCATGGGGCAGCTCCGCAGGATCATGCGAGTGCCGGAGTGGCAGGTGGGAGAGACCATACCGCTCCATGAGCGCCAATGCCCTCTCAATCGTGTCACCATCCTCGGCAGCCACATACGGTGGATGGGTGGCTGAGCGGTGTGCAAGGAGGTCTCCAACAACCTCTGGATCTTCGGAAGACAGATATCCGTGCGCAGTCATCCATGCATCGGAGAAGATCTTGCTGAGGTAGTTCCTCCCCGTATCGGGAAGGAGGACAACAATGGTTGCTGCTGCATCGCATTCTGCTGCGTACTCGACTGCTGCATGGACTGCCATGCCTGCAGAGCCTCCGACAAGAAGGCCCTCTTCGCGTGCCAAGCGCCGAGTCATGAGGAACGAGTCGCGGTCACTCACCTGGATGATCCTGTCGACGAGAGATCCCGAGTAGGTTTCGGGATAGAAGTCTTCCCCGACTCCCTCCACCACATAGGGAGCAACAGGGCCCGAGTAGATCGAGCCTTCAGGGTCCGCACCGACGATCATTACAGATGAGCGCTGCTCTTTGAGATACCGTGCTGTTCCGCTGATTGTGCCGCCAGTTCCAATTCCTGCAACAAATGCAGTGATTGCGCCTCCAGTCTGCTTCCATAGTTCATGCCCAGTCGTGCGGTAGTGACTTTCGGGATTTGCGGGATTGAAGTACTGGTTGGGCTGAAAGCCTCCAGGGATTTCGCGCGCCAGCCTGCTCGCCACCTCATAGTACGAACGGGGGTCATCCCGTTCGACATTCGTCGGGCAGATGACCACTTCCGCTCCGTACGCCTCAAGCAGCCGGATCTTCTCGTCGGACATCTTGTCAGGAAGAACGAAGATGCACCGGTATCCACGAAGGGCTGCAGCGATTGCCAGTCCATGGCCAGTGTTGCCAGATGTCGGCTCAATGATGGTTCCTCCAGGACGGAGCTTTCCGTCTCGTTCAGCAGCCTCAATTAGGGAAAGGCCGATCCTGTCCTTGACGCTTCCTCCCGGATTGAGCTGCTCAACCTTCGCATAGAGCGGTGCAGGAAGTCCCCTGCTGATGCGGCCTAGCCGCACAAGAGGTGTGTTGCCGATGCAGTCAAGTATGGTTTCACAGTATTCCATGCCTCACATCCTACACATTCTCCCCGTTCAACTGAGCCGACTGGGCACGGGCAGCGTATTGTCGCATGCCTGTCTCCTCAGGTACCATTCCTAGGAGAGGAGGGGGAGTGTGACAAGTACGACTCAGGTGTACCGTGCTCTGCATGGTGCAGTGGAACGGGCCACGGGCCTCACATCCAATTCCTCTGGCACGGACATCATCAGGCATCAATCTGCAGCCCACCGGTGGGCGTGGTTTGATGAGGAGTCTGGTCGTGTTGCCGTAAGCAGGCGGAACACGGATGATCTTGTCAGCGATGCGCTCGACGCGCGCATGCCGCACGGTGCACTTCTCACAGAGGAAGAGTGGAAGTCCTTTGTCCATGCCCTTGATGCAGTTGTCCATGCAGAAGTGCTTGCCCTGTATCACGATTCAGAGGATGAACCGTCACCAGCAGATGCCAGCTACCAGTCAGGGTCATTCACTGTGGCCAATGGTGCAGCGCTGGCTGCTGCCAGCCTCATTCGCGGAAAGGTTTTCCAGGATCCAGAGATTGCACGGCTGTGGCCGGACCTTGATCAGACACCCAGGGTTCCGTACCTTTCTGATGCTGAGTCTGTCATGGCAGGCATCTGCGGGATCATGGCGCGGGAGAGTGGTACGACAGTACTTGCGGAGCTTACTCGTCTCCTCACGCATCAGGGAGCGAAGTTGCCGTATCTTGTCAGGCGGCTTGCGGAAGTCTTCTGCGTCCCCATCGTTCCAGGAGAGGATGCGCCTCTTCAGCTCGAAGCCATCGAGCAGGCAGTTCTCCGTGCCATCGGCACAATCGAGGCAGCAGTACGCATTCCTGGGGGACCAGCCACTGCGGATGGGAGCCTTGGACGAGCTGAGGCAGTTCGCCTTGAGTCTGCCATCAGGGCAGTGGTGTCCCTTACAACACCCCTTCCGGAATCTGGAAATGTCATGTGGATGGGAGAACCGCTCAATGCAGCTCCATCGAGCGTGTCGGAAGCACCTTCCATTGCGGGTGCACCCCCACACCTTGTGGAGCTTCTGGACCGGGCCAGGAAGGCAGTCGAGGAACTGTTCGGAGCGACTGTCCACGTGCGGACATACCAGACTGAATCGACCATATCACCACTTCGCAACCGGCTCAGAGGCAATGTTGTGCTGGGCAGATATCGTTATGGAAGCGGAAATGGCGGAGAGCTCATTCTCGATGTGAAGAGGACAACCCGTCCCATCCGCTCCTTTCTCCGGAAAGTGCGGAATACCCCAGTGACGGGGGTGCTTTCCATCAGGGACAGTGAAGCAGCAGCATATCGCGAAGCTCTTGCAACAGTGCTGCATGAGCACATCCATGCACTTGGACCTGATGAACCGTTTGCCATGCATGCTGCCATGAACCGCGCGATCCATGGGGGAAGAGTCCTCGATGAGGGACTCACTGAACTGGCGACATCGGTATTCATGGTGGATTTCCTTCGCACCCTTGGCATAGCGCAGCTCCATGGGCAGTTTCAGACTGAGCGCACGGCTGGAAACTACCCTGCAGAAGTCGCTTTTGCCAGTGAAATTGTTGGCTATCTTGCGGAACGGTACGGAGAGGATCCCAGGGCAATCCTTCGACAGCTTGTCACTGTGGGATCTGAACATGGGCCACTTCGCCGCATGGCGTATCTTGCCGCCTATGGACGGGGACTCGACACCGGGGCAGCGAGGGATGTGGCAGCAGGGATCATTCTTCGGCACGCACGCAAGGTGGAGCATGCAGTCTCACACAAGCAGGACCTTGGATACCGGAAGCTTGCTGAGCTTGGCATGAGTATGGGCAAGGCCTGCGTGGGCGAAGTGGAGAAGACTCTACGCACGCTCACGGAAAGGAATGCTGTTTCCCAACCATCGCACGATTCCCACACTGGGGAGCTTGGTGCTGCATGAGCCACATCGGTTCTGAAGCGCGCCGTCTTGCTGCGACCCTGCTCCCAGTTCGCCGCACAGACCCGATGCCATCGGTGCAGGAATGCATTGCGATCCGGGAGAAAATCAGCCAGCTTGAACCTGCTGATGCGTTTGATGAGGAGAGCATTCGCGAGGCAGGGGAGACTGTCGCATTCATCGAGGATCGCATCCCATGACTGCTCCACCACGAACGACACAGGAGCTGTACAGTCGCATCCGACGGGCTGTCTGTGCGATCACGTCCTCCACATCTCCTGTGCGTAGAGTGCGCAGCGTGCCTGACAGCACGCTTGCACCAGTGCTGTGTGGTTCAACCTGGGATGGAGCAGGGCTTGCTGTAAAGATTGGAAGGAATGGCGTTGCGCGCGAGCTGCACAAGCTCATCACGAAGGGAACACCAATGGAGCAGGGCGATGCTGCCCGCAGTCGCATGGAGAGCGTCCGCATCCGCTGCGCTCTCGCAGCTCTCATTCGGGGTGAGCTCACAGGCATTCTTGCAGCCCGTGCTGAACGGACTGTGGTTCAATCACGGCCTGGTGCTGGCACCCTCAGGGAGGGTCTTCTCCAGGAACTTGCAGAGGAGATCCTGAACGACGTTGCTGCCAGGACTGGCATTGACACTGTGCAGCCTGCACTCACGAATGTGGTGGCTGGCGGAGCCCAGCGCGTAGCCAGTGCTGCAGTGCGGAAGCTGTGCTGTGCAATCGCTGAGAAGCGGAACATGGCCTACCGTGATGTGCTCACTTCGCTGTTTGCAGCACCAGATGGAGACATTCTTCGCACCTGTGCTGACCTCGCTGTTCCCGAAGGGGAAGGTGGGGAAACACGGGAGCTTCTCCTTGAGGCAGTGGCAGCAGTCATTGCAGCAGCATTGGCGCACGAGAGCTACAGGGTTATGGGACTCAGTGCGCATCTTGCAGCAGCATATGGAACAATGCTCGGCTCCACTGCCTTCGCAAGGGCAGACCGTCTTGCTGGGGAGTGGACAGCGCTTGGTGAAGGGAAGGAACCGTCAGAAGTGTCCCATGTCGGAGAACTTCCCAGGAGGGAAGCTGCGCCAGTGGATCAGGCTTCTGGACTAGTGCCTATGAATGAAATCACAGTCGACACGCTTCTCACCTGTGCTCCGCTCTGGGCGGAGGAGGTGCTGGGAGGCACTTCGTATGCACGGAAGTATGCTGTGGTGAAGGATCTCGCGAGCAGGGGAAGGCCAGTCCATGGCCTCTTCTGGTTTGGAAAGGGAGAGAAGTCCGGACTCCTTGAGCTGGATCACGATGCAGTGCTGCTTCCGCTGCAGCACCTTGTTGAACGCAGCCAGGAACCACAGCGATTTGCTTCTGCACCGTACGATGATTGGCATGAGCTCGCATCAATGAGGAGCGCGCTCCGCGTCCTCTTCCACGAGGAGATCCATGCTCTTGGTCCACAGTCGAGGGGCCGCATGGCCACTGACTGGCATGCAGTGTTTCCCGGAGCACGTGCACTGAGGGAAGGGCTTACTGAACTCGCTGCTTCCGTGTTCCTTGACCGGTTCATGTCTGTGTCCGGCATTGCTTCCAGAATTCCGGAATTGCTGGTAGCGCCTAACAGCGAGGTCTATGTCGGTGAAACGACCATGGTCGCTGTGCTTGTGGAGGAGGCAGCACGCCGGACTGGTCAGCCTGCATGGGAGCTTCTGCGCTCACTTGTGCAGTCTGGTGGTTCAGACATTCCGCTGGAAATCCTTGCTGCCACGTTCACACAGGCTCTCCCGGCAGGAGACGCGCATGTACGGAGCACGGCAGCTGGACTTGTACGCTTGACGCTGGAGCAGGAACTCGGCCATCTTGACAAGATGCTCCCTGAAGCAAGTACAAACGAGGAGCTTATGGAACTGGGAAGGACATGTGGAGGGAACGCCCTATCCCGAATAGATCTGCTCCTCGGTTCACTGGCAAGATCCATGCAGGAAAGTGCTGTGCGTGAAGGGAACAGGACAGCGGAGGAGAGGGGGGTCGCCTGACCCCCGATCAGGAGTGCTGCTCAGCAGCCTTCACAATGCTTTCCTGGAGTGCGTGTACACCAGCTGCAGCGCCTTCAGGATGATGGAAGACTGAAGTACCTGCAACGAGGGTTGTGGCTCCGGCAGCTACTGCTGATGCAGCTGTGTCGGACGTGATTCCGCCATCGACCTCAATGTCAGCAGTGCGTGAGCAGTCTGTGAAGTGCTGACGCAGCCGCTCCACCTTTCCGAGCATTGAGGGGAGAAACTTTTGCCCTCCGAAGCCTGGGTTTACGGTCATCACGAGCGCACAGTCAAGAAGATCCGTGACCTCGAACAGCGCTGTCTCCGGAGTGCCTGGGTTGACTGCGGCTCCAGCAACGCAGCCGAGTTCACGGATCGTCTGGAGCGTCCTGTGGAGATGCGGCGAGACTTCGACGTGGACAGTGATTCCTGCAGCACCGCATGCAGCAAACCGTTCCAGATGGCGTTCCGGCTCGACAATCATGAGGTGGAGTTCGAGTGGCAAGGCTGTGAGCGCATGGAGCCTGCTCACTGTATCGAAGCCGAAGGTGATGTTGGGCACAAACCTTCCATCCATGATGTCAACATGGAGCCTCGTGGCACCACTTCCCTCAAGTTCCCCAACAGCTGCGCCGAGTGCGCACGGGTCCGCAGCGAGAATGCTGGGCGCTATGACGATGGATGCACCACCGCAGGGAGTGTTAGTCATTGCCACTCCACCATGATGGCACATGGGAAGAGCGCTGGCTCATCAGCGGCAAGGCTGGGACCAGATTAGCCTATTCCCCTGTCTTCCGAGCCACCAGGAATGATGAGTCCGCTCGGAGTTCGTGCAGGAAGGCTGGAAGCGGTTCTTGCTGTGGAGCGTCGCTGCGGAGTCGATGCCTGTGGCGCAGTCCTTGTTCGTGTCGACTGCTGGCGTGGCCGTGGCGCAGGAGCAGGACGGGCTGGTGTTGACTGCTGGGTGGCTTCCTGCTGACGCACCTGTGGTCCACCTGCCTCTGGTCCATCAGTGTCGTAGTGGTGGTAGTGATGGACTTCCTGGGCTGACGGATTCTGGGGTGGACACTGACGAGATGCATCATCGAGCTTCCGGACTGCCCAGGAATATGACTTTTTCGCAAGGGGGCCAAGCGCAGCAACGGAAAACGGAAACGAGAGGAGAGGCCCTGCTGCAGCCATCGGTCCAATACCGATCACAAACACAAGTGCATATGCCCATGTCGGATAGCCGCCAGCTACCCATTTTGCAAATCGCTGTCGCATTGTAGTTTCCCCCGACTCTCTGTGTGACGTCATCGTGTGGATGGGTACACGTCTTTCATCATCATACGGAATCGGGGAAAGACACTGCGGGGACAATGCGCAGCTTCCTGTGATTGTTAAGGGAAAATGTCCGCGCTGCCAGGACCAGCTACTGTTGGCCTGCTGGATCATGGTGCTCCCGTTGTGCGAGGGCATCATCAAGCGCATCGTAGGCTTCCTGGTCAAGAAACCAGTACAGTCCACCTGGAGTGGGATCCACATGCGATGCAGGAGTCACACCTGCAGCTGTGTCCGCAAGGGCTGTCCCCTTCTCACCACCTGTAACGAGGAAGGCGACATGGCCAGCTGCATTGATGACAGGGAATGTGATGCTGAGTCGCTCATGGGGAGCAGCTGGAGCAGTGTTCGTGACTGTGGTTCTTCGCATCTCATGGAGTGGAGCCGTTCCAGGAAACAGGGATGCAGTGTGGCCATCCGCACCCATGCCGAGGAGAATGCAGTCAAGATGCGGCATGCCGTTCACCTTTGGAAGGCTGTCAATGATTTCCGCATACTGTGCAGCTGCCTCCTCAAGAGGACGATGCTCTCCTTCCATCCTGTGGATGTGACTGGAGGGAATGGGGACCGCATTGAAGAGGGTTTGTGCAAGATGGTAGTTGCTTGCTGCGTCGCCTGGAGAACATCCACGTTCATCAACAAAGTACACCTGCCAGTTCTCCCAGCCGTAGGCGGGATTTGCGGAGGCTGCCAGCAGGCGGAAGAGCGTTCTTGGAGTGGAGCCGCCTGAGAGGGCAATGGTGAATGTTCCATTGGAGGCGATTGCACTCCGTGCGAGATCGAGCAGCCATGAGGCGCACTCTGCTGCAACATCATCCACTGTCGAGCGGACGACGACAGTACCCTTGAGGAATGCATCAGTCATGGGGTGGTCCCCTCGCGCCGGACTGCCAGGTGTGTTGCTGCTTCAAGGGCAGGCAGATATCCATCCTCGACAGGTGCATGCTGCAGTGTTTCACCGATGGCAACCATAGAGGGCACGCGGTAGCGGGGAAGGACATCCGTGTGGATGAGGGAATGTCCAAGATACACGCGGGAAGTCAGTGTATCCTCGGTTTCTGTGATGACGATTCTTCCATCATGGCCACCACCGAACGTGATGATCATTCGTGCCTGGGTTGTCGAGGGCTCCCCGGGATCGATAGGCGAGAAGCTCGTGTGGGGAATGCGCACTTGTCCTGCAGGCTTGATGAGGGCATTGATGCAGGAGAGCATCCACCCCATGCTGAGATACGCTTCCGCGTTTGGGGAAGCGATTTCGATGTCGATGTGCGCCATAAGAGGGACGACATTGAGGATTTCTGGGAGGTTGAATGCTCGGGCAATGCTGAACCGCCACGGGCGGACACGGAGCCATGCAATGTCGATGAGCGACTTTCCTGCAAGGTAACGCCGTGCTGCATTGAGTCGCGAGAATACGTAGCTTGGCCTGGAGTAGCGATGCGAGTCAATGAAGCAGGTTTGCGCGAGGGAGAGGAGATCCTTTGACAGCCATGTCGTGAGTGATGGATCCCCCGAAAACCAGAGTGCGACAGGAATGTCAGGGGGGAGGAGCGGTCGAATGATGCTCAGGAGATGGTGTGAGGCGGGTCCATATACATGGAGAGTGATCTCCTCGCTGCACACTGCAGTCTGCTGCTCAGGGGTATCCGGGCGGTTTGACCAGATGAGAGCAATCTCTGCCTCGATGCGTGGACGACCACGGTGGTGGGGGGCAATGAGGAGAATGCGTGCGGGATGCCAGCTCTGGAGGTGCTTGATGGCTTCCCTTGTCGCAGGAAGGTCGTCCGCCTGGGGACAGAGAACAATGAGCGAGATTGTGGAAAGGCGCACCATGTGGCTTGGCATTGCCTGAGCACTGTCAGGAATGCGCGTGTAGATGCCAGCAAGCTGCTCCTCAAGCGATCCAACATTGTGGATCTGGAGTGGAGGGATTTCAATCCGGTGCTGGGCCACGAGATTCACAGCCTCCTCCATGCCCGCCCATCGCGCTGCAGAAGGAGATCGGCATCCTTTGGTCCCCACGTCCCGGCCTCGTAGTTTGGAAACTGACTTTCCACAGGCGGATGGGATCTCCATCCATCAAGGATGGCAGTACAGAACCGCCATGCTTCCTCGACTTCGTCAACACGTGCGAAGAGTGTAGTGTCACCCAGCATCGCATCGAGGAGCAGACGCTCATATGCTTCAGGAGATTGTCGGAGAAAGCTGCTCCCGTAGTGGAAGTCCATGTTCACGCCGCGAATTTCCATCGACTGTACTGGGACCTTGGCGGAGAACTTGAGGGAGATGCCTTCTTCTGGCTGGATGCGGATGACAAGAAGGTTTGGCTCAATGCCGCTGTCAGGGAGTGTGCCAAATGGGGAGGCGATGTTTCCGACGAAGGGTGAATGGGGCACACGCCGGAACTGGATCGCGATTTCAGACACTCTTTTGCCCAGTCGCTTGCCAGATCGGAGATAGAATGGTGTCCCTTCCCATCGCCAGTTGTCAATGTCGACACGTGCTGCCACAAATGTCTCCCTAAGAGATCCCTTGGGAACACCATGTTCTTCCCGATATCCCATGACTTCCTGACCATTGACCCATCCGCGGCCATACTGACCCCTGACCGTATGCTGGAGCGCATCGTCCGGATGGATGGGACGGACAGAACGGAGGAGCTTCACTTTCTCATCACGGATGGTCTCTGCACGGAAGTTTGTGGGAGCTTCCATGGCAGTGATTGCAAGCAGCTGCATGACATGGCTCTGGACCATGTCTCGGAGCGCACCGGATTCCTCGTAGTACTCACCACGTCCCTCGATTCCAATGGACTCTGTGACTGTTATCTGCACATGGTCAATATACTGTCGATTCCAGAGTGGTTCGAAAATGCCGTTGGCGAATCGGAAGACCATCATGTTCTGAACAGTCTCCTTGCCGAGATAGTGGTCAATGCGGTAGATCTGCTCTTCCGCGAATGCCTCGTGGAGCGTGCTGTTCAGTTCCCGTGCTGTCTCGAGATTCCGTCCAAACGGTTTCTCAACCACAAGCCGGGAGAAGGAACCTTGCCGCGGTGTGCTGAGTCCAGCCTCCTTGAGGCGGCGTGACAGTGGCCCCATGGCACTGGGGGGGACACTGAGGTAGAAGACATGGTTGTGGTGACCGCCCTTGTTCGTGTCGATGTCATCCAGGACCTCGACAAGGGGCTGGAGACCATTGTCACTGACCACATCGATGGTCACATATTCGACATTCCGTGCGAAATTGTCCCACGCTTCCTGGTTGAACGGCAGCCTTCCATACTGGATGACATTTTCACGCATCTGGTCACGGTATGATGTCGAGTCGGAAGCGGAACGTCCAGTTGCAATGACATGGAACGGCATTGGGAGCTGCCCCTCCAGAGACAGTGCATACAGCGCAGGTATGAGCTTCTTCCGGGCCAGGTCTCCTGTCGCTCCGAAGATGACAAGCGTGCAGGGCGATGGAATGCGGCCCTGATGGAGTCCTGTTTCAAACGGATTCACATGTGTCTTGTCACTAACGAGCTGTTCCGCATCCATGGCATTCACAGTCCTACGCGCCCTCCTTTCCGTTTTGCGCCTTCATCGCATGTCCCCCGAACTCGTTTCTGAGGGCAGCAATCATGCGGTTGCCGAACTCGTCCTCTCCCCGTGAGGAAAATCGGGCCATAAGGGAAAGGGCAAGCACCGGGACAGGAACGGATGTGTCGATTGCCTCGAACACGGTCCATCTGCCTTCGCCGGAGTCGTTTACCCAGCCTTCAATTGAGGCGAGTTGTGGATCATTCTCGAGCGCACGTTCCGCAAGCTCAAGGAGCCATGAGCGGATGACGCTTCCCTGGTTCCACAGGTGGGCTATCGCTTCAAGATCGAGATTCTCGAACTTCTTCGAATTGCGAAGAAGTGAGAATCCTTCCGCATATGCCTCAAGAAGCCCGTATTCGATACCGTTGTGGATCATCTTTACATAGTGGCCGGAGCCCACTGGTCCAACATGGAGAAATCCGTCAGGAGGGGCAAGTGTGGTGAAGATTGGCGTGGTGTATGCGACAGCCTCTTCATCGCCTCCAACCATGAGGCAGTATCCCACCTCTAGCCCCCAGATACCTCCGCTGGTGCCTGCATCGATGAATGACACCTTGTGCTCCCTGCAGAGTTCAGCATGGTGGAGGGAGTCTGTGAACTTGCTATTGCCGCCATCAATGATGATGTCTCCTGGAGAGAGCAGAGGCAGGAGGCTGCGGATGGTGGATTCAGTGGGCTCTCCTGCAGGCACCATGATCCAGATGGCGCGGCGGGGAGGGAGATGGTCTACAAGTTCTTCAAGCGAAGCGGCCGCAGTCGCGCCAAACGCCTCGACAGCATGCCGCGCATCCTCGCTCATGTCAAATGCGACAACCCCATGGTTGCCATCACGCCTGAGACGGTGCACCATGTTGCTGCCCATCTTACCCAGTCCGACAAATCCCAGCTGCATGATCAACTCCTTACTTGCTGTGATACAGAGAGATGCTGCGCAAAGTTGCGGAGCACACGGGCGACATCGTCATTGCAGTGGAAACGGATGACACGGCGTCCATGGGCCATGAGCGAAGTGAGATCGCCAAGCGCCTGACAGAGCTTCAGCGTGTCAAAGGTGTAGTCGCTTCCAGGAATCATTGCATCGTGCTCCGCATTTGTCACGATCTGGACATAGTGACCAGTATTGGGTCCTCCCTTGTGCAGCTGTCCAGTGCTGTGAAGAAAGCGGGGTCCAAAGCCCATCGTCGTAGCGATCCGGTGCGTATCGCGAATGACAGCGCGGAGAGTCTGGAGGGCAAGGTATTCTTCCTTTCTGAGAGGAACGTATGCCTGGAGACACACGTAGTCGCCTTCCTTCACACGGGAGAGGAAACTGAGAAGGTTGTCTTCCGGGGATTCGCCCTCAAGCTCGGTTCCACTTACCGTGCAGGATGCGCTGTCGATGGTCGTGACTCCAGCAGGATCCTTGAGTCCATGCGTCCTGAGACCAGCAAGCACAGCGTTCGTGTTGTCCTTGGACTCCTTCACATTGGGTTCATCGAAGGGGTCAATGCCGATTGCTGCTCCAGCAACTGCAGTCGCGAACTCCCAGCGGAAGAACTCTGCGCCAAGGTCATACGTGTCATGGAGTGCAATGCGGATGACAGGATGGCCCGCCTTCTCAAGAGCATCCCCAAGGGTGAGGACATCGTTGTGATCGGAGTCGTGGTGGAGTATGACGAAGAGCCTGTCACTGCTGTAGTGCTCTGGAGCGCCCAGCGGCTCATCGCCGATGGGAATGAGACCTGTGCCTTCCTTTCCCGTGCTCTCCGCAATGAGCTGTTCAGCCCAGAGTGAGAATGATGAAATGCGAGGAGAGCAGAGGATTGTGATCTTGTCACGCTTTGCCCTGTAGGCACCAGCAAATGCTGCTCCAAGCAGCAGGCCAGGATTGAGGCGTGGGGGAACATCCCCGTTCGAGAGATGCGCAGCCTCCTTGGCCCGTTCGAGGAGTACAGCTGTGTCCCCTCCCATGAGCGTGAGCGGCACGAGTCCGAAAAAGCTCAGTGCAGAATACCTTCCGCCAATCGTTGCAGGATTCTCGAAGACTGCACGGAAGCCATTCTCCTCTGCCAGGGACTGGAGCGGGCTTCCTGGATCGGTAATTGCAATGAAGTGCTTTCCAATGTTGCGCACGCGCTGGTCAAAGTACAGTGCGTGGAAGAACGCGAAATGCGAGCGGGTTTCAAGTGTCGATCCAGACTTGCTTGCGACAATGAACACTGTCGACTTGATATCTATGACATCGAGAAGGTCCTGGATCGTATCAGGGTCAGTCGTGTCTATGACATGGAGTGTGGGAAATCCCTTCTGCTTCCCGAAGCTTGTTCGGAAGACCTCTGGACAGAGGCTGCTCCCCCCCATGCCAAGAAGGACGACATCGCGGATGCCCTCCTTGACGAGTTCATCCCGGAGTGCTGCAAGTCGTGGAAGGGCTGCTTCCATTGTGGACATGACATCGAGCCATCCCAGTCTGTTGCCGATGATCTTCCCGTGCTCAGGATCCTGTTTCCAGACTTTGGGATCATGCTTCCAGATCCTCCTGGCTGTCTCCTGGTCGTGGAGAGTTGGTGATCCATCGGGTATGGCTGGCTCAAGGGCTGCATGAAAGCGGGCTACGACTCCGCTCTGGCTGCTGTCCGATTTCTCGATGACGCGTTCCAGGAGAAGGTCAAATGATGCGGAGAATGCGTCGAGACCTTCGTGGAGGAGCTGCGCAGTGACATCGTCCATGTCAATGCCATGCTCCCGGAGAATGCCGATTGTGGATTCCGCCTCGTCCACATTGTGGATGAGGGAGTGCGCAGTGGAGCCGTGGTCCGCGAATGCCTGGAGTGTGCTTGCGGGCATCGTGTTGACCGTGTGGGGAGCAACGAGACCGTCGACATACAGCACATCGCTGTAGGCAGGATTCTTCGTACTCGTGCTTGCCCAGAGCGGACGCTGATAGAATGCGCCGAGCGACATGAGAGCCTGGAACTCCTCATCCTCAACGCATTTCTTCTCGAAGAGCCTGTAGGCGAGGCTTGCGTTTGCGACTGCAGCTGTTCCCCTGAGTGGGGCAAGGATATCTGCTGCGGAAGGATCCTTTTCGATTGCAGCATCAATCTTCGCATCGACAAGGGTATCGACACGGCTCACGAAAAAGGATGCCACTGAATGGACGCGGAGATTCCTGTTGTGGTTGTGCCGGGATATGAGGGCATTCGTGTATGCATCGATCACCTTCTCGTACATTTCCAGAGAGAAGATGAGTGTGACATTGATGTTGAGCCCATCAGTGAGGCAGGCTTCAATGGCAGGAATACCTTCCTCCGTTGCTGGAATCTTGATCATGAGATTCGGCCGATCAACACGCTTCCAGAGCTCCTTCGCCATTGCAATGGTGCCCTTCGTGTCATGCGCCAGCGATGGTGGCACCTCAAGGCTCACATACCCGTCAGCACCCCGCGTGAGGTCATAGACGGGGCGGAGGATTGCAGCAGCCCGCTGGATGTCGTCGATGAAGAGCGCAAGCGCTATTTCAAGAGGAGATTCCGTGCCACTGCCCACGAGCGAGGCGATGGGCGCATCATACGAAGAACTGCCTGCAATCGCCTTCTCGAAGATGGTGGGGTTGCTCGTGAGTCCTGTGACACTACTGTGCTGCACCATCTGCTCCAACGAGCCGTCATCAAGCATCGTTCGACTGATTGAATCAATCCAAATACTCTGTCCTGCTGCATGAAGCGCAGCAAGCCGGTCCGTTGCAGTCATACCTCTCCTTCTCCTTTGATCAACAGATCTACGCCTTGCCTGCGAGCGTTTTCGCTGCAGCAACTATCGCTGCAATGCCAATGCCAGCGTGGTCCATGAGTTCCTTCGGCGTTCCAGAACCGGGGAGATCACTGACTGCGAGATGCCTAAACGCATACGGTCCATGGGTGTGATCCAGTGCAGCCAGCACAGCTTCGCCAATGCCTCCCTCCGGATAGTGGTCTTCCACAACGAGCAACCTCTTGCCTGTTGCTTCAACAGCATTCTGCAGTGTGTCTTGGTCAATCGGTTTTACTGAGTAGAGGTCAATGACACGCACAGCAATTCCCTGTGCAGCAAGCTCATCGTGAGCAGCGAGTGCGGAGTGGACAGTGACACCAGCAGCAACGATGGTAAGGGAATCACTCGTGCCTGAACGGAGAATCTTCGCACCTCCGATCGGGAATGTCTCTGTCGCGTCATAGAGAACCGGGTACGAGCCACGTGTTGTCCGCATGTAGACGATTCCTGGACGATCGAGCATCTCCCTCACAAGTGATGCAGTGGAGGTCGCATCGCTGGGATACAGCACTGTCGAACCGTGTACGGCACGGAGTGAGGCGATGTCCTCGAGCGCCATCTGGGAAGGGCCATCCTGCCCGATTTCAGTTCCTGCATGTGATCCGGCAAGATACAGGTTCGCCTGGGACACAGCAGCCATGCGGATGAAGTCGTACGCCCGCGAGAAGAAGGCTCCGAATGTGGACATCACGGGCTTGAATCCCCGCACATGCATCCCCTCGCCAGTTGCGACCATCTGCTGCTCAGCAATGTATGTCTGGAAGAACCTGTCAGGATACGCTGTGCCAAACTCGTCCGTGTGCGTGGAATTTCCCACCTCAGCATCTATTACGACAAGCGACGGGTTGTCTCCAAGCGCAGCTAGAGCATCGCCAAACGCCTTCCGGGTGGGAACAGCGCTTCCCACCTGGTAGGTCGGGAGCGCATGGCCCGCAAATGGAGGTGCGCTGACTGCAGGTGCACCCTCAACAGGAGCAGGAGGGGTGAGCATGTGGTTGGTCACACCTCCCAGTTCCGCAATGGCTGCATCGGCCATCTCCTTGGGACGCGGCTATCCATGCCAGCCACTCTTGTTCTCGCCTTCAGGGCCGC
>JAJZLL010000014.1 GCA_021803465.1 bacterium
GAGACGGAGCCCACATGGTCCACGAAAGCCCTGTTCGCAAGGACTGCAAGGTACCCTATCCTGTTCGCACGGAAGATGAAGTCGTTCTCCTCGTTGTAGCCTGGCGCGAAGTCGGTGTCAAGGAGTCCGACACGCTCCAGCACAGGAAGCTGGATGAGCATGCAGCATCCTGTCACTGCGGGAACAATCGTGTATTCCGGGAGCCGTGCCATGAACGCATGGATTGCTTCACTCTCCCCTGGTGCTGTGTAGGCGCCTGTCCAGTATTGCCAGGGAATGGTCGCTAGCGATGCGTTCGTGCTCCGTGGTGCCACACAGCCAAACTTCTCATCGAGGGCTGCGATGCGGCGGAGTTCGGGAATGGTGCCCCGCTCAATGAACGCATCCGAGTTGAGGAGGAGAACGTCACTCTTCGCTTCCAGTGCTCGTGCAAGTCCAGCATTGACTGTGTCGACAAAGCCGAGATTTCTGGGATTGGTGACAGTTTCGCAGGGAATGCCAGCGTCTGTGAATGCTGTCGCAAACGAAGCAAGTGCGGTAGCGAGTGCAGCATCATTGGGACTGTCATTGAAGCAGAGGATGCTGCAGCCTTCTGTGCGGAGGTCATCAAGGCATGAGGAGAGCGCCTTCTCCTGTTGTGCGACAAGCTCCGGATGGTGATAGAACGGGATGATGATCGTGAGGGGACGGCTCACAGCATGACCACTTCAGCATGTGGTGCGCAGTGCACCATGGACTCCATCATCATGATGGAGTCCATGATACCGTGCTGCGGGACAACACTGCCCCGGATGCGGTTCTCGATCAGATGGCAACGTCAGGAACGCAGAACGAGATCGCCTCATAGTGCCACTCGTTCGAGAGGGTGTTGAGGACAGTCTGGTACTCCTGATAGCTTGCAGTGAAGAAGTGGCTTCCGTTCTGGAGATTGACGAACCGGTAGACTGGTCCCGTGTTCGCGATCGGGCATGGAGTTGAGCCTCCGCTTGGCTGGTACTCGTAGAAGGCAATACCTTCATACTTCCATCCAAGAGACGGATTGTTCACGAGATTCTGGTACTCCGTCTGCGATGCCGTGTAGAAGTGGCTGTTGGGCGCTGCAGTCTGGAAGAAGCGGTAGACAGGAACGGTGCCAGACACCTGGGTCGCATAGGCATAGAATCCAATGCCCTCATACCCGTACTGGGTCACAGGCTGCATGGCAAGGGTGAGGTTCCGCTCATTGACATCCGTCGTGAAGAAGTGCGTCTGGTAGTACGTTCCAAAGAAGCGGTACACAGGCACTGGCTGGGGATTCATGGCGTTTGGCACACCGTACGCTGCAGTGGATCCTGTTGAGGTGCACGTTGCTGCATTCGAGAACTGGGGCGCGAACTGTGCAAGGTTGGATGAATTGAGGGGGGATCCTATCTGGGAGATCGAGGTGATGGTGGAGTATCCATACTCGCCACTGCCGTACACTCCTGCGCCCCCACTGCCGTACGCGACAAGATAGCTGTCTCCAGAGGGAGCGTAGAGGAGATCATTCGTCCAGCTGCCGCTTGGTGTCGTGTCATAGAACTGCGAGCCTGTATTGTTCGCAATGATGTCGGAGTTCGAGGAGAACGAGGATGCACCGCTGTAGACATACACGCCACCAGGAAGATATGCGACATCAGTCCTTCGCTCGACATTGTCGATGAAGGTGTTGCTCTGGAGTGTGAGGTTGGAGCTGCCGAGTGCTGCAAGTCCACCACCTACCTGTGCGGAGTTCTGGTAAAAGCAGTTCTGCACAAGGTGCGCTGTGCCATCCGTTGCTGCAATGGCTCCTCCATCCGCTCCGGATGGGTTGCTGCCAGAGTGTGTCGCATCCGCATTGTTGCCATCGAAGGTGTTGTTGTAGATCGACATGTTCGCACCCTGTGCGAGGATGATTGCTCCACCATTCTGGTAGGCGTAGTTGCCATTGAACGTGTTGAGCGTGATCTGTCCCTGCGAATTGTTGTAGAGACCTATTGCGCCACCCTGGCCTGAGCCGGAGACACTGCCGTTTGTTGTTGCGGAGTTGCTCGTGAATGTGTTGCCAAGGATGGTTGGCTGTCCACCCTGGGTTTCGAGCTCCATAGCACCACCAAAGAAGGCAGTGTTGCTCGTGAACGTGTTGTCCTCGTACACACCACTCACTCCTGTGCGGAGCCCGATTGCTCCACCCTCTCCTGAGGCTGCGCTCGTCGTGCCGTTCGCTGTGTTGTTCTGGAACGTGCTGCCAACGACAACGGGATTCGAGTTCTCATCGATCCACATTCCACCACCTGCGCCAGCATAGTTGCCTGAGAAGGTGGAATTGACGATGTTCGGGTTGCTCTGGACAACAAGCATGCCGCCTCCCAGGAGCGATGCTCCCGAGTTCTCTATGGTGACGTAGGAGAAGACAGGATTCGACTGGTAGACGAGCACGCCACCACCGTTTGTCGTGGACTTTCCGTTGTTGATGATGCTGTATGACATCTGGACATCCGCCTGGTCAGCGAAGGTGACATCGCCACCCTGGCCCGCAGCAGCGGAGTAGCCGTTCTCAATCGTGAATCCGGAAAGCTGTGACTGGTACGAGCCTGCATAGTGCGAGTACTGCCAGATGAGTGCTGGCTCGCTTGTGGGAGGCGCAATGACAGTCTCAGCAGCAAGACTCTGGTAGTTCGTGCATGTCCTGTACACATAGCAGTTGTAGACAGGCTGTGCAATGATGGCAATCTGCTTGTTGTACACCCGGATTGCCTCGTGGTACGTGCCTGGAGCCACAACGATCGTGGCGCCGTATCCAGCTGCCGCAATCGCTGACGAGATCGTTGGATATGCAGTGGAAGGGACATTGAGCACACCTGAGACAGCCACAAGACTTGCAGCTGGCGCTGCTGCAGTTCCAATGAGTGAGGCACCGATGGCAGCTCCAATGAGCGAGATGGCACTGGAGCGGATGATGAGTGACCGAAACAGACGGTGCGTCCGATGGAACATGTATGGATTCCCCTTGCTGTGTAATGCCTTCCACACTGAAGGCATGTGTGCTGCACTATACCGGGTATACGTGTACCCAATCTGAGTGTATAGCATCACCACCAACCTGTTTCATCTGATCTCGGCTGGGTTGCTGCTGGAGAGCGATTCCCCTACCCTATCGCAGCTCCTGTGACTTGTGCGACTGCGGGGTTTGGCATGCCAGGCATGCCCACCATTGGCGCTCCACCATACGGGTGGAAGTAGCCATCATAGGTGACGACATACCCTGCTCCTGGGGTTCCTGGAAGGTTCACGATCGCCTTTGCGACATCCCATCCTGGCCAGTAGCCCGAGATCTGGGGCATCGAGGGCATGGAAAGTCCCTTGGAGACGAATGGGTGGATGCCGCCAAAGCCATCAAGCACATAGCCGCTGTACGCGCTCGCGGTGGAGTTGGGATTGAGGACTATTGCCCGGGCAATGTTCCATCCAGGCCAGATGGCGCTTGTCACTGGAGCAGCTGGCATGGGATTCGTTCCTGTCGCGAAGGGATGGATGCCTCCATACGCATCGAGCACGAGTCCTCCACTGCCATCAGGGAAGACAGCGATGCCCTTTGCTGCGTCCTGGCCGGGCCAGTAGTCGCTGAGCGTGACATTCGGTGACATCGGCTCCGCACCGATCTGGATCGGATGCACGCCTCCGTAGCCGTCCACAACGTATCCGCCTGTGCCGGATCCTGGTCCATAGAGGGCAATGCCTCTGGCGATATCCCAGCCCTGCCAGTAGACGGACTGGCCCGCATTCGGAATGTTTCCGAACGCATGGAGGCCACCGTACGCATCAAGCTCGACTCCACCCTGCCCCGATGCGTTGAGGGCAAGACCACGCGCCAGGTTCGCATTCCAGATGCCTGTTGACTGGAGAGGAGGCGAGGCGACCTCATAGATGTTGCCATGGGCATCAAGGGAATACATGCCTGTGAACGGCTCTCCATGGCCTGCGTTCGAGGCGATGGCTGTCGTTGTCTGGACATAGCTTGCATCCGAGGGCGCACCAGTGCCAGATCCATCAGGAGCGAACCCTTCCGCATAGAAGTTGTACGTCACTCCTGGAAAGCCGTAGAAGACGACGGATGTGGTGCCAGCAGGCGTGGAAATGTACGGAAGCCATGAACTACCATTCGCCTGCACCCAGATCTCATAGCGGGAAAGTGGAATGTTCGAGGTTGGCTGCCAGCTGATGGGGAAGGCAGTTGTCGTCTCAGTAGCGGGCAGCTGGCCCATCTGAGCGGGAGGTGCATGGTTTATCGTGAAGTTCTGCGGGAGGACATTCCAGAGGGCGGAGGTCCCACTGTCGTACCCGAGTGACCAGAGTGCCACTCCCCTCGCACTGTCAGCATTCACTGTCTGGTACTTGAGGGCGAGCGACTGGGGACTGTCCCAGTACACCTCGCGGTACGAGCCGCAGCTGAAGCTTGATGAGGGAACTGTGCACTGAAACTGCGTGCCGGAGGGGCCAGTCTGGAAGTTGTACTCCGTGCTCTGGTCATACGCTGCACTGCAGAAGTTCTGCGAGCTGCTGTACGGTGACCACCAGCTTGACCAGTTGATCTGTCCTGCACTGTCAAATCCTGTCTGGTACCCGAATGCGGGATTCGACTGGATGTAGGAAAAGTCCGACTGGAGACCGGAGTACGTGAACGTGTTCGCTCCGTAGTACCACGGGCCAAGGACAGTCGAGTGCGGTGCAGTGTTCTGCGTGCAGGCAGTGTACGCATAGTACGGAATGCCAAGGAGCACCTTCGAGGGACTGACAACGGAGTCATACGAGTTGAGCACTTCCGTGTCATTCCACACGCCAGATGGTGCAGTGAGTGGGGCTGTACCCTGGAGGGGAGCGCCAACAGTTGGCATGTTCATGTCGTACGCCATGACATCGAAAGCAGTGACATAGGGTGCGAGCGCAGGAAGATCCCACATCTCGCTGTACACTGCTGCGGACGAGTATGTCGAGACAACAAGCTCCGTGCTTTGGGGAGTCTCATTGACGAGTGCCTGGTGGAACTGTTCAATGAAGCTTGTGAACTCGGACGGCGAGGGTGTTGAGCTCGTGTATTCGAAGTCGACCACAATGCCGTCCGCACCGCGCTGCTTCATGACGCCAATCGACTGCTGGATGCAGTTCTGGATGGCAGTTTCGTTGCCAATGATGGCGGAGATGCTCGATGAGCCACCGAGCTTCACGGAAAGGAGCACTTTGTCCCCAGCCTGGTGCGCTGCATCGACGAGCTGCTGGCCATTGCTGCTCATCCATGTGTTGTAGCCTGCAGCATAGCCAGACGTGGTCGCACACCCCATGAAGCCAAAAATGCAGCCTGGTGTTGTGGCATTGAGCGCATCGGGGACGACATTGAAGTACGCGATTGTCGAGAGGTCCGCAAGATACGGTTTCACATCGGTTGTCCAGGCACCGCTTGCGACTTCACCGTACTGGAGGAAGCCAAGAACCTCCTTCGGTGTTGACGAGGCTGCATGCACCTTCTGGGTGGGGAGAAATCCCAGCCCCATGACAAGGCAGAGAATGGGTAGCACTATCCGGAAGAGGCGAGAATGCTGTCGTGGCATGCCTGACTGTCCTCACTGTGCAGTTTGGGGATACGGCTATGGTAGCAGCGTAGAGGGAGTTGGGCGCGATCTCACGCTATTGGAGCTGACGACCTGTTCCCTCACTGATGCGCTGCCTGCACCACTTGTAGAGCGCAGTGCCCTCCAGAAGTGCACGGGCAGTGCTCGGTTTTGTGCGAGGAATGTAGTACGGACTCCGGGGTTTCCGGTCACACCAGAACCTGCCACCATGCGCGCTCCCTGCACCACCAGCTGCAAGCCAGACGATGGTGTCCGCACCCTCAGCAGGTGTCCGGAGCACGGGTTTCATCATCCTGCCAAACAGGGGAAGTCCTGCATCAAGGCCAGGAGTTGCAACCCATCCAGGATGCATGGCATGGAACGTGATCCTCTCTCCCCCATGCCTCCGCTGCCACTCCTCCGTGAGAACGATCTGGGCACGTTTTGCCCGGGCGTAGGCGACAGTGCCGTTGTAGGCTTCGGGTGTCATCTCGAGCTCAGCGAGCTTGAAGCGCTGCGTGTACATGCCGCCCGATGACACGGTGATGACTCGCGGATGGGTTGCATTCCGCAGGAGGGGAAGGAGAAGCTCCGTGAGGAGAAACGGTGCAAGGAGATGCACTGCGACTGTCATCTCGATTCCCTGCTGTGTCGCCTTCCGCTCCGTGAGGAGTGCTCCCGCATTGTGCACAAGCACATCGATGGAGGCGTGGCGTGAAGTGATCTCATGCGCAAGGCGCCTAGTTTCCTCAAGATCCGAGAGGTCGCCAATGAGGATCTCGATCGCATCGCGGTCAATCGCTCCGCGTACCTTCTTCCTGAGCGCTTCCGCACGCTTCCTGTCCCGTCCAATGATGATGACCTTGGCACCAAGGAGCGCCATCTTCCGTGCTGCTGCAGCACCGATCCCTGACGTTCCGCCTGTGATGACTGCAGTGAGGCCATCCATGCGGGGAATCTCCTCCCAGCCAGGGAGGCGGGAACGGACGAGCGGGCCAATGCGGGAGAAGCTTCCGACAATGCTCCCCTCGAGCGCACTGTCGATGATCTGTGCTGGAAGTGGTCGAGTCATGCCTCAAGACGCCTCCGGAGTCCTGCCTCCGCATCCTTCACGATCTTCGCGAATGATGCAGCAATGAACGGTGTGAACGCAATGAAGAGAGGACGTGGTGCAAGGTCCGCATCGTAGGACACCCTGCACCCCTTCCCCGCCTCCTTGATGGAAATGGTGTCGACTGAGGAAACGAAGGATGTGGCAGCTGCAAGGATGACACGGTGCGGGGGAAGATGCTGGCGCACAGTGTACTCCATGGCGACAGGCCTTCCTGCAACAGTGACAGTGACACGGAACCGGCTCCCCTTCCGCACTGGCTCATCAGTGAGGAGTTCGACCTCACTGACATTCGGATCCCAGGAGGGAGCATTCCGCATGTCGGAAAGGAGCGTGAAGACATCCTGTGCGGGAAGCAGTGTCGTGAGCTCGATGATGTGCCGTGCCATGCGGATCCTGTCCTCCAACAAGGGGTATGTCGTGCCTCAAGCGTACCCGAGTGCACAGGCTGGAGGATGACGCGTTTGACTGGAGTGAAACGTTTTTTCATGCAATCCGTTATCATTAACAGCAATATCCACACGGAGTGTTCGCAAGATGGGGGGAATGATGTCGAACCGGCATATCGCAGTAATCGCACCACCGTGGTATCCGATTCCGCCAGTAGGCTATGGAGGCATCGAGATTGTCCTCGATCTCCTCGTGAAGGAGCTCCGTGCAAGGGGTGACCGTGTGACCCTCTACGCGTGCGAGGGAACCAAGGATGCAGTGACCCTTGCGCCAGCAGGCTGGGACAGGGATCTTGGAAAGGAGTTCCACGAGATGCGCTCAGTCGCCTATGCAGCCCGTGTGCTTGAGGATCTCCAGGGACGGAAGGATGTCGACCTCATCCATGACCATGCAGGCTGGTCAAGCCTTCTTGGGCTTGCGTTCAGTGGCGCATCGGCTCCCATTCTCCACACAGTCCATGGACCTGTCTATGAGCAGCAGGAAACCACGTACGCCTCCATGGGAGACCGTGTGGGACTTGTCGCCATCAGCAATGACCAGAAGAGCCATGCGCCGGACCTCAACTGGGTAGGCACAGTCTACAACGCTGTGGATCTCCCCTCCCTCGCGTACGGTTCCCGGGAGGCGAAGCAGCCATATCTCCTTGCCCTTGCACGGATCACACCCGAGAAGGGTCAGCACATCGCAATCGAGGTCGCAAAGCGGACAGGCATGCGCCTCATCATGGCAGGCAAGGTTGGTGAGCGGGAATCGGAACGCGAATACTTCGAGAAGGAGATCGCTCCCCACATCGATGGACGGAACATCATGTACATCCCCAATGTTGCAGGACGTGACAAGGCGAAGGTGCTTGCCCATGCGACTGCGCTCCTTGCACCAGTCACCTGGCCAGAACCGTTTGGCCTGTACATCGCGGAAGCGATGGTGAGCGGGACTCCTGTCATAGGACTCCGGAAGGGCTCTGTGCCAGAACTCGTGACAGAGGGAGTGACAGGCTTCGTCTGCGATGATGCGGATGGCATGGTTGCCCGTGTGAAGGATGTTGTGGACCTCGACACGAAGGCGTGTGCGACCCGTGGAAGGGACCAGTTCAGTCCCCATGCCATGGCACGGAACTACCACGAGCTCTACGAGAAGACCATCGAAGGGCACAGGCGTGAGAAGGCTCTCACCATGACACCACCTCCCATCATCGAGGGTGGGGCTGGGCTTGTAGCGTAGCCACTTCCCCTCCTGGCGCAGGTCGACCTGGTAGACCTCATCTGCTGTGCAGCCACACAGCATGTCGCATCCTGCAGGGAACCAACCTTACCCGCACCACTCCGCCACGACAGCCCCGCACAGGCGCACAGGGAACAGGTAGCACTTCTGCTGGGATCGGGATATAACATTAAGCATGACGCTTAAGTATTCTCCACTCCGTGAACACCAGCACAGTCTTCCCCTCCGGGAGCTCATCCTTCTGGAGGAGACAGATGTTGAGCGGGGACTCACAGGAGAGCAGGTCGCAGAGCGCACTGCGACATATGGACGCAATGCCCTTCCCCGTCTTGCACGGGTGCATCCGCTCCGGAGACTCGCCTCCCAGTTCCTCCATCCGCTGGTGCTTGTCCTCATAGCGGCAGGAGCAGTCTCTGCGTTCGTGTCCGAATATCTTGATGCTGCAGTCATTGCTGCAGTCGTCATCATCGATGCTGCAGTTGGGCTCGTGCAGGAGTCCCGAGCTGAGGCTGCACTCAGTGGACTCCAGGATCTCCTCCAGGCGCAGGTCCATGTCATCCGGGATGGCACGGACACAGTCATTGATGCGACTGGACTTGTGCCAGGAGACGTGGTCCTTCTTGCAGCAGGAGCCCAGGTGCCAGCAGACATCCGGATCACGGAGGCACTTGCTACCCGGGTGGATGAATCCCCACTCACAGGCGAGTCGCTCCCTGTGGGGAAAAGCGCAGGATCCGTGGATCCTGCATCCGAACTCCACGAGCGGACAAACATGCTCTATGCAGGCACGCACATCGTTGCAGGAGTCGTGAAGGGCATTGTTGTTGCGACAGGCGAGGGCACGGAGATTGGTGCCATCCACAGGCTCATTGGCGGTGCGGACATGCTCACGACTCCGCTCACGGACGAGCTTGGCCGCTTCACTGTCTTCATCACCATCTTCATCTTCATCCTTGCTGCCATTTCCTTCGTGGGTGGGCTGCTCCATGGCGAGACACCAAAGGACATGTTCATCGCTTCCGTTGCACTTGCTGTTGGAGCCATTCCTGAGGGCATGCCTGCAGTCGTCTCCGTGACACTCGCGATTGGGGTTGTCCGCATGGCACGGAGGGGAGCCATCATTCGGAGGCTTGCAGCTGTGGAAATGCTTGGTTCCGTGACTGTCATCTGCACGGACAAGACAGGAACGCTCACGGAAAACCGCATGACAGTCCAGAGCATCCTCACTCCCTCGTTCACGTATCACCTCACTGGCGCGGATCCTGCAGGTGAGGGCCTCCTGGTCCGGGAGGATGGCCTCATTCCTTCAGGATACGGGGACAGCGATGCAGCCCTTGCAGCATGCGCACTGGCTGCCACTGCAGCAACGGATGCACTGCTCGAATACAGGAAAGGGTCCTGGGAGACGCACGGGGATCCCACAGATGTAGCGCTTGCCATCATGGCACAGCACATTCCCCATGATGAGGCGCAGGTGCTCGAGGAACTTCGCATTCCGTTCACTCCTGTACGGCGTTTCAGTGCAGCTGTGGTGCTTGACACTGCAACGGAGGAGGGCTGGACATATGTCCGTGGAGCACCGGAAGTCGTCCTCGCTTCATGCCGTGCCATGCTCCTTCCGGATGGGAGCACAGTTCCGCTGGACCGTGCGAGGATGCAGGGCACACTGGATGCAGCAATGCGTTCTGGTGAGCGGATCGTTGCTTTCGCTGAAGCAAGTGGAAACGCATTCCGTCATGGAAACGAGGATGAGCTCCCCCACCACCTCACGTATGTGGGAAGTGCTGGCATGGTGGATCCTGTGCGCATGGGTGTGC
>JAJZLL010000022.1 GCA_021803465.1 bacterium
CGATGAAGATGAAGGCGCCATTCACAGTGAGTGTTGTCTTCTCGTGCGTATTGACATTCGTGCAGTGCAGCTCCTGCACTGCGTACTCGCCAGCAATCTCGTCGACCACTGTGTCCATGAGGAAGGCAATCTTGGGATTCTTCTTCGCCTCCTCGACAATGACAGGCTGTGCCCGGAAAGAGTCACGGCGGTGGATGATGGTCACTTTCGATGCGTAGCGTGTGAGGTACATGCCTTCCTCAAGGGCTGCATCGCCTCCTCCAATGACTGCGAGCTCCCGGTTCTTGAAGAATGCTCCATCACAGACTGCGCAGTACGAGACACCGCTTCCTGCAAGCCGCTCTTCTCCTGGAATGCCAAGCTTCCGTGGAAGGCCACCTGCAGTGATGATGACTGCTGGTGCTGTGTACGTGCCCTCATCCGTTGCGACTTCCTTCATGTGCCCTTCGACTGCACGGATCTTCTCGACTGTCGCAGTGAGGAACGTGGTACCAAACTCCTCTGCCTGCTTCACCATCGTTGCTGCGAGATCCGACCCGAAGATGTGGGCAGCACCAGGATAGTCATCGATGAGCTCCGTGTTGAGGAGCTGGCCACCCATCGCCTTGTTCTCGATGAGGAGCGTCTTCATCGTGCTCCTCCCAGCATAGAGTGCAGCTGTGAGGCCAGCTGGTCCACCGCCAACAATGATGATGTCGTACGTCGTTGCAGGTGCTGCCATGGTGTTCCCTTTCAGTGTGGATGCCCTCATGAGTGTGCCCAGATTGCTGTGAGACTACACATGCTCCATTGTGAGGATGATCTTCCCAAGTTTTCCGCCTTTCCGGAAGGCGTCATATGCCTCCTCAGCCTTGTCAAACGGATATGTCGCGAAGACTGCGACACGGAGACGTCCCAGTTCGAGATACGGGATGAGACGGGTCGCGACATCAGCAATGACCTGTGCCCGTGCGTACCCTGGCCGTCCACTCATGGTGGAGGCACGGATGGTGCCCCGCTTCTGCATGAGGAGTCGGAGGTTCACTTCGGGGGATGGTGCCTCGTTCATGCCGATGACGACGATCGTGCCATCAGGAGCAAGGGTGCGGATGTTGTCCGCCATGTGGGATCCACGTGCAAGCTCAAGGATGACATCGAACGGGCCCTCGAGGGCAGAGATGTCATCATCGATGACCTCCTCCGCTCCGAATTCCGCAAGCATCGCATCCGCTTCCCGGTGACGGGTAGTCGCAGTGGCATGCGCACCCATGAGGGATGCGATCTGCACTGCAGCAGTGCCCACCCCCCCTGCAGCACCATGGATGAGAACACGGGAGCCTGCTGTCATGCCTCCCAGAGTGCAGAGCGCATCGTACGCAGTGCAGAACACTTCAGGAAATCCAGCAGCATCAACATCAGGAATCGCATCGGGCACAGGCATGCAGTGGTCTTCTGGGACAAGAAGGTGCGTTGCATGGCTTCCCTGCCAGAGTCCCATCACACGGTCTCCCACTGCCCACCTCGTGACTCCTGCACCGACAGCAGTGATCCGTCCTGCGAACTCGAGTCCAAGAAGCCGTGCATCCTGTCCCTTTGGCACTGGATAGAGGCCATGGAGCCGGAGGACATCAGCATTGTTGAGGCCAGCCCCTGTCACCTGCACAGTGACCATGCCTGGCGTTGCCACTGGATCCAGTCCGGATTCCCGTGACAGGGTGCCTGTTCCGCCAATGAGGCGCTCCATCAGTCAGCTCCCACACCAGCAGGAACGATGTTGCCGAGCACTTCCCGCTGGATGTCGAACAGCTTCTCGATGGATTCAAGACCAAGGGTCGTGAGGCTCTGGAGCTCATCCACAGAGAATGGCGCATGCTCTGCTGTGCCCTGGATTTCCACAATGTGGCCATCCTCAAGCGCAACGATGTTCATGTCCGTGTCCGCAGCGGAGTCCTCAAGGTACGCGAGGTCCGCACGGATCTCTCCATCGACAATGCCGACACTCACTGCAGCAACGAGCTGCGTGATGGGAAGACGCTTCACAAGTCCACCATCGACAAGTTTCCGGCATGCGAGCGTGAGGGCGACTGCAGCTCCCGTGATGGACGCAGTGCGTGTTCCCCCATCCGCCTGGATGACATCGCAGTCGACAGTGATGCTCCGCTCGCCAAGCGCCTCGAAGTCCATGACAGTGCGGAGGCTCCTCCCGATGAGGCGCTGGATCTCCTGGCCACGGCCATCCACCTTCCCTGCTTTCCGTTCCCGCTCTTTCCTCGTGTGCGTGCTCCTGGGGAGCATCGCATACTCCGCAGTGACCCATCCAAGGCCTGTGCCCTTCCGGAATGGGGGCACCTTCTCCTCAACACTTGCAGTGCAAAGCACCTTCGTGTTGCCAGTCGTGATGAGGGCACTGCCTTCCGGGTAGAGGATGACGTTCGTCTTGATTGCTGTGGGACGAAGCTCCTCGGGAGCTCGTGAATCTGGACGCATGGCGTCTCCTTCGATGAGGGGAATGTGGGACTTATGCATGATTTTATCGAGAATGACGACACTTCCCTCGAAGAGGAGGACAAGCGGAATCGCGAGCGCTGTTGGCGTGTAGGGATCCGATCCTGGCGTGACGACAAGCGCAGCAAGGACAATGCCAAGCCAGATCGCCTTCCTCTTGAGACGGAGCTGCCGGGAGGAGACGATGCCTAGCCCTCCGAGCATGACAATGACGACAGGAAGCTCGAAGGTGATGCCAAACACGATGATGAGGAGGAGGAAGAACGAGAAGTAGCTGTTGATGTCAGGAAGGTAGCGCGCATCGGGTCCAAGGAAGGTGATGAGGAAGTGGAGACCGATGGGCATGACGAAATACGCGAATGCTCCTCCAATGGCAAAGAGCACTAGGCTCGCAACAACAAAGGGGAGCGCGAACCTGCGTTCAGCTGGCCGGAGTGCTGGGACAACGAAGCTCCAGACCTGCGTGCTGATGACGGGAAGCGCAAGGATGGCTCCAACGAGCGCAGCAAGCTTGAGCGGTATGGAGACACCTTCCGTAGGCGAGGTGAAGATCGCGGTTGTCGTGAGCGCGTGGGATCCCTTGAGCGTCACAAGGAGCGGATGGAGGAGGATGCCAAGAAAGAACTGCGTTCCAATGAAGGCGATGATGCTCCCGATGGCCCATGCGACAAGGGAGACGATGAGGACTCTCCGGAGCTCGCCAAAATGGTCGAGCATGCTCATGGGACTGTCAGAAACGACCTGTGCCCTTCCCCTGCCAAACCGTCTTCTGGCCTGGGACGCAGCTGCACTCCAGGGTCTCGACATCGGGAGTGCCCCTACTGTGCTGGTGTGGGAGACTGTGGCGTTGTGGTGTCAGTGGCGGGTGCTGTTCCCACGGGAGTCTGCGAGGCAGTCGTCTCCTGTGGTGATGCGTGTCCAACAACGGTCTGCGATGCGGGTGGCTCAGCAGTCACGGATTCAGTGAAGTTCGACGATGCCTTCTTGAACTCGCGGATGGCACGTCCAAGTCCTGCACCAACCTCGGGAAGCTTTCCCGGTCCCCAGAAGATGAGGACGACTGCAAGAATGACCAGAATATACAGCCAGTGTCCATCAAAGATGCCCATGGCTCCCTCCCCCATATGAATGCGTGCACGTTTCCGTGCTCCTTGGGTCCACTTTACCATACTGGAAGTGGAGCTGCGGGAACTCCCAGAAGGCTGCATAGCCCTGTCACCCGCTGCGCCTAGAGGTGTTCCCACGTGACACCAGGCTCGATGGGAGAGAGCTGCACATAGCCTCCACAGTAGCTCTGGCTGCTGTTCGCCTCCGGGGCGAACATGCCACCAGGAAGGGTGACCACTGGTGTGACAGAAGTGCATGCACTATCTCCCTGCTGTGCGATTCCATCCGTAAAGACGAATGATGCAGTGCTGGATGAGGGAAGGGTGAAGCGAGCAGGAAGCGCGGATGCCCTCTGGTGTGTGAACGATGCTGCAGGCTCCTTCTCGACTCCTTTGATGGGAACGGGTGTGACTGGCTGGGATCCGTTTTTCACGAAGGAGAGTCCTGGGTATCCGCCAAGCGTGCAGGGGGTACTCCCGATGTTCGTGAGCTCGTAAAAGTAACTCTCGGATCCTGCACCCGCAGCAAAGTCGTACTGCCCAAGCGCGAGGTTCCTTGTCATGCATGGTGCAGCAGCAGCATGGTGCTGAGTGCTTCCCGTGGTTCGTGATGGTGTGCGCGATGGTGCACAGGATGCGAGTGCTGCTGCCATGGCTGCAAGCGCAACGATGCGCATGCATCGGGATACATGCATGCCAAGAGTGTATGGAATCAGTCTGTTCCCTCGCATGTCAGCTCCGCATGGATGGGGGTTTCCACTCCGCAAGGATGGAGAGGAACCGGTCAATGTCCTCCATCGTGTGTGCACGCGAGACGAAGACTGCCTCGAACTGAGAGGGAGGAAGGAGGATGCCATGCTGGAACATGTGCGCATGGTAGCTTCCGAAGAGCGTGGTGTCCGCCTTTTTCACATCCTCATACGAGTGCGCTTCCCCAATGCCAAGGAAGAGGGTGCACATGCCACCACGCTTTGTGCCGTATGCGGGAATGCCCTTCGCTTCGAGCAGCGCTGCACCTTCTGTCACGAGATGGCTTGTCATGGCGTCAAGCGCCTCGTACGGTTCTGTGGCAGAAAGCGTGCCAAGGACTGCACTGCCTCCAGCCATTGCAAACCGGTGTCCACTCATCGTTCCTGCCTGATACACCGGTCCAAGGGGTGCAAGCTGCTCCATGAGGGAAGCGCGTCCAGCAACTGCACCAACAGGAAAACCTGCACCAATGACCTTCCCAAGGCAGATGAGATCGAAGGATCCACCCAGTGCGAGCGCAGCAGAGCCGTACGCTGCCCTGTAGCCAGTCATCACCTCATCAGCAATGAGCAGCGCTCCATACTCCTTCGTGAGTGACCGGAGGTGCTGAAGGTACCCGGGATCCGGAGGAATGCAGCCGATGTTTCCGGCAACAGGCTCGATGATGACTGCAGCGATGTGCTCGCCATGATGGCTTAAGATGGCTGTCATGGCATCCGGATCGTTGTATGGCACCACAAGCGTGTCCCGCACACTGTTCGGTGTGACTCCCCTCGCTCCTGGAAGTGCGAGTGTTGCGACTCCAGAGCCAGCCTGTGCGAGCAGTGCATCACTGTGTCCGTGGTAGCCACCATCGCACTTCACAATGAGGTTCCTGTTCGTGATCCCCCGGGCAAGGCGGAGTGCAGTCATGGTCGCTTCCGTTCCGGAGTTCACAAACCGCACCATGTCGACACCGGGAATCGATGCGACAATCTGCTCTGCAAGGACGATCTCGCTTGCTGTCGTGCAGCCGAAGCTCCATGATGCGTCAAGTTCCCCTCGGAGCGCATCAAGGACACATGCTGGCGCATGGCCAAGAAGGTGCGCACCATAGCCAAGGATGTAGTCCGTGAACTCCCTGCCATCCGCATCGATGACCCGGGAACCTGTGCCACCCGCAATGAGTGGAGCATCTCCTGGCACTGCGGAAAATGCGCGGACAGGGCTGTTCACACCACCCACAAGCACCCGTGCTCCCCGTTCCCGGAGCTCACGGGACTGAAGATCCTGTGCTGCCTCCACAGTCGGGGACCTACTGCTGTTCCTGGACAGTGACGGAGTCCATGACTGTTCCTTCACGGACTGCAAGGACTGCATCCATGCCTTCGACCACCTTGCCAAAGAGGTTGTACTGCTTTGGAAGGGAGCGGTCATCCGCAGTGCAGATGAAGAACTGGGAACCATTCGTGTTCGGACCAGCATTCGCCATTGCGAGAGCGCCTGGAACGTAGTCCTGCTTCACTGGCTCATCCATGAAGCGGAATCCTGGACCGCCACGGCCAGTGCCTGTCGGATCTCCTCCCTGGATGACGAAGTCGGGAACGACACGGTGGAATTTGACACCGTCATAGAAGCCGTTCCGTGCAAGGGTGACAATGACATTCACTGTGCGGGGAGCAAGGTCTGGCTGGAGTCCAAGCACGATCTTTCCAAGGCTTGTGGAAATGGTCATCTGGTAGAGCTTTCCCGTATCGATCGTCATGGGCGGCTCTTCCGTGTACTGGTGCCGGTCGGAAGGCGCTCCAAGCGGTGCGAGTGGGGTGCCAAAGGACACATCCTGGAAGGATGCGAAGGGAACAGTCGTTCCAGTGAGTTCTGCCATGGTGGTCTCCTTTCCTGTTCAGTGCACTGCCTGGGGAACGTGCGCTGCAGTCCCTTTCGTGGCGAGGTATTCGCACATTGCACCAGCATAGTACGAAATGAGGATGGTCGCGCCCGCACGCTTGAGCGCGAGATGGGCCTCCACCATTGCGCGCTCCTCGCTGAAGAGCCCACGTGCTCCCCCATCATGGATCATGGCGCACTCCCCACTCACGAGGTATGCAGCGACAGGGAGTTCCGACTCGTGCGCGAGCGCTGCAATGATGTCGAGATACCAGAGAGCGGGCTTCACCATGAGCATGTCCGCACCTTCCTCAGCATCGAGACGGGCTTCGCGGAGCGCCTCGATGGCGTTTGCTGGCTGCATCTGGTATCCAGAGCGGTCACCGAACTGCGGTGCGCAGTCAGCTGCCTCGCGGAAGGGGCCGTAGAGGCAGGATGCGTACTTCGCACTGTACGCAAGGATGGCAACATCGGCAAAGCCGTGTTCATCGAGCGCTTCCCTGATGGCTCCCACCTGTCCATCCATCATGCCGCTTGGCGCAATGATGTCCGCACCAGCTTTCGCCTGGCTCACAGCTGCCTTCGCGTACGAGAGGATCGTGGCATCGTTGTCGACATCGCCAGTCTCAGTGAGGATGCCGCAGTGGCCATGCGATGTGAACTCGTCAAGACAGCAGTCCGTGATGATGAGGACATCATGCCCAAAGCGTGCACGGATGCGGCGCACTGCCTCCTGGACAATGCCAGCATCATTCCACGCTTCGGAACCCTCCGCATCCTTCCGGGCAGGAATGCCAAAGAGGAGCACCTTTGTGCAGCCAACTGTGAGGAGCGCTTCCACACGGGACGTTATCGACTCAAGCGTCTCCTGCTGGTGGCCAGCAAGGAGGGTGAGTGGAACGGGCGCAGCGATGTCCTCCCGGACAAAGAGCGGTGCGACAAAGTCACCAGGATGGAGTCTGTGCTCTGCTGCGAGCTCCCTGTGGAGTGCTGTCCTCCGGAGCCGTCGTGGTCGTTCAATGGGAAAGCTCATGCATGCTCCTTTGATGCAGTGGAAATGGCCTGTGTGAGCTGCGTGAGCAGCGTGAGAAGGGACTGTGTGGTGGGGAGTGTGGGAGTGTGGATGCGGGGAGCAATGCCCTCCAGTGGTGCTGCAGCCTGCACTCCCATGGCGACTGCATGGCTGAGTGTCGGTGCAGCACTGTCCCGGGAAGCGCTCGCGAATGCGCGTGCTGCTGAGGCGCTCCAGAAGATGCCGAGATCGACTGTGGTGGAAGAAAGCGTGCGAAGCGCTTCCCGGGCCTCACCTGGCGTTGTCGTGTCATAGGTCACGACATGATGCGGGATCCCCCCATGCCCACGGACAGCATCAGCAAGTCCCATGTCCATGAGCCGGGCTCCCACGAGCAGGACTGGTGTTCCAGTGAAGTCGCATGCTGCACTGGCAAGGGACGCAGCTGCAGTGCTCCCATTCGCAATGACCGTGAGGGGAACCCCTGTGGCATGGAATGCGCGTCCAGTTTCCTCGCCAACTGCCATGACGTTCCATCCCCTGGGGAGCGCATGCTCTGCAAGAAGGAGCGACAGATCCGCTGCAGCCCGCTTGCTTGTCACGATGCAGGTGCCGTGGGGTTCATGTCCCATGGAAGTGAGCGCCTCGTGCTCCCAGGTTCTCCGTGGAACGGACACTGTGGCAATGAGGGGAAGGTGGATCACGTCCCACCCAGTTGCCTGGAGAAAGGTACGAGCCTCCTCGACAGTCGCGTGCGTTCCTGTGAGAAGTGCATTCACAGCTCAGGCACTCCGAAGCGCTTCACCAAGTGATGCAGCAAGAATTGGCCATGATTCCACATGTCCCTGGACTTCCCGGACCACCCATGCTCCCTCATCCTGGACAATGCCACCACGGATATGGAGCATGCCCTCTTCGGGAATGGTTGCAAGCACGCCAAGTGGCACTGCGCAACCTCCACCCACATCACGGAGCACAGCCCGTTCCGCCTGCATGCAGAGCATTGCGGTCGGATCGCTGGCAGCGGAAAGAAGTGTCCACTCGTCCGTCTCCTTCACTGCCTCGATCGCAATGATGCCCTGTCCTGGAGCAGGTATCCAGATGGATGGATCAAGGATTTCCGTGATGACTGACTCCTTTCCGAGCCGGAGCAGTCCTGCACGGGCCAGGATGATCGCATCGAAGTCTCCCCCCTCAAGCTTTCGGAGGCGGGTGTCGACATTGCCACGGATGGGTGCAGTGGTGAGGTGGGGATATGCGTGGGAGAGGACTGCTGCCCGTCGGGGACTCGAGGTGCCAACGACTGCTCCACCCGGAAGCGCAGCAAGCGAAGGAGCATTCCTGATGACAGCGACATCCTCGACTGCTCCTCTCGGAAGGCAGGCAGCAATGCCAAGCCTGTCAGGAAGATCCGTGGGAAGATCCTTCGCGCTGTGGACAGCGCATGAAGCTTCTCCAGAGAGCAGTGCACGCTCGAGGACTGAGGTGAACCACCCCACAGTGTCCCCTGCTGCGAGCGATGATGTCTGGTCACGGTCTCCAGCTGTCTCGAGAATGTACTCCTCAGCAGAGCAGCCAGGAAGCTCGGTCACTCGTGCGATTGCGGACTGCGTCTGTGCCCGAGCAAGGAGACTCCCCCGTGTGGCGAAGCGGAAGGCATGCGTCTGGAGGTTGAACGAGGTCATTCCTCTCCAGTGGCAGTGCCAGGGCGGGAGTGCGGGAAGAGCTCATGGATGATATGCGCGATCTCCGGATCGTCCGCATCGTCATGGAGCTTCTGGATCACGGGATGGAGGAGCTGCTTCACGATGCGCTTTGTGAGCGCATCGACATGCGCACGGACTGTGTCATCCCCAAGCGTCCGGAGGCCCCTGTCGACAGCATCAGCACGGAGCTCCTCAGCCCATTCTGTGAGGTGCTGGATGGTGGGACCTGAAACGGACCGTGCCTCGTGGATGTGCACAGTGTGGGCAACTTCTTCTGCAAGGAGCGCCTGCGCATGGTCCAGATCCTCACGTGTGAGGATGGATGCAGTTCCTGCCTTGGCGATGGTGTCGATGTCGATGACCTCGACATGCGGGAGGAGAGCACAGAGCGGATCCACATCGCGCGGCATGGCAAGATCCACAATGAGGAGGTCGTGGTCCAGCGAGGGAAGGATGTTCCCGAGCCGCTCAGGAGTGAGGATGTAGTCCGCATCCGACGTTGCTGCAATGATGATCGAGCAGGCTTCAGGGACTGTCTCCCAGCTGACAGGAGTTCCCCCGATGGCCTCTGCGAGACGGTTCTGCGAGGCGCGTGTCCGGGAGAGCACGGACACCCTGGCCCCATGCGCATGGAGCCGTGCTGCTGCAATGCTTCCCATCGTTCCCGCACCGATGACGAGTGCGGTTGTTCCTTCGGAAATCCTCCCCTGGCCCGCAAGGACATCAATGGCGAGGTCACTGAGTGACCGGGCGCGAGAACCAAGCGGAGTTTCTGTGCGGATGCGCTTTCCTGCGGAAATGGCCTGGCGGATGATGAGGTCGAGTGCGCCAAACAGTGTGCCATTCTGCTGGGCAAGCTGTGCTGCATCCTTGAGCTGTCCAAGGATCTGGGGTTCACCAAGCGCAACACTCTCCAGCCCTGCAGCAACGCGGAACAGGTGCTGCAGCGCCTCTTCGCCAACGAAGGTCTGCACATG
>JAJZLL010000061.1 GCA_021803465.1 bacterium
CCGTACGCCCCATGAAGAAGAGCCCCGAGCCGTGAGCGCATCCCATCAAGTGCATCGTAGGCAACACGACCACGTTTCGAAAGGTCCAGTAAGTCCTCGGCCATACTGGTATCGAGCTCAGCAACCTGTTTTGCGAGGGCTGGCATCCGATACCGGTTCAATTCACTCCGGAGTGTACGAATACTCACTTCTTGCCCGAGCGTTCGTAGTACTCCTGTGAGAATGGCGATAGCCTCCTGACCGATGAGTCGATATATATCCGATGCTCCACCGTGAGTAAACGAAGAAACGATCTTGTCAGCTACCTGCGATCTGGAACCGAGTCGGCAGGGATTATAGCCATAAGATTTAGCAATACCTGGTACTACTTCTCGATATGGGAGATTGGTCTGCTTCGAAAGCCCAAGCGCAATGTTTCGAAGCCCACCACCTTTCGCATCAACAATGACAATGGACATTCCTGCCGCTGCCGCTCCACCCATAAGTGCTACTGCGGTGGTCGTTTTCCCTGAACCTGTGACGCCAAGAAGGGTGACATGCTGTGAAATATCACGAGGATACTCAAGAGAAATATTTTGGTTCCGGAGAGTATCGAAACCAAGAGGGGTGCTGAATTTTGGGGTTTGCTCCAACAACTGCCCTTTTGATTTTGATAATACCAGCCAACAGAATAATGTCAAACCCGTGCAGTTAGATTCTTATTTGACATACGATGCTCGGCAATTCTGCCTTATCCCCACACAGATAGCACATCCGCAGTGCACAAAGTAACAATTTACCTACATGTAACATAACACTTGACACACATCCAATACACATTTACGATGCATTTAGGAGGGCAATTGCCATGCAACAGACTTCAAACAGAGAAACAGATCTATTAGCCCACCGGCGCTCTATCTCCGCCTCACTCTCAGATGCGATTCGCGAACTTAACAATATCCTTGGCTCTCGCCTGGTTGGCTACATCTTAAAGGTTGAAGATTCTCGTACTCTCAAATCGTGGATTGATGGTTCAAGCATACCCAAAAATTCTGAAGTTACGAAGACACTTCGCAACGCCTTGCATATAGCACTTATTCTCGCCGATCACGATGAAAATGATACCGTTCAGGCATGGTTCCTTGGTATCAATCCACAACTGGATGATATGCCACCAGCGACATTGCTTAGAACCGGAGATATTAAACAAGCGCGTGAAGTATTGATTGCCGCAAGATCGTATGTGGCAGGTGGCTAATTTGAAGGTCCCTACAGATATACGAGAAGGTAGACATGCTTACCGCTTGGGATGGGGCGACAGACCTTTTCGCTGGTTTCCAGATACACCAAATGAGCCAACCAATAGATTCGACGACCCTGAAAGACAATATCAGGTTCTTTATGCCTCTTCCGACAAGTTAGGCGCTTACACGGAATGTATTTCCCGATTCAGGCATTCAACGCTTGAGTTACCTCAACTTGAAGATTTTGATGGATTTCAGCCCACTATTCAGCCTGGTATCGTGCCTGAGTCCTGGTTTGAAAATCGATATGTTGAGTTAGCAATCCTAAAGGGCAATTATGCTGATGTTTCATCGGCTAGCTGGACAGCATACTTTGCTCAGCATCAATCTGTAAAAGAATTGCTGCCAGATAACGAAGACTACGATATTTCGATGTTACGTGGACAAAGGAGGGAACTGACTCAAAGAATTTCACGTATTGTCTACGATATGAGCAATAATGATGGATCTCAAATATTTGCAGGAATTTTTTATCCTTCTCGTTTCGGTGACAATCTTCACAACTGGGCAATCTTCCAGCCTGAATCTGAATCTACCTCACGTTTCACGATGATTACTGTCGAGAAAGTAAGCAGTACAGATTCTGTATATCGACAAGCTTGTGATCTCCTTAATATCACTTGATTAAATCAAGATAATAAAGCTCTTGGCAGTACGGTGGATTAGCAACTACGATGACAGACTGCTTGAGTAACACAAAGCATTCTTTGCTACGGAAATCGCCACCAACTTCAATCGGAGTCCACCCCATAAAGCGAAAAGAAGAAGTCAAAAACTGAACGGTTCCTTTTTAAGAAGATCCGAGATAAGGGTTTACGCGTGAGTCAGTTCGCAGATCCTTTACCTGATGGGTCAAACCTCATACGTAAGTCAACCGGTTAGTGAATAATAGCGCTAATAAACCGAAGACTCGCATTCGCGAGTCTTGCACCCATCCGCCGAAGCAAATGAGAGGATATAAGAATTACAGCATCGTAGGAATCCTATTTACACCAATGCACACACCAGCAAACCATGCATTGTTACAACAGAACACTGATAGTGACAAAGCCGGAAAGGGACTCATTGAATACTTCTCAAATGGGGGTGGAATGGGGGTGGTAAATCAGTAATGGGGCGGTTCAGAATCGGACAATTGAGATCAAAAATGGAGCCGGCGAAGGGATTTGAACCCCCGACCCGCTGTTTACAAAACAGCTGCTCTACCACTGAGCTACACCGGCATATCACTGAACTCATGCATAAGTCATTCTAGAGCATTGCAGAGGAAGTGGTGCGCGATGCCTTCGAGCCACCTGATTCAAGCTCCCTGTGCTCCTGGGAAGGTCCTCTCGAGGAAGCGGTGCAACCCGTTGGACTCCCACGCACCTAGTGCGCGCCGTCTCCTGTACACTGCGCCTCTTCCACTCAGTGATCCTTCCGGAATGGATCACCCGCATAGGTGGATGCTGCCACAAGGAACCACAGTGCAAGCTCAACGAAGAACAGGAGCACTGGGAAGATTGTTGTGCGGTTTGTCGAACTCAGAAGCCAGTAATGGATCTCGAGAACACCGAACACGTACGTTCCCATGAGCGCTCCAAGGTACCATGCGACTGTGAGCCACAGGTACCGGGTAGGAAGCATCCCTAGCACTTTGCGGTGGACCCGCAGCTGCTGTGGAGCCATGATCCATATCCCAATGGCAAGAATCCCCACTGCAAGAAAGTGGCCAATGCTTACAATGGATGGCCAGATTCGGCTCAGGGGTGGCTCAGAGTGATGCAGATCATTGAAGAATGCAGCTGCGAGATGATTCTTCATGACATACAGTTCCCACCACCAGCCTGGAGCCGTAAGGACGAGCCATACAAGTCCAAGCACAGCAAGCCGCTGCACCATCGATGCGTCTGGCACACACTTCAGAACTGCCTCCCTGTAGCGCCACACCAGAACGAGAGCCAGAAACAGCGCAGTGATGAAACCTTCATTCTTTGTCACTGCAATGACGAGCACTCCAAGCGCTGCAATGGAAAAGTTCGCACGCTTCACTGGAAGGAGCGTTCCATAGACAACTGCAGCTACAGCACATGCGCTCCAGAGGAGATCCGCATCACCACTGAACACATAGCTCGCATCCAGTGCCACTCCCACTGCTGCGAACAGCCCCAGCACGAGAATGGAGGCCACCTTTGCATATCGTGAAAACCCCGCTGGCACCAGCTGCACAAGTCCCACAACCACCACAACCAATGCTGCGAGATCAAGCCACCCCATAACAAGCATGCCGAGCCTGGCATTCTCCTGTCCAGTGATACGGAATGCTGCAACCTGGGCAGCAGGATCCAGCAGCGGGTAGTTCTGGTTCATGAAAAACAGTGCTGGATTCCTGAGCGCAGCCACCATTGGGTGGTGTCCAGCAGCAAGGAACAGTGCATGCAGGTAGTAGGTTGCGAATCCATCCACAGTATTGAGCGGGTAGCGAAGTTCCAGCATGGGGAGAACCAGCTCGCAGAGGACCACTGCAATGACAACAAGCGTCCATCGTGATGTCACCCATGTGGCGCCAGACTGCTCCGCCCTCTCATGCCTGCTCCTGAACCAGTGAAGTGCAGCCATCGCATTTGCTGCAGCGACAGTTCCGACAAACCAGGGAAGGAAGCTGCCTGCAACAGCGATCTCACACTGCGCAGCAAACGAAGCACAGAGTGCTGTCAGGAGTGGTGCAAGGAATATGGCAAGAGGGGTTCGTCCAGCGAGAACAACGCACGGAAAAAGGGTGGCAAGAGTGAACAGGGCAAGCACAGGCAGCAGCGCCATCATTTGACACCACCCCTCTCAACACGAAGAGCCAGGCCATTGCACCCTGAAGCTGAAGGTGCAAGACTGAGCGTCCACTGCGCATCCTGGGGATGGGAAACGATGGTGTAGTCTGGCGTTGCGACTATGGCAAGCTCCACAGCGAGCAGGCTCGTGCTGCCATTGCCGACAAACACGCTGTCATGCTCCGGCACGCGTTGCCGCATCTCTTTCGCAAGACACTGCTGCTGGTCTACAGCAGCAGTCCATGATGCCTTCACCTGCGGTCCCGCAAGATCGGACCACTGCGCCACCAGCACAATCAGGATCTGGTAGAGAAACACTGCAGGGATGAGGAGCAGCAGGGTGAATACAAAGGGAGATCTCTTCCTGCTCACGGAAGTTGCTCCATGATGCATGCACGACTGGCACCCTGCACGACACCTGTCACTTCCACATCCAGAGCAGGTGCTGTCCTGATTGACCTCCCGTGAATCCGGTCAGGCTCCATGTGAGGATCCTGGATGAATGGGTCCTGGATAGGAGAGATACATGAGTCTCCGGTGTTCCTTGTGGCCATGGGTGACTGTATCAAGCACAAGGCCCACTGATGCGAGAAGCGCAGCGATGACCATCAGCGCTGCACACAGGATCGCAGTCGGAAATCGCGGAACGAGACCGGTTCTCAGGAATGTCACGACAATTGGATAGCCAAGTGCAATGCTCACTGCAGCGCACACAAACGCGAGACCGCCAAAGACCCGTGTGGGATGCTCATGCCGGTACAGACCAACAATGGCCCGCAGTATCCTTGCTCCATCCCTGAACGTGCGAAGCTTGCTCACTCCACCAGCTGTCCGCTCGGAATACGGAGCCTCAATCTCTCCCATCGGCACATTGAGCTCCAATGCATGGATGGTGAGAGCGGCCTCCACCTCGAATCCAGCTGGTTGACCAGGAAAGCTCTTCACGAAACGTCTTGAGAACACCTTGTAGCCTGAGAGCATGTCTCCCACATGATGGTTGAAGAGATGCCGCACGAAGGCCTGGAACATCCTGTTTCCCAGCTGATGCCCCTTCCTGTGGGCTGCACTGCTCCATACCCTTGCAATATTCACAAAATCGAGAGACTGATCGTGCATCATCTTCAGGGCGGATGGAAGCACTGAGGCATCATACGTGTTGTCCCCATCAACCATGACATAGAGATCGGCTTCAATGTCTGCAAACATGGCCTGGACAACATTTCCCTTGCCAAGCTTCTCCACCTGGCGGACTGCTGCACCAGCAGTCCGGGCAGCTTCCGCAGTGGCATCCGTGCTGCAGTTGTCGAAGACAACAATCTCCGCATCAGGGACAGCATTCTGAAATGCAGCGACTACTGCTCCAATTGTTGCGGACTCATTATGGCAAGGCAGCAATATGGCCACACGAGAGGGTAAGGGGGACGTATTCAAGATGGGTACTCTCAGTGAGTTCACGCTACTGGTCTGCACTGAACTCCATCGGGGATGCCTTCAGATGCACTTGCATCTTACCCAAGGGCTCGCAATCGACGCAAGCAACTGAGCGCAATTGCGGATGCGGCTCCCTGACACATGGATCATCCGCCTCATGATTGCATTACTGTCAGCTCCCAACTGGGACACCCTGCAGGCATTGTGACCCTGCTGGGGCACTTGGATGGCAGACACACTCTCACGTACCCGAGAGGTCATCAAGTTGATGTCTGACAGCCAGTCGATCTCAAATGCGCTTCCCGGCTCTATGCTATGCTGCGCACTGCAGCGCACACGAAGAGCGCATACCGCATTCAGCTGGAGAGTCCTTTTGAGCACAGCGCAAGGCTTAGGAACATCACGACTGCAGCACAGTGCAGTTCTCCTTGGCATATCCACAGCTGCAATGGTCGCACTCTTCATCACCTCCATTGCCAAGGATTTCACGCTCTCCACAAAGGAGCTCTGGTCGAACGACTTCCAGGGATTCTTTCTTGCTGCACACCTCTTTGCAAGACGCATGAATCCCTACACGATCTCCAACCAGCTGCAGGCATATGCCCACTATGTGCCGCACATTCATGGCATAGGCCATGTCCTGTTTGCAGATGCGCCACTCTGTCTCCCAGTGCTTCTTCCATTTGTGAGCATTCCCTTCCGGCTGGGATACCTCGTCCTCGCGCTCCTGGAAACAGCTGCGTTCATTGCTGGACTGCTGTTCGCCATTGGCTCACTCAGACCCCGCCCGTTCCTCACGTGCTGCCTCCTTCTTGGTCTCCCACCAGTAGGTGTGCTCATCCTGACCGGCCAGTGGGACGGTCTGACTGTTCTCGGCCTTGGCATCCACTTTTTTCTCCTCCAGCGAAAGCGCATCTTCTCCTCAGGCTTCGTCCTTGGCATCACGGCCTGCTTCGCCTTGCCCCACCTTATCTTTGGCTATGCCATATACTTCCTTGTGCGCATGAGGAAACCTGCAGTCCTTTCCCTTGCCTGCGGAGTGCTCGCTTCAGCGCTTGCCAGCATTGCACTCACAGGCATTCCCATTGTGCTAAGCTTCATCGTTTCAGTGCTCACTATCCAGTCCCATGCATTCGAGACAGGTTTTGCCGAGATACTTGGTCATCTCCTCCCGGCAACTGCAGCAGATGTGCTGCTCGCATGCTGCATCACTGCAGCAGCCATCTTCTTCGGACGGAAAGCCCGCGATGAACAGTATCTCCTCCTTGCCACCTGCGTTCTTGCACTCAATATCCTGCTCAATCCCCATTTCTTCGGACAGGACCTTGCCATTCCGCTTGTCGCTGCTGCACCGCTCCTCTACCGGGCACTTCCCTGGATTGCCAACCATGCAGCCCAGTTCGTTGGCACTGGCATCCTCGTCATTGCGCTCCTTGCCCTCATCACTGCGACCCAGCCTGCTCTGCTGCCACTCCAGTTCAGCGCTCTCATCATCAGCACGGCTGTCACTCTGTTCATTGCCTTCTCGTCAACGCACAGGGAGCACCGAACTGCTGTCATCCCGTCCTGACAGGAGAATCGCCAACCAGCATCTGTACTTCAAGCAGTCCTGCAGCGCACTGCTGAGAACAGTCTGCTACTGCTTGCTGGACACATCTCCGTCTGACTCTGCCCCGTCTCCAGAAGCGAGGCGCGTAATTTTCTCCACCACATCCTTGGGCCGAATATCCCCCAAACGGTTTTCTTCCCCCTGCTCCCGTGCATATCTCGTACTCCGTTCTCGAGAGGCGCCAGGTCCTTGCCCTGGGCTGAGAAACTCCGCAACAGTGATGGGGAATGCTCCATTGCCTCTCACCATCTGGCGGATCATACGGTCGTTCGTGACCACAGTCACCTCCAGCGAAGCATCCTGACGCACATCATGGACCAGCTTCTCTATGACTGCATCTGCAGAAGTCCGTGCAAACTGCACTTCCACTCCGCCCTGACCCGCACCGGGTACAGGAGAACGCACTCCCTTTCTCCCATCAAACACGATGACAATCCGGTGCCACTTCACTGACTCCTCCCGCTCGCAGTACTGGACGAGCCCTTCTCTCGCCTCCTGCAGCGAATAGCTCCGTGCAATTCCAGCAAGATGCGGATCCGCAAAGATGACATTGTAGCCATCCACCACGAGGAGGTCCCCCATGGCGCTTACCTCCAGCCCCGCTGGCGGGCAGCCTCGTACATCACGATGGCGCCAGCTGCTGCCACGTTGAGGGACGACACGGATCCCATCATGGGTATACGGAGGAGGGCATCGCAAAGTGTGCGTGTGAGATGCCGCATGCCACTGCCCTCGGAGCCGAGAACGATGACTGTGGGCGTTGTGAAATCCCATGAATCCACTGTTGCCTCCTCGGTATGGGCAAGGCCAACGCACCAGTACCCCGCCTCCTTGCATTGCCGCATTGCCTGGGCTATGTTCGGCACAGTCACGCACGGGACATACTCGGAAGCACCTGCGGACACCTTTGCGACTGTTGGCGTCACTCCCACAGCACGCTGCCCAGGTATGATGCACGCAGCAACTCCCATGGCATCGCATGTCCTGAGCAGTGCTCCAAGATTGTGGGGATCCTGCACCTCGTCCAGCATGAGGATGAGCCCAGGAGGCTCCACGTCATGAAGGAGTTTCTGCAGCGAAGGCTGTTCCCGATGGTGGAAATAACCGACGATTCCCTGATGGTGCTCCGAGTGCGCAATGTCATTGAGCCTCTGGCGCTCCGCAGCCTCCACAGGAATGGAGGCAGCACGGGCAAGCTGGACAATGCCTTCCATGTCAGGATCGTCAGCTGCACCTGCTGCAATGAGAACGCGGCGGGCTTGCCGTCCACTCCGGAGCGCCTCACGCACTGCATGCTTGCCGTAGAGAATGTCCACGTGAGACTCCCGGCAGCCTATGCCCTGCGCCAGCGCTGGCCCTGTGGAGTGTCCTCCACAAGAATGCCAGCAGCTTCAAGCTGGGCACGGAGCGCATCGGAATCGCTCCACTTCCGGGCCGCACGGGCAGCTTCACGCGCATCGAGAAGCTGCTGCTCATCAGGCGAGAGATCCGCAGTCTGCTCACGCTCGACAAGCGGAAGCACACCAAGGATGTCATCAATGTCCGCAAGCCACTGCAGAAGCGCTTCCTTCTCCTCAGGCGCAAACGGTGCAGCATCAGCATACTTGTTGAGCTCACGGACTTCACGAAACACGACACCCATGGCTTCTGGAAGATTGAGGTCGTCATCCATGGCGCTCGCAAAAGCATCCCATGAGCTTCTGCACCGCTCAGTGACATCCCGCTGCGTTCCTGTCGCCTCCATGGATCTGCAGCGTGTCGCAAACGTTGACCAGCGCTCGACCGCCTCCCTCGCATTGACGAGCGCTTCCTGCGAATAGCTGAGCGTTTTGCGGTAGTGCGCAGTCGCAGCAAGGAGGTACCGGATTGCGGATGGCTGGACATGCGCTTCCGTGATGAGGTCATGGACTGTGAAGAAGTTTCCGAGCGACTTTGCCATCTTTTCCCCCTCGATCTGGAGGTGCGCACTGTGGCACCAGACAGAAACAAACTGCTGTCCTGTCGCTCCTTCCGACTGGGCAATCTCATTCTCATGGTGGGGAAAGATGTTGTCGATGCCTCCGCAATGGAGATCAAACTGTGGACCAAGGAGTGCGGAACTCATTGCGGAGCACTCGATGTGCCACCCAGGACGGCCCCTGCCAAGCGTGGTGTCCCAGCCAATCTCATCTGGACCAACTGCCTTCCAGAGAGCAAAGTCCCGGGCATCATCCTTTGAATATTCATCCGCGTCGACACGTCCGCTTGCACCATCAATGAGTCCTTCCTGCTTCATGCCACTCAGTTTCCCGTAGGAAGGGAACGTGTCAATGCGGTAGTAGATGCTGCCATCACGGTCATAGGTGTGG
>JAJZLL010000018.1 GCA_021803465.1 bacterium
CCCATGACCTCCTACAAATAATTGAGCGTTCAACTACGCATATGCGTATTATATAGACATATCGATGCGTAACCGCAAGGTGCACTTCAGTGACGACCCACACACCCTCTCCGACCCAGTCCGGAACCGGACACCTCTGGCGTGCGCATCTCATGGCAAGCCAGGGCCTTCTCGACATCGTGCAGCGTGAGCTGCAGCAGCATGTCAACATGCTGCTCATCCACTATGAGATTCTCGATCGGCTCATTGAGGTTCCCGAGCATTCGCTTCGCATGAGCGAACTTGCGGACAGCGCCCAGTCATCACGAAGCAGACTTTCCCATGCAATCGCCCGGCTCGAAGAGATCGGATACGTAGAACGAAGGGAGTGTCCCATTGACAGGCGGGGCTCCTTCGCAGTGCTCACTGAGGCTGGAGAGCAGGCTTACCGTTCAGCACGCCCCCATGTCGAGCGGTCCCTTGAACATCACCTCTATGATGTCCTTGATGACACAGAACAGCAGCAGCTTCTCAGCCTGTATGCGAAGCTCCTTTCCCACCTTGCTGGCACTGATGTCCTTCCGGGCGCCTGCACACGTGGTCTCACTGGCGCTGCACAGCAGGACATGTCCCAGTCCTAGCACCCGGAATTCTCAATGAAGCCTGCACCCCGCACGTGGCAGTACCGCTCTGAAGCAAGCCGGGATCCACGACTCCCACTGCTTCAGCGCGTGCTCGCTGCCAGGCCATATCTCGAACAGACCGCTAAGGGCACAGATGCTGCGGAAACTGGCGACCCGCTCCTCCTTCCTGACATGGACAAGGCAGTTTCCCTCATACGGGATGCCCTCGCCAGGAACGACCTCATTGCCATCTATGGCGACTACGACACTGACGGTGTCACTGCAAGCGCCCTCCTTGTCCGGGCATTCCGGTCAGTCAATGCGAGGATTCTCCCGTACATACCCGACAGGCAGACGGAAGGCTATGGTCTCAATGCGCCTGCACTCGAGGACCTCGCATCCCAGGGGACGGGGCTTGTCATCACTGTCGACTGCGGGACGACGAGCACGGAGATCGTGACACACCGTCCCAAAGGCATGCGCATGATCATCACGGACCATCATCTCCCCCCGTCTGACCGCAATGGTGCACCACGCGCACTTCCCCCGGCGGATGCCCTCATCAACCCCAAGCTCCCGCATTCCTCATACCCATTTGATGGACTTGCAGGAGTGGGTGTCGCATGGAAGCTTGTGGAAGCCTGCGAACGTGCGGGAGTCCTCCCAGAGGGGAGTGCTGGACGGGAAGTTGGACTCGCTGCTCTTGGCACGATTGCGGACATCATGCCGCTCACGGGTGAGAACCGTTTCATTGTTCAGCGTGGACTCTCCCGTCTCTCGGAGGGGGGAAACCTCGGCATGTATGCGCTTGCTGCAGTCTCACGCATCGACCTCCCCCTTCGGGCACAGGATGTGGCATTCGGCCTTGGTCCACGCATAAATGCGGCTGGAAGACTGGAAACTGCCCATGCAGCCCTGGAGCTGTGCCTCACGGACGATCCGGAAGCCGCTTCTCGCCTCGCGAGGGAGCTTGACTCAGTGAACACTGTGCGCAAGGAGCGGCTTGCTGCTGCGCTCAGTGAAGCGGAAATGATGGTGGAAGCTCTGCCTGAGGAGAGTCCAGTGATTGTGGTGGGTAGTCCGGACTGGCACATGGGAATTGTTGGACTTGTTGCAGGGAGGCTCATGGAACGGTATGCCCGCCCCTCATTCGCAGTCGCACTCGATCCCCTCGAGGCGAAGGGATCTGGACGCTCGCTTCCGGGTATCCCCATCCTCGATCTGCTGAAGGGCAGCGATGCGCATCTCACAAAGTACGGCGGTCACGCTGCAGCAGCAGGCTTCAGTCTGGAAGCTGCATCCTATCCCGCATTCAGGGATGCACTCCTCACCCATGCGTCATCACAAGGTCTCCCAGCTGACCCTGCACGTACATTCAGCCTGGATGGCATCCTTCTTGGACAGGAAGTGACCCTTGATTCCGTCTCCTGTCTCGACTCCCTGGAACCCTTCGGCTATGGGAACCCCCAGCCCCAGCTTGCCCTGCTGGACTGCACTGTGCGCCGCACACGCACCTTTGGACGCGATCGCACCCATCTTGGCATCACCGTTGAGACTTCTGACAAAGCGACTGTCGAAGTCATCGCATTCAACAAGGCGGACGTCCAGCACCATCTGCCAGCGGGCCGTCCCGTGGACTGCTGCGTGACCCTAGAGCGGCACACGTGGAATGGCATGGAGACTCCGCAACTGCTACTGAAGGACATACAGCCACACCGGACCTCAGCCTGAGCGTGCGGTGTGACCATGCCTGACGAGGGCGCTTGTCTTTGTTATCAATAATCATTATGATTATTGATATGAACACCCTCCACCGCTTCAGGGTCAGGATCCTGGCCGCAATCCTTCTTGCGATGCCCCTTGCAGCTTGCGGAACATCCAACCCTCCCACAACGATCAATGTCGTCTCCTCGATAAACACGTGGGGAACAATCGCTTCAGAGATTGGTGGATCTGCTGTCCATGTCACCTCCCTCATTGCGGACCCCAATGTCGATCCCCATCTGTTCCAGTCGTCCGTTTCGACTGCGCTGGCCATTGCGCGCGCCAATGTCATCATTGAAAACGGCCTGGGCTACGACTCCTTCATGGGAAGGCTCGTAGCAGCAAATGGCTCCTCATCGCAGACGGTCCTAGTTGCTGCCCACATCATGGGCATTTCTGGCAGCACTGCGAATCCCCATCTCTGGTACGACCTGGAACATGTCGGGACTGTAGCTTCCGCCATCACTTCGACATTTTCCCGCCTGCTTCCCGGAAAGGCAGCGTACTTCGCATCGAACGACCATGCCTTCACTGTCGCACTCGATGCGGACATCTCCTCCCTGCACAGCCTTGCAGCCACTGCGCACCATGCACCCATCGCGTATACCGAACGGGTCGCAGGGTATCTCCTTGCTGAGGCTGGCCTTGAGAACCTCACTCCCGAAGGATTTGCCCTTGCCATCGAAAACGGAATCGCTCCAGGCATTGCAGACACCACTGCAATGGAGTCTCTCATCACCTCACACCGCATCCGTGCGCTTGTCTACAATGACCAGACCATTTCACCTGTCACTGCATCAATCCGTGCCCTTGCCACGGCAAACCACATCCCCGTTGTCCCTGTCAGCGAGACCATGCCGCAGAACCTCAGCTTTCCCGCGTGGCAGATGGCAACGATCCAGAAGCTCCGTTCCGCGATTTCCCCATAGGTACACTGCATGGAACACCCCATTGTTGCCACAAACGCCACCCTCACCTATGGTGACCGGACGCTCTGGAGAAACCTGAACTTTGATCTCCCTGCGGGAAGCTTCCTGGCAGTGCTTGGACCTAACGGCTCGGGGAAGACATCGCTTCTCCGCAGCCTTCTTGGTCTGCAAGCGCTCTCATCTGGCACCCTTTCCATACTTGGCGCATCTCCCCGGAAAGGGAATCCCCACATTGGCTACATTCCCCAGCAGCGGGGCTTTGACCGGGATCTTCCCATCCGTGGCCGTGATCTCGTGAGTCTTGGTCTCAATGGCCACAGGTTTGGCTGGCACCGCTTCTCGCTGCACGATCGCATTGCACTCGACACCGTGATCGCTGCAGTTGGAGCGGAACGGTATGCTGACTCCCCAATTGGCCTGCTCTCCGGTGGAGAACAGCAGCGGCTCCGTGTAGCGCAGGCTATTCTAGGCTCCCCTGAACTTCTTCTCTGTGACGAGCCACTCCTTTCTCTCGACATTGCCCACCAGCACGAAATTGTCCGCCTCATCAACGCCCAGCGGAAGGAGCAGAACGCCACCATTGTCTTTGTCACGCACGAGATCAACCCCATACTCCCATACGTGGATCTTGTGCTCTACTTCGCCAATGGACAGTGGAAGCTCGGCACTCCGGACGACATCTTCCAGGATGAAGTCCTCACGGAACTCTTCCACACCGATGTCCATGTCATCCGTGATGGAGGTCGCATTGCCATTGTGAGCCAGCAGTCCGACATCAACGATGAGGCCGGAGGGCACCATCAGCACGGCACTCCGTCTGAGCGGGAGGCAGACAAATGACATTCTTCACGTATCTCAGCCTTCCAGCTGTGCAGCACGCGCTCATCGCGGCAACGCTCGTCGCCATCGCCTGTGGCACCATCGGGCCATTCGTCATCATGCGGGGCATGTCCTTCGCTGTCCATGGAACTAGCGAACTTGCCTTCACTGGCGCAGCAGCAGGTCTTCTCATCGCGAACGATGCGGTAAGCGGAGCACTCACAGGCGCTCTAGTCGTTGCTCTCCTCATTGGCCTGCTTGGCAACACTGAACGGGAACGCGATTCATCCATTGGGGTCATCCTTGCGGCCGGGCTCGGCCTAGGTGTGCTTCTTCTCAGCTTCTACCAGGGATTTGCCTCTGCAGCAACGAACATTCTCTTCGGGGACATCTTCGGTGTGAGCGTGGGACAGATTGCGCTCCTTGTGAGCATCGCAGCAGCTTCACTCCTTGTCATGTCCTGGATCTACAGGCCACTGCTCTTCGCATCGGTTGACCATGTTGTCGCCCAGGCCATGGGGGTCCCACTACGCATCGTGGGACTCATCTTCCTGTTTCTTCTCGCCCTGACAGTCACTGAGGCTGCGCAGATCGTTGGCACCCTCCTCGTGCTGAGCCTTGCGATATCGCCTTCAGCTGCTGCAGTGCGGTGGACTGCACGGCCACGCACACTTATCATCATCTCCGTGATTCTCGCCCTCATCGCAGCGGATGGCGGCCTCCTTCTGAGCCTCATTGCGCCCGTCCTGAAGCCAAGCGTATGCATCACTGGCATCAGCTTCTGCATCTATATCATTGCGCGCTACATTACACCGCACCATGCCCGGAAGCTGTCCGCCCCACAGGAGGAACGCGCATGACTCCATCCTCACGTTCACCAGAGCGGTCGACACGACAGAAGCGCGCACTCCTCACCACCCTTCGGTCGCTCGACCGTTTCATGAGTGCCCAGGAGCTGCACCGGCTGCTCATTGAGCAGGGAACGGATATTGGCATCGCAACGGTGTATCAGCATCTCCATAGGCTAGCCACAGCAGGCTCGGTCGAAACGTCCGTGAGTGATGATGGAGGGATCCGGTACCGGATGTGCCCAGCTACTGGACACCATCACCACATGGTATGCACTGTGTGCGGTGCCACCCGCGATATCGGAAGCGATCTAGTGGAGTCATGGGCGCGGGAAACTGCCGGCCGCATGGGGTTCAGCCTCGCAGAACACATTGTCGAACTCCGTGGCATCTGCCCCACGTGCCAGAAGGAAGCCTGAGCCGACAGCTCCACGCTGTGCGCAGCGCACTCCTGCCGTACCATACGGGTATGGAATCCCATCAGTCCCCTGCTGCACAGGCGTTCGCTGAACGAATACTCCGGCAGGCCGCTTCCCGCTTCCCTTCGCAGCACGTGCATCTCGACGAGCGTCGATTCGCCCTTGCTGTGCAGGCTCCTGACCGTACGACCACACTCCCACTAGCCAGACTGTACGACACCTGCTCGCTCCATCCCCACGCTGCTGCTGTGGAGATTGCGAAGTTCATGCGCAAGGCGGAGAAGCTCCTCTCCCCGGCACCCCTCCAATCCCTGTCCACACTTCATCCTCTCTGGATGACAGTCATTCTGCCACATGCTGCCACGCCTTCTGCCGATGCATTGGTCCGAATGATTGTGCAGCCTGTGGCAGCAGTGATTGCAGAACGGCACGGTGACAGATATCGCCCCATCGTCCGAAAGAGATGGTTCGACCGGAACATCACCTTGGAACAGGCTATTGAGCATGCGGATGCGAGAACAGCGCACCTGTTTCGTGAAACATGCATCTCCTGGGGAAACGAGCTTGCATCTCAGCGCACGCTCCTCATCACATTCCCCCCACCATCGCTCCATGCATCGTTTCTTGCTGTCCAGGAGCTGCGCCTGCTCCTTACCCGACATGCAGCATCGAACGTTCTTGTCGCCCTCCCCGACAGGGACACGATGCTTCTGGCAGTGGATGACCGGAAGGGGAGAGCATGGATCCGGGAGCATGGCCGGATGCTCTACGAGGAGAGCCGACATCCGGGAATGGGGCGAATCCTGCGGATCAGCAGCGCATCAGGCGGAGTGTCGCTCAGCTAGCGGGCTGACTGTGAAGTGCTCGAGTCTGCACCTGTGGCCCCGATGCCATGGACAGGAGCATCAATGACCTGGGTGCGCCGTGCCCGATCCCATTCGCCTATCAGCACAGTCGCAACACTGAGCGCAATGGCTCCGACGATCTGCGCTCCGAGCCGGACACTCCCGCTCCGGCTTCGTCCGGGTGTACCATCCGCACCGGGAAGTGCTGGACCATCTCCAAACCACACAGTCAGCGCAGTCTGGTCTCCCCCCCGTGGTGAATGTGACCGCTCGATGCGCACTGCTGCAGGACGCAGATCGTCAAGAACGCGGTGTGGCTGATGGTCCAGGCTCTCCATGAACGTTCCCTTCACCATCGCGCGGGCAGATGGGGACCCAAGAAGCGACTGCACAATGCGGGGCGCAGCCTTGCGAACCAGCTCGCGGGCTGGCCCCTGCATGGACCGGATGGTGGATTCAACGGAACTTGTCATGGCTCGTGTAGGATCAGTGCAGGATCGTCACTGTGACTCCTGCTACTGCATAGGATATCGTTTCATGCCCACGACGTTCACCTCCGACACGCTTCGGGAACGGGTCACGAGCGTGCTCCGACTCGAGTCCCACATCACGTTTCCCGCTGCCGCTCCTGCCCGTGAAGATCTTGGCCAGGGACTGAGGGCTGCAGCAGAGCACCATCTCGCTTCCGTTCATCTCTCCCGGATCGCTCCATTTCACGGAGCTCCCGCAAGCGGTGAGGGAGGATACCTGCTGCACACAGTGCCGCTCGCCCTCACACTCCCCCTCAACCGTCCCCTCCTGCGACGGCTTGCTGCGCATCTTCCTGGTGATGCGCCCCAGCTTGAGGGCATACGCATTCTCACCATAGCTGCAGGGCTTGTAGCAGCGGATCTTCTTTCCCATGACATTCCCGTTGTTCTTCTCCGCGTCCATCAGAGCCTCCTCGAGGAGGCTCCCACCCTCGTGCTGGACTGGCTAAGAGAGACTTCCTCCACGCCCGCTGCAGATGTCTCCGACCAGACTGCTGAAGACGTGTTCCATGGCGCACTCAGTCTCCTGACGCACACCACCCTTGAGGAACTCCTGCATGACTCCTCACTCTGGAATCGGGCTCCAGTCACATGCGTTCTAGCCTGCGCGTGGCTCGCCTGTGCAGGCTCACACCTTCCCTCCGCCGGGCATGCTGCTGACCACGATATGCTAGGCCTCGCGGACCGGATACTGGATCATGCCCAGCTTGAACCTCCACGGTTCGAACTTTTCACTCCACCAGCACTGCCACATGAGGCATCACCATCATGACCACGCAACATGCATCTGCCACGCCGGGAACAACCACCCGGTCCGTACGCATCCTCACAGCCAAGGTTGGACTTGATGGACATGACCGCGGCATAAAAGTGATCTCCCGTGCGCTCAGGGACGCTGGTGTCGAAGTCATCTACACGGGACTGCATCAGACTCCAGAAATGGTGGTGAATGCTGCAATCCAGGAAGCGGTTGACGGCATTGGCCTCAGTATCCTGAGTGGTGCCCATATGACTCTCTTTCCTGAGATCGTCAGGCTTCTGCGTGAACGGGATGCAGGGGACATTGTGGTGTTCGGCGGGGGCATCATTCCTGATGCGGATGCAGCTTCCCTCCGTGAACAGGGAGTCGACAAGATCTTCACTCCAGGTGCATCGCTCGAGGACATCGTGTCGTATGTCCAGCACAGGTTCATAGACCAGTAGCCCTGCTCCCGGCAGGCGGGGTGCCTGTTTGGATACGATAAGAGGACTATGGCAGGTTCAACAACTTCACTGACTCTTTCCGTCGTCGATCGTCCATCCACGAAACACGGCGTCACCCAACTCCGGAACGAAGGATATGTTCCGGGTGTCCTGTACGGCTTCAAGACGGAGCCTGTAGCTGTTGCAGCACAGATCCAGGACCTCGAAAAGACATGGAAACGTGCTGGCAAGACCCAGCTGGTCGCCCTTGAGCTCAATGGCGCAACCCATTCCGTCCTCATCCGCGAACTGCAGCGGAGTCCCAGGACAGGAAAGTTCCAGCATGTTGACTTCTTCGCGATCAACCCGAAGCACAAGCTCACTGCTGAAGTGCCAGTGGTTCTCCATGGGGAATCCCCTGCAGTGACTGTCACCAAAGTGGGACAGCTTCTCCAGCTCCTCACTGCAATCAAGGTGGAGTGCCTGCCATCGGATCTTCCTCCCCACCTCACTGCCGACATCACAGGACTCACGGAAGTCGACATGAGCGTGACCGTTGGCGACATTGCTGCACCCAAGGGCGTCACAATCCTGCACACGCCTCTTGAGGACATCGTTGTCCGCATCGTGCCGCACCGTGTCCAGGCCGCAACCCAGGAGGAACAGGCTGGGGAAGCAGGAGAGAGTGCTTCCGAATCGGGCTCCGAAGGAACAGAAGGGTAGACCCCTCCTCCCAGCAATCTCGCGCGTTCCATGCCATACGGACGCGAATCTGGAACAATAGCTCCTATGAGTCTTGCTGCACTGACATGCGATCCAAAAGCAACCTTCTTCGGGTTGTGCCAAAGCATTGATGCGCATGATCCAACGCACGT
>JAJZLL010000069.1 GCA_021803465.1 bacterium
CGGTCACCAGCTGTTCAACACCACCATGTATGTCAATCGTGGCGCAGCAATCATGATTCCTGATGAGGAGTGCACTCCGGAACGGATGGTTGAGGAGGCAGGGGGCATCATTGGCGATACGGACCGATGGAATTCCATGATGCAGGCAAGCTATGCCTTGGGAAAGCCGGATGCTGCACGGGAAGTCATTGCCCTCATCGAGCAGTACTGCAGGATGACTGAACGGGTTCCCGAGGGCGTCTGATGGGAGAGCATGTTCACTTCCTTGGCATCTGCGGCTACGCAGTCCATGGTGCTGCCTTGCTCGCCAAGGAGCTCGGCTACACGGTGAGCGGCTCCGATGATCTGGCCTACCCACCCATCTCGACTGTCATCACGGATGCGGGCATTCCCTGGGTGAACAGCTACGCGCCAGGGAACCTCGAGCGCTTCGGCCATCCGGATCTTGTCGTGGTGGGGAACAATGTGCGTCCAGGCAATGTCGAATGGGAGGCAGTCCAGCAGGCAGCCATTCCCACGACGAGCGAGATCGAATTCTTCCTGCGTCTCATTGGAAGCAGGGAACGGGTTGCTGTGCTCGGCACCCATGGGAAAACGACAACGAGTTCCGCGCTTGCTGTCATGCTGGAGCATGCAGGGCTGGATCCCGGGTTCCGCATCGGAGGAATCGTGCGGGACTTCGATGCAGCGACACGGCTTGGAAGTGGACCGTTCGTGTTTGAGGGAGACGAGTACACGACTGCAGTGTGGGACAGGCGTCCGAAGTTCGCCCACATTCATCCACGCGTGGCAGGAATTGTCAATCTCGAATGGGATCATCCCGACATCTACCCGAGCTTTGATGCGTACCTTGAACCGTTTTTCGCCATGGCTGCAGCGATGCCTCCAGATGGACTTCTCGTGGTGAATGGTGATGATCCTTCCGCAGTGGCAGTGGGAAGCGCTGCTTCATGCAGGATTCAGCAGTTTGGCCGTGGTGACGATGCTGACTGGAGGATCTCCCATGAGGCCTCTTCGGGACTGTCACAGGAATGGGATCTCACCCATGCTCCAGATGGAACGTTGACGCACTTCGTTCTTCCCAGGCCAGGCTCGCATGACGCAGGAAACATCACCCTTGCTGCAGTGCTTGCCCATGCGATGGGTGTGCCAATGCCGGAATCTGCAGAAGCTGTCCGCAGCTTCCGGGGACCTGGCAGAAGGTTTGAACCATTGACAGGAGACTGCAGTGTCACCGTCATTGATGACTATGCCCACCATCCAAGCGAGGTGCTGGCAGTGCTCGAGGCAGCACGGCGTGCCTTTCCCGCACACCGCATCATCGGCATCCATACACCGCACACGTACACGAGGACACGGGCACTGCTGGGTGCCTATGCGACATGCTGCCGTGCAGCGGATATCATGGTGCTCGGCCCCATTGATGCAGCACGGGAACGTGGCAGCGAGCAGATCGTCTCCGATGATGAGGTGCGGAGCGCCATTCATGGGCCGGATGTCATCATGGCTCGCGATGTGGACGATGCGGAGGCGACAGTGAGGGCGCTCCTGAAGCCGGGCGATGTGGTTGTTGTCCTTTCGCTGTCTGGCTTTGACAAGATAGCTGACCGCATTGCATCGCATGTGCGTGAAGCGTTTCCCGCAGTGCGGCAATGATGGGACGTTCTGCTTTGTTTGACAAGCTTCCTGGCATCCTCGCTGCGGAGCCTCTTGCCCAGCATCTCGCCTTTGGCATTGGAGGGGAAGCGCAGTGGTACTGGGAATGCGCAGATGTGGACAAGATGGAAGACATCGTGAGAAAGTGCAGTGGAGAGGGAGTTCCCCTCACCGTGCTCGGTGCAGGAAGCAACACTCTTGTTGGGGATGCGGGAATATCAGGGTTTGTTGTGAAGATGGTCGACAAGCGCACAAGTGTTGATAGGGAACATGGCACAATCACAGCTCATGCTGGCGCCATGATGCCCCGCCTCGCGCTAGATGCAGCAAAGAGTGGCTGCAGTGGCCTGGAGTTTGGGATAGGCATTCCCGGGACTGTTGGCGGAAGCGTTTTGGGAAACGCTGGAGCCTTCGGGAAGGAGATCCGCGATGTCCTTCTTTCGTGCGACGTCCTGCTTCCCACAGGAGAGCGGAGGACGCTTGCTGCAGCGGACTGCGGGTTCGCATACAGGACAAGCATCTTCAAGCACGCATATAGTGGTGCCACAGTTCTTAGGGCTGTCTTTGGAGTTACCCAGGGAGAACCGCAGCGCATCAAGGCGCACATCGACTCCCTAAGCGCAGAACGGAAGTCTTCCCAGCCGTACGGCAAGAAGTCTCTTGGAAGCACTTTCAAGAATCCTGGCGGTCAGAAGGCAGGCATGCTCCTCGAGCAGGCGCACTGCAAGGGAATGCGCTTTGGTGGAGCGCATGTTTCGGAAAAGCATGCGAATTTCATCATCAATGATGCCCATGGCTCTGCAGCGGATGTTGTCAAACTCGTAACCCAAATGCACGAAGCAGTGTTTAATGAGATGGGAATCGATCTTGAGCCGGAGATCGTCATGCTTGGAACGTTTCGCACCAAGGAGGATGCATCATGACTGAGGAAACCATCAAAGTGTCCATGATGCGGATGCGAACTGGCCGAGGGAATGCAGTACTGTTACCGGATGCGAACCTGAGGATAGCTGTACTGTGGGGAGGCGAGAGTGCTGAACGAGAAGTGAGCGCCCAGAGCGCGTCACAGGTGAGCAGCGCCCTTTCCGCTGCTGGACACACTGTCTCCCGTCATGAGATCACTCCAGATCTTGACTTCGCATTCCTCCGCACAGGCATCGATGTGGCATTCATTGCAGCCCATGGAGCGTATGGCGAGGACGGAACCATCCAGGGAATCCTTGAGCTGCTCCATGTGCCGTATGTCGGGAGCGATGTCGCGACTTCCGCCCTGTGCTTTGACAAGTACCTCACCAAGCGCATGCTCCGCACTGCGGATCTCCATCTTCCCCTGGGACACTGCATTTCCGTGCAGTCTGCAGAGCCTGTTCATGCGATACAGGAAGCGGGTGCTGCATATGGGTATCCCCTCGTGGTGAAGCCGCGCCGTGGCGGGTCCACAATTGGGCTCTCCATCATCCATGGGCCAGAAGAAGCGGAAGCTGCCTGGAACCAAGCGTCTCCGTTTGGGGATGTGCTCGTCGAGGAATGCATTGAGGGCACGGAGATCACGGTTGCCATCGTGGGGAATGAGCCACCGCTTGTGTGTCCTCCGATCGAGATCGTTTCCCATAATCCCGTGTATGACTATGATGCGAAGTACACTCCTGGAGCAAGCGAGCATGTCATACCAGCGCGCCTGCCTGAGCAAGCCATCGCTGCCTGCAGGGATGCAGCACTTCTTGCGCACACGACACTTGGCTGCAGGGATCTCTCGCGAACGGACATGATTGTCGATGCCTCGGGCACACCGCATGTTCTCGAGATAAACACCATTCCGGGGTTGACACAAGTGTCACTCTTGCCGGATGCTGCAAATGCAGCAGGTGTGCCATTCCCCGCACTCTGCGAACTCCTTATCGACCTCGCACTTCACCGTAGTACCAAGGAGCTGAATGAAGCCACCGCTCAGTGAGAACGATGCGCGTCGCGCACGAAGCCGTGCGCTCGCATCGGTCATTGTGGATGCACCCCGGAGGGTGCAGCGGTTTGTCGTCCCTGAAGACGGTGTGCACCGCGCATCCTCGCGTGTCCGGCATGTGACCTGGTGGAAGGAGCTTGCCAGCCTCTGGTGGCGTGAGATCCTTGGCACTGGACGCAGGCGGATCGCTGTGGGACTGCTGGCTATCCAGCTTGTTGCAGTGGTCGCGCTTCTTGCACTGCCACAGTTCCATGTGCGGAGGGTGAATGTCGTTGGAACGCAGTACCTCACCCGACAGGACATTCTTGCTGTTGCCCATGTGCCATCCTCAAGCATTTTCACCATCGACACATCAGCCATCCAGAACCGCCTGAACAGCGCAGCGTGGATCGAGTCGTCAACTGTGACTACTGCCCTTCCCAATACCGTGACAATCCGCATCCATGAATGGCCAACGGCACTCCGGCTCGTCAGGCAGGGGAAGGACTACCTCGTGAGTGAGAGCGGAGCCATCATTGAAGCATCAACCCAGGCGTGGAGCGCATACCAGGCGAAGCCAGTCGTCATCGATGACAGGTCAGTTCTTGCACGCACAATTTCCGGACAGGACCTCTTCAATGACCATCAGCTGGTCTCGTTCATGAACTCGGCAAGCGCGATGTTCCCCGCCGTTCTTGGCACCCACATCATCGCGTTCGAATGGCAGTCGGATGGCGTGCTCGCAATCTGGACATCCTCGGGATTCAGCGTGGTACTTGGACACATGGACACAAGTACTGCCCTCCATACGCTTGCCTCCCAGATGGAGGATCTCGTCTCTCTGAAAACGGAGCTCTCGTATGCGTCGCCGACATTCGGATACATCAACGTCGAGAATCCCCAGCAGGTCGCTGTTGGGGGAACACCTGGCATTCCAGCAAGGATCCAGCAGGACCTCCTCAATGCGGCGCAGCCCCCCCGGCATGGAGTGGTGAGCACAGCAGCAGCATCCAACCTTCCACGAGGGCTAGTGCAGGCAGGGGGAAGCATTCCAGCCGCTTCCAAGTCTGCTGCAGCTGGCAGTGCAGCGTCACAGGGCAGCACGACTGCACCAAAGCCGACAGCTGCCGTACCAGCAGCAACTCCGAAAGTCACATACATCACCATCCCCCAGGGATAGGCTCCAGTGTCAGCTTCCGCTACGATATCAGGGCAGCAATGATGTGAGGAGGTGGAGATGACTGGTGGCTTTGACGCACTGCAGCCAGGGCGAACATGGGAAATTGCTTCCCGGTGGGAAGCACTGCAGAAGGAGTTCTGGCAGCACTGGGCTGAGCTCACTCCGGATGGTGCGCTCCGTCACCGCGAAGGAAGCCTTCCAGTACTGCTCACTGCTCCGCATGCGACAGTCCACCGCAGGGAGGGTGCTCGGAAAGCAGCAGATCTCCGTACGGGGAGCCTCGTGGAGCTCCTCAGTGAACGAACTGGAGCAGGATTTCTCGCGACAACCTCCTCCCATCCCTTTGATGCGAACTGGGATGCTCCAGCAACGCCATTTCATGACAGGCTCATGGAGCTCCTTGCTGCGGACACGCTTGTCATCGATGTCCACGGCATGTCTGACAGCCATGGGAGCGACATCTGCATTGCGCTTGGCCCTGAGCCTGGCACCAGGGCACACACTGCTGCGAACCGCTTCGCAGCTGCTGCGAAAAGGGCAGGCTTTCGCGTGACGGTCAACACGCCCTTCGATGCCAGCCGCTCCACCACGATCACGTCGTACATCCAGTCCCACGGAGGAGATGCCTTCGAGATCGAGATAGCCCGACGCTTCCGTGAACCTGACAGATATCCCGAGGCAGCTGAACGTCTTGTGGAGTGGCTCACAGACTGCATCAGGGAGTTGTGATGCAGGAATTCGGAAGTCCGGATGATGCACCGTTTTTCCAGGACCGCGCAGCAAGGAAGGCACGTGCACCACAGCGCACCCTTCTCCGTGCAGCATCCCTTGCCCACGCGTGGGGCATTCCACTGGGTGACGACCCATCCCGGCTTCCCACCATCATTGTCGTCGGCTCAAAGGGGAAGGGGACAGCAGCAACGTACGCCTCAGCAACCCTTGGTGCTGTAGGTCTCCGTGTCGGTACACTCACAAGTCCCGGCTACCTCTCGAACCGGGAACGCATCCGTGTCAATGGGACAATGCTTACCCAGTCCTCCTACCATGAACTCAGCGCTGCGCTTTCTGGCCTCATTGCGAGGGAAGAGGACCGTCTTCCGGACATGGGGTATCTTGCGCCGACTGGACTGTACACGCTGGCAGCCATGCACCATTTCCGGGAGAGGCACTGTGATGCAGTGGTCCTTGAGGCGGGAATGGGGGGGAGTACAGACGAGGTGAGCCTCTTCACGCCGGATGTCGTTGCTTTCATGACAGTCTTTGGTGAGCACCTTGGCATTCTTGGTTCGACAACTCTTGAAATTGCGGAGAACAAGGCTGGTGTCATCCGCAAGGCGACACACACTGTCGTATGCGCTCCCCAGAGAGAGGAAGAGATCCGGAAGCTCGTTGGGAGGAAAGCGGGTACTGCACAGGTTGTCGATGTGTCATTCCAGGAGCACCAGCTCCCCCATGCTCCAGGGCTCATTGGCATCAATGCAGAAGTGGGAATTGCTGCAGGGCGTGCACTCCTGCGGAAGAACTTTGGCTGCGAGATCGCAGCCGAGAAACTTGTTGAAGTGGTTTCCAGTGTGGTACTTCCAGGCCGACGGTCTGTGCACAGGACTTCCACCCACGTCATTGGTTGTGACAGTGCCATTGACGGCATCGGTGCTGGTGATGCGCTCGCTTGGTTCCGGAAGGAAGTTGGCGAGCCTGACTGCATACTTGTCTCAATTCCGGATGGAAAGGACTGGGCGGGCGTTGAGCAGGCATGCAGTGGGTATCGGACGGAAGTGCTCCGTGCGCGAAATCCCTACCTTCACTATTCGCGGTGGGAGGGGACTCTCCCCACGATTGATGACGGCATACTCGGGACACCGGGACTGGAGCGCATTCTCGCATTGGGAACGATCTCGTTCATCGGGGATGTCCTCGATGTGCTCGGTGTTGACTGCAGGAGCTTGTGGAAGCATCCAGGACAGCGCTTGGCCACCCCAGCACCCTCGTGACAGAGTTCGTTACGAGGCGACATCCTCACGATGTCCTGGTGTGAGGAGATCCGTGAGTGCGCTTTCCAGTGTCGGAAACCGGAACCGGAACCGGATGCCCTGGGGTGCAGCAATCCTGTGGCTGTCAAGGAGGAGTGTTGAAGTCTCACCGAGCACAGTGGTGATGAACACGGATGGTGTGGGAATGAATGCTGGCCTGTGAAGGATGCGTGCTGCGGCCCTCGTGAACGGCTCCTGCTGCATGGGCTCTGGCGCGACGAGGTTGAGCGGTCCGTGGAGGGACTGCGTGTCGATCGCATAGAGGATGAGGCCAACCGCATCGTCAATGTGGATCCATGACACCCACTGCTTCCCGGAGCCGAGCCTTCCACCGACACCGAGCTTGATGGGGAGCATCATGAGCGGGAAGACGCCTGCCTCGCGGTCGAGGACTATTCCTGTCCTGAGGACGACCACTCTCGATCCGTAGGCTTCCGCTGCCCGTGCTGTCCGTTCCCACTCGACGCAGACATCGGCAAGGAAGTCTGTGCCTGCAGGGCTCTCCGTGTCAACGAGCGCATCAGTCACAGGGTAGTAGCCAATGGCGCTTGCATTGACAAGGGCTGGGTGATGTGGGCCTGCCCGGAGTGCGTCCGTGATCTTGTGGGTCGTGAGGATGCGGCTTGCACGGATCTTGCGCTTCTGTTCGACAGTCCAGCGCTTTGGTGCAAGTGGCTCGCCTGCAAGGTTGCAGATGGCATCAGCAGTGGGGAGAAGGTCCGCAGGAAATGACTCCTCCTGGGGATTCCAGAGCACTGTGCTGTCCGCATTCGGGAGCTTCTGGGATGTTCGGCTTGTGGCAATGACTGTATCGCCACGTGCCCGGAGTGCTGCTGAGACAGCCTGTCCGAGAAGTCCGCGTGCACCAACTATGACGATCCGCTTCGGAGAGTGTTCAAGTGTCATCTGCGTTCAATGATTGCACAATGTCACGGTTTCCATCGCGGATTCGTGGAAGGACAGCAGTCTGGAGGAGGTCGATGTCGTGCATGGCTGTGCCAGTGCCAAAGAAGTGGAGGGCATCAGGATGCAGATGTGCAAGGTCTGTGGCAAGTGCTGCAGTCCACCCAGTGGTGTCATGGAGCCCGGTTCCCGACAGCTCAAGCTGAAACTTCTCCGCGATTTCGAGTGTTGGCGCGAGTGGAATGCCAGGTATCACGGGAATGCTGCCAATGGCTGCTGCAGTGAAAGCGGTGTACGAGGTGTATTCCGTGGGCGAGGAGAGCATCTGGGTGAGGATGCCATCCACCCCGCACTGCACTTTCTTTTGGAGTGTCTCCTGCTCGCGCATGCGGGAGGAGGAATCGTGCAGAGTGCGGGGGTGTCCTGCAACGAGGATGCGTGAAGCAGGCAGCATGCTCCTGAGCTCCGAGAGGAACCTGCACATCGCAGGAAGGGGCACTTCGCCTCCAGAATGGTCATCGCCGTGGATGGCAAGGAGTGCGCTTGGAGACGTGCTGGCAAGGTGCTGGAAGTATGCCTTCCGTTCAGGATTGGACAGACCATGGATGCGCTGGAGCGGGAGATGGAGGAGGATGGGCATGCCCAGCTGGGATGTGAGGAGCGAGTGGAAGATCAGGAGGTCTTCAAGCGAGTGGCGGGAAGATGGACGGTGACGGAGCGCAAGGTAGTCGATGCCAGCAAGTGTCTGCCCTGCATTGAGAAGTTCCACACCAGATTCTGGCGCAATTTCCAGTCCGATCCGTGGAGGTGCAGGGGAGGATATCGGAGTCATCTGTGCCCTTTCTGGTACTGTCGTGGTGATGAAAGCCTG
>JAJZLL010000007.1 GCA_021803465.1 bacterium
AAGAGAGAACGTAGAGAATCGCTTCTGATGCCATTCACTGCTGCAACCCGTACCTGTTCACTCGGATCGTGGAGGCACTTGATGCGAACAGCATCAGAAGCACCCAGGACTGCTGCCTTCTGAACAAGCCATTCCGGGTCACGGAGAAATGCCAGTCGGGTTGCATCCTCTGCAGCATTGCGGGCAGCTTCGGAGCGAACCACGGCATCAGGATCCTGGAGGAGAGCAAGCCTGAGTCGGTCTGATCCCGCATGGAGAATCGCAGCACTCCGCACCTCAGGGCTCTTGTCATGCAGAAACAGTTCCCGAGTGGAGTCGAGCACAGCACTACCAGCAGCATTCACGCGGACAAGGAGCGATGGATCATGCTGAACTGCAACCCGGAGGGCATCGTCAGTGCTGGAAGCTGCTGCAGCAGAACGGACAAGGGCACTGTCATCTCCAAGGGCACGTGTCCGGAGTCCTTCAAGTCCTTTCTTCACAAAGCATGCACGTCGCACTGTTGGATCCGGATCGACTGAGAGTTTTGCCCGCATCTGCTCGCTGCCATGGATTGCCCTTGCTGCTAGTACGTAGGGATTGTGTTCGAGATCCACTTCCGAACGTTCACTAGAGACTTGGCCTCTCGCAGAAGCGCAGTACGTGGCTGAGGGTCCACATGACAACGAGTTTGGCGGGAGATCGAGCAGATTGTGGGCGTGGAGCAACTCGTCGAGACCCACGTGTTGCCGCTTCTCCGGCTGCATCCAGATGCCAGTCACTGCGGGAGTGTTGTCAAAGCATTCCCTGAGAAACACATCGTGGATCCAGGAACTGGGCATATCAGGATGCTGCTCTGCACGGAGATACACGGTATTTCCCTTGTCATCATCCGCAGCACAGACGGAAAACAGGAATTCCCCAACTTCATTGCATGCAGTATAGAAGCGTATGGATGGCTTGTTACGCAGGGCATGAACACTTCCGTCGTAAATGAGGATTTCATGCGGAAGAGATTGGGATCTTCCAGCATTTTTCCCAAAGGCATCCTCCCAGAGGAGGCCATGCTCGAGGAGAACGGATTTCATGTGCTCCGCATCGATGCGTGAGGCGGGGAGGAGAGCGGGCATGATCTCGACATGCTCACCCGATCCGTGAAAGGCATCTGAAGGAAGGAGCTCGAACCGCGTTGAGGCATGGTCAGCGTGCATGGGATCCTCATGCGCAGCATGCCGCCTGCGGTAAGCCCGTGCCACGGATCCATTGCCCAGATCCACAACTTCCTTGTATCCCCCTGAACCTACCCAGCGTGGAGCTGTGCACTGCTCAAGTATGTATGCAGCTGCAGAATCACTGAGCAGTACCCGAGCAAGCTCTGGTACTGCCCGGAAGAGGGTTGTGCGCGAGGAGTCCATCAATTCCATCGTCGTCACATGTCCCTGGTGGAAAGCTGCCCGTAATGATGTCGTTACAGGATGGTGGGGCAGAGCGCGTTCAGGTGCGTGAGGAGTGTGTCTGGAAGGGTGATGCTAAGCGGCTCCATCCAGGCCCTGTCCAGCTGCACGTGGAGTCCGTGCAGGCGGAGCTGCAGCGAGTGCCACATCGGCCACAGCAGCAAGGGAGGAAAAGCCAAGCGGTATTGCTCCCCGGCCTTCTCCAGTTTCAGGATTCCAGTGTTCCGCATAGCCTGAAGCGGATGCTCCTTTCACAAGAAGACGTGCATAATCCATTGCATTGGACTGGTGATGGATCTCCGCTGCTTTCCAGCAGAGGTACACCATCTGGGCCCATGTGCTGCCTCGCCAGTAGCCATTGGATGCATATGTGGGATCGGACTTGGGGACCACTCTCAGTCCATAGGGCCCACGGTACATCTCCGGATCCGAAAGGGCTGCAAACCCTCGCCTGATGTGCTCCGGGTTCTTTGTTACAAGTAGAGGCAGGAGGGCATCAAGCGTTGGGGCTGTGCGCGATGGCCTGCTTTTCCGCCCGAGTGGAACATCGTTCCAGCAGGCTGTTGCAGGATTCCACTGCTTCTCAAGCTGAGCAATGAGGAGTTCTGCACGCCGCTGAAGGTGGGAATCGTTCGTGAGGGAAGAGAGTTCAAGGGCATTGTATGCAACAAGAGCGTTGAACCCTGCTGAGCACACTTCGAACATGGGATTGGCCACTGATGCATGGTGGTCAAGGCGGATCCGTCGTGCCATGACGTACTTGATGACGTTCCACTTCTTGCGGCGGTAGCCGCCATGGGTCCAGCTGTCCCACCGTGCGATGTCATCACAACCAGTTTCCCAGGGATGAACGATCTTGATGAGCTGGGCTTGGGGATCCATCCTCTGCTCAAAGAGGTAGTTCATCGCGCGTGAAGCTGGCTCCAGGAGATGACTGATGTCATGTCCCGCATCATGAAGCACGCGGAGGGCATGCCCGTACATGGGTGGCTGCGTGATGTCGGATATGCCGAGCCTGGCATTGCGCCACTGGAGAAAACCCAGTCGTGGCAGGTGGTGATACGTGGTATTTGCAACAAATCCACTGGGAAGCATCTTGGAGAACAGCGATTCCATCTCTCTCACACAGCGGGAATCACCGAGCGCAGCCCAGGAAATTGCATGGAAGCATGAATCCCATAGCCATTGATGGTCGTATCGCTTCGTATTTGGTGCAGTGTACCCGAATTCATCATCCCATGCCCTGGACATGAACTCTCTGACTTCGGCCTGGATGCGTGACGGCATTTGTGCACTTTCCCCCTTCGTGTCCTGTCATCATATCCAATCTGCTGTGTGAACTTCAGGAACGCACGTCTCCAGGAAGGTTGTGACGTTGGCAACACACTGATGTGGAATGGTTCCAAGGCATGCTCCACCATGAACTCGTGTCACACGTGTGGCGCATTCTGTCTCTTCCCATGCGTGTTGGTTTGTGGAAGGGTGTTGATGACAACACCGAGGAGGAAGATTCTCGCAAGGAAGTACATCCAGGTCGCAAGCACGAAGAACAGCGCAAGAATCGCACCATAGCTGTCGAAACCGTGAACCAGATGAATATATGCTGGCCAGATTGAGGTGAGAAGTTCAAGGAGCACTCCTGCTGTGAGAGCGCCTTTCCATACATCGCGGAGGCCCAGTGAAGTGTTTGGAATGGCCCTGTACATGAGAAGGAGTGCAGCTGTCCAGACCATCAGGGAAAGCACGATGGGTAGTGCAGGCCGGTGAGAGATGGTGGTGACAGCTCCTGTGAGAACGATCGTTCCAGGAATGGCAACAACATAGACCATAGTCATGGTGAGTGCCATTCCCCGTTTCCTGAGTGCTGATCTTGAAGGCACTCCATACAGGGTATCAAGTGGCCATTCCAGGGATGAGAAGATGCTGCTGCCACTCCAGAGCAATCCCAGTGTGCTGATGATGCCAAGGATTCCGGTATTCTTCCGAAGCACAGTGAGCGCATGCATCACAGTTGTTACTGCAGTGCTGGGAAAGAACGAGGCGATTTCCTGCGCGAGCTGTCGCTCTTCAGCTGCACTGTGGAGTGCCGTGCTGAGGAGAGCGAGGATGCCAACAAGCAAGGGAAAGGTGCTCATCAGGAGCCGGAATGCGAGGGAGGATGCATAGTTTGAGATCTGATGGCCTCCGTAGGCTTGGATGATCCTTCCCGGAAGTGAATCCTTTGCCAGTAGCACAAGTGCGCGGGGGTGGAGTGTGCGGGTCATCAGTTCAGGGCTTCCAATCGTTGTACGGAGTATGCATGAACCTGGCGAGGGACCTGGGTGCCAGGTGGAGCTCAGGCCAATCGGAATGGAGGTGCTGGCTGGTTGGCAGGGAAGAGGTCCGAAAGTCCAACAGTTCCCCGATTCATGGTCTCCTGTTATGGTAGCTCCTGATGCGTGTGCCACATTGTGCGTCCTCACAATGTGGCAGGGGTGCACAGCGTGGCAGTACACGTATGCGTGGTAACAGAGGAACAGCAGCATGACTGACGAAATGTCTGGACAGCAGGAACCCTGGGCAAGAAATCAGCTGGAAGAACTCCTTGTCAAAGCTGCATCCGCAACGGAGGCAGAAGATCGCGACGCGTTTGTCCACGCTCTGCTCAGGAGCGATGTGGTGATCCCTGGCAGCATGGAGGAGGGAGACTTTGTTCCGCTCATCCTCGAGTTCCACAACAACCCCTATGTGCCGTTTTTCACGGGTGAGGAGCGGATGAGGTCGTTCGCTTCGGTCTCTGGAATAGCCAGTCCTGTGGTCTTTCGCATGACCTGCAGGGAGCTTTGGGCATCCTCGCTTGCACACAATTGTGCCACTGTACTCAATCCAGGAAATCCCTACGGCAAGGAGTTTCTCCTGCCAGAGATGTCAGACCTCCTTAGAGGGATCACGCCTGGTACACAGCGGAGAACGATCCAGCATGAGGAACAGGTGTCTGTTGGAGAACCAGCAGTCATTCCTGAGGGTCTTCTTGAAGTGCTGCAGCAGCGGCTTGGGGAGGCCGGAAACGTTGGGGAAGCCCGGCTGCTGTGGATCCGGTACAGTGATGGTCTTATGGGGTACTTCCTCGAGATTGTGTCACTGGCAGATCAGGACAGCATCATCTCCGCACTCCATCTGAATGACATACCGTCCGAACTCTTCAACAACACCACTCTGGATGTCATGGTACGCGCAGCAAGCGCGAGTCCCGACATCAAGCCGTTCTATACTGCGTGAAACACTGACTGAGATGCAACGCGACCGCATTCTGCGCTCCGAAGCAGACTTAGCGCCAGCATGTGCACGAAGCACACTGCCGCAGATGCCCAGAGAAGGTCATGCTTATGGCAGAGCACCAGGAGTTGGTGTTCGGGAACTGTGCTCCGCTGCCCGCACCAGTACAATGAGCACGAGTAGTCCAGCGATGAGGGGCATCATGATCCACGGTATGGACACTGGTCCCAACACTGCAAAGTGCGCCCCAAGAGTACCGTAGATGATGTTGCAGATGCCGTACCCTCCAATGTACGCACCGAGGATCCACTTCCTGTTCCATCGATATGCGAGGCGGTACACTGCAGGGATCTCGTAGAGGGCCACGTATTGACCACCGAGATGAACCGTGAGCAGGCTGAATGCAAAGAGGATGGCTGCACTGTCCCAAATGTCGAGCTGACGTGTGGAATACCCGATGAGCACTGCGCACACTGCCACTGCGAGTACATACACGACGAGGCCATGCAGGCCGAAAGCTTCACGAAAGTACCCGATGGGTCCCACCAGCGGCCTCGTGTGGGACGAGTGGAGCAGTGCATGCAGAAAATTACGGTCCCACATCCAAGTTGCAACTGTGAGAATGATTCCCAGGATGGCTCCATACAAGAGACTGAGCAGATATCCCTTCCGTGGAACGAGGAAGAACAGGCCGGGCAGAATGACTATGGCGTTCAGCGGTCTGCATACAAGGCTGATGAGAGCTCCCGCTCCTGCGAGCCACCACCATCTGCGATTGATCCCATGCAGTGCGACCGTCATGCTGGCAAAGGCAACTGCCGTATTGAGCTGGTCGATGTACAGCAACTGAAGGACTGGGACTGAGAGAATGAGGAGAATGCCAGGGTTTCTAAGTGTGGATTCCTTTCCTCCCCAGGCTTTCAAAGACAGAAGAATGAGAAGCAGGGCTGCACACTGTGTCAGGGGAACGAGGACTTTCTGGGGTATGAGACCGAGATAGAAGTAGAGGAGATAGTTGAATGCTGGATAGAGGCTGAGATTCTTTGCACTGGGAGGGTTTCCAGAAAGAAGATTTCGGGATCCAGCAGTCAGGTTCCGTATATCTGATCCCTGACTTCCAGAGCGCGCTGAGAGATAGAGGACAGCGCATGACAAACACAAAGTCAGAACGATGAAGATCGCTGAAAGGAGTCTGCGTTTACTCACGATGGAATCCAGAAAGAGGCTGATGTGCTATCTAGTGTAGCGGGCAGTACTGCTGCTGAAGCATGTCAGTCTCATCTGACGGGTGTGTCAGTTCTGTGTTCGTCACGCCTTGTAGGCTGGTGATGCTGCGTTTGGATAGTGCACTTGTGCAGAGAGGGTGGCGATGCGCTGGTCCTTCAGCACAATCACATCTCTGAACACGACATGGGTAATCGAACGCAGTTCTAGAGAAGGCTGGTTTCCGATGAGCACCCACTCACTGCAGGAGGAATCGGGTGGAATGTCCACGTTGCATTGTGATGAGTGGGATGAGATGGTCGCTCCTGATGCCGTGAGGAATTCTGGTTGGGGATACCAGCTCACTTCAGAGGGACCGGGATTTGCTGCAAGAATATGGAACCAGAGTCTGCCGCGTGTGTCTCGTGCTGCCTGGTCAAGACGGATGACAACCATTCCTGGGATGGAAGCAGTTGCAGAAAGGAAGGTAGGCTGCGTGAGCGAACCAGGACTCAAGTACGCGATTGGCTGAGAAGCAAACGATACTGTGAGAGCTTGAGGTAGAGCAGCAATGCCAAGCATGCATCCAAGAACTGCACCGCCTCCAAAGAAAAATCGTAGAGGACGCGAGAGTACATGGGTGCCAATGATTGCAAGTGTGAGTGCAATAGGAACCACAGCAGGATCCAGAAATCTTCCAAGCGCTGCGAATGCGCGGTTTGAGAGAACCTGATCGAAGACTGCAAAAGCCAGGGTGACCAAAATTGATCCCAGCAGTAGGATCCACTGAGGAGACCACAGCCGCTTCCAGCAGTAGGAGACAACGTGGGGACGCAATGAAAACAGCAGCAGAGTTGCAGGTAGGGTGAGAAGCAGAATTCCAAAATAGAGAAGGTTGTACGTTAGGAATTGGCCAAGAAAGAACTGCAGATAGACATTCTCCAAAGATCCCACGATGAAAGGAACAAGGGAGTGAAGCTGAAATGACGGAATCAAGAAGTTCGAGGGATAACCTTGTGGTTGTATCCATACGCCGAGGACAACCTTGTTGGTAGTGGCCCAGACAACGAGAGGAACTGCTGCGGAAGCAAGCATGCCAACAATAAGCAGAACTCTTGACTTCAACTTCCAGGTCTGCTGCAGCAGTACTGCAACCGCGGCCGGTACAAGGTAGATTACTCCAGTGAGTGTTGCGAGTGGAGCGAGTGCGGCCAAGATGCATATGAGTACAAAGCGTTTTCTGTTGAGGCCCTGACGGAATGCGGAGAGAAGCAGGTATATGAAAGCGCTGACAATAAGGACGAGAAATGTGTGATTGGTGATCTGGACACTGCTTATGACAAATCCCGGCAGGATGCCAACGAGGACTCCGACGAGCACAGCCGTGCCATGCAAGTGAGGTCTCAGCAGGCGAAAGGTTGCATAGGCAACCCATGCTGTAGCAGCGATCATCAGGACGTTGATCAGCCGGAGGACATATACACTTCCAAGCGCACCCAAGAAAGAGTGGGCAACATCATAGATTGGCACCATGAGGAGATAGTAGCCTGGCGTCTCAAACGCCTCTGAAGAAAACATCCAAAGGTGACGTTTGAACCACGCCCGCTGAATAGAAGATGGAGAATGTTGAACCAGCTTGGCAACATTGGGAATTGATACCGTGGACTTTCGTGGATCAATTGAGGCGTATGACGCAGCTCCAGTCGGGTGGGAAAGATCCAGCTTGTGGGTGACAGGAGTGATCGCCGTGTGGAGTGCACTGGGATAGTGACCAGTCGCATATTGAACGATAAGGTCAAAGTGTGAAGCTTCATCAATAGGGGACCAGATTGGCACGATGAAAGAAAGCCAGATGCCGACTGCAAACGAGCTCAGTATTGCGAGCCAGAATATGTGGGACGAAGCACATCTGAACTTACGTTGCATCAGTCACTCTGCATATTCGCATTGAAAGTAACCGATAGTTCTCATTGAAAGTAACCGACGATTCTCATTGAAAGTAACCGGTGTCGGGGAAGGACGGAGACGTCTTAGGAACCAACCATGAGTCATGGCATCCT
>JAJZLL010000047.1:0-87544 GCA_021803465.1 bacterium
GTACGACGACACCATTGGAATCTTCTACCAGGGTTCGCAAATCGCGGAGGGAAAAAGATGAGCTCCCTACTCAACCGACAGAATCGCTGGCGAGCTAACCACCGACAGAATCGCTGGCGTTTGACAACGATACTGGCACAGAACTGCTGTCCCCAGAATGGGTCTCGATGCTTCACGACATCCCACATCGCTTGCGCAGACACTGCTGGCCCTGGGCCTGCTTGCCACTATCCCAGTTCGGACCCTGAGCGTTCCTGTTGAACTGTGCTGTACTTCCCTTCACGTTCCTGGATGCATGACTCGATGTAGCTCACTACAGTCGGTACAATGAGATCCTTGGGAAGCGTTGCCAGAATGAGCGCATAGCTGACATCCCTGAACGAGTTCCCCTTGAAGCGCAACAGTGCAGCAGCAGTCACCTCTCCTTCCCTGAAGGCATGGGCAAGAGCCTGTGGAGATGTGCTCACCCCGGCAAGACGGCTCGCATACACCCGAAGGAGCTGATCCTGCTCCTTTGGAGCAAGACCTGGGGCCTCATGCTTCACAATGTCATCACACTGTCTCAACGTTGCCACAAGACGCGACGCGTTTGCCAGCACCTTGCCCTCAAACGGCAATACATTGGTTGAAGTGGACAGTGGAACGTACAGCATTGCGATTCCCCCATTGATGTTTGGTGAACGTACTCACACCAAGTCTCTGGAACTCACGGTACGTCCATCGACAGGACAAGCTGCGCCCAATGTGCACTGCGGAAAAGTGGGCACAAAAAAAGAGATACCCGGCAATGACCTACTCTCCCACCCCGTTGCCAGGGCAGTACCATCGGCGTTGGCGAGCTTAACTGCTGTGTTCGGAATGGGTACAGGTGTTTCCCCGCCGCTATCGTCACCGGATATCTCTTAGAAAGCAAACTATGTGATGGAAGTTCCACCTGAGTACGAACTCTCGTACGTCATACGAAACTGGATTCATCTCACCTTCTGACAAGTGAGATAGAGTAGTCAAGCCCTCGACCGATTAGTACCGCTCAGCTCAACGCATTGCTGCGCTTACACCTGCGGCCTATCACCAGATGGTCTATCTGGGGTCTTACCTAGTTATCTAGTGGGAGATCTTATCTTGGAGTGGGCTTCGCGCTTAGATGCTTTCAGCGCTTATCCCGTCCGAACATGGCTACCCGGCTGTGCCACTGGCGTGACAACCGGTACACTAGAGGTTCGTCCAACCCGGTCCTCTCGTACTAAGGTCAGCTCTCCTCAAATCTCCTACGCCCACAGCGGATACGAACCGAACTGCTTCACAGCGTTCTAAACCCAGCTCGCGTACCGCTTTAATGGGCGAACAGCCCAACCCTTGGGACCGACTACAGCCCCAGGATGCGACGAGCCGACATCGAGGTGCCAAACCTTACCGTCGCTGTGAACGCTTGGGTAAGATCAGCCTGTTATCCCCGGGGTAACTTTTATCCGTTGAGCGACGGCCTTTCCATTCAGTGCCGTCGGATCACTATGCCCGACTTTCGTCCCTGCTCGGCTTGTAGGCCTCACAGTCAAGCTCCCTTATGCCATTGCACTCTAAGGCCTGATTTCCATCCAGGCTGAGGGAACCTTTGGGCGCCTCCGTTACTTTTTAGGAGGCGACCGCCCCAGTCAAACTACCCGCCTGCCACGTTCCCAATACCGGATTACGGCACCAGTGAGAAATAAAATCTAACAAGGCTGGTATTCCACCGTTGACTCCACACAGCCTAGCGGCCATGCTTCACAGTCTCCCAGCTATCCTCTACATGTTAGACCCCATTTCAGTGACAAGTTGTAGTAAAGCTCCACGGGGTCTTTCCGTCCTGCTGCGGGTAACCTGCATCTTCACAGGTACTTCAGTTTCGCCGAGTACGTGGCCGAGACAGCGCCCAACTCGTTACGCCTTTCGTGCGGGTCGGAACTTACCCGACAAGGAATTTCGCTACCTTAGGACTCTTATAGTTAGAGCCGCCGTTTACCGGGGCTTCATTTCAGTGCTTGCACACGTCCACTTAACCTTCCGGCACCGGGCAGGCGTCAGCCCCTATACGTCAGCTTGCGCTTTAGCAGAGACCTGTGTTTTTAGTAAACAGTCGGTTGGGCCTATTCTCTGCGACCACCACCAGCTCAAGGAGTAAATCCTATCACCGGCAATGGCTTCCCTTCTCCCGAAGTTACGGGAATATTTTGCCGAGTTCCTTAGCCACGTTTCTCTCGATCGCCTTGGAATCCTCTTCCCACCTACCTGTGGCGGTTTGCGGTACGGGTACCGTCGTTCTGGCTAGAGGTTTTTCTTGGAGGCATGGAATTAGCCCCATCGGCACAGAGTGCCTTGGAATCCACCTTGGGGTTATGCCAGGCGGATTTACCTACCTGACCCCCTACATGGCTTCGTCGGAGACAACCATCGCTCCGTTAGGCCTATCCTTCCCCGTCACCCCATTGCTCGTAACGACCGAGCGGTAGTGTTGGAATGTTGACCAACTGTCCATCGCCTACGCCTTTCGGCCTCGGCTTAGGTCCCGACTAACCCTGGGACGATTAACGTTGCCCAGGAAACCTTAGGTTTACGGCGAACACGTTTCTCACGTGTTTCTCGCTACTTGTGCCGGCATTCGCACTTCTGCCCGCTCCACCCGTCCTTACGGTCGAGCTTCACTGCAGACAGAACGCTCCTCTACCACGACCCTCCACACAGGAGGGCCATCTACGACTTCGGTTATACGCTTGAGCCCCGATCATTGTCGGCGCCACAACATTTGACCAGTGAGCTATTACGCACTCTTTAAATGGTGGCTGCTTCTGAGCCAACATCCTGGTTGTCTGTACACCGTGACATCCTTTACCACTTAGCGTATGATTTGGGACCTTAGTCGGTAGTCTGGGCTTTTTCCCTTTCGACAATGGAGCTTAGCCCCCACTGTCTCACTGCCGTCAGAAAATGTACCGCCATTCGGAGTTTGGTTGGGTTTGGTAACGAGGTGATCGCCCCTAGCCCATTCAGTGCTCTACCAGCAGTACACCCATTGACGACGCTGCACCTAAATGCATTTCGAGGAGAACCAGCTATTTCCGAGTTCGATTGGCATTTCACCGCTATCCACAGTTCATCCGCTCCTGTTTCACAGAAGTCGGTTCGATCTTCCACTCGGTGTTACCCGAGCTTCAATCTGACCATGGGTAGGTCACTCAGTTTCGGGTCTACTCAGCATGACTCCTGTCACCAGAGGTGACCGCGCCCTATTCAGACTCGCTTTCGCTACGGCTCCGGGTGTATCCCCCTTAACCTTGCCACGCTGAAGTAACTCGCCGGCTCATTCTACAAAAGGCACGCAATCAGACATTCCCATCCGAAGATGGGCATAGTCCTTTCACGGTTTGTAAGCACACGGTTTCAGGTACTTTTAACTCCCCTTCCGGGGTACTTTTCACCTTTCCCTCACGGTACTCGTTCACTATCGGTCATTGGAAGTATTTAGCCTTGGACGATGGTCCGCCCAGATTCCCACAGAATTCCACGTGTTCCGTGGTACTTGGGATGTTCATAAGGAGGTACGATGCTTTTCGATTACAGGGCTCTCACCTTCTGTGGCCGGCTCTTCCAAGGCCGTTCTTCTAAACACGTACTTTGTAACTCCTTGCACTGTCAGTAGCCAGTGCCAATGAATCCCGCAACCCCATAGTCGCAACGCCTACAGGCTTGACACGACTATGGTTTAGGCTCACCCCGTTTCGCTCGCCACTACTCAGGGGATAGTATCTCTTCCTGCGGTTACTTAGATGTTTCAGTTCGCCGCGTGCCCTCCATCCAGTCTATATATTCAACTGGCGGTACCTGGACATTCCTCCAGGTGGGTTGCCCCATTCGGAAATCCTCGGATCAAAGTTTGCTCGCAACTCCCCGAGGCTTATCGCAGCAATGCTACGTCCTTCTTCGGCTTCCAATGCCTAGGCATCCTCCGTGTGCTCTTAGTAGCTTGACTTACTCTATCACCACTTGTCAGTGATGACATGAATCGCTTTTTTTTGGTTGGTTTCGTATTCGCTACGTTCGAGAGTATTTTTGTACTCAACTGAATGTCATTGCGCAGGCAATGACATCCGCTTGTGGTTCTTCACATCACATATTTGCCGTGTTAAGGTTCCATGGTCCCATTTCTGGGGCCAAGTACAGATTGTACGCAAGTTGAGGGTGGTCGTGCTCGGGAAGTCCTTCCCGGGAGCACACTGGTGGAGATAGGCAGGCTCGAACTGCCGACCCCCTGCTTGCAAAGCAGGTGCTCTTCCAGCTGAGCTATATCCCCACAGACTCAGGGTACCCATCGTGCTCCACATGAAACTGGTGGGCCTTTCTGGATTCGAACCAGAGACCTCACGGTTATCAGCCGTGCGCTCTAACCAACTGAGCTAAAGGCCCAAGCGGGTTCGCTCTGGTTCGGCCTTGGTGCACTCTGTTGACCTCTGAAGGGTGAAGAGAAGTGTCATGAACGACTGTGCTACCTGATCAACACCGTAATTATCGTTCGCAGATTCACACTGCCCCTATGTGGTTCCCAGAACATTGCTGTCCTGCCTGCAGTCACTGCCTGGATACTCTTCCCATGAACACCGAAGTGTTCACAGTACTCTTTTCCAGCGTGTGCTCCATGACTCCACACTGAGTTGACTCCTGCACTTCGAAAAGTGCGAGGACTCCTTAAAAGGAGGTGATCCAGCCGCACCTTCCGGTACGGCTACCTTGTTACGACTTCGTCCCCCTCACCGGGCACACCTTCGGCACCTCCGTCCCTTGCGGGTTCGGCCAGCGACTTCGGGTGCACCAGACTCAGGTGACGTGACGGGCGGTGTGTACAAGGCCCGGGAACATATTCACCGCAGTTTGCTGACCTGCGGTTACTAGCAACTCCAGCTTCATGCAGGCGAGTTGCAGCCTGCAATCCGAACTGAGCCCAGCTTTTAGGGATTCGCTTCTCTTCGCAGAGTCGCAAGCCCGTTGTACTGGGCATTGTAGCATGTTTGTAGCCCCAGGCATAAAGGGCATGCTGACTTGACATCATCCCCACCTTCCTCTGAGTTTCGCCCAGCAGTCTGGTTAGAAAAATACAACTAACCACGAGGGTTGCGCTCGTTGCGGGACTTAACCCAACACCTCACGGCACGAGCTGACGACAGCCATGCACCACCTGTGCAACTGCCTTTCGGGGACCATGTTTCCATGGCTTTCAGTTGCATGTCAAACCTGGGTAAGGTTCTTCGGGTTGCATCGAATTAAACAACATGCTCCGCTGCTTGTGCGGGCCCCCGTCAATTCCTTTGAGTTTTAATCTTGCGACCGTACTTCCCAGGCGGTGCACTTATCGCGTTAGCTTCGGCACTGAACGCGTCAAGACGTCCAACACCTAGTGCACACCGTTTAGGGCGTGGACTACCGGGGTATCTAATCCCGTTCGCTCCCCACGCTTTCGCGCTACAGCGTCAGTTGCGAGCCAGAAAGCCGCCTTCGCCACTGGTGTTCCTCCCGATATCTACGCATTTCACTACTACACCGGGAATTCCACTTTCCTTTCTCGCACTCTAGCCGACAAGTATTAAAGGCAGTTTCACAGTTGAGCCGTGAGATTTCACCTCTAACTTTGCCGGCCGCCTGAACGCGCTTTACGCCCAGTAAATCCGGATAACGCTTGCCCCCTACGTATTACCGCGGCTGCTGGCACGTAGTTAGCCGGGGCTTCCTCAGAGGGTACCGTCAGAACTTCTTCCCCTCTGACAGAGCTTTACAACCCGAAGGCCTTCATCGCTCACGCGGCGTCGCTCCGTCAGGCTTTCGCCCATTGCGGAAAATTCCTAACTGCTGCCTCCCGTAGGAGTCTGGGCCGTGTCTCAGTCCCAGTGTGGCTGACCATCCTCTCAGACCAGCTACCCATCGATGCTTTGGTAGGCCGTTACCCCACCAACTGGCTAATAGGCCGCGAGCCCGTCATCGAGCGACTTGCGTCTTTTACTCGTTCCCCGATGCCGAGGAACGAACGTATCCGGTATTAATTCTGATTTCTCAGAGCTATCCCAGTCTCGAAGGTAGGTTGCTCACGTGTTACTCACCCGTTTGCCACTAGATATCATTCGGGTTACCCCTTGTGATACCACGTTCGACTTGCATGTTTTAGGCGCGCCGCCAGCGTTAATCCTGAGCCAGGATCAAACTCTCCGTACAAAAAATGAATCTCTTCATTGATTGACAGGAACGCTCCACATCGTTACGACATGAAGCGGGCACATATCATTCACTTCACTATCTCTTCACTCTTCAATTGTCAATGTGCACTGCGCAATCGAGAGCAAACGCCTACGTGTGCAACTCGAAGACACATCCGGTTCAGCAGGACCCGGCAAGTTAACCATATTACAGATGTCCGCCCCCTTCCGTCAAGCCTCGTGCAACCGTGCTGTCAGGACTTTTTTGGGAACCTTGTTAGTGTAGTACATCCCACAGGGGTCATGCGTTGTGCTGGCATCCGAGTTCAAAACGCCGTACCATGGAGATGCAGGAGGTCACTCGCACGCCATGTTCACACTTGATGATGCCATTGCGCTCGCAACAGCCGCACACGCTGGCCAGCTCGACAAGGGCAGTGGTGCACCATACATCACCCACTGTCTCCGTGTTATGGAGGCTGTCGCTCCATTCGGCCGTGACTACCAGATCGCTGCTGTCCTCCATGATGTGCTCGAGGACACGGCAGTCACTGCGGAGGACCTTCTCGCCCGTGGGTGTCCACGCCATGTCGTTGATGCTGTGCGTGCAGTCACAAAACGGCCTGGGGAAGAGTACAGCGATCTCATCCGAAGAGCTGCCTCACACCCCATTGGCAGAATCGTGAAGCTCGCGGACAATCTCGACAACAGCAGCGAGGAAAGGCTCCACCTCCTCCCCACAGACATGGCGGAGCGTCTTCGGAGAAAGTACAAGGATGCCCGTGTGATACTGCTCAATGACCCAGCATTCGCGAACCGGGCGACTGCAGCGCTCTACTTCGCTGAACTCGGACGCCAGCAGGAGATTGGGGAAACACTCGCCTGAGTGCAGGATGCATGCATACGTGCTGTCCCGGGCAGCATCGATGGGCTATGCGAAGAGTCCGAGCAGTCCGTCCAGCTCCACCCGCTGGCAGGTGAACGACGGGGTGTCCCTGATGGTGAATGCGGAGGCCTCGCTCGCACGCATCTCGTGCACGAGATCGAGGAAGTCCGCGACACTGTCGCTCTCGAAGGCGACAACGAACTCCTGGTCATCAAGTCCAAACGAGTAGGTCGTGTTGATCTTCACTGAGGGGTACTTGTGCCCCATTGCAATGTGCTCGTCCATCTGACGCTGCCTCTCATCCTGGGGAAGTCGGTACCACTCCCTCGTCTTCACGAACGGGTATACGAAGAGGTACTTCCTGTTCATGGGATGGATGACAAGCCTGTCACTCGTGCCCTCCTGGCCCTCATGCACATGGTTCTCGACATACGTGCTGCGCTTGGTCATCGAAAAGTAGCTGTAGGGAAAGGAGAGATACCGTCCAGGAAGGCTCCTGCGGATGGCATGGACGAACGTGTACAGGTCATCTAGGTCACTCGCAACGCACCAGAACATCATGTCCGCATCCCCACGGGTGCCCGTGAGGTCAAACATCCGGAGAATTGTCGACTCGCCAGTTGCGAACCCCTCGAGAATGCCAGATAGCTCCCGAAGCCCCGCGTTCCGTTCCGTCTCGGGAAGTCCATACCATGCAGGATCAAGCTTTGCGAACAGGAACCGCACACACTGACGTCCTGTCGGCTGAACGCGGGACGCCTTCCGTGCAGGCATCGTCATCACTGGCTGCGCTGTCTCTCCTGCCATGTGTACCTTCCTCCCTCACACCTGCTGCTCCACCTATCGTACCTGTTTACTCGCGGGCGACATCCTCAACAGCCCGTTTCCTCGCAAGCCGCTGCTCACGACGGACCTGCGCCTGCCTCTGACGGCGCACTTCCTCTGGAGTGTCCGCCCTGACAGGTGGCACCTGTGCAGGATGGCCCTCCTCATCGAGTGCCACAAACACGAGATACGCAGTCGAGACGTGGCGCACCTCTCCTGTCTGGATGTTTTCCACTTCGACGCGGACACCAACCTCCATCGATGTCCTGTGCGCATCGTTTACCATTGCCTTCACTGTGAGAAGCTCGCCAAGGTGCACTGGCACAAGGAAACTCATGTCATCCATTGCAGCAGTGACAACCCTCCTCTTGCAGTGCCTGTGCGCAGCAACTGCAGCACCGTTGTCGACAAGCCGCATGATCTCACCACCATGGATGAATCCAAGATAGTTCGCATGTTCCAGTTCCATCACGATGGCTGTCGTTGTTGCTGATGCGCTCGCTGGCCGGGGCACAAGGATGTCTGCTGGGCCACCTTCAACCTGGGCATGGGGATCGTGGAAGGGAAGGTTCATGCTGGATCAGTCTCCAATAGGGTGCGGATGCAGAGTTCAGCTGCGAGAGGCAGCGCGTTGGGATCAAGGTCGAACGAACGCTGATGGTGTTCCCTGTCTGGCATCGCTGCGTTTCCGGAACCAACAAGGAGATAGCATCCGGGAACACGCTCATGGAAGAATGCCATGTCATCACCCACAGTCACGGGATCCGTTACAGTCTCCACAAGTCTCCCGGCCATCGACTCCATCGCATGCCTCACGCGCTTGACCATGGCAGGATGATTCACGACTGCAGGACAGTCCTTCGCGATGTCGATGTCCACAGCAGCATCCCAGGCGGAAGCGATCCCCTCAACGACCCGGCGGATCTCCTCATGGACAGTCCCCTGCACGCCCGCATCAAAGGTGCGCACTGTTCCCTCGAACTCCACGCTGTCAGGCACGATGTTGAAGGCTGTCCCGCCTGCAATCCGGCCAACTGTGACAACACCAATATCAAACGGCGCAATGCGCCTGCTGACAACGGACTGGAGGGCTGTCACCATGTGGGAAGCTGCCACGACAGGATCCTTCGTCCGGTGTGGAAGTCCCCCATGACCACCCTTGCCATGCACGACCACCTGAAAGCGGTCGACATTGCCGAAGATCGCGCCATCGTGGATCACGACAGTGCCCACATCAAGCGGACTCCAGAGGTGGACACCCAGGATGTCCATCACATCCTCAAGCGCACCTGCGTCAATCATCGGCATCGCACCAGAGGCCGTTTCCTCTGCAGGCTGGAAGATGAACCGCACTGGATGCGGCAGCTCGCTCCGGTGCTCCGCAGCCCACCGTGCAATGGCGAGCGCTATCGCGATGTGGCCATCATGCCCGCAGGCGTGCATCATTCCAGGAACAGTTGAGCCATATGGGCGTCCAGGCACCTCGTTGATGGGGAGTGCGTCAATGTCAGCGCGGTACGCGCGGTATGGTCCATGCGGAGCTGTTTCCGCAACAACGCCTCCAGCAACGTCCCTTGCCTCATAGCCAAGCAACGAGAGGATGCGCGCAATCTCCGCGACAGTACCTTTCTCCCCGTGGGCACGTTCCGGATGCGCATGAAACCATGCGCGCTGCTCCGTCATGCGGAGCGCATCATCCCTGAGGTACTCCTCGAGGGAGGTCTCACGTACTGGCTGCGTCATGCTCTTCCCTTGTGAGTTCCCGTGCAAGCACCCGCTGCATGGATCCGTTCGTGCAGATGACAGACACCCCTGCCCTCTTCATCGTAGCGCGTGTCGCTGCATCGACATGGGAACACACGGCAAGGGTGACCAGGTCGGGTGCATGATCCTGCTGCAGCTGTGCGATGAATGCGATCCGTCCTGCGACATCGCGGTTGCAGTCTAGAACGACTACGCTTCCAGGGGGAAGATCTTCCACCCTTCGGCACACAGCCACCTTCTGCTCCACATGCTCAACGACGGCATCGACTCGACTCCGGAAAAGGAGGTCGTCACTCACGGTCATGAGGGAACGGCAACCTGTCATAGTATCCATGGTGCCAGAACTCGGCACTCAACACACGCATCCCGCACAGGAGGCAGCAGGTCATGCAGGTCACACATGTCGGTGTTGTTGGAGCTGGACTCATGGGCTCCGGCATCGCAGAAGTCGTTGCTCGTAGCGGATATACCACCCATGTTGTCGAGCTCAATGAGGAAGCGCTTGAACGTGGCAGGAAGCGGACAGCAAAGTCTCTTGCAACAGCTGTGGAAAGGGGAAAGCTCACTGACGAGGAGCGTTCCGCCATCGAGGGAAGGATGTCCTTCTCGACAAGCCTAGATGATCTCACGCCATGCACTGTCGTCATTGAGGCAATCATCGAGCAGCTTCCCGAGAAGCGGATGGTTTTTGAACACCTCGACCGCATCCTTCCTGAGGGTGCCCTCCTCGCAACAAACACCTCATCCCTTCCCATCATCGAAGTGGCATCCGCAACAAAGCGCCAGGACCGCGTGGTCGGAATCCACTTCTTCAACCCCGCACCTGTCATGAAGCTTGTCGAGCTTGTCCGCAGCATTGCGACAAGCGATGCGGCATTCGCTGATGCGAAGACCTTTGCTGAATCGCTTGGCAAGACAGTCATTGAAGCGCAGGACAGGGCCGGATTCGTTGTCAACCTTCTCCTCATTCCATTCCTCACCCATGCAGTGCGCATGCTTGAGGCAGGGCATGCGACAAAGGAGGATATCGACACCGGCATCAAGTACGGTTGTGGCCATCCCATGGGTCCACTGGAGCTTGCGGATCTTGTCGGTCTCGACACGACGCTCTTTGTCTGCGAAACCCTGTACCAGGAGTATGGCGAGCCGGAGTACATGCCACCACCGCTTCTCAAGAGAATGGTTGCTGCCGGATACCTTGGCAGGAAGTCAGGAAGAGGCTTCTACGACTACAGTACCCACGCGTAACCACAGCAATGGCGAAGGAGAGGGGGCGGACAGCGCACTACTTTGATGCGGAGCCTTCTGCTCCATCAAAGCCGACGACTGTCCATGTCGAGATCCCAGACCTCGCTTTCGACCTCACTGCTGACTCGAGCGTCTTCTCACACACACGAATTGATCCTGGCACGCGGTTCCTCCTCGAGCGAGCACCAGTGCCACAGCATGGAGACATTCTCGATCTTGGCTGCGGCTATGGAGCGATTGCTGTCGCGTGCGCTCTCCGTGCCCCCTCGTGCACTGTCCATGCTGTGGACATCAATGCGAGGGCTCGGGAACTCGCACGTCACAACGCTTCCCGGCTCAAACTGGGAAACCTCGTTGTGCATGACGACCCCAGCACTGTCCCCAATACTCTTACTGCCCTCTACAGCAACCCTCCCATCCGCATAGGAAAGGAAGCCCTCCACGATCTCCTCCTGTTCTGGCTCCCGAGGCTTGCGCCAGGCGGACATGCGTACCTCGTCGTTTCGAAACACCTGGGAGCGGACTCGCTCGCATCATTTCTTTCTTCCAGGCAGTACTCCGTCACTCGGCTCGCCTCACACGCGAGCTACCGTATCCTAGAAGTTGCATCACCACAGAAGGAAACCGCATGACTGGATATCTCACCATCAACGTCAATCCTGTTGCCCTGCAGCTTGGTGGGCTCTCCATCCACTGGTACGGCATCATGTACGCCATCGCGTTCTTTGTCGCCTTCGTGTTTGGGGCCAGGCGCCATCTCCGCAGGCGGGGCGTCCCGGAGCAGTCATCCGAGGAGATGGTCATCATCGTGATCATCGTGGGCCTCATTGGTGCAAGGCTCTACTACGATGTCCAGAACAACCCCCTCCACTACCTCACCCATCCCCAGGACATCCTTGCGTTCTGGCAGGGAGGCATGGCCTTTTTCGGAGCAATCATTGCAGGCTTCCTTACCATGGCCGTGCTCGCATGGAGACGGCACCTGTCGTTCTGGCTCCTCGCGGATGCTGGCGCCATCTTCGCTGTCATTGGACAGCCCATAGGACGCATTGGAAACCTCATCAATGGTGACATTCTTGGGACGAAAAGCACACTTCCCTGGGCAACAGCGTACGTGTATCCCACGGGCTTTGCGCACTGTGCTGTGCTCCAGCCAGGATTCCAGTGCGGTGTCCCATACCAGCCCGCTGCAGCGTATGAGGCGATCGGGACACTCATCATTCTTGCAATCATCTTCGCCATGCGGAAGCGCATCCCAGACAGGGCTGGCATCCTTGCCATCTCGTATGTCGGGCTGTACTCGCTGAGCCAGATCCTCATCTTCTTCCTCCGCGCTTCCGAACCCGTAGTTCTTCTCGGTCTCAAGCAGGCGCAGTGGTCAGGAATAGTCGGCATACTCGTTGGCATTCCCATCCTCGTTGTCCTGTGGAAGAAGAGTCCAGCCTGGAGCAGGACCGTTCCTGTCGTGGAGGGAGGGAGTTCCTCCACCCACCCGCAGGAGGATGCGAAGCGGAACAACGAAGGGAACGAAGGTCAGGATACGAGCGCTCCACCCGCGAAGTAGCCAGCAGATCAGGGCACGCTCACTTCGGGAGCAGCTGCACTACGTCCGCCGCAGCTCCCACTTGTGCAGCAGGCTGTCACACCATGCTATGAAACGGGCCCCCTGGGGGAGTCCTGTAAGCCAGAGGGCGATTCCCCCGCAGCACATGCCAATGAGCGCGCCTCCAACGACATCTCCCACATAGTGCACACCAATGTACACCCGCGCGAACGCCACAACGACACCAACAGCAGCAAGCGCGATGCCAAGACGCTTCCAGCCGTACCATGCGCAGACAGTCATGACGCCGAATGCAATGAGATGGTCCGACGGGAAGGAAGCGTCAGCAGTGTGGGGCACGAGCGGTGCGAAGTGGTAGGCGACAAAGGGCCGCTGCTCGTACCAGACGTGGCCTATCGTCTTGGAGACGACAATCCCGATCGCAGCGCCTATGACCACTGCTGCAAGTGGCTTTAGCCCATTGGGCCGCAGCCAGAGAGGCAGTAGGATGAGCACTGCAAGGAAAAGGAGGTCCTGCGCACAGAACTCCATGATGCCGTGAAAGTACGGCGTGAGTGCAGCAAAGTGGCGAATCCACCCGCTCAAAAGTCCAAGCTCCGGCATCTGCACATTCCCCTCCTGCGTATACTGATGAGGTTGGAACTGAATTACGGTACTTCCCCATACTTGCATGAATCGACGAACTCCCGCTGATCACCACCCCTCATCACGAGCTGCAGCGCTTCCCCCGCTGTCCTTTGCACGCATGGCTCTTGTCGCATACATGTACTTCCTTACGCTTCTTGCCATGCTTGGCTTCGTTGGTGGGGCTGTCGGATGCTTCACCTTTGCCGTGCTTGCAGCACCCTCGGGGAAGCTTCTCAGCATCACCTGGCTTCTCATCTCCATTGCTGTGCTTGTCGTGGGCATAGTTGTCGCCTTTCTCGTCGCGAACGTTGCGCAGGGCATGCGGATGGGAGCGGGATGGGGATGGAAGGCTGCAGCAGGACTCTCCGGACTCGCTGTCATCGTGGCGATCGCCCTTGACATCGTTGTCCATGTCGCCATCCATCACTACCACACGATCTTCAACATCCCAGTTGTCATAACCCTCGTCTTTTTCGGACTCCTCTTCCTTCCTGACATCAGGCATGGGGATTCCCGCCAAGCTGCGTAGCAGTCAGATTCGCCTCTGTCCGTACAATGTCCGTTTTCCTGGAGATGATCAGAGTAAGACTGCGCATCAACTGAGGGGAACGGTCATGCATTACGGCACAATGCGATCCACGGAGCATTTCTCCGCACAGGCGCTCCGCACCCGCCTGGCATCGATTCCCATGGCACTCACACCCATGCGGAAACTTGCAGCACTTGTTCCCCTCGTGCTTGGAAGTATAGTCTGGTTTGTCCTTCCAGGTGCTGCTGCAACACCACCACACATCATGGTCATCATGATGGAAAACCAGGGCTACTCCCAGGTGATGGGGTCGTCAGCAGCGCCATACATGAACTCCCTGGCATCCCAGTACGAACTTCTCACCAATGCGTATGCGACTTCGCATCCAAGCCTCCCGAACTATCTGGAAGTCCTGTCCGGTGGCACTGATGGCGTGTCAACCGACTGCTCACCATCGAGCTGCGGAAACCTCAAGGAGACGACCTTTGCTGACCAGCTCACTGCGCGTGGTATCCCGTGGAGCGCATACATGGAGGGCATGACGGGCACCTGTGGCATGAGCAATGCTGGAGGAAGTGGCGGATATGCAGTCCGTCACGATCCGTTCGTCTACTTTGCATCAGTCGCCTCAGGGTCCTCCTGCTCCCACGTTGTTCCCATGACTGGCATGCTCCAGGACCTTGCAGGCGCAACTCCACCTGATTTCGCCTTCGTGTCTCCGACAATCTGTGATGATGCGGGTGGCGATGCTGGCTGCGCGACACTCCAGGCAGGAGACACATGGCTTTCCCACGTCATTCCCGAAGTCCAGGCAACCCCCTGGTATGCCGATGGAGGCACTATCATCCTCACCTTCGACGAGGGTACCTCGAGCGATGCTGGCGGGCAGCAGGGAGCGCATGGCGGCCATGTCCTCACCATTGTCATTTCCCAGGGAACGCATGGTGCATCCTCAAACAGCTCCTACATTGATCAGGCGGGAATACTCAGATCGCTGGAAGGAAGCTATGGAGTGCCTTACCTCCAGGATGCTGGCAATGCAGCAAATGGCACCATCTCCCTGACTGGATCAACATCTGCTCCACTGCCAAGCGCGACACCACAGCCCACTTCCGTTCCAACAGCAACTCCCATGCCCTCACACTCCCCCACACCAGTTCCACAGGCCACTCCCCCTTCTTCAACTGGAGGGTCACCCCAGCCACTTGGCTCGACGAGCACGCGTCCCTGGAATCTCACCTTCAACTCCACCTTCTCGGGCACCACGCTCAACACAGCACAATGGTCCACTGGATGGTTCGGCTCTGGCATCACGGATCCTGTCAACCAGACGTCGGATCCCGAGTGCTACGATCCCGCGAACGTGCATGTGGCAAATGGACTGACCCTTTCACTCACCCAGCATCAGGAGTTCTGCAATGGGACACGTCCCTACGCAGCGAGCATGATAACAACCCGAGGCAAATACACCTTCACTCATGGCTTCATTGAAGCGAAGATTGCATCTCCTGGAGTGAACGGTGCCCTTGCGGACTGGCCCGCATTCTGGGCAGATGGCGCATCCTGGCCCAAGGATGGCGAGCTGGACGTCCTCGAGGGGCTGCACGGACAGGCATGCTTCCACTTTCATTCGCCGGCAGGTGGCCCTGGTGGCTGCGCTTCAGGAAACTTCACAGGATGGCACACCTATGGTGCGGAGTGGACTGCCTCGAGTGTGACCTACTACTACGATGGTCACGATGTTGGCACGATAACAACGGGGATCACCTCCTCGCCCATGTATATCATCCTCAGCCTTGCTGCTTCAGGAGCGTATGGTGGTCCAGCTGCTGTCCCAGCCGAGATGCAGGTAGCATATGTCCGGGTCTGGCAGCATGGGGCTTCCAGTCCTGCTCCAAGCAGTACTCCGAAGCCAGGAGCAACACCCACACCTCTGCCATCAGCCACAGCCATGCCAACTCCACAGCCACACTGCACACCAACTCCTGGCGCCTCACGCTACCCTGCTCCCACGTCCCTTCCAGCCACACCCACACCAACAGTTCAGGCCTCACCCACAACAGCTCCTGCGGCCACCACACCTGCGGCCGCCACACCTGCAACCACCACACCTGCGGCCACGCCCGCTGCTGCTGCCATGCCTCTCGGATCCCCTCCTGCCCCATCCCCTTCGACAGCAGCCTCCATGACCACAACAGACACGCCACAGGCAGCACCAGGCAGCTCAGTGCTTGGGGTTGCCACACCTGATACGGGATTCCTCACATTGACACCGCTCCGCCTTCTCGTCGTTGGACTCGCGCTCATCATGTCTGGACTCACCATCGTCACTGGTCTCCGCACCAACCCCTACAGGAGGCTGGGATAGCTGTTCATGCACAAAAAGACCCGGCACGTCACCAGAACTGGGACGTACCGGGCCCCTCGTGAAGGGCGGTCTTGCAGTCTATCCAGGGATCACCTCCTCAGGGTCCGCTTGTGTGCCATATGGCACCAACGGCACCCGTTCCGACATGCACCTGCTGATGAACCATAGATCAGCAGTTCCTTGCACATCGCCCAGCTAGCCCGGGCAAACCTGCTGGACTCTGCACCAGCTCTCCACAATACCGGTCGTTATCCACCCTCCTGTGCAAGATCCATGAGCGCAAGGGCAATGATGAGCAGTCCCATGACTCCCACCACTGCCTGCAGCCAGTAAAACCCCATGTAGGCGTACTCGATAATCACCCACAGAATGAGAAGCAGACCTGCCAGTGTGCTGACAGTGTGAGCCCACTGAGCCCTTGCCCAGGTGAGGTACGCGGAAATGAGCATTCCCCCACCTATGAGCACCACAAGGAGCAGGCCCGGGAGGAGGTAGTCGCCAAACGGTGCAGATCCAAGCATCCGCGGGTTCATACCTAGAAGGGATCCATCGGTCTGGATCATCATGAGGGCTCCGCCGATGACAGCGGCCACTCCGATGACGAACTCTAGAGCCAGAGTGCCCAGTTCCGATGCATCCAAAGTCAGCCGCTGTCGCATCGTCATCACCTACCTCTTGTCGCCCAGTTTCAGTGTCCTCCGGGGACGACTTTAATATGCACCTAAGCACTACAGGTTGCAAGAGGCAAAAAATGTGTCCTATTTCCCAATGCCGATGCTGCGAAGAAGCATCTCCACAGCAGCCACAACGATGACGGGAATGAAGATGTAGCGGAGAGCCTTGTTGCTCACGAGATGGAGGACTCGGGCTCCAAGGAGTGCTCCTGCAAGCACGCCAAGAGCGACTGGTGCTGCAAGAAGCGGTGGGATGTCGCCACGTGCAAAGTAGATGCCTGCGCTCGCTGCTGCAGTGACGCCAATCATGAGATTGCTTGTTGTCGTGCTCACCTTCATGGGAAGGCGCATCACTGTGTCCATCGCAATGACCTTGAATGTCCCGCTGCCAATGCCAAGGAGTCCGGAGACGAGGCCAGCAACGTACATCATTGCAAGTCCCCAGGGAGTGTGGGACACCTCGTAGGGCACCTCGCGCTTGAGATGCGCATCAGGATACACCGAAGAAAGGCTGAGCCACCTTGCGAGCCTGTCACTCTTCACACCCTCCGGGAGCTCCTCCCCGATCTTGACGATGAGCGGGAGTGCGGACACAAGGAGAATGACTCCGAAGACAATGCCCAGCACAGTCGATGAAAGGAGCCCTGCCACAATCGCGCCAGTCACTGCTCCAAGCGTTGTCCCCACTTCAAGGAACATGCCTACCCGCAAGTTCGTCACCCGTTCACGCACATATGCTGCCGCTGCACCGCTTGATGTCGCGATGACAGATACGATGCTCACACCGATCGCAAAGCGGATGGGAATGTGGAAGAAGATGGTGAGAATGGGAACAACAAGGATGCCTCCTCCAAGACCCACAAGCGAACCCAGAAGCCCTGCAAAGAAAGCGCAGACGCCAATGACGATGATTGTCACTCCTGAGAAATTGCCAAGTGCAGTGTGGAAAACGGATGGATGTCCTTGATTCGCGAGTCCCTGGATAATGCTTCCAAGGAGAACAGCAAGGACAAATGCCGTGATGACGACATACTTCCTGTCCTTCTCGATGGCAAACGTCACTATCGAGATGGCAACTCTCAGCACAGGTGTTGCAAGGAGGATGAGAAGACCCAGAGACACTATGGACTGCGGATGGCCAGCGAACACTCCCTTCATGATGACTCCAAGCGAGTCAGGGAAATCGAAGAGCCGGGTGAGGGTCACACCTCCATGCATGGGAAGCACAAGAAGTCCTGCAACGATGAAGAGCGTGCTGAGTGACACACCGAGCACGAGCACCCTGCCAACGAGCACATTCATGTCCGGTGCAGAGGAGTGTGGAGTCTTCGTGGGTGAAGCTTCGATCATGGAAGTGGCCGCAGGAGAGTAAGAAAGATTGGTTGACTGATGCGTTGCTGCACTGCAAGCATACCTTCTCCATGAGTTGGGACGATGAGTGTCTTGCGAAGGCTGCATGCAGTGACGTCCCACTTTGCACCCAGCGCATCAAACGCCCCCCCGCACGCGTGCTCATGCTGAGGAGAATGGCACTGCACGTCCACTTGCATGACCCGGGCAATCATGCCAACAATAGGGTGCAGGGGCAAAAACTCACACAGATCTCCATGAGACCACCATGGAACCTTCATGCGAGACTGCATCATGGTGCAGTCAGCCCCCCTACGACAAATCCCAGCCCCACGCTGGTCGCAGCCACCGAAGCCTTCCGGAGCAAGCGCTCAGGCGATCGATGCGCACAAGGAATGCGTGTGCCCAGAGCATGGTGGAATTTGCACTCGTTGCTCCTCTCGCGCTCGTTCTGCTCCTGGGAATCGTGATTGCAGGCATGTATGTCACCAACGAGGTGAGAATCGGAAATGCGCTCACGGATGTGGCACGTGCCGGAGCAGTGTGCAGCACCTCCTACTACTCTGGACCAGTCATCAATGCGACACATGCTGTGACGCTCCCTGACGGCACTCCCTGCTCAAGCACCAGATTCTCCTCGTATCTCAGCAGTCAGCTCGATCAGATAGACCACCAGTTTGCATGGTCCCCCACAGTGTCGATCAGGGACCAATCCTCAGGTTCAGTCATCGCAACACAGGCAACTGCCGACTTCCTCAAGGAGTGCAGCCCTGGCAACCCCATCACCATTTCCGTCACATATCAGCAGCAGCTCTATGTGCCGTTCCTTGGCATCCTGTTCGGCAGCACCAACGACACAGCACCAATCAAGGCAGAAGGAACAGCAACATGCCAGTAGCACACCACCCTCGCCGTTGGAACCGCAGCCAGGCTCTTGCCGAGCTTGCAGTCCTCACTCCACTGCTTCTTCTCATGCTGCTGGGAGTTGCGCAGATTGGCGTGCTCTTCTACTCCGCGAGCATTGCATCCAGCGTTGCGCGAAACGCAGCACTGGCTGCAACCACAACTCCCGTTGCATCGGGTGCCTTCACGCAAGCAGGTGGCACCGCATGGACTTCCTGCTTGGAGTCCCCCTCCGGGAACCCTGCCTGCATCTCAGCTTCAAGCAGCATGGGGCCCTATGATATGTCCGCATTCACCAGCATCACAGTGTACGGCTCATCTGCAACGGGTGGATCACTAGGCAGCCCAACTCTCTGCCCCTCTTCCCGTGAGCCAGGATATGATGGTTCGGGCAGTGGCAATGCGTATGTGACAGTGCATGTCACCCTCGATGCACCCATCTTCATTCCGCTCTTCGGAACACTGTTCGTCAATGCTGCGCACTCCACGCATGCCCTGGCTGCTTCGGCCATCGCACGCGTTGCACCCTGCTCCATCACTGAACTGGAGGACTCAGGATCATGACGCTCTTCCGCATCCAGCGCGCCCACACCCGGGGACAGGTAGTTGTCACAGTTGCCCTCATGGCTGTTCTCCTCTTTGGCATGCTTGCCCTCGCCATCGACCTCTCCATCCAGACCAACAACCGTCGCACCATCCAGAATGCTGCCGACTACGCTGCACTCGCTGGCGTCATCAACCTCAAAACCCCTTCGACGCCCAATGCCTCGGATCAGAAACAAGCGTTAGCAGATGCGCTTGCAAGCATTGGGAACAACATGGGGTGGCCTGCGAATTGGTCATCATCGGGGGTCATTGCATCCTGCGGAAGCGGATTCTGTGAGACTGTCACAGCATTCCAACCAGCCTCAGGAAGTCCCACGTTCTCCGTCACGGTCAGCACGCCTCCACAGGACAGCACAGAGTACACAGGCTATGGATACGAGGAAGTGAGGATCTCTGAGCAGTCGCAGAACCAGATAGCCGGCATCATCGGACAGCCGACGAACACAGTTGCTGGACAGGCAATAGCGTTCTACTCCGGCACGGCAGGTCCATCAGCCTGGGCGCTGTACTCCTCGACCTGGATCCAGATGGGAAACTACCCAGAAGTGGTGTATGGAGACACATATGTTGGCCAAGGTCTGCTCTGCCAGGCCAAACAATGCGGCGGTCACTCTGCACTCTGCGTTTTGACTGACTCCTCCGGAAGCCCCCCAGTTGCTGATGCGCAGCTGGCATTTGGAGCGCCACAGCCCCCTGCCAGTCCCCCAAGCAGCTGGTCGACTGCTGACTTGATCGTGAACTACAGTGCCACACTGGCGGACTGCACTGAGAGCACTGCCACCACTGCAGGAACGACAGGTGCCGCATGGACAGCTGGCGCTCCGAGCACTGCATCCTGCCCAAACGGCTCAACCTTTGATGCGTCACTCAGTGGCACTGACGGCATCTGCATCTTCACCAGCACTCCCATGCCCCCACAGATTCAGCCTCCAACAGGGGGGACTGCCAACTCGTACACTCCTCCAGCCGTATGCTCCCATGGCACATATGCCATCAGCGGTTCAAGTCCCCAAGGGGTGTACACGTTTCCCGAGAACTGTTCAATCACCCTCGACTTCTCGTCCAGCATCCACTGTGTCTCCCTCCTGCTTGCCAAGGGTGACACGCTCTCGTTCAGCAACAGCACTGGCTCGACTTCAATGTCAGCATGGGGAAGCCCGAACGGCACAGCATCTGGGAGTGCCTGTCCTGGCTCAAGCAGTGCTGCTTTCAGTCCTGCGCAGGCTGCTGCCAACAGGACTCTCATGTACGCACCGTACACGGCGAACCCCGTTGTTGGATCGAGCGGGTCATTGAAAGGTCTGCCACAGACCGAGCAGGTGGTCAACGGCTCAAACGGAAAATCGCAGCCGCTCTACTCCTTCATTGGGGGAATCTACCTGCCCTCAGGTTCGTTCTCCACAACAACCAATGTGCCCATCTCCATAGTGGGCCAGGCTGTCGTCGGATTCTGGGGAGTGCAGAGCGGTTCGCATCCCAATCCAACAGTCACATATGATCCTTCGAACGCAGCGTCCACTACTGCAGCCTACCAGCTCGTCCAGTAGAAAGCGGGTCAGGCGATTCCCTGTCCTTCCTGACGGAGATCTGCGGAGCTCGACTTCGATGCGGTGTGCTCAAAGGTGAGTTTCGCAATCGTGCTCTTGACAAATGTCGTGAGCCGCTTCTCGCTTGAAGGCGTGTCATGCACGGCCTGCAGCCTCTTCGACTCATCCATGAGGAATGCGACCACTTTCGCGCGGTCAGGACCAAGAGATCTGTCGACCTGCATTGAGTAGCTTCTCGCCTTCCTAATATTCGTGATGCCTGACCGGATCGTTCCCACAAGGCCAGCCAAACCCGCAGCAGCAAGCACACCGGTTGCAGCCCACCCAATCGGACTCGTGGACGAGATGACGACACCCATGAGCACCTTCACTGCAGTAACAACGAATACCGGGATCGTCACTCGGGTGAGCATCGTTGTCACCTCATTCTCAGTCGCGCGCACTGCTGTGCTCAGGAACTTCAGATACACCGATGTCGGATACCTGTCAGCCACGATCCTGTGTCCAGCCACTGTCGCGAAACTCCGGACAAGTGCAGGATAGTCCTTGATAAATGTCTCAGGTTCGCTTCCTGGTGTCTCCGTCTCCTGTCCAAGCAGGTATCCCTGAAGCATGAGATCCGCACGCTTCGCCCGTTCCTCTGGTGGGAGTGTGATGTCAGGGCTCGCGATGAGCGCATAGTAGCGGCCATTCACCGTCACTGCATCTCCCGGGCGGAGTCCAGCAAGCACCAGAGCTGCTGCGAGGTTCTTCGCGAGGGTACTCGACTCCCTCGCTACCTGAGCGGGGATCTGCTGCTGGAACGGCACACCTGCACGTCCAGGGACCTGGGCTGCCTCTGTGCCAAGCCACTCCCGCATCCGCGACTGTGAGAAGTCGTAGATGTAGCCCATGAGCAGGTTTTCCATGCTTCCATTGTTCAGGATTCTCCGGGACATGCCGCGGACAATTGATGCACGTGAAGAGCACTCCGATGGACAATGGAAAAGCACCACCATGGCAATCACCTGCTACTCCCACCCGATCTTCCTTGAGCATGCTGCAAAGGACCATCCTGAGCGTCCTGAACGGCTTGCAGCAATGCTTGTGTCGCTCATCCAGGATCCCATCGACGATGTCGGCCTCTTCCGCGCACCAGCTGCAACAGTGGAGGATCTCAGACTCTGCCACACGGATCTTCATATCGAAGCTGTGCGCACCATGGCAGAAATGGGTGGAGGCTGGTTCGATCCAGACACGTACTGCCAAAGCGCCTCATGGGATGCTGCCCTCCATGCTGCAGGTGGTGCAATCGCAGCTGTGCATGATGCACTTGAGGGCAACCACTCGTTCGCGCTTGTGAGGCCACCTGGGCATCATGCGACTGCAGACAGGGCAATGGGATTCTGCCTCTTCAACAATGTGGCGATTGCTGTGCGCACGCTTCTCAAGGAGGACCCATCCCTGAGGATTGCCATCCTCGACATCGATGTCCATCATGGAAATGGCACGGAAGACCTGCTGCGAACAGAATCCCACGTCCTCTACGCATCCCTCCACGAATGGCCGCTCTTCCCGGGATCGGGCGGACCAGGGGAGTCATCGCAGCCACCAAAGGGTGGAGCCACCATCATCGACGTACCTCTTCCTGTCGGCACAACGGGAACAGCATGGGAGGAAGCGTTCACTGGGAAGGCCGTTCCCGCTGTCACTGCGTTCAGACCGGACATCATCGTCATCTCCATGGGCTTCGACACGCTCGCGAACGATCCACTTGCTGACTTCCTGCTCACCCCAGACGACTTCCGCTGGATCACTTCCACCATCCTCTCGCTTGCGATGCGCACTTCCACCAAGGGCACAGCCTGGGTTCTCGAGGGAGGGTACGCACTTCCCGATTCAGTGGAAGCACTGCGCACAGTCATCGAAACGCTTTCAGTCGCACCTCCCACATTCGCCTGACCAGTCAGTCAAGAAACCGGACTCCTTCCAGGGGGAATGCGGCCACTCCAAGGCGCATGCGGACATCCACGACACGTGCTCCCCCATGGCCCACAAGGACAGGATTGCAGTCAAGCTCCCGGATCTCGGGCCGGTCTGCGAGGAGCTGTCCCACTCGCACAATGATGTCAATGAGCGCATCCATATCGTAGGGCGCATCCCCACGTTTCCCTTCAAGAAGTGACTGCACACCAGTGGCTCCAAGCAGCTGAGCTGCCTGGGACCTGGTGAGTGGTGCCACAGCAAACCGCGTGTCATGGAGAACATCGCTCAGGATGCCCCCTGTACCGCACATGAGAAGTGGTCCAAAAGCTGGATCATTGATTCCTCCGACAATGACCTCGACAGAGGGTTCAGTCACCATGCGCTGAACGACAATCTCGCGCATGTCGTCTGACAGGGATGCATGGAATTCACGAAGTGTCCGTTCTATCTGCGATGCGGAACCTATGCGGAGTGCGACTGCATGCCGTTCCGTCTTGTGCAGGATGTGGGGACCAGCGGCCTTGAGCACAACAGGATAGCCGAGCTCATGGGCTGCTGCTGTCGCAGCTCTGGCTGTGGGACTCACTGTGCGTGAGGCAATCGTCGGTATGCCATACGCCTCAAGGAGCGCCTCGCACCCTGATGGATCCAACCACTCCTCACGATGATCCCGCATGAAGTGGGACACAATCGCATGCCCATGTTCGAATTCGACTTCAGGTGCCCGATTTTCCTCTGCATGCTGCTCTCCCCGTCTCCACTTTGCGTATGAGGTGAGCCGTCCGAGAGCATACGCAGCATTCTCCGGATATGCGATGAGGGGTGTGCCATGGGCTGCACTGCGCTGCTCTTCTGCGGGCGTGCCGAGCATGACTACGACGAGGGGAAGCCTGCGAGGATTCACTGCAGGATCTGTGACTGCCCTGACAACGCTGTCAACAGGCACTTCCGGAAGGGGAGCCACAATGATCATGAGAGAGTCAACAAGCTCAGCTCGGCACAGCTCCTGCACGACTGCCTGGTACGTTTCCGGAACGGCACCAGCACCAAGGTCAATGGGATTCCGGACACCAGCGCACCCCAGCGCACGAAGGAACTCCTGCAGCTCTGCTGGACAGGATGCGACATCGAGGCCAGCCCCAACGCACGCGTCTGCAGCAAGGATGGCTGCTCCTCCCGCATTGCTCACAATGCCAATGCGCTCGCCTTCAGGAAGGCTGCATGCAGAACAGACAGCGACAGTCTCGAGAAGCTCCTCAAGCGTGGTGACACGGAGAATGCCGGCACGGTCGAAGATGGCCTGCACGGCAGTGTCCGGTGTTGCCTGGGATGCAGTATGCGACTGGGCTGCTGCCTGTCCAATGCCTGTGCGTCCAGATTTCAGGGCAACAAGAGGCTTTTCCAATGCAGCATTGCGCGCAACACGAACGAACGTGCGTGGATTGCCAAGCGACTCGAGATACAGGAGACCAACCTTCGTTGCAGCATCCTCAGACCAGTACCGGATGACATCGTGCGAGGAGATGTCGGATGCATTGCCGAGGCTCACAAAGGTGGAGATGCCAATTCCCGCTTCCCTGGCACGTGCGAGAAGGGCAATCCCCATTGCGCCGGACTGCGAGGCGAAGCCGATATTGCCAGAGGGAACACTGCCTGGCAGGAAGGTCGCGTTCATGCCAATGGAGCTTGTCACGATGCCAATGCAGTTCGGTCCAATGAGCCGCATGCCGGATGTCCTCGCATGCTGAACGATTTCGTCCTCAAGCAGTTTTCCTTCTCCACCTGTCTCAGCAAAGCCAGCCGTAATGATGACGCAGCCAGCAGCTCCGCATTCACCACACTCCTCGATAACATCGAGCACATGAACAGCTGGGACGACAATGACTGCAACATCCGGAGGAGGAGACATCTCCTTCACGGAATGTACGGACGGAATGCCCCCGACAGTCACACTGGCAGCGCTGTTCACTGGAGTGAGGGTTCCCTTGTAGCCACTTCGGAGGATGTTTTCCGCCACAACCCTTCCAAGCGACCTTGTCGCCCGTCCCACGCCTACAACGGCAATGCGCGAAGGTTCAAGGATGCGTGCAAGTGAGCGCAGACCGGACGCGTCATCACGTGCAGCAGCAGCAGCCTTCCACTGTTCAAGATCCGTGAGATCCAGAAGGACGATGCATTCTCCCTCCTCAAGGTGCGTTGTGATGCCAAGCCCCGACTTGTGGAAGAGTTCGAGCATCCGTTCATTCTCTGGAAGGGTGTGTGCTGTGAACTGCGTGATTGCCCGACGTTCTCCTTCCACGACGAGCCGGTCAAGGAGCAGACTCCCGACACCAAGTCCCTGCACTGCGTCTGCGACTGCAAAGGCGACTTCCGCACAGCCTGGGGCCGTCACATCAAATCTGCCAATGCCCACAATGTCATCGTGCCGGGTGGCAACAAGACCCACCCGTTGTACATTGTCGACAGTGGTGAAGTACGCAGTTTCCGCATCTGTGAGCGAGGGACGGACTGTGAAGAATCGGAGTCTCTTCGACTCGTCACTCATGCGCGAGATGAATCTCCTGTGCCTATCCGCATCATCCGGGCGGATTGACCGTATGCGAATGAGCGATCCGTCCTGCAGAAGGCTGTCATGTTCTCCTGGAACAGCTGCCATGAGCTACCTCCCCTCCTCGGGAATTGTGCTGGCATGCATGCAGAAACGGGAGGAACCCGAAGGCGCCTCCCGTTTCCTGTCCACCACGGCTACTCACTGCCCATGAGGGCTGGGAACCGGTGAAGGACTGCTGCGCCAGCTGCAATGAGGGCTGCGATGATGTACCCATACCCTGCAGTGATGACCCAGCCATTGCTCGGTGTCCACTCTCCAATGGCAAGAGCCAGGAGAGAGAGAACGAGCACTCCTGCTGTGAGGCCGAAGCCTGGATGTTTGGACCAGACACTCATGCCCACGAAGGCGAGAATGGCAGCCCACACGACAAACATCATGCCCATGAACGCCTGGAGATCTCCAGTCGTCACTGAGCCTGACGTCTCGAGAAGTCTCGTGACACCGACAGTCGAGAGGGCAAAGACACCCAGAAGCGTCAGCCCTGTCGCGAGCTCGTTCTCATCGCGAGTAGCAGTGAAGAGCACGATCCCTGCAAGGAGCGGGATGGCTCCTCCTATCATGGCAACAATGCCAAGTGTTGCCATCTCGGTCGACCCAGGAACCCACTCCGCGTAAAAGGCTCCGTAGACGAAGAGCGCAATACCCACAGCCGCCATGCCAAGCTCATACGCCTGACCCTTCCTGCCCCGGCTGGGACGTATCTCCTCCATCTCCACCTCTGCGCGTGCAGCTTTCCGTACCTCTTGCTCTAGTATCGTGCCCATGGCAGAACCTCCTATACCCCTGTGCACATTAAGTGTAGTACTTAACGTTGCTGCTCACAACGGGGAAGCGTCGCACTCACCCAAGCGAAGGTCCTGAAGCTTCCCGTGGAGCCAGTTCGCGCGCGAGCGACACAGCTGCAGCGAATGTCCCTCCACTGTGCGCATCGCTGAGACGAGGCACACGGCGCTGCTGCTCCGCAGCAGGACTGGCTGCAAACCGGTCGATCTCTTCCCGGCTGCCGCAGACAGCAAGGATTTTTGCTGCCTCCTCCACGACAAAGAGTGTGCGCCTGAACTCCCTGGTGTCAGCACATGGCCCACAGATGGCCCTGAACGGCTCAGGCAGGGCAGCCCACCGCGATGCGAGGGAACCGTACCGCTCATCATCGCGTGCCTCCAGCTGCTCGCGGGCAGCACGGAGTTCCTCACGCATGCGTTCCGAGGATTCCTGCTCTGACCACATCCAGAGCACAGCTCCATCGATGATGAGTCCCCTCACTTCGCCATGCATGCCGTGATATGCGTGAACAACCCCTCCTGGATGAAGCTCCTCATGCTCCCGGCCATGGGGTGACTGGAGGAAGACCCGCACACGGGAACCACGCCCTCCAGGATCATCCTTCCGGTACACGATGGAACAGTGACTTGCACTCTCGGAGGAGCAGCTCACTTCTTCCAGAATGCCTGTCTCGACATCCTCAGCGTGTTCCAATTCGCCCTCCCCATCGTGCGTGCGTGATGTTAGCTGTATCATACATGGCATGGACACACCATATTCCCCCCCAACACCCGATGAGGAAATCGCCTGGATGGCGATTCTTGCTAAGACACCTGTCGCTGCTGCAGACGGAACGCATATTGGCACGCTTGACTTCGTGCTTGCGGATGAGCAGGACGACATCTTCCATGGCATCACGATCCAGACCCATCTCTGGGACAAGCCGAAAGTCATTGACCAGCAGCACATTGTCCATATCACAGAACGCGTGATCACGACAGACTTGGCTGCTTCTGACGTCACCTCGCTTGCCGATTACCACGAGGAAGCGTGGTATGAGCCGCGCATGGGAAAGCTCCATTCCCATTTCCGGACCCGTTCCGCCTGGGAGAAGGAAAAGTCCTGATCCACGCCACATTCGTGGCGCCTACTCGAGCTCCCTTGTGGGCCGCAGTTCCCTCACGGATTCGCGCGCATGTCCATCGTTCGCAGCAGCCACAGCCTTCGCTGCTCTCCGCTCTCTCCTCACGCACTGAAGGTCTTCGAGGAATGCTGCACCAGCATGCACTCCCGTCTCAACCCCAATGATGAGAAACGGCACACCAACCGCATAGAGTGAGCCGAGACTCAGCGCAGTGCCTATGCCTGTGAGAACGACACTGAGCGCAATCTCACCAATATGGCGGAGCTCCTTCCGTTTCACTGGAGCATCAGCGAGCCTCTTCGCAATGGCAGTCTTCCGGAACGCCTTGATGGCCTCCTCCGTGCCAAGATGCCACCCCGCAGTCGATGCAGCGATGCCAAGTGGCACAATGCCCACAGAGGATAGGAGAATGCCCGCACTCGCTAGCACTGTCACAGCAGCAATCTTGCTGACATGCCGCAGCCGTGATGATGGTGCGCATTCCTTCCCGTCACTGGTCGTTTTCGAGATCTCTCCGTCCTCGGACATGGGAACTCCCCCCGTGTGTCACAGCAGATTTGCAGCCACATGTTCATTGTAGGCGTACCCCCCCGATGCTGCACACCACGTGTCCAATGGCGCAACGTCCTAGTCAGACATTCCCTCTCCGTGCGACACTGTCTGGGAACAGGCTCCGTGCACCATGAGAGGTGAGAAATGCTGCTTTCCTTCCGCAACTATGCAAAGTCGTGGATTGCTGCTGATGCGCTTGCAGCAGTCCTGCTTTTCGTCATTGCCCTCCCAGAGCAGCTTGCCACTGCGCATCTGGCAGGAATGGCTCCGCTCACTGGGCTCATCGCATTCCTTGCTGGCACTGCTGCAGTCGTCATCCTCGGCTCCAGCCCAGTCCTCTCCGTGGGGGCTGACTCCACCATTGCTCCACTCATTGCTGTTGGCCTCACGCATTTCGCCCTCCCAGGAAGCACCTCGTACATCGCGCTCATGGGCATCATCACTGTGGAAGTGGGCATCATTGTCGGCTGCGTTGGCCTCTTCAGGCTCGGCTGGCTTGCGGACCTTCTGTCCGCTCCAATCATTGCGGGATTTCTTGCAGGAGTGGGTCTCATCATCATTGTCCACCAGCTGCCAGACATCTTCGGCATCCACGATGCTGGTGGCTCCACTGTGGCAAGAATCGCCACTGTCTTCACGCACCTTGGTTCAACAAATGCCTGGTGCCTTGGCATTGGCCTTGGCGTGCTCATCATCATTGAAGGACTCGAGCGAGTGAGCAGGAAGATCCCTGCTGGCCTCATTGCACTCGTCGCATCGTGCATTGTGGCAGCAGCATTCCAGCTTTCCTCACACGGTGTCCACGTGCTTGGACGCATCACTCCAAGCTTCCCTGCACTTGGCATCCACGGATTCACGCCCCACACTGCGATTGAGCTCATCCCCATTGCCTTCATCGTTGCCATCGTTGTGGTGAGCCAGACAGCAGCAACGACACGTGCCTTCTCTCCTTCCCTCGCGAAACTCGATGTGGGCAAGGACTTTCTCGCAACAGGAGTGGGCAGCATCATCGCTGGGCTCTTCGGAAGCTTCGCTGTCGATGCGAGTCCAGCAAGAACAGCAGCAGTCGCGAATGCTGGTGGAAAAAGCCAGCTCTCCGGTGTCATCGCATTCGCGGGAATCCTCATCATGATTCCCCTCATTTTTCTCCTCCAGGACCTTCCCTACGCGACCCTCGCAGCCGTCCTCGTCTATGTGGCGCTCCGCATTTTCCACATCCGGGCACTTGTCGAGATCTTCCGTTTTGACCTGTGGGAATTCGGACTTGCCCTCATCACATTCATCATGGTCGCCTTTGTCGGAGTGGAGCAGGGCATCATTCTTGCAGTCATCCTCGCAGTCTTCGACAGGACGCGCATCAGTGCACGGCCAAAGGGAACTGTCATGGGAAGGATTCCAGGGACAACTAGCTGGGAGTCGACACGCCATGCAACCCACCTTGAATCCGTCCCAGGAACACTCGTGTTCCTCTTCCCCGCATCCCTGTACTTCGCCAATGCGACCTACTTCCAAACACAGCTTCTTGGCGCAGTCGATGGGAGCACACCACCATGCACAACTGTTGTCCTTGACTGTGCAGCCATCTCCGACTCCGACTACACAGGCATCGAGACACTCCGTGACATTCTTGCCCATCTCAAGAAGTCCCACATTGCCTGCAGACTGGCCCGGGTCGATGATAAGCTCCGCCACAACCTCACGACTGCTGGCCTTCTCGAGGGGAAGGACGCACCACAGCTCTTCGCCTCAGTCAATGAAGCGGCTGCATTTCAGGAAGGGTAATTGGAGAACGTCCCTCATGGGTTCCGTTTTCCGACATGACATCGACAATGCCATGCTCCGTCATGAGCCTGTTGCGCACGAACCCATCGATCTTCGCTGCGCTCCAGGGCAGGACGACTGCACCTCCTGTAGCAACAGCACTCGTTCCAAGCGCAATTCCCCAGCCAATGGGTCCAAGTGGTGAGCACCCGAAAAACGAGTTGACAACAGGCGTCTCGATGATGACTGCGAGTGCTCCTGCTGACGCTGCAGCCGAGGCGAGCACTATTGGGCTCCTCCCACCCACAAGCGCAGTCTGCCCAAGCTGGGTTCCCACAAGTGTTGCCAGCGCAACGGTGTTGGCATGGTTCTTCGTACCGGTGAGACGCGCGAGAAACCATGCGGAAGTAGCCGCACCGGCCGTGAGGACGGAGCGCAGGGCTATCTGCTGGATGAGCTCACTGCCAAGCGACACGTCAGGCCCCTCATGAAGGAGCTCCTCGGGATTGACATCCATTGGTGGCCGAAGCGCAATCGTCATTGCTGGAAGCATGTCCGTAAGAAGGTTCACAAGGAGAAGCTGACGTGTGTCGAGAGGCGACTCGCCCGCAATGGCAGTGGTCGCAAGGGTGAATCCCACCTCTCCAAGGTTGCCGCCCACAAGTATGCCAAGCGCATCGCGCACAGCTGCCCACATGCCACGTCCCTCAACAATGGCATCGAGGATAGTCTCGATGCGGTCATCGATGACGACAAGGTCCGCAGCCTCCTTTGCAGCAGTGGAACCCCTTCCTCCGAGCGCGATCCCCGTGTTCGCAAGACGGATTGCTGGGGCATCGTTCGCACCATCCCCGGTCATGGCGACAACACGCCCAATCCGCTGGTAGGCCTCGACAATGCGGACCTTGTGCGTTGGAGTCACCCTGGCAAACACGGAAATGTCTGGGAGGATGGCATCAAGCGCTGCGTTTTCGAGGGCATCGATTTCCACACCAGTCATCACCCTGTGCCCATTGAGAATGCCGAGCTCCTTCGCGATGGCCCGTGCAGTGCTTGGATGGTCTCCTGTGATCATGACCACCTCAACACCAGATGCCCTGAGGTCTTGGAGCGCCTGGGAGGTTGTGGGCCGAACAGAATCCGCAAGTCCAAGCAATCCCAGGAGCTCCATGCCATACACCCGGTCATCAACGACATCCGCACGCTTTGTCGCAGTGCGTTCCGCCACAGCAAGCACCCGGAGCCCCTGGTTCGCAAGCCGCTCAACCTCCGCCTCGACAGTGCGGAGTGCCTTCCGATCCATGGGAACAACACCCTCAGGGGATCTCCATGTCGTGCATCTCGGGAGGATGATCTCTGGAGCTCCCTTCACAGAAATCCAGAGCGTGTCATCCGTTCCCCCAATCACGGCATGGTAGCCGCGCGCAGGATCAAACGCGAGTTCACCAAACATCTGCCAGCCGGGAAGGTCATAGTCCGCCTCGATGTCACGCTTCACTGCTCCTGCGATGACTGCGCGGTCAGTCGCGTGGGCAAGGTGCTTCACGCCATCACCATCCACCGTGGGGCTTGCCCGTCTCCCGCCAGCAAGGACACACCTGCCCCGGTGCGTCAGGGCATCGACATGCTCATCCGTCATGCCATCCGACACGCGTTGCACGTTGATCTCCCCAAGGGTGAGCGTCCCTGTCTTGTCGAAGCACAGCGTGTCCACCCGGCCAAGAGCCTCAATCGTTCGGGGATTGCGCACCATGGCACCCCGCTTCGAGAGTCTGTGTGCTGCAGCAAGCTGGGCTGCAGTCGCAAGGAGGGGAAGTCCCTCCGGCACTGCAGCTACCATGAGGCTCACGCCTGAGGAGACTGCACGCTGCAGTGGCACCCTTCTGAACATGCTGAGTCCCGTGACCACTGCTCCGCTCACGATCGTTGCAGGCACGGTGTACTTTGTGAGCGTGTTGAGCCGAGCCTCCACACCGCTTGGTGGAGGTTCGGGAGCGTTCGCAAGGCTCATGCCAATCTCCGTGTCACTGCCAACAGCAACGACCACAGCAACGCCCGTTCCACTTGAGATGGTCGTTCCCTCATAAAGCATGCAGGTGCGGTCCGCAACTGCTCCACCAGCCACAGGAGCAGGTGACTTCATCACAGGAAACGACTCGCCTGTGAGGATCGACTCGTCCACCTCGAGTCCCTCTGCATGAAGCACCCTGCAGTCTGCAGGAATGATGTCCCCTGGGGAGAGCTCAACGATGTCGCCACGGACGACTGCCTGGCGGTCTATCCTGTAGGTCCCCTCGCGACGGCGGACAGTGACATGCTCCGAGCTCAGTTCGAGAAGCTTCTCGATGGACACTTCCGCACGGACCCGCTGCGCTCCCCCAATGATGGCGTTCGCGACAGTGACGCCAGCCACAAGCCCGGCGTCAGCAACGGACCCGACTGCTGCTGCAAGTCCAGCACCCACTGCCAGCACTGGGGTGAGGGGATTCACCAGTTCACCCTCGACTGCCTCAAGAAACCTCCACACAGGATGGGGTGGCCTTGCTGGCCCCTGCATCCGTCTCCCCACCTCATCACGTGCAAGACCACTGCTCGTGGTGTGGAGTGCGGAAAGGACAATGTCCGGCTCCATCGTGTGCCAGGGTGTCCTGCTTCGGGGGACGACTGGTGGCTTTCTTCCAATGAGTTCAGCGGAGGCGATGCCCTGGATCTGCGAAACGAATGCTGCAGCATTGACTGGGATGCTTGCCCGCGTGCTCGAGCTCGAGGCGGGCCCAAGCATTGCCCAGAGGCCTCCAACGGAAGATCCTGCTGCTGCAAGGGCAGCACTCCTCCTGCTCACATCTTCAGCTGTACCCACAGCCTCAAGCACAATGAATGCTGTCGCGAGTCCTGGTGTAGTGAGCACATCGCTCGTCCACGGAATCGCAACACCAGGCACATCGATCCCCACAGCGAAATCCGATGCGTAAAGGACATCCGCGATATCGCCAGAACCTATGGCGAGAACACCGTGTCCCTCCCGCTGGAATTTCCTGAGCTCCGAGAGCGACTTCCCTGCACGTGCCCACCGGGTGGGAATGAGGAGGCGCTTTGCGAGATGCGCAGTGCCACCGACAAGTGCGCAGGTGAGTCCAATGTGTAGAGCCTGGGCAACAAGCTGCTCTGCAAGCGGATCGAGTTCCTCCTGGAGTCCCACAACGCCTATGAGCACGCCATTCCTCACAACACCAAGCACGGCATCGCATGTCCGTCTCAGGCTCCGCACCATGTCATCAACACCATCGACATGGACTTCGCATCTCTCCTTCTCAAGATCCGCAAGTGTTCCCACCATCATGCTGCCCTTTCTGTGGAGCGTGAACGGGCGCTCAGGACGGAAGAGGCGTGAAGCACGTCGGAACACTGTCGACTCATCCCCCTGACCAACGGGCTTTACCTGTGCAATGAGATACCTTCCTGTGACCATGGCCCGCGCATCAAGAAGAAGCACATCGACTCTGTCAAGTTTTCTCAGCGCACGCCTGTCGAGAACGAGGGCATCATGCTGGGAAAGGATCCGGCCCAAGTGTGCTGCGAACGCTTCACGTCCCTGACGCGCTGCCTTGGGAAGTCCTGCAGCGTAGGCGCTTGCTGCACGGCGGGGACTTGCAGTCACTGCAAGCGCAGTGCCGAATGCCGCAGTGGTGGCAACGCCCGACCAGTCGCTGTACACCTCGACTGGCCCGTCCGGAATGCGGCGCGGACGCTTGGTGTGGTGGACAGCATCCGTTGGATCACTCTCCGGCCTCTTCTGCAGGGCGCCCTCACGGCGTTCCCACGTTCTCCGTCGGGAAACCAGCTCTCCCATGAGGTTCGCACGGTGCGTCATGTCAACCACAAGTGCAAGAGGACCCTGGGACGCTGCCTGCGTGACTGCGCTTGCAAGGCCGAGAGTCAAATCCGTTGCAGAAGGTCCGATATGCGATTCGAAAAACCTTCTGATGCGGGGCTGGTTCTCCGCGAAGGACACAATTGTTGGAACTTCTGCTGGGAGGGGAACAAGATGGAGTGCCTGCTCCGCAACGCTCACTCCGATGCCGACGACATCCGCACCAAGTGTCACTGCTGTGTGGATGATTGGCTCAATATCTGCAGGGTGATCCGGCTTTTCGTGGGGAAACGGCTGCTCGCCCACCTCGTGCATGTCCTCAACATCCTCTATGAGATCCACGAGATCGTCTATGGATGGTCCCTCCTCGGGATCGAACATGACGACTACACGGCCAAGCACACCGTTCACTTCTGCCCAGTCAACACCTTCGACATTGCGAAGCGTCTTCTCAAGCATGCGTGCCATGACTGCACGCTCCGGCTCGTGCACACCACGCACTTCGATGTGCGCCCGTCCATCCTTCACCCAGACCCGTCTGTTCTTGCGCCCTGGATGGAGCCGCTCAAGCATGTGCCCAGCAATCCCGTCCACCTTCTCCGAGAGACTGGACTGGAGTTCACTCACCTGACCACGAATCTGGCCAAGACTGATGCCTAGCACACCTGTTCCTTCTCGCTTCCTCCGCAAGGAAATCCTCTGACTTCTGTCAGATCTTCATTGGGGGGGTCATTGCTCCTGCTGGAAACTATCGTACGGCATCATGTGACCGGTCGGAGGTGCATACAGCATCCTCTCCCGACCTGGTCCTGCATGTTTGCCCATGGCCCGCAGTTCTACACTTGATGTACACGTCCTAAGCCGCACCAGCACAAGGAATCCTGCACACGTGAGAACGCCCCCGAAACTCCGTTCAACCGCAGCACGGACCTTTTCATCCCTCTCCATCCGGAATTACCGCATCTACTTCGCTGGGCAGAGCCTGTCGCTAGTGGGCACATGGATGCAGAGCATTGCGCAGTCCTGGCTCGTGTACACGCTCACGCACTCAGGCGTCGCAGTCGGAGGAGTTGTCGCGCTGCAGACACTCCCCATCCTGCTCTTTGGTCCAGTCGGAGGTACCATTGCGGACCGGTTTGGCAAGTACCGCATTCTTTTCTGGACACAGTCGTTCGCAGGACTCCAGGCGCTCGTGCTTGCACTGCTCGTTCTTGCTGGACATGTTCACCTGTGGGAGATCTACACTGTCGCACTCGCGCTTGGCATCATCAACATGGTCGACAATCCCGCTCGCCAGACCTTCATCATCGAAATGGTGGGCCGGGAAGCGCTTCCGAACGCTGTAACGCTCAATGCTGTCATGGTGAACGTGGCACGGGCAATTGGACCAGCCATTGCTGGAGTCCTCATTGCGGTTGTTGGAACGGGATGGTGCTTCGCTATCAACGCTGTATCGTACCTCTTTGTCATCAGTGCGCTCATTGCCCTCGACAAGTCACAGCTCTCGCCAACTGACCGTGTGTCCCATATGCGGGGCCAGCTCCTTGAAGGCTTCCGGTATGTCGCGCACTTTCCACTGCTGCGCACTGCACTCATCATGATGGGCATCATAGGATGCCTCACCTACGAGTTTCAGGTGAGCCTCCCACTCATGGCAGGGGACGCCTTCCATGGAACATCCATCACGTATGGACTGCTCACCTCCTTCATGGGAGCAGGAGCAGTCATTGGCGGACTTGTCATTGCTGGCAGAAGGAGCAGAAACCCGAAGTTCATAGTCGAGACCGCGTTCGTATTTGGCATTGCTGTCCTCCTTGGCGCAGTGGCACCTGCACTGTGGGTGGAGGAACTCGTCCTCATAGGCATCGGTGCCTGCTCAGTCGCATTCATGTCGCTTGGTAACAGCACCCTCCAGCTCTCCTCTGCACCGAACATGCGGGGAAGGGTCATGTCGCTCTGGTCAGTGGCGTTTATGGGTTCATCCCCCATTGGCGCTCCCATCGTGGGGGCCATGGGCAACGCATTTGGAGCCCGCGCATCGCTCGGTATCGGGGGAGCTGCAGCTCTCGTGGCAGCTGCCTACGGCTGGTTCGCGTTCCGGAAGCTGCCCCAGGACCAGGGTCCCCTCCAGCCTGGTCGCGTGTCACCCATCACACCAGAGTCGGAAGTGGAGGGTGCACTTGCAGGAGCAGTGCTTGAGCCGCTGGATGGAACTCCAGAGTCCTCAGCCAACAGTGGGGAGTGAGGGTTCGCGCTCAAGGATGGCACGAGTCATGGTGCTGAGTCCTTCCACAAAATCGGGAGAATCGTTGAGCGTTGGCACGCGCTCTATGGCGATCCTGCACGACTTCGCCTTTTCAAACGCAAGCACATCAATGTCGTACAGCACTTCCAGATGGTCAGTAAGGAACTGCACTGGCACAATGACCACATTGTCACCATGCGCTGCGCACTCGCAGATCTCTCCGTAGAGATCCGGTCCAAGCCAGGGCCGTGATGTGCCCTTCGGCACACTCTGAAAGGCGAGTGCCCACTGCGTCTCGGACAGACCCACACGTTCAGCCACACCATCCGCAGTCTCCGCGAGCTCATCGCAGTACATGTGGAGACCCGGAAGATGGCTCGGAAGACTGTGCGCTGTGCACAGCAGCCGCACTGGTTTGCCGAGCTTCCGCATCCGCTCGACTGCGGGACGGGTTCTCTCAGCAAGCGCATCAAGATACCATGACTCCGCATACCACGCAGGAGCAATATCGACAGGCACTCCATGAACCGATTCCTCATGCTCCGCTATGCGGCGCGAATACTGCTCCCGGTCAGGAGAGTCCTGCGGCGCGAACGGAATGGCCACAATGCGGCCAGATCCCAGTGCATGCGCCTCTGCCAACGCTGACTCGATCGAGGGGGAGCCATGGCGCATGCCAAGAAGCACATGGAACTCCGTTTCAGGTTCAGCGCTGTGGAGTGCCTCCTGAAGCTTCTTTGCGAGCGATCCCATGATGTCGAGAAGTGGCGAGCCCCCTATCATCCGGTAGCGCATCTCGAGATCCGTGACGAGTTCAGGCTCTGGCGTGCGGTGGAGCACCTGCGCAAGAAAGCTCGAAATCTCCTCCACGGATGAGGCTGTGCCAAAGGACATGAGAATGATGGTGCAGACTGCGGAACGGGCGTTTCCCATCATGCAGTCACCAGCGCGTTGATGCATGCGGGATCCGATCCAAGCGGATCGCCCGAATGCGCGTAGGCCCTGGCACGGGATCCTCCACAGAGTCGTCTCCAGGCGCACTCCCCGCAGGGACCATGCAGTTCCCCCTGCCGGAGGGCTGCAAGGAGCGGGTGGGTCTGGTAGACATCGACAAGCGAATCTGTGCGGACGTTCCCCAACGACACTGGAAGGAAACCCGAGGGGTGGATCGCTCCATCATGGCCAACGAATACGACCCCCCTTCCATCTCCTGTCGCGAGTGTTGCGGAGTGGTGCGTGCCAGCTGGCTTTCCATGACGGGCTTCAAGTGGACCCATGAGCTCATGGAAGAGTGCACCGCCATCAGCCTCGAGCTGATCAGGTGCGGCATCATACATCTCACGGACCCTGCGGTAGAACGGCGCTTCCACAGTGCGTATGGTGAGACCGTAGGCATCGAGCGCAACAAGGAAGCGGCAGACATCCTCCGCCTCTTGTGCCGCAATCTCCTCCTCCCCTGTGCCCCGGCCAGTGCCAACAAGGAAAAACACTTCCCACACACGGATCTGCCGTTCAATGAGCAGGCACGCAATCTCGCCAAGCTCATGGACATTCCGTGCCATCACTGCTGTGTTCACCTGGAGCCGGTAGCCGAGATCCGAGAGGAGCTCCAATGCGCCCAGTGTAGAGACGAGATGGCCTGGAATGCCCCGTATGCCATCATGCGTTCCCGCTCTCGCTCCATCACAGCTGATGGATGCACTCCGCACACCACTCGCGTAGAGATCCCTGAGCACTTCATCCTCAAGCCGTGGAGTGACGGACGGTGCAATCCCCATGCGGAGTCCCAGTCCATTACCATGGGCGACGAGTTCACGGAGATCCGCCCGTGCAAGACAGTCCCCTCCAGTGAAAATGACGATGGGAGAGGCATCCTTCCATGCTGCAAGCGCATCAAGGAACGCCTTGCCCTCTTCTGTCGTGAGCTCGCCCGGTGCAGGCCCATACTGGGCCGAAGCCCTGCAGTGGAGGCACGCGAGCTGGCACGCTTTCGTCGTCTCCCAGAAGACAAGGTGGGGCGCATTCGCATAATGGGCAAGTGCCCGATCCAGTGTGGACTCTCTCATGACTGCACTCCTGCCAGTGGCTGAAGACTGGTCCTGAGTCGACCTGCTGCTGCAGTCCCCTGGTCAATGCAGGACGCTACCCCAAGCCCTCCAAATGCTGCCCCAATGCACTCGATGCCACGCTCACGGAGATCCGTACATGCAGCAAGCCGTTCCCTATGTCCAACCTCATACTGCGGAAGCGCGTGTGGCCACCGCTGGACAATCCCTTCACGGAGCGGAGCATGCACCTGCAGGAGACGCTCGACATCCGCATGCACCCTCTGGAGGAGCTCGTCATCTGACAGGGAATCTGGCCGGTCGTCATCGATTCGTCCACAGGAGCAGCGCACATACACTGTGTTGCTGCGCCTGTGGTGTGTCCACCGCTCGGAAAGGCAGGTGACTGCAGTGATGAGTTCCCCTTCAGACCGTGGAATGACAAAACCGGGAACCTCATGGAGTTTCCAGTCCGAGGAGGCAAGCGCAAGGGTGACTGTCGTGACGGATGCATACGGGATCTTCCCGAGCACTGCAGCTTCCTTGGGAGCTGTCTGTGCAAGAAGCCTGGAAGACACGAAACTTGGCACAGCGAGTACTATGCGCTGCGCTTCCCACACTCCAGTGCTGCTCCTCACACGATATCCCTGTGCAGCAGGAGCAATATCCTCTGCGTTCGCACTGTTCACAATCTCCATGCGGCCCTCAAGTGCCTGAAGGATGGCGTTGACTAGCGTAGACAGTCCATCGGGCGCAAATGTTGCGAGTCCATCCATCTTTCCCTTCGCATGCTGGAGTGTTGCAAGGAACGGCTTTCCCTCGCTGTACAAGGTGAACAGGTGGGGTGCAGTCGCAGCAAGCGACATCGTGCGGGTGTTCCCTGCGGAGATGCCTCCAAGAAGCGGATCGACAATGCCTTCAGCAACTTCAGTGCCGAGTCTCTCCTCCATGGCATGGAAAATGCTCACATCCTGACTTCCATGTGGACGAAGATGCTTCTCCTCATGGGAAGCCCTCAGGGCTCCACGTGCAGAGAGGAGACCAGACCTTCGCGCAGCAGCAGGATCTGTGGGTATTCCGCCAACCATGCCGCCTGGCAGTGGACAGACTTTCCCATGATGGAGAATGCCAGTTGCCGTGTTTACAGGACGCACTGCTGGATCCACCATTCCGAGTTCATCAAGCATCTCGGCAACAGCTGGACTCTGTATCCACAGCGCGTCCGGACCGACATCAACAGTGTGGCCATCCGTGAAGGTTGCCTGCTGCATCTTTCCACCAGGCGTCTCCCCAGCCTCAAGGAGTGCGATGCGGAGATCCGGAGCATCCTGCATGAGCCGATACGCTGCACTGAGTCCAGCTATGCCTCCTCCAATGATGAGAACGTCCACATCATGCGTCGCCATCGTGCCCTCCTCGTGCTCAGTCCAGCCACAGCCTTATTGTGTAGTTTACGCGTATACCTTGCCTCTTGTGCTAATCGTTATTCCATTCACACAGGCCACTGAACACGACATCAGAACCTGCAGGGAATGGCAGACAACGGGCCTGCCACAGGATCTCCACGCATGATCTGCAAGGGACCATGCTCTCCATCTGGGCTGTCCACCACTCGCTGCATCACCTCACAGGCACTTCCCCATCTGCCATACTGTCGACTATCTGATGCCGCCCTGACGAAGGAAACTCCATGACGCAGCACCCTGATTCCGTCCGCATCCGCACACTCCGGCTCACTGCCGGCCTCGTGAGCCGGATGCCAGCACGCATCATCGGGAACCCTTCCCGCCAGCAGCACTCCTCTTCCCCCCTGCAAGCAACTTCAGGCATGCCTATGGCGGACAATTTCGTGCTCATCGGCGAAGTCCGGGAAGGCACCGAGTACTTCATTGCAAAGATCAAGTGGAGCGAGCGTGTGGAACGGGGCCGCGACGCTCACATGCGCCATTTTGGGAAACCGGTGCGCACACTCCACTCAGCAACGGAGATAGTCTGCACCCCGGAGTATGCGAACATCCTTCACAAGATTCTCAGGGAGCGGGAACAGCAGAAGCGTTCCTCGGAGCCCACTTTCACGAAGAAATGGGTGGAGACTGTGCTGCCCACGCGTATCGGAGAGAAGGGCCTTACCTGCCACGGGCCATTTCTGCTGGACCGTGAGGAACGGCGCAATTCCATTGGTGGTGAGCTGATGCAGACAGCCTTCCGCCGCATGGGGCTCACCTACAGTGCACCCCGCTCCATCAAGCATCCGTCCCTCGACTCCTAACGCACGAACACTCTTCCCGCTTCAGCGCCCTGGAATGGATGCACCCTGCGCAAGCCACATGAGTGCTGCAGCTGCAGTCCAGGACTGCTTCATGCTGCCAAGCGGTGAGCCATCATACGGCTGGTAGTATTCCGCAAACGTCCCATCCCGGAGCTGGTCAAGTCCATGGGCACGCAGATGTGCTGCTCCTTCCGCATCTCCTCCCTCTCCGAGTGCCCACCCAAGCAGCCAGTTCATGATGGGCCAGACTGGTCCCCGCCAGTACCGTTCCTCCTCGAATGCAGGAGACTGGGGAGCAGTGCTGGGGGGAAGCGGGAATGCAAGTCCCTCTGCAGTGCACCAGTCCGCACTGAAGAGCGTGCGCTGTGCTGCTGCAAATTCCGCATCCGACGACGTGAAGCACAGGAGCGGTGCGAACCCTGCAATGGTATCCGTGCGGAGTGGCATGCCTGATGCGAGGTCAACATCATGGGCAAGCCCTGATCCAGCATCGCAGTGCACACGGACAGCGTGACGAGCCCCATCTGCGAAATTGCGCATCTCATCCGCCACATCCCTCATCTGCAGGGAGTCCGCACATGTTGCAGCGACATCGCATGCCCTTGCGAACACTGCAGTGGCAAAGACATCTCCCACCTGGAAGCTTCCAGCCACCTTCCAGGCAGAAGCCTCATATCCCACACGCTTTCCTTCCTCAAGGAGCCAGAGATACCGGTTGTACTCCTCATCCTGAGGCCGTTCCGAATCGCTCCCCACATGATGGGTGTCCCTGCGGACATATGGAGGGAGATCCTTGCCTGGAGCAACCTTCCCGTAGGGAGCATCCCACCTCGGAGAGTTGTCCATCCCACTCTCCCAGCCGTGGAAGAGGGTGATGAGCCCTGTGGTGGAATCAGTCCGTTCCCGTACGAGATATCGATGCCATGCAGCTACCTTCTGGAGTGCAGCACCTTGCCAAGCATCCGTATGGAGCTGCTGCCCCGCATCCGCTTCCATGATCGCAGCAAGGGCCAGCGCATGCACAGGAGGCTGGATGATGCCACTGGTCGCAACCCCATGGGGCGCATGCGGAGAGACTGAAGCGCATGCCCACCGCTCAGGCCCTGGGAAATACCCTCCTGCATCCGGAGCAAAGACGATGTGGGGAATCATGCCGTTCGCCCACTGTCCAGCATGGAGGAGGTCAAGTTCCGCTCGTGCCCGACTCGTGTCGATGACAGCAAGACCTGCTGCAATGAATGCTGCATCCCAGCTCCACTGGTGGGGATACAGATGGGGAGAAGCCCGTGTTCCATGTGGAGTGCGGTTCGCATCGAGCACATCCACTGCAGCACTGAACAGTTCAGCATCGCTGAGGCGCCGACAGTCTGCACCCATACCTGCACTCATCGTCTTGTCCTGGCTCCAGCACCTGATTCCGGAAGGGACTGAAACACTATCCACTCCCTCGCACCAACGCCCCATGGTACCGCCAGCAGGATTCGAACCCGCGACCCCCTGGTTCGAAGCCAGGTGCTCTATCCAGCTGAGCTATGGCGGCCCAGATCCATCTCATCATACGCAATTGAGGGAATCAGATCCGCGGACAGCCATCATGCACGACATCTTCCCTCTACACATGGCATCTGATTCTCCCTCCTCTTTCTCCATGACTGCCTGCCATCAGTTCTAATAACAGGACACCAGCCTTCCATGCTGAATCACATGCTGCACATGCGCAGCCTTCCACGCATGGAAATGCCCGCATCCGGTTGCCAGATGTACAGGAGAACTGCTACTGCCGGGACCCGAGCACACGTCGCTTCCGGAATGTCCACCATGCTGCAGTCAGCATTGCAAGAAGGACTGCAACCACACCGCCACGCACGGGAATGGCAATGGAACTCCCAGTTGCTGGCACTGGAGGTGGCGAATTCACCGTGAGCACAACAGGAGCTGCAAGCGAGCTTGGCAGATAGTTTCCATCCCCACTGTATGATGCCGTGACAGCATGTGCTCCGAGCGGCAGTGTATCCGTTGAATATTGCGCACGGCTGTCAACAGTGCTGTCCAGCTGCACTGTTGCAACCACAATGCCATCAATGCGGACAGTGACTGTGCCTGTGGGGTTGCCGCCCCCTGGGGCTGCAGCCTTCACTGTGATGGTGATGGTGACCTTCTCCCCAGAAGTGGCTGTGGAAGGCAAGGGGGAAAGAGCAACAGTCGTACCTGCAGCGCTGACTGTCACGTACTGGGTGCCAGAAGTGCTTGCGACATCATTCACATCACCCAGATATGATGCAGTGACCGCATGGGAACTGTCAGATCCCCAGCTCGTATCACAGGAAGCTACCCCGGAAACCACAGGCACTGCGGAGCATCCAGCGACAACTGTTCCATCGCTGCTGAAGAGCACAGTGCCTCCTGCTGAACCAGAAGCAGGTGACAGCCTGCTCACTGTTGCTGTGAGAAGCGTCACCTGACCTGTCACTGCAGTCGACAGTGAAGAGCTGAGTGAAGTCCGTGTTGAGGCCATGCCCACCTGCTCATCAACTGTCCCCGAAATGCTCCCTTTGGCATCCGCACTGCCACCATAGGATGCGCTCACTGCTGCAAGCCCTGCAGCATTGAACACTGCAGTGCATGAGGCTTGTCCTGCTGCAAGGGGCAGTGCAGTGCATCCCGCAAGTGGGTTTCCCCCTTCACTGAAAGTGACAGTGCCTCCGGGAATTCCTGAAGCCGGAGCCGACACGGCCACTGTTGCAGTGAGCGTGATGGACTCCCCCACCTCTCCAGGAGCAGGAGCTGCAGCAAGGGTTGTCGTGGTCAGCTGCTGTGCAACGACAAGCACGAAATTCTGCGTTGCGGAGGGTGCAACGCCATTTGCAGCTCCAATCGTGAGGTCATAGCTTCCCACTGTGCCGGAAGCGGGAGTACCTGCAAGTGTTGCTGTGCCATCGTGGTTGTCCGTGAAGGTCATGCCTGAAGGGAGTTGACCGATTTCCGTCAGTGAAATCGCACCGCCGGAAGGAAATCCTGCAGCAGTCACAGTGACAGTCGCTGGTGCACCAACAGTAACCGTCACACCTGCACTGCTCGTGATGGCAGGTGGCTGGTCCACAGCGAATGGTTCACACCCAGTGCTGACTGCCGCATAGTCTCCATCCCCGTTGTACGTGCCCAGATAACTGTACGCTCCTTCGCCAAGTGGCCCTGTGGCAGAGGAGTTGGGCACGCTCCCTGCCTGGAGAGTGACTGTTTCCGTGCTTGAGGGTGTTCCCTGGCATGTGCCATTGCCAAAGAGCGCATACGTGTATGTGCCTGCAGGAAGAATGCCGCCTGTTTCCGCAACGGTTGCAGTGTCATAGGCAGCACTTCCCGTGGTCTCGGTTCCTGCCCAGGGAAGACTCGTTGCCGTGTCGTGCACGGTTGTACTCCCTGAAGTTGTGCCCTGAAGCACTGTCATCGATGTGCATGGCGATGCTGTAGCCACATAGTTCGTATCTCCGCTGTACTGTGCAAGATAGCTGTACGTTCCAGCTGCCAGAGGAGCGGAGGAAGATGATGTGGGTACAGAACCTGCATTCAGAGACCCTGTCTCGGTTGTCAGGGCAGTTCCGGAGCAGCTTCCACCACTGTACAGGTCGTACGTCACTGTTCCCTTGGGAGTGAATCCTGCAACGCCAGTCACGGTTGCTGCAGCATACGCCTGAGAACCAGTCGTCTCGGAACCTGTCCAGCCTGCCGCTGTTGCTGCATCATCCACTGCGATCCCGACAGATGGCACTCCCTGGAGGACATTGAATGCTGCGCAGGGTGAATATCCCTGCGTGTAATCTCCGTCACCAGAATATCTGGCCTCCATACTGTATGTTCCTGCTCCAAGCGGTGACGACTGGGATGAACTCGGTACAAATCCAATGCCCATTGTCACGATGTCGACAAATATCGCAGGCCCACCGCATGAGCCCCCATCATACATGCTGTACGCGACAGACCCTGTTGGAGGAATGCCGTAGCCTGAACCGATTCTGGCATCTAGGAATGCCACTGCCCCTGTAGATTCCGATCCAGTCCACAACGTGTTGGTGTCAGCATCATAGACGCTGGTTCCGACAATGGAAGTCTGCATCACTGCGGAGAAGCTTGCAGTGCCTGAACTCGGTGAATGGACTGCATCCCCCCGATATGCAAGGGAAGCTGTCTGGGCTCCTGCACCTCCTGGATGGGACGTGATAATGACACTGCATGAGCCACCTGCAATGAAGCTGCAGGTCGGAACACTGAGCGTGCCATTGCCCCGGGTCATGGCCCAGGTGATGGTGCCAGATGGTGCAACTGCATCGGAGTGGTCCACATTGTGCACAGTCGCAGTGCAGGTTGTCTGCAGGCTCACTGCAATGGGATTGGGCGTGCAAGTTGCAGAGACTGTCGTGGGATTGAACGTGATGGAGATGGAAGGGACACCAGTAGTGTCCACGCCAAAGGTTGAAGACAGGGCAGACGGTTCCACATAGCTGGAACCTGCACCACCACCGCCACCACCACCATTCGCGTACAGCTGGTAGCCGTTGCCAGCTGCACCACCACCTCCACCATAGTAGCCACCACCACCACCGCCGCCAGGGCTCACTGTGCCGTACGAGACTGGACCGCCTACTCCACCAGTCCCAAGTGTGCCAGGACTTCCAGCACTCGCACCCCAGCTGTAGCAGTAACCAGTGCAGGGGGTGATGGGTCCACCAGCTCCTCCTGCGGACTGGGTGCCACCACCTCCACCCTGGCCACCTGTCATGCCCGGATAGCTGGCGTACGAATAGTAGCCAGCAGAGTACGGGCCAGTCTGCCCAGCACCACCATTCGGGCTGTTCGCGACTGCTGATCCTCCATTTCCTGGAGTGCAGCCGTAACTGTAGCAGAGCGAGTTGAAATCAGCTCCTCCTTCGCCAGCCCCTCCACCACCTCCAGCAACGATAAGGCGAGAACTGAGGGATCCAGCAACAGTGCGGGAGACTGTCCGGAGATCCGATGCTCCACCACCTCCCCCTGCGCCCGTGGAGCTTGCTGCTCCTCCATTGAAACCACCTGACGCAGTGGCATTGCCACTGAATGTCGACATTCCACCCACCTCGACATACACTGTCGTGCCTGCAGCAGGTGCAGGAATGAGCGCAGTCACGATGGCACCCTTGCCTCCAGTGGCAGTGTTCGGACCAGTAGTGTTCACAGGATATGTCCCCTGTCCAGGTGCACCGACTGCTGTCACCTGCATGAGGGTGGCTCCAGCAGGTACCACAAAGCTCTGCTCGCTACCTGTGGAGGAGAAGGTGACACTGCTCCCCGCAGTGATGTTCGCTGCATGAACGGTTGCGGGAAAACCGGCAACAGCTCCTGCAGCAGCACTCAGGCTCACTGCCAGGACTGACAGGGTTCGGACAAGGCGGATCCTGATCCGAGAAGCTCGAGTGGCCATTGCTGCAATTCCCCCAAGGTGATGTCTACCTGCGCGCACCGCACTCTGCGATGTGTCCACTGCTGTACTGCCAAATGCGACTGTTGACCTGTGAAACAGCACGGTAGCTCACAGGAACGTGACACATCGGCTGCTGCACCACTGGCAGTGATTCAGTATAGTCGGGATGGTCAGGGATTGTGTGGTTAACCACATGAATCGCGCCTGGGCATGGCTGGCATCACCTCAACCCGCTGGAATTGTACTTCGGAACTTGTATACTCGTGCGATATGTGGCACTTCACAGTGCTGCAGACTGTGCAAGCGAATGCGCGATTAGGGAGCCCCCATGACAACGAGAGAACGTGCACCTCTAGGAGCGCCCTGCTGGGTTGATCTGTGGACCTCCGACCCTGAACGGAGCAGACACTTCTATTCCAGCCTGTTCGGCTGGGAAGCAGGTGAGGCAAACCCCGACTTTGGCGGATACTTCATGTTCAACCGCAACGGAAACCCCATTGCTGGTGCCATGGGTGACATGGGAGACATGTCTGCGGACAATACGTGGAAGCCCTACTTTTCTGCTGAGAATGTGGACATCACGCTTGAGCGTGCAGGTGCACAGGGGGGAATAGTCCTCTTTCCGACTGCAAAGATTGCGGACCTCGGAAGCCAGGCTGTCATTGCCGATCCCTCAGGAGCAGTCACTGGCATCTGGCAAGGAGACAGTTTCCATGGCTTTTCCGCCATCCATGAACATGGAACGCCAAGCTTCATTGCCATCGATGTTCCCAATTACGAGTCAGAAATTGCCTTCTACCGAAGCGTCTTCACCTGGGATCCAGAAGAGGAAGAAGTGGATGGGCACCACTATGCAGGCTTCATGGACAAGGACAGCAGCAGGCCCATTGCGGGCATCGGTGACGAGATCGAAAATCTTGCTCCTGGGGAAGCTCCACACTGGACCGTGTTCTGGCAGGTCGACGATGTCGATGCTGCAGTCGCAACAGTCCAGGAACTCGGAGGATCCGTGCGCATGGCACCTGCCAATCGTGGCCTTGGTCGTGTCGCACTCGTTGCAGATCCGTGCGGAGCGCAGTTCAAGCTGTTTTCACCGGGAAGACCATCCTCTGACTGAGTGTCTCACTTCCCGCCCCATGGCATACACTACATCCATGGGCACTGCAATTGATGACTACCTTGCAACCGTGCCGGAACCGGGACGATCCACGCTTGAGGCCCTGCGGCATTCCATTCACCGTGTTGCGCCCACTGCAGTCGAGTGCATCTCGTACAGAGTGCCAGCATTTCGGGAGGATGGAGCTATCATTGCTGGGTTTGCTGCCTTCAAGAACCACCTCAGCTATCTTCCCCACTCCGGTTCAGTCTTCAGCATGCTTGGGGATGCACTCAGTGAATACACCATGACAGCTGGCGCTCTGCATTTTGCGCCTGACACGACGCTTCCCGAGCATCTCGTACTCGCGCTCGTCAATGCGAAGCGCAGAATCAATGCTGAGAAATCCTCAAAGCAGTGAATCTGCACCTCGTTCTCGTTTGACAGTGCATTGGTCCACATGCAGGGCAGACATCCAGTGCTCCATCACTGAGGACAGATCCCACCCGCTCCTGCTGCGAACTGCTGCCGAAGGGGAAGATCGCTTGCACGAAGCCCTGACTGCACTGCCAATCATCCTGCCTCCTCTCCCCGAAAGCATGCTGCACATCGGCTGTTTGCATACTGCACTTGCAGAGTCTTCCCCGCCAAAAAATACTTGTGCGATAATTCGGCTTATCGACTGGACACAATGAGGTACATCACTGTGAAGAAATTGATTGCACTGGTCATGGGCATTGGACTTGCCTCGTTCTGCGCTGTTTCATGTGGCCAGGCCCAGGGATCTTCGTCCAGCACGCCTTCCTTTTCAAGCGCGATGACCTCTCAAAGTCCATCATTTACTCCAGCTGCCCTTGCAGGCTATTCCAACATCACCATCAGTGGACAGCTGAATGTAGCTCTCCATATTCCGAGCGGCATCAGCTGCACTGAGGGCCCCTTGCCTCCCAGCAATCAGACTGGACTCTCCATTTCACTCCCCACTGGTTCTCTCTATCTTGGCGTGGCAAACTACCGTGGCGTTGGATCATATCCTGCAAGCGCTGCTGTAAGTCAGGATGGCGGAACAGCTGTCCTTTATGTCGATTCATCGCTTGGCACAAGCCGGCCAGTGAACGAGTACGATGCCACCTCAGGAACGATCTCCGTCACAGCAGTGCACGGTAACGACGTCTTCGGTTCTGTCAATGCACACCTCACGCCCTTCGGTACAGCTCCAGGCTCCCTCACAGTGGCTGGCACATGGTCGTGCGTCCTTGCTGCAAGTTCCCAACCGTAGATGCGGAACGCGTCAACACATTGGGCCACAACGGGCTGTAGCGCCACATTTCACCCTGTCTTCGCTCCATCTCGCGCTCGGCAGCAGCTCTCCAGTCCACTCGAAGAGCATCAAGAATGATATGGATATGATCACCCAGTTCTTGGCTGTCAGACGCCTTCTGTCTGCACTGTGCTTATATACGCCACAAGGCACTCCCAGCATTTCGGGAGGATGGGGACATGATTGCAGGTTTCGCTGCCCTCAAACGCCATCTCCGCCATCTTTCCCACTCATGGCTCCGTCCTCAGCATGCTGGGAGATGAGCTTTGGGACTACACCATAACTGCTGGCGCCCTGCGTTTTGCGCCTGACACTCCTCTCCCAGAGCTGCTCTTGTTCTCGCTAGTGAACGCGAACAAAAAAAGCCAACACTGAGTATTCCGATTTCTTCCCCCACCTTTCGCAAGACTGCAGTGTTCCGGCACACACAGGGAACACCAGGGGTAACATCCTGCATGTCTAGTCAGCAAGAGTCTCCATTGGAGCAGAGCTTGCGCTTTCCCCACTTTCAATCAGCTGCTGCAAGTTCCCACTAAATACCCGATGTGGGATTAGGGTACGTTGGCAAACCCACGTATCCCAGGTCCTGACACCCATGAGCTGTTGCACCATGAGAAGCGGCAGTGAATGTAACATGACAGGAAAAATTATGGCCGCTGTTATTTCCTGTGATTGAGCCATAACAGTTTCCCTGCTGTCGACCCAGGATTTCCACTTTTGAAGTAATGTACAGTCCCGCATCCCCTTCAACTATGTACGAGACCTCGGTTCCTGTTCGGCAATTCCTGATGCTGGTCATAATGCAGGATGTGACTGCTGACTGAGACGGTTGGAATGTCTCCTGCCCATTACCACCAAACGCAGCATCACTTGTGATAGTTCCACACCGAGGAGCACCGCTTGCACGTGCCACAATAAAAGCTCCTCCCGCAAGGAGAATCACAAGTACAAGAATCCCAATCGGATTACGATACGACAACTTCATACATCTGGCTCCCACGCGCGATGATCTGTATGGCTAATAGAGAGTGAACCAATTATCCTTTGTCTCGAGGATGTCCAGTTGGGTTGTGCACGAGCAGCCAACGTTAAAATCCCCTACGCGAATAGCTTACACAGCAGTGGGTGTGGTGGTGACCTCCTGTGGAGTGGATTGTGACGCTCGACATTGGGCAAGAACGGAAGGAAGTAAATAAGCTTTGCCGGTGCGATCCCAACTGTCATGGATGCCAGCAAGCATGTAAATCTCACGGCAGAAGTCGGCGGCCTACTTTGGAAACACGATCACCACACTGATGTGAGTGCTGCCAATTTGTGCATTACGTTGCATTGGAGCTCCAGAACCCATGCCAGCGCAATGGTGGGATGCAATGAAGGTCATAAGATCATCCATGGCAGGATGCAGATATTCAACAGCCCGTGGCAGCGTTCCCACACGAGGTTCCAAGTCTTTCCCAACACTCTCCCGGACATCTACTGGAACTGGAAGGTCGAAAACGCATTGGACCAGTGCGTTCACCAAAGGATGTTCGCTCCTTGTGACACAGGTGAGGAGATTCCGCATGCGGACGGAGATGCAGCGCTTCACTTCACCCTGTCTCCATTCCATCGCGCTCGTCTGCCACTGTTCAGCCCTCTCGGGGATCACCAAAAGATGAACATTCATGTGATCACCCACCTGGGGCTGTGAGGCGCAATCTGTCCTCACTGTGCTCATATTCCCCCGCAAGGAATGGTCAGAATCAGACGTGTGCTTCCTTCAGCTCATGGACCATCCGGATTCAGACACGCTTGCCTGCTCCACTCTTCGTTGAATATCCCGCCCACGCGCAATGTTTGCGGCTGACATGTATTCCATTTCGATCGGGGCAGCACCGATTGCGACATCGGAATGGAGACTGAGAAAGCTCCTTCCCCCTTTGAACACGGGCGCAAATCCCTCCCGTGTCCAATGCGAGAATGAATCAAAATCTGACGGGGTTCCCTGTTTGAGATTGAGTGTGCGAGTCCCTGAGGGATCACACTCAAGCGCAGCAGCCACCATGGCTGCTCCAGCTCCGGGTATGACATCCATGCCCCGAGCACCAGCAAATGGCATCCACCATTCCGTTTCGTTTCGAATGAGCGATGCGACACCAGCAAGTGTCCCGTCTGCAGTTCGAGCGACGAGAAGATCCACACCACCACTAGCGCTGCTTAACGCCATTTCCATGTAGCTCCATCGGGAGGATTTCGATTCACTCTCCTTGGCGGCAGACATCTCCTCGCGCAGTGATGCAACCACTGCACGGCGCGCATTCTGTGCCTGCTCATTGCGCTCATCGTCGCGCGAAAACGCGTAGCGTTCAACACGCCCGCCTTTAACTGCGAACGTTGTTGCCTTCATCTTAAGATGCGTACTCGGAGAACCAGGTATGGTATTCATCGTGATCTTCACACAGCGTATCCCGGGTGAAATGGCAACTCACCCCTGGTTGCATGACTGTTACGAAGTCTCCACCGAACTCACTTCTCGGAGCGCATGCGATTGCCAACGCAGTGAGATCGGACAGGTAATCCACGGAAGCCACATCCACTGGATGTCTTCAACGCCAGGGGAAATGGTGTGTACCCACCTGAAATGGATCTTCCCGAAACGGGACCCTGCAACTGGAGCAGTCAACCCTGAGCTGTGCTTCACCTCGCTGACAAGAGCAGGTCGGCATGAGACTAAATCACACCCTGCATGTAGTGAACGAATTCAAGTCACATGCGAGAATGTCGAGCATTCTAGCGTAGAAGCAGCCCTCCACAAGTGGCCAGTGCAGTCAAACACCACTGACCTGTGCTGCATACCAAGTGCATTGTCAGCCTATTGGGAACTCCGGCCAGAACCGTAAACGCAGGGTGCACCCATCATATGCGGAAGTGTCAGAGGCCGAGTCCACTGCCTGATGCGCCACGGACCCGGGACGACAACCGTGCAATCTTCCTGCGGAGGCTGGTCGGACGACGGTGGGCAGGCGCTGGATGCCGATCTGCGAAGGATGACAGTGTCTGGGATAGGCGGGCAGCGGATATCGTCATGCGCATCATCGAGCCAAACGTCGCGGCATCCTTGTTGATGAGCTCATCCGTCCGGGAAGAATCGAGTGCAAGGGGCACCTCATAGCGCGTCTTCATCTCGAGACTGCAGCCCGATGCAGCAGGAACGATGCTGAGTTCCAGATGCGCAGTCACCCCTTCGAGTTCACCCCTGCAGGGAATCGCTGCTTCACCATGCGCTTCCTTGGCATTCCACGACATACCAGGCACAGCTGCGAAATGCCGACCGATGATGCCTTCCAGTTCGGCCACACCGAGTCCTTCAACTGGGTACGACCCTGTGCGTTCGATCTCCCTCATCCTCTCCCCTCCAGCACTTCAGTCTGATGACATCTGACAGACTCGTTCGCCCAATGCTATCACGATGGCTGGCGAATCCGCACCCATGACTAGCGCACAAACCGTGACATGTGTTCATGCCTCACGGCTCGGCCATGCAGCCCCTTCGCAACCCGACTGTACTTCATAAGTCCAATCGAGCAGTTCACTTAAGTCGTCAATCACCTGCCTCGAGCGCAGTCCAGGGCAGCTCGCAATGAGCCATGATCGCGTCCCACATTCTAGCATTGCATCCCTCGACAGGAAGCACAGTACGCACGTGGTGGCAACATACTTTCCAGTGCAATGCTGGTGCTGTCCTCATGAGCGCATTTCAGCGGGCAACCAGATCGCATTCACATGGTGAGACAACGCAGTGAATCCGAACGTGGGCGGAGTACGATTCGAACCTACGACCGTGGGGCCATGAGCCCCTGCTCTGACCGGCTGAGATATCCGCCCATACTCGGCTCATCGTACCATCCTCGAAAAAGGACTGACTTCTGGTCACTTGAGCAGCAAGCAGCCATCAAGCTCGTGCCCGCAACAGTGGCCCAGTCGAATGCTGAATGTCAACTTAAATGTGCGCGATACAACTCATCATGTATCCCCATGGGCAGCACATATTGCACTGTCCTTCACAACGAGGCTCCAGTTCTCTTCGCCTGCACAGCCGCATGCTCGAGAGCGTGGATGCGCATCCTCACAAGACGTCGTGCTGAACCATCGAGTCCTGGGATCGCATTGCCAAGAACCGTGATTGAAGAAATGGACTTCACTGCCTTCTTCCGTATGTCTGCATCAGGGTCAGCAAGAAAGATCGACCTGCACTCATCTGTGCGAGCGAACTCGAGTGCCTTCGTGCGGATTTCGGGACTTCCATTCTTCGCTATCCTGATACGAAGTGCATCATCATTCGCTGTTCTCAGAAGACCCTCAATGACTGAGGCATCAGGATCCTCACAAAACATCTCACGTTCCCTGTCACCGTGCATGTGCTCAACAGCAATCCGTCTGACTGCTGGATCTCTGTCAGTAAGGAATTGGAGCCGAAGTGCATCAGAGTGAGCTGATTGAGCAACTCCCATTCGCACACTTGGGTCGGGATCCCCGACGAAGAGTGCCTTGGTCGAATCTCCTGCTGTGACAGCAGCCAGATGCCGAATCCAGGGATGCTCATCTGAGAGTAGAGCAGCACGTTCAGAATCCGCTGTGGAAGACCTCGCCAGACGGGAGACGAATGATGTCAGTCCAGAATGGAGTCTGAGAGAAGTTTCTGCAGTGTCTACACTTCTCTTCTTGAATACGGGTGCATTTGAGGCATCAAATACCCGATCACCCCGCTCAAGCCAAACTCCTGTCAAATGTGGTGCATCGATGAAGCAGTGCACCAGTTCGGGTGCTGGCGTGTACCTAGTGTCAGCATCATGCCCCATCTCGTCATAGATATAGAACTTCTGTTTCCCAGGATAGTGACCGAACACGGCAATCTGAAATCTCCTCCGCCCTGCTGCATCCAGTGCGTTGAACAGTTGCCCTCCGAACTGGCGCCACCACATGTCCTTCCGCAGATAGCCATCAACTGGTCTGATGTGCGGCACTTCACCAGTGAGTTTCACGGCATTGTTGGGAATCCCGTTCCACTCCATGCCGAGTTCTTCAATGAGGCACTGGAGATGAACAGCATCCCTGTAGCTGGACTGTAGATTCTTCTTCATGACCTCGATGACAGTCCGTCCGCCATCCAGAATCTGCACATTGTCAGTCGTGTAGCGCATCGACTGAGGAAGTCTCCCAAAGGCTGCCTTTGGCAATTGATACGGTGGATACAGCTGTGATATTCGTGCAACACGCGCATCATCCAGTCCCAGTGTCGTTTTCAGGGTACCCCTTCCGAGAAATCGAGGATGCTCCGATAACGATAAAATATATTGTGCGACCTCATCGGAAATATTGTCCCTTGATATTTCCGGGACTGCCTCATACAGGATCCTGGTATGTGCGCCGTTCATGCCCTCATGCTAGTACTGGAGCTGCATCCATACTGTTAGCGTAACGGCACTTTCACAACAGTGGCGTCTCCCAGTTTTCGCAGTCCCCTGTGATGCCATGGTTTCTTCGCAGTAATGACACACTGCGCGTCTCCAGCGCGAAAGCGGAAATGGACCTTTGGTTATCTCGCGGCAATGACAATGCTGTAATGGCTCACGATGCATACTTCCATGGCTCGTACGATGGTGCCATAAAATTGCAGCACGTCGCAAACAGTCTCAATTCCAACATTCTGAAGCATCTCGCGCAGGGGTTTATCAAATCTGATACGGCATTTTCACCATCCCTCCCCTCCACTGACAGTTCACGGGATCACCGACTCCTACTCGCCCAGAGTCACCTCGCTTCAGCGCTTGCATTCTCACGAAGTATTGTCATTGCACATCCCCACCAGACCTTTGGCATCGAGATTGAGGTGGAGGGAGTATCTGGAGATGAGATCGCACATGCACTCTTCAATGCAGGACTCACCACCCACATGGACCAGCGGCCATACCACGAACTCCGGGAAACCTCATCGGACTGGGTGGTCGAAAAGAATACAAGTGTTGACGGTGCAGAAGTCATCTCACCCATCCTTCACTACACTCCTTCCACCTGGGATGCATTTGCAAAGGTCTGCTCCATCGTCAAGGACCTTGGTGCAACAACATCCATCCGTTCAGGCTTACATGTTCATGTAGGAACAGCATCAAGCGGCATTGAGGATGATGCAGATGCATTTCGGCGGATTTGGAAACTCTGCTCATATGCTGAAGATCTCCTGTACAGAATTTCAGGCACGAACCGAGATGGAGATGAAGTGATGCACCGCGGAGCCTACACAGCGTACTCGTGGTGCACTCCCGTGGATGCGACAGCCCTCAGCCCTGCAGCATTGCCACAGGTTGAGGCACATGAGGTAGTCTCAGGCAGTGCAAAGCCTGTCCTCAGGCACTCGTCCCGCTTCGCAACGCTGGAGTACCGCTACTTTGATGGCACGATTGATCCATGCCGCATGCAGCAGTACAATGCCCTCTGCTGCGCCATCCCAGCACGTGCAGGCGAAATCGACGATTCGATCATCCCTGACGAAACCCATCCTCTTGGTGAGCAGTACGGGACGCTACTATGTATCTCTACAAAGATGAGCAAATATCATCGATGTACGAACCGTCCTGTCTCACCATTGAGAACAGGGTGTCGTACATTTGAACATAGGTTCCGCAAGCCTGGCTCGCAGTTGTAGTGGATCCAAGAGCAGGAAAGTGATCTGTTTCAGATGGGGTCATTATTGGGCTCAACGTAGAGCATAAGGCACGCAATCTGAGCGATTCAAACGTGGGCGGAGTAGGATTCGAACCTACGACCGTGGGGTTATGAGCCCCCTGCTCTAACCGGCTGAGCTATCCGCCCATGAAAGTCCAATCGTACCACCGAGATCGCATGGGATTCAGGCACTCCCGCTTCTCCAGGAAGCACTTGTGCCAATGACAGCGATATTACAACTTCGTAATGTCAGTGGTTCCCCATCTTCGCGATCCTTACCATGGTGTCATGAGTGCCCGCTCCAATGTCCAGCCCCTTGAACCTGCCATCATCGATGCGCTCTCCTCTCAGACAGCTCCCGTGATGAGTGGGACTGGACATGATTCCTCACATGCCACAACCTATAGCCCTGCAGACCATGTTGTCCTTCAGGCACAGAGTCATTTACCTTCCTCATTGGCATATGCGAACCGCAATGTCCTAGCCCACAGGGGCCAGACATTCGGGATCGAAATCGAAGTTGAAGGGGTTTCAGGAGATGAGATCGCTCATGCGCTCTTCAATGCAGGGCTCTCCACCTTCATGGACCAGCGTCCATACCACGAGCTTCGGGACCCTTCGAACGACTGGGTGGTAGAGAATGACACAAGCGTTGATGGCGCTGAAGTCATCTCGCCAATCCTGCACGACACACCAGCAACATGGGGAGCGCTGTCCAAGGTGTGCTCCATTCTCAGGGACCTTGGTGCCACGACATCCATCCGTACGGGCTTCCACGTCCATGTTGGCACTGCGTCAAGCGGAATCGAGAACAGCCCGAATGCCTTCAGAAAGATAGGAAGACTCTGCACCTACGGTGAAGATCTCCTCTTTCGCATCTCTGGCACAACACCTGATGGCGATGACGTCCTTCACAGGGGGGCATTCACAGGGTACAACTGGTGCACACCTGTCGATGCTGATGCGCTGAATGCACATGGTGATGCGCGATTCGAGGAACACACTGACGTGTCCATCAGCGCAAAGCCTGTGCTCCGCCTGTCGGGACGCTATGCCACACTCGAATACCGCTATTTTGATGGCACCATTGATCCGAACCGCATACAGCAGTACATCAAGCTCTGCTGCGCCATCACATCCCGAGCAGGAGAAATCGATGAGTCAGTTCTTCCCGACAGCATCCACCCACTTGGAGAGCAGTATGGCGCCCAATCAAGTGGACACTCCGCAGCAGCTGATGATGTGCTGGCCACCTTCGCTGCACTTGTCTTTCCCAACCCCAAAGACAGGCGCGGACTGTATTCGCTCTATGCGAGGGGAACATGGCAGCCAGGCATTTCCCAGGCACTTGAGAGAATCCACGCAAAGGAGTCACGCATTGAAGCTGCAAGGAGGGAGCTTGTCACTATGTGCACTGAACTCTTCTCTGCCATTGCCCATCGGGATCCAACAGCACAGGAGCAGCAGTGGCTTTCGCACATGGTGACCCCTTCCTACACGAGACCCTTCCCACTTCCCTCACAGGAATGTGATGAGGTGCATGACGCATTTCTTGGGCAGAAGCACGCATTCATAGAACAACTGGATCTCCTCCCCTCAGAGCGGAGGGAGTTTAGAGCCGCTATCGACCAGGAAGCTGACCGCTATGCGGGAGAGAAGGCCGAATGGACCACATGGTCACAACACCTTGCCCAATTTTCCATGCGCTCAGGGCGCCTTCCCTCTGAGGAAGAATCCCGCTGGCTGAGGTCACAGATGCGGGCAGCGCTCACCATCAGTGCGCCCCCATCCCGACAGATAGCCGCACACTTTCTTGACTGGTGCGCACAGACACTGCCGGATGACCATCCCCAACGTCCTGCATGGGAGCGGAACAGAGCATACCGCGCAGAGCTTGTCCGGGGATACATGGAACGGACAAGCCAGCCCAGCGCACCTTCACCATCCACGAACATCAACGCGCTTTCATAGGAGCCCTTCTCTCCTCATGCCCTACTGTACAGTCACTCCCGCTGACACTCCACCATTTCCATTTGTCATGCTCCATGGCATAACTCCTGAGGGCCAGTTCACACGAGGAACATCCGCGACTTCCCACACAGCGCTTGTGGCAGCCCTCCTTGATGATCCCGAGTACGAGCACCATGATGGTCCTGAGCAGATGAAGCGGAGAATGCATCTCGCAACCGCATGCGCTGCTGCAGCTGCGCTTGCAGGCGAAGCACTCGTCATCAGCGATGTGCACGGTCTCAATGTGCTCGATATCCGCTCCGATGCAACACTCATCGCTTCTCTGGGCCAGGCCCGCATCATCGAGGTGCGTCAGCAGCCACGAGAGTGAGGAGACCATGTGGTCCTTCACGACCAGTGACTGGTTGCAGAAGCCAGGTCAACCATATATCGTGTAGTTATGCACTATACGTTTACTCCCCATTACAGAGTGCTCTGGACCATTTATCCTCAGGGAAGGAGGAAGAGCCATGCACGCTTCGAAATTCTGGCGCGTCCTCGTTGGAATCATCATCATTGCAGCTGGCACAGGCACGGCAATGCAGTCAGTGCGCGCAGAGGATTCAGCAACCGTATGGATAGCGAGTTCCGTCACAGGATGTGGGACAGGACCGCCATCTGTCGAAGATGAGAGTGGACTTGATCATGCCGATGTCCTCGTCTGTGGCATTGGACTTGGTGCATCTTCAGGAACATATACTGTCACCACCATTGGCAACCAGCCTGAAACGCTCCTGAGCGCGAGCTGGGAGTACGACACTGGTGCTGGTGGCGTACAAACGTTGGCAACTGTGCCGATACCCACATTTGATGGACACTTCAGCATGGGAGGAACTGGCCAGGGTGGAGGCGGCACGCGTGGGCACTTCATGGTTCGCCTGAACCTGGACTCGGGAAGCCGGCAGCTCCCGTTCTTCCTCCAGTCCGGCACAGGAACTGGTTCGGAGACTGAGGCACTCGTCTGGGTGAGCTCATCGGACTGCTCAACAGTTCCAGCCACGAGTCCCATACTTCCACGGCAAGTACTGCACCTCTGTGGCATCGGACTCCGCAATGAGGGTGGCACATTCGATGTGCTGACTTCAGGAGGAGGTGCACCGACAGTGACCTACACAGGTTCATGGACACAGGCGTCAGACGCACTCCTTGGCACGATTCCGGCAACAGCGTTTCCCGACTCGGCCATTGATCAGGGTACTGGAGCCGGCTCATTCCAGGTGGAGGTTGCCGATGTCCACCCTGTCCGCACGAACTTCACCATCTATACAGGTTCCTCTCCTCCACCTCCAGAGGAGGAGAGTGCCTCAGTCTGGCTCGGAGACTGCACAGCACCTGTCACTGCACCGGAGTCAGGCTTCCCAAATCTTGATCTTGCCGTGTGCGCAAGCGGACTTCTGGGCAGTGTTGGCAGCTTCACTGTCAATCCCATTGGCAACACGCAGCAGGGCTCGCCATCTGGGGACCTCTATGCGGGCTCGTGGTCATATGATGTGACACCTGGTGGCAATGAGACTGTTGCAGTCATTCCCGCTTCCGTGTGGCAGGGGTTCTTCACTTCGCCGTCTGGGAAGGCGCACTTCCAGCTCCGCCTCATGGATGGCAACACGCCCTACACGATAACCTTCTTTGTCAACCAGTCGACCTCTCCACCAGCTGGTGAGGTCGAACCGAGCGTGTGGGTGTCCACTGACACCTCATGCTCAGTGAAGACCGAAGCTCCAGAGGATGGCTTCCCATATGGTGACATCACTGTGTGCGCAAGCGGCCTCCGTCAGCCAAGCGGCATCCTCCGTGTCGAGAACATAGGTGCAGGAAGCCCTGTGGATCTCCTTGCGGGAGGGACATGGACCTACAACATCAACTCCAGTGGCAACGAGGCTATTGCAACGATTCCTGAAGGAACGTTCGATTCAGCCCTTGCGGTTGGTTCGGAACCTCCGAAGGCGCATTTCATGGCCATCGTGTATCTCACGAGTGAGAGCCAGCGTCGACCAGTGAGCTTCTTTGTCCAGATTCCAGCACAGTCTCCGCCGGAAGCCACTGTGTGGCTGTCACAGGGAAACTGCGGAAGTGCTCCCTCCACTGAGAGTGAATCGACATTTCCCCTTGGCACTGTGTTCATCTGCGGCACAAGCCTTGGCACCAATGGAGGATCTTACTCAGTTGCAGCAAACTCGTCACCAGGTGGCAGCGGACACTCCCTCGCGTGGCTTCCTCCGTTCCGGTCTGGTTCCTGGAAAGCAGCTCCTGAAACCACCATGCTTGCCACCATTCCCGAAGAAGTGCTGTCGCAGTTCGCAACTGGCTCCCGCACCCACTTCCTTGTCACAGTGAACCTCAACGGCACGACGAGGAGCATCTCACTGTGGATCACACTGTCAACATCCGCCTCTCCAACCCCAACTCCCTCTCCTTCTCCTACCGAGGCTCCATCTCCAACAGCCTCACCCCTCCCATCAAGCTTGCCATCTCCTTCAGCCTCAAGTGCTGTCCAGGGCCTTGCAGTGCCTGGCACAGGCGCTGCGCAGGACAGTCTTGCACTCCTCATAGGAGCGCTGCTCATCCTTGCTGGAGGGTATATCGTCTTCACCTCTCCAGGATCCAGGAGAAAACTTCCGTAGCCCCACATGTTCAGGGGAGCGCAGCATGCGCTCCCCTGATGTCTTGGCATGCTATCCGCACACACTGTGGAGGGAACTTCGCCGTATCATTTTCCTCAGACACACCGTTGTCATGATGCAGTCGTTTCCACCTTCACGCACAGGTGCAGCCAGCAATGTCCGTTCTCACACACAGGTTCACTGCCCACAGAGCCATTCCTGCAGCAGTTGTGCTTCTGGTATCTGTCCTTTCCGCATGCAACACGATTCCCCCTCTCCGATCCTCCCCGTCACCAGCAGCAGCTGTGGCAGCAGTTCTGCCAGCACACCACCGGTACAATACATGCTTTCCTTCACTTGCGGATCCTGCAGCTACACCAGCTGCTCCAACCTCAGCTGCAACCCTTCCCTCACCCACTGGCAGTTCTTCTCCCTCTGAAACTGGGAGTCAGAGTTCCGCTGTCCTCGCGGAAGCGAACTCGTTCATGTCGTCCTTCACCACAGGAAACTTTGCCTCCCAGTGGCAGTTCCTCGATCCGGAAGCTGCAGCGCAGTGGCCAGGAGTAGCTGCACGGACAGCAATGCTCGATGCGAAGTTTCCTGCAGGATCCATTGCTGGCTACACGCTTGGCACACCCCAGCCCAATGCAACGTGGGTGAACAGGGAGACGCTCGCTACTGCCAGTGGCCTCTGGGCTGTGCCTGTCACACTCACCTTCACCCATCCAACTCTGCTGCATCCAGCAGACATTCCTTCACTCTATGCAGTACTGAACCTCGAAATACGGCTTGGCGCTTCTGGCGCATCAGTTGTCGGAGAAGGGCCCGCCTCCCCCGATGCGCCAATCATCCTGCCAGCAGCACTTCCTGCTCCCCACCCGCTCCATGTGCCGATCCTCATGTACCACAACATTGCTCCCCCACCATCACCATCGTGGTATTCCTCTGCGTACGCGTACAGGCTCGATGCCAGCCTCACAGTAAGTCCAGGACAGTTTGCCCAGGAAATGGGCTGGTTTTCCGAGAACGGGTTCCATGCGATTTCCCTCACGCGGCTTCTGGATGCCATCCTCTACCAGCTGCCCCTGCCGAGCCGCCCAGTTGTCATCACCTTCGATGATGGACGGTCCGGTCCCTTCACCTATGCTGTCCCCATCCTCAAGCAGTACGGCATGACTGCAACGTTCTTCATCACCACACAACTCATTGGCATCGAAGTCCCAGGCCACGCATATCTCACGTGGCCCGCAGTCTCCGCACTCAACAGCGAGGGATTCTGGATCGAGGACCATACACTCAAGGACAATGTGTCCTTCTGGTACGGAAACCGAGCAACCGTTGCTGCGATCATCGCCCAGTCGACTGCAGCCATCGTCTCGCACATCACGATACATCCACAGTTCATTGCCTACACGGGCATGTGGCCATATGCGTCGCCAGCCACTGCTGGACCACTCACACCTCCTGTGTTCTCCCTCGTCTCCACGTACGGGTATGTTGGAGGTGTCATTGACAGCAGCGAGAACTCGAATGTCGTCTCCTCCACGAATCCCCTGTACCTGCCAAGAATCCGTGTCAATCCCAATGAGGCACTCTCGACCTTTGTTCACTCGCTTGGAACTGCAGCAGGCATCCCGATACCATTCACATCCGCGCCGCACACGGGTGTCCTCGTGCCAGCAGCTGCCCACACACCGATGCCTCCTGCCACTCCCCGCACCTGCACGACAGGCTGGAGTTAGCCGACACATTCCGTCTGTTGACGACGATTCTCCGCATGGGTGATGATGGCGTGGTAGTGCACTTCAACCTTCAGTGGGGGAACCATGGCTGAGCTCACCTTCTTCTCTGGAACGATGGATTCAGGCAAGTCCACCCTTGCTCTCCAGCTCGACTTCACCCTCAGATCACGCGGTGTCGAGGGAAGACGGTACACCCGCCTCGATCGCAATGGCGATGTCATCTCAAGCAGGATTGGCCTTGCAGAGGCTGCAAATCCTGTCACAGAGGATCTCAATCTCTATGCGGACCTCGCATCCTCCATGCCTGTGACCTACGCGATCTGCGATGAGGCGCAGTTCTACTCGGAAGACCAGATTGACCAGCTTGCCCTCGCTGTCGATCTCCTTGACATAGACGTCTACGCGTTTGGCATTCTCACGGACTTCACAGGAGCCATGTTCCCGGGCGCGAAACGGCTTCTTGAGGTGTCTGACAGAAGGCTTGAACTTCCTGTGCCAGCACGCTGCTGGTGTGGAGCAAAAGCAACCCACAACGCGAGGGTGGTGCACGGGACTGTGGTGACCTCAGGGACTGTTGTCGATCCAGCAGCCACATACCATGTGCTCTGCAGGCAGCACTACCGGAACCGTGATCTGGGACAGTCATCTCCACACCCTGCAGTCGAGGTGCATGGCACTGCTACTTCCACGCTTCCTCCTGTGCCCAGGTGACAAAGCACGAGCGTTGAGTTGCCACTTGCTTAACATATAGTGCTGCGCTTATTGTTGACTTAGCGAATTAATATCGCATGTCAACCTGCTCATTGGAGGAACCAGCATGGGCAAGCACTTCCGGCACCGTCCCGGTCTTGTCATGGCTGCAGCACTCATTGCTGTCGTCGCGACAAGTTGCGGAACATCAGGCACATCACCGTCAAAATCCCCCTCACCCTCGAGCGGCATTCCCACGAACATCACAGCGAACTCGTTCGACAACACGTTCTCCGTGATGAAGCAGCTCACTGGACTCGCGGCCCAGGGCAAAGGAAAGATTGGCGTCATTCTTCCTGATACTGCCTCATCCGCCAGGTATGTGGATTTTGATGCACCGTATCTTGCACAGGCGTTCAAGACAGCTGGCCTCTCGTCATCGCAGTACAAGATCGACAACGCGCAGGGTAGCGATGCCACAGAGCTCACTCTCGCTCAGGCTGACATCACTGATGGAGCAAGCGTGCTCCTTGTCGATCCGCTCGATTCAGGAGTGGGTGCAAGCATTGAATCGTACGCGAAGGCCCATGGTGTCGCAGTCATCGACTATGACCGACTCGTCCTTGGTGGAAGCCGAGAGTATTACGTGAGCTTCAACAATGTCACGGTAGGAAAGGTCATTGGACAGGGACTTGTCGACTGCATCAGTGCATGGAATGTGAAGTCACCGCACGTCTTCGAGCTCGATGGAGCGCCAACGGACAACAATGCGACACTCTTCGCCCAGGGATACAACTCCGTCCTCAATCCCTACTTCCAGAACGGAACGTACGTGAAAGTGGGTGAGATCGCAGTCCCAAGCTGGGACAACCAGCAGGCTCTCACCATCTTCCAGCAGCAGTTCACAGCCCACAAGGACATCAATGCTGTCGTCACAGCGAACGATGGTCTGGGAAATGCCGTGATTTCCGTGCTCAAGGCACAGAACATTCCGCCAAAGACGATTCCCACCACTGGTCAGGACGCAACGCTCCAGGGCATGCAGAACATCCTCCAGGGATACCAGTGCATGTCCGTGTACAAGCCGATCTACCTTGAGGCTCAGGCAGCAGTCGCACTGGCCCTCTATGTCCGGGCAGGAGTCACTCCTCCATCAGGTCTTGTGAACGGAACCACGCAGGACACGACTTCAAAGGTCGCTGTTCCCTCGATCCTGCTCACCCCAGTCTCTGTCAATGCGAGCAACATGGCAAGCACTGTCATCAGGGACAAGTTCATCAGCGCAACGGAACTCTGCGCTGCAGTTGGGGCTTCCGTCTGCAGTCAGTACGGAATCTCAGGATAACGGTCACCCAGATGGAGCATCACTGTTCTGCAGTGATGCTCCATCCACTCTTCAGGGGGCATCGACCACGATGCAGAATTCACCAGTTCCTCCTCTGCTCAGACTTGAGGGCCTGTCGAAGTCGTTCGGACCTGTCCATGCACTCTCAGATGTCGATCTCACCATCCGTGCGGGGGAGGTGACTGCCCTGTGCGGCGACAACGGAGCTGGAAAGTCCGTTCTCATCAAATGCATCTCAGGGATCTTCACTCCCGATGCAGGAACGCTGTACTGGAATGGCAAGCCCGAAAGCATCTCCACTCCAAAGGATGCAAATGAACTTGGCATCCAGACTGTCTACCAGGATCTCGCCCTTGCAGACAATCTGGACATCGTCCAGAACATGTTTCTTGGAAGGGAACTCACCCGCCATCTCGCGCTCGATGAGGACAGCATGGAGCGCCAGGCAGCAGCCACGCTCGCATCGTTGTCCGTGACGACTGTCCGTTCGATTCGACAGCCTGTGGCCTCCCTGTCTGGAGGACAGCGTCAGGCTGTCGCAGTCGCGAAGGCTGTGATGTGGAACTCGAAGCTAGTCATCATGGACGAGCCGACTGCAGCCCTTGGTGTTGCGCAGACAGCGATGGTGCTGAAGCTTGTGACCCAGCTTGCTTCGCGTGGACTTGCTGTCATTCTCATCTCACACAACCTTAATGATGTCTTCAGTGTGGCGAACTCGATCGCAGTCCTCTATCTGGGAACGCTCGCTGCCCATGAGCCCGCCTCGTCCCTCACACGCCAGAAGGTTGTCGAGCTCATGACGGCTGGCACACTGCACCACGGCATACCACAGGAGGAGCGTGACCATGGCAGTGCATAGCACCACACCACGAACACCGGAGCATGAAGTTGCACCCCAGCCCGGGAATCCAACCAGTCCTGCGGATGCCACTTTTGGCAGCTACGCGCACGACACCTGGCGAAAGATCATCACTGGGGAAAGCGGGGTCCTCCCCGTTGTCGTAGGACTCATCGTCATTGGCATCCTCTTCCAAACTGCGAACAACAACTTCCTCTCGCCAGGAAACATCGTCAACCTCCTCGTCCAGGGATCCGTCTTCATGCTCCTCGCAATGGGGGAGGTATTCGCGCTGCTTCTGGGGGAAATCGACCTCTCCATTGGCTTTGTCGCAGGGATTTCCGGGATCATTGCAGCGGAACTCGTCAAGGGAACGATCGGCTGGCCAGTATGGCTCGCTCTCCTCATTGCACTCCTTGCTGCCACAGCCATTGGAGCCATCCAGGGAACAATCATCACACGACTCGGACTTCCCTCGTTCGTTGTCACGCTTGCTGGACTTCTTGCCTGGCAGGGTGTCATGCTCATGATCCTCGGCAACGGGGGCACGCTTCCCATCAACAATGCGTTCTTCAACGGCATCGCGAACGCTTCCATCCCCCCCCTGTGGGGCTGGCTCATCATGGGCATCGCTGTCGCACTCTATGCGCTTCTCATCTGGAGCCGTGAGCATAGAAGACGGTCATCTGGCCTTGTTGCTCCTCCTTCATCCATCACGTGGCTGAAAATTGCTGGCATTGCTGCAGCGGGCATAGCGCTCCTCCTCATCGCCAATGCCAACAGGGGCATCCTCTTCCCCATTGAAGGGCTCCCTTGGGTAGTGCTCCTCGTGCTCGGTGTGCTCGCACTCTGGAGCGTCCTCCTTGGGCGCACTGCCTATGGCAGGTACGTCTATGCAGTGGGGGGCAATGCGGAAGCAGCTCGCAGGGCAGGCATTGGACTTGCGAACATCCGAACCATCGCCTTTGCCTGCTCGGGGTTCACAGCAGGCATTGCAGGCATCGTCTACGCATCCCGTCTCCAGTCAGTGTCGACGAACCTCGATGGGGGGCAGCTCGTGCTCTATGCAGTCGCAGCTGCTGTCATTGGAGGCACTTCCCTCTTTGGTGGCCATGGAAAGGCGCTCCACGCTGTGCTTGGCGGCATAGTCATTGCCGCAATCTACAACGGCATGGGACTTCTCGGACTCTCAGCTGCGCTCCAGTATGTCGTGACTGCGCTTGTGCTTCTTGCAGCAGTCACAGTGGATTCGCTTGCCCGCAGGGGCAGAGCCGCCTAGGGGCTTCACGCACCATCATGCTCTGTGCTGCTCCCCAAGCCAAGCCATGAAGTGGGTATGAGGACGAGCCTCGCATCGAGGGCAGCATGGAGGACCATGCCGAAGACGAGCACACCTGTGAGGCCAAAGACGAGGGAAAGGATGATGCCCATGAGCGCTGTCCCCACCATGCCCCTGAGTCCCTGGTAGAGGTGGGCGCAGCCAAAGAGGATTCCGTCAACGAGCCAGACAATGCCATACGGCATGCCAAGGAGATGCAGTCCAAAGAACCCGAATCCCCGGAAAAGTATCTCCTCGCACACTCCCGCGCAGAGCGCAACGCCCAAGAACCACATGCGTTCCTCCAGTGTGCGGGGAATGAGATCCCGGATGTCACCAACAATGGGTACCTTGGCATCGCTTCCACTGTGTTTGAGGCGTGCGAGGACTATCGCAAGGACGAGAAACGCGCCGAGCATGAGCGCACACACTCCCGCAACCACTGCATAGGCACCATGAGCGAGAGCAGGAGTCGTGAAGAGAGGACTCCCAATTGCCCAATACGCGAATCCTGTCATGACGAGTTGTCCGAGAATGGTTGTGCGGTACATGCGGAGAAGCGCCTTCCGGTCTCCACTGCGGAGTCTCTCCTTCATCCGTGGATACCTGTACGCACCAAGGGCGGTCCAACACAGGAGGAGAGCAAGCACTGCCAGTGCACCCACGCGCATGTCCACCTTCTGTCCTCCTTCAGCATCCACCCCTGCCGACATCGTACGCTAGTGAGGTGACAACCACACCCTCATCTGGCAGCTCCCCACTCCGTCCTGACAAGGAGACGTACTTCCTGCTCCTTGCTTTTGCTGCACGTGCCCGGGCAGACTGCCTGGGAAGGCATGTGGGAGCTGTCCTCTCACGCGATGGCAGGGTGCTTGGAACCGGTTACAACGGCACTCCCATTGGCGTTCCCAACTGCTCCGAGGGCGGCTGCTACCGCTGTTCACAGCGGTCAGCGAACAATGGAATGAAGGGTGGCTCATACGATGTGTGCATCTGTGTCCATGCGGAGCAGAACGCCATTCTCACTGCAGCAAGATTTGGCCAGCAGACCCTTGGAGCTGCCATGACCACGACCCTCCAGCCATGCTTTGGCTGCCTCAAGGAGATGCTCCAGGCTGGCATTACGGAATGCTACTACTACGGAGAGTGGAATCCCCTTGACGCGTATGATGACCCGGTCTTCGCTGAACAGTACGAAGCGCTAGCAGCCCGCTTCGCTGTCTTCCAGCAGATTGGACCGCTTGACCGCAATCCCCTTGATCTCTTCGAGCAGTACATCGCCCCGCAGGAAGCCCGTACACTGAAGTCAGCATCACGGTAGGCTCCCTGCAGACCCCGCATTCCGTGAGGAGGAATTGATGGATCCGCTTGCCATCCCGTTCGAAGAGCCACCAGCTCTCACCCATGACTACATCAATGACCGGTTCAACCATGTCCATCTCCTCGCGGACCCTGTCTATGGATACATCGAGATCACAAAGCCCCACCGTGGCGAAGCGAGCGAGCAGGATCTCCTGGACACCCCCTGGCTCCAGCGGCTCCGTCGCATCCACCAGCTCCAGTCCGCCTGGTGGACATTCCCGTCTGCAGAGCACTCCCGCTTCGTCCATCTGCTTGGCACCATGCACCTCGCTTCCCTCTTTGCACATCGCATCACGCCCTCCCTCCACGAGGCGTACCCGGATGCACCTTCCCGTGCCTGCGTGGAGGAGACTCTCAGGCTTGCTGGCCTCCTCCACGATGTGGGGCACGGACCCTTCGGCCATTACTTCGACCATGAAGTGCTCTCCCAGTGGAACCTCGACCATGAGGACATAGGCCGCCACCTCATTGAGCACTACCTTGGCGACCTCATCAGCTCCATCCGAAGGAGTCCCAATGATCCCTTCGAGAAGGGTGAGTCCATTGACCCGAAGTGGGTGTCCTGGGTCATGGCTGACCGCGACATTCCCGGCTACACTCCCCCTGGCTGGCTTCAGGCGCTTAAACCAGTGCTCTGTGGCCCTGCAACAGTAGACAATCTCGACTATGTGCCCCGGGATGCGCACATGTGTGGAGTGAAGCTTGGGCCTGTGGATGTGAGCAGGCTCATCCACTACTCATTCGTGTATAACGACACCCTTGTTCTCCATTCGCATGCAGTCGGTGCGCTTGAGATGTTTCTCGCCTCACGGCTCTACATGTACATGCAGGTGTACCACCACAGAACTGTGCGAAGGTTCGACCTCAGCATGCGCGAGATCTTCAGGGAAACCATCTCCGAGCTCATGGACGGCTCACCCCTTGAGCGTCCCTCCGAATACCTGCGACTCACGGACTGGTATCTTCTCGAATCCGTCCAGGAGTGGGCCCGCAGTGAGACTGGCACGAAGAAGCGCCTTGGCGACCAGTGGATGCGCATCGTGAACAGGGATCTCCCCTGGCACCTCGCCTACGAGAACATCCTCCACCGGGATGTGAATGCGGGAACACTCACGAAGAAGCTCCTAGGAGAACTCAAGGCGACCTATCCCTCACTGAAGATTGAGGTTGATGTCGCAAGTGCGAAGATTGCTCCCCACAATCCCATGGCGGAAGATGGCATGGTCACCATCTACGATCCCATGCAGGGCATTGAGCGTGCAAAGACAACGGAGCTTGTCACGCGGCTCCCCCAGTACAACCAGCTCATCCGCGTTTTCACGGACACGGAGAAGGCGCTTGAGCCACTCAACAGGCTCACGACGAAGCTCCTGGACAGGCGCTCAGTCCGGTCATAGCTAGCCTCAACCGTGCGCTGGTGCCTCCTGCAAAGCCCCCCATCCTGACCCGCCTACTGGCGAAGCGGAATGCGGGGACCGCTTGGCATCTTCGGAGCAGCCGTTCCTGCAAGGTTCGTTGTACTCACCTGGCCAGCAAGATGCTCTGCCACGCCCCGGAAGGCACGGGCAATTGCTCCATCTGGCTCTGCAACGAGAACTTGACCAACGCCTTCCACACCAGTCCGGATCCGAGGATCCAGAGGAAGCTGGCCAAGGAGCGGAATCCCATAGGTGGATGCGATCTCCTCGCCACCACCAGAGCCGAAAATTGAGGTTTCCTCGCCACAGTGGGGACAGACGAAGGTGCTCATGTTCTCGATGACTCCAAGCACAGGCACATTGAGCTGCTGAAACATGGATATGCCCCGGGCAACATCCGCGATTGCAACGTCCTGCGGTGTCGTGACAATGACTGCTCCTCCCAGCGGCGCACTCTGGGCAAGGCTCAGCTGCACATCTCCCGTGCCTGGTGGCAAGTCGATGATGAGGTAGTCGAGGTCACCCCAGACAACGTTGTAGAGAAACTCCCTGAGCGCTTTCCCAAGCATGGGCCCACGCCAGATGACTGGCTGGCCCTTCTTCAGCACCATGCCAAACGAGATGACAGAGATGCCATTCACCTGAACGGGATACATCTCCTCATTCGTGCCCATGATCTTCTCATCCTCGATGCCAAGCATGATGGGTATGTTCGGACCATAGATGTCCGCATCGAGAAGCCCAACCCGGGCACCGGATGCATGGAGTGAGAGGGCGAGGTTCACACTTACTGTCGACTTCCCCACACCACCCTTTCCCGCACTCACTGCGATGGTGTTCCGCACGCCAGCAATTTCCTGCCTTCCAGGAAGTCCAGGCATGCGTGTGACTTCCGCATCCCACGTGAGATTCACTGCAGTGATGCCCTCAATCTCGCCAATGAGCGCCTGTTCGATGTCATGCTGTATCCGTTCACGCAGCGGACATGCGGGAGTCGTGAGTACGACACGCATGGATACAGTTGACCCATCGATGACGATGTCACGGACCATGTTGAGGGTCACGACATCTTTGTGGAGTTCCGGATCCACCACTGTCCGCAGCTGGTCCAGAATGTTCGATTCAGTACAGGGACGACTCATATTCCCAGTATACGGAATCGATGTGGGAACCCGACCGCTGCACTCGACATTTCCACGGCAAAATGGTGCACACCCTGTCACTTCCACTGAAGCACCGTGTACCATGATGCCATGTGGTTTTTCTGGCTCATCGTCGCACTTGTCTGTATTGCACTGGAATTTCACTCTGCTGCGTTTGTTGCAGTGTTCCTCGCAGTGAGCTCCGTAGTGACACTCATCCTGTCCATCCTGGGAGTTCCCATGTGGGCACAGTTCGTCGTGTGGGTCGTGCTCTCTGCAGTACTGGTCTTCACACTGCGACCGTATGCGCTCCGCAGATTCCGCCATGGACACCACGCGCATGAGCTTGTTGAACCAACCCCGTCAACAATGTCGGGCCGGGTTGGCATTGTTGAAGTTGAAGTGAGCAGCACTGGCGAACCAGGACGGGTACGCGTGGAAGGGGAATCATGGAAGGCAGTCACGACTGCCACGTCCCCACTCAAGGCTGGCACACGCATTGTTGTTGACAAGGTCCAGAGCACAACGCTCTGGGTGCTGCCAGAGGATCACGCGGAGGAGCAGTAGTCTTCTTCACTGCTGGCACGTCCATCACAGGAAGCCTATCTTTGTCCCTTCCCTGTCCTGATCTGCATGTCATGATTCCCATATGCGAACCTCATCACTTGCAGCAGCTCTTCACTCCGCCACTGAACGCGGGGAGCTCACATGGAATGACTGGTATCCCGATCCGGATCAACCTGTGGAGCCTGAGGCAGCCTACCTCCTTTGCACCCTCCCTGATGGAGCAAGAGTAGCCCTTCGCCATGGCATACTTCCGTACGAGTACCCGCTTAGGAGATATACCCTGCATGCTCTCGATGCCTGTGGAGAACTCGCAGGTGAACTTCCCACAAACCGTGGAGAAGCACGCCTACTGTGGAAGACTGCACAACGGAAGAACCGCGAAGTGAACCTACTCCTGGCTGCTGGAGAGGAGATTGCGCGAAAGGAAGCGAACCGGCTTGTCCAGGACAAGGCGCGGAACTCCATCCAGTCACTCGACTGACCCGCTCTGGGGCTGATGTGGCAGTGCGCCCATATCTGCGGGATTCGCTGCTGGACTGTGAACGCACCCCACGGCACTCCACTACTGCCCAAATCTGAAGAGGTCACTTTCAGCACATCCACAGAGTGTCATGTGTTTATCCGCACCATGTCCCTCACCATCGTCCACACTGTGATCCATGAGTGAACGACTTGAAAATGCAATCGCAAACATCGTGAAAAATGGCTCCACTTCCAGGGAGTGGACTCATCACCAGCCCCCATTCCGTCCACACTCCACTGTGGGCACTACCACCTGGGTAGCGACACCCACATCTAATGTGGTACCTCACCCTTTCCCGTACTGTCAAGCGGTTCCATAAGTCGCTGTATCAAGCAGAATTGTATGTGGTCGACACCATCCACCGTGATGGGTCAAAGTCGTACAACGTTGTCGATTCACACTATAGCCGCGATCCCCAAAGCACTCTTGCAAAGCTCTTCGAGGCAGCGCATTCACAGGTTCTCCAGACAGAGCAGGCAGTACGTGATGCGCATGAACGGGAAGTGGCTTCCCGCAGTGAATCCGCCTACTCAGATCTTGGCGGTTTCTAGAATCCCCTCCTGCGTCCCGCAGTGTCCACTTGGTACAAGAGGACTCTCCTGAATGCAGCAAAGCGGCAGCTCCACTTGAGGAAACCGCCGCTTTGCAAGGACTGTCTTGAAGGCTCCTACACCGATGGTGGGGGGGCTGGAGGCGTCATGCCACCCATGCTTCCTGCTGCTCCGCCACCTCCAGCAGCGCCTGTATATGCTGGTGCACTGTCAATGACGGACCTGACTGCCTGGGCAGCACCAAGAAGTGCGGACGATTCCGCAGGGATGATGAGCTTCGTGTTCGGACTGTCCGCAAACCGTGCGAGCGTATCGAGCTGGAGGATCGAGACAAGCGTGGGATCCGGATTCTGCTGGTGGATTGCAGCATACACTGTGGCAATGGCCTGGGCACGTCCTTCAGCCTCGAGAATCGCTGCCTGCCGTGCGCCTTCCGCCTTGAGGATAGCTGCCTGCTTCGATCCTTCCGCCTCCTTGATGAATGCCTGCCGCTGTCCATCAGCAAGGTTGACTGCGGACTGCTGCTGGCCTTCCGACTTGAAGATGAACGCCCGCTTTTCCTGGTCCGCCTGCTTCTGGAGTGCCATGGCCTGGAGGATCTGGTCTGGAGGAGTGATCTCCACAATCTCCACACGGGTGATGCGCACACCCCACTTGTCCGTTGCGGACTCCATCTGGTTCTGGAGGAGTGTGCTGATCTGGTCGCGCTGGGAGAGCGCGTCATCAAGCGTAATACTGCCGAACACGGCACGAAGCGACGTCCTTGCGAGCTGGTCGATCGCCACAAGGTAGTTGCTCACACTGAAGAGTGCAGCTCGCGCATCGACAACCTGGGAGAAGATCGTGGCATTGACAATGACTGCAACATTGTCACGGGTGATGACCTGCTGCCGGTCCCCAGTGCGTGGTGTTTCCCGCGTGTCCACATACGTGAGGTTCTGCATGAACGGCACAACGAAGGTCACTCCTTCCTCACGAAGCCCAATGAACGCACCGAACTGCTGCACGACTCCCACATATCCCTGATGGACAATCTTGATCGCACTCACCATCAGGACGAGCAGGATCAGGACAACAAACACACCAATAACAAAACCTTCCATATCGAATGCTCCTGTGCACAATGGACCAAGTGGGGCTACCGTCACATAGCATACACAAGAGGAGGCCACTCCAACGCATCGGGATATCAGAAACTGCGATGTCCACTTCCATAAGTGGCAACGACCACTACGCGCGCACGTCGATCTTGCCAATGCGTGCGGATGTCACTGCGATGCCCCACCCCCCTGCTCCGGACGCCACATGTGTGAGCCGCGAAGCGTCAAGCGTGCTGTGCGCACCACACACCTCTGCTGCAGTCGCCTGCCCGAGCCCGGTTTGGAGGGCTGATTCAAGAAGCGTCGTGAGCGCTTCGCTGTATGAGGCCACCTTATAGAGGGCTGCTTCAGGATCCACCACATGATACGTGATCGCCGCATCAGCGCTCACTGCCAGGTTGTCCTCCGTCACAGCAAGCACGCTCTGGCAGTGCGCTGTCTGATCCCCAGTGTCGACAAGCCGCACTGAATGGAAGAGCGGAAACACAAAATGGCTTCAAGGTTCAAGTGTTCGCTCAAACCGGGCAGCCCTCGCGAGAACACCCTCCTTACCCACCGGAATGGTGTGGACACTGTTCGCGAGCACTGTGACAACGATGACCACACCCACTCCCAATCCGAGCACTTCCGGAAACGTCATGTACAGGAGCATGCCTCATTGCCTCACACAGCCAGTCTGGAACACCTTATGTACGCACGAGATACGGCCATGCGCTTCGGGAATGCATGGCCGTGGCTCAGCTCCTGCAGGACACGCTTCTGGGAGATGCACTCACAGCTGCCTGCCGCTTCTCAGGAGTGTCGCATAGTCCGTTGTGCCAATGAGGTGGACAAGCGTCTCACGTTCCACATCCGCATCGAAGGTGCGTTCATAGACAAACGAGTACACATTGGGAAATGTCCATTCGCCAAAACCAAGGTCATGGAGCTTCTTCTGCAGGCTGCCATCCTCCCTCCCAGCCGCAAAGAGTTCCTCCGATGCCTGATAGAGCCTACGGAGATTCCTCACCTGGTCACGAAACTCATCTATGACAGCTTCTGGCGCCTCAGCAGTCTCAAGGTTGCGGATCCGCTGTTCAAGATCACGTATCTCAGCAATGAACTCATCCATCACTTCGTTCCTCCCTGTCCGTGTTCTTCCCGGAGCGGGACGTTCCGAAACACGCCATAGATCACAAAGTCATAGACAAGCTTGATGCCGCCAGAAAAGAAGAACGGTGCACCAGGTATGAGGTGCATGACTGCACCGCTCACGACTGGACCAATGGGACGCACTGCATAGCGCGAAGTGTTCGTCATGGCATTCGCTGCAGTGCGCTCGGAAGGGGTAACAAGTGAAGCCACATACGCCTGCCTTGTTGGCACATCCATCTGGGAGAGCGCGTATCTCCCAAGAAGCAGCACAAGCGCGATGGGGAACGAGGGAGCGACAGCAATGCCAAGAAGAAAGAGATTGGAGGGAATATGGCTGAACACCATGGTGTTGAGAAGTCCGAACCTGGTGCCAAGGAATCCTGCTGCCCAGGCGGAAAACGCCTGGAGTCCCCCCGCAGCAAGAATGACGACACCCATGACATCAATGTGGATCCCGTACCGCACTGTGAACCAGTACACAAGAAAGCTCTGCGCGATGAACCCGCCGCCAAACGCATCGAGTGCGAAGAGTGCTGCGAGTGTCCGCACATTCTTCTTCGACTCCCTCACTCCACGGGGACGGTCTGCAGTACGGCTTCCATCGCACTGCGCATCGAGACCACGAGAAACGAAGAAGGAAGCAATCCCGAACACGGCAAGAATGAGGAGCCACCTGGCATACGGCACATGGACAGCATGCGTTGTCTCGAGGAGGCCAATGAGTGCTGCAATTCCTGCACCGATGGCGCCGCTCCCATATGCGATGGCATTGTACATGCTGTAGAGTCCCACACGGGCAGCAGTGGGCACCTCAGCGATCATGGACTGCTCGAGCGTTGTGAGGGGTCCAGAATCATTGGCATCCGTAGAGAGCACTCCGAGAAGTGCGAGCACCCCGATCACCCAGGGGTTGGGGAAGATCCCGACAAGAAGTCCAGCGCACGCAAGGATGGCAAGAAAGATGCTGTAGAGAAGACGGCGTGGCACCCAGTGCTCAAGCCTTCCTGCAAGGAGGTTCATGCCTCCCATGCCAATAAGCATGAGGGTGAAGAGAAGTCCCACAAGCCATGACGGGAAATGCTGCTGCGCAAATGCAGCCCCATACAGGATGGACGTGCAGCCGTACACGAATGCCCTTCCCCCCTGGATGGCGTACATCCTGATGAGACTGCCCCGCATCGTCGTGTCCGTGTTCGGCATTCCGGCTCCTCCCCGCATATGAAGAGAGCGCCGCGCATCCGGAGTCACCTCCGCTGCACGACGCTCCCGGATTTTGTATGTGAATCGCTAGAAGAAGAGGTGGTGCAGAGCGATTGTGGGGCCGATGAGAATGGCGATGATGTTCATGACCTTGATCATCGGATTGATCGCAGGGCCTGCAGTGTCCTTTGTCGGATCGCCAACCGTGTCTCCAGTGACAGCTGCCGCATGCGCAGGAGATCCCTTTCCGTTGTAGTGACCCTCTTCAATGTACTTCTTCGCGTTGTCCCATGCTCCACCGCCTGTCGTCATCTGGATGGCAAGAAACAGTCCGACAATGATTGTGCCCATGAGCATTGCTCCAAGAGCCATTGGCCCAAGCACAAAGCCGACAATGACCGGTCCAAGAACAGGAAGCAGTCCAGGAATGATCATCTCCTTCTGTGCTGCTGCAGTGACAAGCGCAACGCACTTTCCGTATTCCGGCTTCGTCGTTCCTTCAAGAATGCCAGGTATCTCCTTGAACTGACGCCGCACTTCCACAACGACCTTCCCCGCTGCACGTCCAACTGCGAGCATCGCGAGCGCACCGAAGAGGAACGGAAGTATTCCCCCAAGGAACAGTCCAGCAATGACTGTCGGCGAGGTGAGGTTGAAGTTGAGATGCACTCCCTTGAGGACATGCGTGTAGCTCACAAAGAGAACGAGCGCTGCAAGGCCAGCAGAGCCGATGGCATATCCCTTGGTGACAGCCTTCGTCGTGTTGCCGACTGCATCAAGTGGATCCGTGATGTTCCGCACTTCAGCAGGGAGTTCTGCCATCTCCGCAATGCCGCCCGCATTGTCCGTGATGGGACCATACGAGTCTATGGCAACAACAATGCCAGTCATGCTGAGCATCGCCATTGCAGCGATTCCAATCCCGTAGATGCCTGCAAGGCTTGCGGACACAAGGATGGCCACTGCAATGATGAGGGCAGGAATGGCAGTTCCCTCCATGCCAATGGCAAGGCCAGCAATGATGTTCGTTGCATGGCCTGTCTGCGAGGCGGAAGCAATGGTTTTCACTGGTGAGAACTCGGAGCCTGTGAAGTACTCCGTCACCACGACAAGAAGCACAGTGACAAGAATGCCAACTACTGCGCACCAGAACAGCGAGATTGCGGGATGGTTGAATCCAGCTCCTGCAAACTCATGGTTGCTGCTGAGCGCGTTCGTCACGACATAGAACAGGGCTATGGCAATGACTGCTGCCACCCCCAGTCCCTTGTACAGGGCACCCATGATGTGCTTGCCACGTCCCATGCGCACAAAGAGCGAGCCAATGATGGAAGCGACAATGCTGATGCCACCAAGGATGAGTGGATAGACGAGGAATGTCAGCTTTGGAGTGCCATTGACCTTGTAGAGAAGACTGCCAAGAAGCATGGTCGCGACTGCTGTGACTGCATACGTCTCGAAGAGGTCTGCTGCCATGCCTGCACAGTCACCGACATTGTCGCCAACGTTGTCCGCAATGACAGCAGGGTTACGGGGATCATCCTCAGGAATGCCAGCTTCCACCTTCCCGACGAGGTCTGCGCCAACGTCAGCAGCCTTCGTGTAGATGCCTCCACCAAGCCGTGCGAAGACGGAGATGAGGGACGCTCCAAAGGCGAATCCTGCAAGCAGATCCACCTGGCGGAAGAAGACATAGGCGAGCGTGACACCGAGGAGTCCGAGTCCAACGACGAAGAATCCTGTGACGGAGCCCCCATTGAAGGCGACCTTGAGTGCTGCGTTCAGTCCCTTGTGGGCCGCCTGCGCAGTACGGACATTCGCCCGGACAGAGATGTTCATCCCAATGTAGCCTGCAAATCCTGACAGCACTGCGCCCATGACAAACAGCACTGCTGTCTTCCATCCGAGGGTGAGTGCCAGCACAATGGCAATGACAACACCGATGCCCGCAATGATGGTGTACTGACGGTTGAGATACGCCTGGGCTCCCTCCTGGATGGCCTTGGCAATCGACTGCATCCGATCATTACCGGCAGGAAGGCGGAGAACCCACGCAATGAGCCCGCACGCCCACAGAATAGCGACAATACCTGCTGCACCCACGGGGATCAGCACATTCAACGTCATTCCAGCACTCCTCTCTCTAAACTGCCACAGCCCTGCGACCACACGGCCGAAGGGTATCGCTGACGTGACACAGAGTATATCGGAAACGGTCCACCCTCCAGCGTTCGGGAGCTTCGCTCCTTCTCACACCTAGAATGTGAAAAGATCGATGCCGCCCGCCACAGTCAGTACATGCCCAGTGATGTACTTCGCTTCCGGCGAGGCAAGGAACACAATGGCATGCGCGATGTCATCAGGTTCACCAGCTGCCCGCATGGCAGTCCGCAGCACCATGCGGTCATTCATCTTCGGATTGCCTGCGTTGAACGCCTCAGTGCCGATGATGCCAGGGGCAATGATGTTCGCTGTAATCCCAAAGCGTGCACCCTCAAGAGCAACAGACTTGCCAAGACCCGTGACTGCTGCCTTCGTGGATGCGTACGATGCCTGACCGAATCCGCCGTACAGGCCTGCCACGGACGACATGAAGATGATCCTGCCCCAGCCCTGCTCCTTCATGTACGGCATGACAGCCTTCGTGCAGTTGAACGCTCCTGTGAGATTGACCTTCACATCCCTGTCCCACAGTTCATCCGCCTGCTGGTCAAGCTGCGCAACATTGTCGAGGAGGGAGGCGTTGTTCACGAGGATGTCAATGGAACCAAATTCCTCCTTGATCTGCCTGAAGACCTCGTGCACCTGCTCCCGGTCCGTGACATCCATCTTCATCGCCTTCGAGCGGCGGCCCATCTTACGGATCTCCTCGCTCGTCTGCTCGGTGTAGACGACATGCTGCTGGCTCATCACATGGGCAAGGATGGAGTTCGAAGCCTCCACTGCCTTCTGGAGACCGGGATCCGACTCGATGAGGATGTCCGTGATGACAACGTCCGCACCTGCACGTGCAAGGGCTAGCGCATCAGCCCGACCAATGCCCCGGGATCCACCAGTGACGACAGCTACCTTGCCGGTCAAATCAAACATGCCGATCTCCTTACGGTTGACAGTACACAACGTCCCATATTCTAGACTCCTCCCTCCAATGTCTGTGCGCCTTCCCGCACATGGCAGATTTCTGCAATGATGGCTCCATGGAAATTCCCGAAACGACAACCCCAAGAATCCAGCGTCCTGAACAGTCCGCTCCAGTGGAGAGCCCTTCCCTTCCGGAACGGCGGGAAGCTCCAGCACCAGAGGAGCTTGCAGCACCACGGCCAGTGCTACTCTACGGCGAGAGCTTCCACCATCCCAATGTTTTCTACCGCACAGGCTTCCTTGCGCCGGATCCTGTTGTTGTCATTGATGAGGGACCAGGCAAAGTCACGCTCTGGGTGAATGGCATGGAGTATGAGCGTGCACGAAAGGAAGCGAATGTCGCATCTGTGCGTTCCTTCTCAGACCTCTCTCCCCGTGTGCGTGAACTGGTGAAGCAGGCAGCGACTCCCGAGGAGCGGAACGCTGTCCTCATAAAGGCAGTCCTTGAAGCGCAGGGCATCACCAAGGTTGATGTTGATGACGAGTTTCCTGCAGTCATCTCCGATGGGCTCCGTGCCTACGGAATCGATGTGCGGCCTCGGCTTGGCATCTACCAGCAGCAGCGCCGCATCAAGACCCAGTCCGAGATGCTTGCCATCAAGGCCACTCAGGATGCAGGCATGGATGCCCTCCAGCGGGCAATCGATGTCATCAAGAAGGCGGAGATCAAGGATGGTCTCCTCTACCGTGATGGAAAGCCACTCACTGGCGACGATCTGGTATCAGTCGTAGAGCAGCGGCTTCTTGAACTCGGCTGCAGCACTGATGACTCCATCTGCTGTGGTGGTCCGGACTCTTCCGACCCGCACAAGGCGACAAGCCCAGTTCTCCGGGTTGGGCTGCCCATCGTGCTCGACATCTTCCCCTTCCACAAGAAGAACCGTTTCTGGGGAGACATGACCCGCACTGTTGTTCGGGGCACTCCACCAGCTGAGGTCATGGCCATGTGGAACGCAGTCAAGGAAGCCCAGGAGGCGGGACTGAAAGCAGTCAAGGCAGGCGTGAATGCGAAGGACATCCACATCGCAGTGTGCGAAGCGCTCAGAAAGCGCGGATATGGCTCCTCAACGCCAGGATATGACGACATCAAGTCCACTGCGCGATTCATCCATGGAACGGGCCACGGTGTGGGCCTTGAGATCCATGAGGAGCCACATGTTGGAGGAAGCGATGTCGTGCTCAAGGAAGGCGACATCATCACTGTTGAGCCAGGTCTCTATGACCCACAGTTCGGCGGCATCCGCATCGAGGATCTCATCGTTGTGACGAAGGATGGATTTGTTCAGCTCACGACACTTCCGAAAATCTTCCAGCTCGACGCTGAGCCTGGCACTGCCAGGAACGCGGCCGAAGCCCCCTGACATTTCCCTGTCGCCCAATCCATGGGCGCTGACCTCCCCCTCTTGTTGGGGAGTCCGCGTACCAGGCACAAGAAAGCGGGAGGCAGATTTTCATCCACCTCCCGCATTCATAACCGGTCACTTCGAGAAAGCTACGAGGCAGACGCTCCCACCACGGGAGAGGATGTCTGTGTGCTCCGCTTGCGCTCTCCAAGAACATAGCGGCTGATGACAAGCCGCTGGATCTCAGCTGTGCCTTCCCATATCTGGTAGATCTTCGCATCACGCATGAACCGCTCAACAGGATAGTCCTTGATGAAGCCGTATCCGCCAAGAATCTGGACTGCATCCACAGTTACCCGCATTGCAGTATCCCCGGCGTACAGTTTCGCCATGGAACCCTCCCCATGCTCGAAGGGAATGGCATTTTCCGCCATCCAGCCTGCGCGCCATATGAGGAGGCGAGCTGCATCGATTTCTGTCGCCATGTCCGCAAGCTTGAACGCAATCGCCTGGTTCTTTGCGATTGGCTTTCCGAACTGGTTGCGCTGGAGTGAATAATCGCGGGCAAACTCAAACGCTGCGCGAGCAATGCCAAGCGCACCTGCTGCCACCATGGGCCGTGTCGCTTCGAGGGTGAGCATGGCGCCAACAGCGCCTGGACCAGTCTGGTTGCCCTCCTTGTCGTAGCCGAGGCAGTTCTCGTCAGGAACGAAGCAGTCTTCCAGAAGAAGCTGGGCTGTGTGCGATGCGCGCACACCAAGCTTGTGCTCCTTTTTCCCCATGGAGAAGCCCTTTGTCCCCTTCTCGACAATGAAGGCAGCCACACCTGCGGGCCCCAGGCTCCTGTCCCGGTTCGCGAACACGACATGGATGTCCGCAATGCCGCCGTTCGTGCAGAACTGCTTTGTGCCGTTCAGCAGGTACCCGCCATCGACCTTTGTCGCTGTTGTCTCCAGCGAGAGGGAATCTGATCCCGAGTTGGGCTCAGTGAGAGCAAGAGCAGCAAGCTTCATGTCCTTCGGATCGCAGAGCATGCCTATGTACTTTTTCTTCTGCTCCTCAGTGCCCATAGCAAGAATGCCTGTGCCTGCGAGGCCGCTTGCCATGATGGAGACAGCAATGCCCGCATCCCCCCAGGACAGTTCCTCCTGGAGGAGAAGCGCAGTCACACGGTCAAGGCCCCCACCACCGTACTGTGTTGGGAATTCACCAGACGGTCCAATGCCAAGCTCATGGGCTTTACGCATGATGTCCCAGGGCGTCTCCTCATGCTCGTCATAGTACGAGGCATTGGGACGCATCTCATTTGCAGCAAAATTGTGCGCAAGCTCGCGAATCGCCTCCTGCTCTTCGGTGAGACGAAAATCGATAGCCATAGGAACCTCCAGTTTCAGTGGCGCCGGAAGACAGCCCGGCAGTGCGTGAGCGTGTGCTCGCTTCGTGACGATTCTACGGAACATTCGATGACTAGGGAACCCGCCACTTCATCAATGGCCGCCACGTGGGCATCACAGCGGAGTTCATCACCAATGTACAGGGGTTTCGCGAATCTCGCTGTGAGATCCACTAGGGCAAAGCTGTCGCCAGCCCATCCCTCGAGTGCCATCCCAATCCTGCCAAGGGTGAACAGGCCATGCGCAATGCGCCCCTCAAGTCCAACACTCTGGGCGAATGCGTCATCGGTATGCAGTGGATTCCGGTCCCCGCTCGCTTCCACATACGCATCGAGATCCGAGCCAGTGAGCGTCCATGCGAACACATGGGAATCTCCTAGTGCCAGGTCCTGATTCACGCATCACCTCCGCCAAGCTGCGCCATCATCCTCGCATCGCAGCGCACAACTTCCACATGACTGTCCTCGCGGAGGGCACTCGTGCGAAGCGTGAAGAGCGCCATGCGTGGCCTCACGACAACCGAATGCATGGAGCACTGCAGCTGAAGTGATCCCCGCGGCTCCACATCCACTCCCCACGCAAATTCCTGCTCCACATGCACAATTCCGTCAAATGGAAGAGGAAAACCTGGATCTCCGACAACCTTCTCCAGTGCTGCATACATGACACTGAGTCCCACTGCAGTCCTTGCGTGTTCCGTGCCACTCCCACACACTTCCCGAAGTGCGTTGATGGCATCAGCATCACAATTGACGCCATCGACCTCAAGCGTGTAGCCCTCCAGCTGTGCAGCAAGGGTGGCAGAATCTGGGGCATTCACCCCAATAGGCTAGCATGTTTTGCGTACGGGAAACGTCACCTGACAGTTTCTCAGGATTGTCCACCATCCATGGTCTGATGCAGGTGCCTTGTGGCCTGCTGGACAAGAAGGCCCGCAGCCGTAATGGCGCGAATGGACTCATGCTCGTGGTGCAGCGGTCCTGCAGCAGTGCCATGGAGCCTGAACACGACTCCGCATGGGGTGCCGAGCCCAACTGCTCCACTGATGCTGCCAATGAAGGGTGCATCGTGGAGTGCTCCATCCAGTGCTGCGATGAGTGGCCGTGCAAGCATGGCCGTGTCCCCGCTCCCTCCAAGGGAAGCGGACTGGAATGATGCGCGGTAGATGCGCACTGTTCCCTCGAAGTACGCAGCAACACAGTCCACGCCAAGCTCCGAAGGAAGGAACAGCACACCGCCATAGCAGATGTCCACGTGCTCAGCCGCACGGCCACATTCACGCAGCAGCCGTGCAGCCGCAATGCCAAGAAACGGGTCGTCATGCTGCTCTGCAAATGTCGCTGCAACTTCCGCTGCATGGGAAAGGTCTCCCTGATGGAATGCATCCCAGGCAGCTGCGAGCGCATCCCATGATGCATCCATGCCCTGGGCGGGCCGAATGTTCCCCTCGAGGGCAGGAAGCAGTGCAGTCTGAAAGGGTGTGAGTTCCATGTCACCTACCAAAGAGTCTGAATTGGCGGAGGAACCGCCTCCGGTTCCGTTCCATTGACCGGTCAGGGTTGCCACGGAACAGGTCTGGCCGGTTCTCCTTCCAGCCGCCCACCCATACCTGGATGAGAACGCTCACAAGACTCACAAGCGGAACTGCGAAGAGCGCTCCAAGGAATCCAGCAGCGCTGACACCTGCCACGATCGCAAGAATGATGACCACAGGATGGAGCCGCACAAAATGCGCCTGCAGACGGGGTGTGGCAATGTACGCCTCGATGAAGTGGATGACAATGAAAACCACTATGGTCCACACCATGAGTGTCAGGCTCACAGTCAGTGCGAGAAGGCATGCGACTGCCATTCCGACAAAGGGTCCCACAAGGGGAATGAGTTCAAACACGCCAACTGCCACGCCCACAATGAGGGGATACGGAACACCAATGAGTGCGCATCCACCTGCTGCGAGGAGCGCAATGATAAGTGCTGTCGCGAGCTGGGCACGGACATAGCCACCTATGACGACAGCAAACGCATCGAAGAGGAAATCCACCTCTGTCCTGAGCCTCTGGGGAAAAAGGGCGGTGAGGCCGGAGCGGAGATGCTCTCCATCCTTGAGGAACCAGAATGACACAACGAGCACCAGGATGATGTCGACCACTGCTCCAAGCGTGCCGCTCACGACGGACGGAACAACATTCTCAAGAAACTTCGCCACATCAGGAACGTACTGGGTGAGTGACAGGTGGATTCCATGGCGGTCAAGCTGGTGCTGAAGTGCGCTGAATTCTGTCTGGACAGAATGCGAGATGGACGGTATCTGGCTTGCGAAGCTCGTGATCTCAGCTCGGACAGGGATGTATGTGAGATACATGAGCAGGACAATTGCTGCAGTGAGAGCGAGCAGTACAACGATTGCTGCAATCGCCCGTGGCCAGCCAAAACGCTGATCCAGGATCCTGACTGGAGGTTCCGCCATGAGCGTGATGATGATGGCGAAAATCGTGAGAAGAACGACCTGCTCGAATGACCTGAGCCATCCTCCCACAATGACAGCAAGAAGATATCCAACGTAGACTGCCACGAGCAGTGCCGCAGCACGAAGCCATCCCCATGCACGGTACTGCTGATCCCTTACGAGTGCTGCAGAGCGGTGACGGGAGCGCTCAGGTGCCTGATCGCCCGTTTCCGGCTGGTCCACTTCCTCTGGCGTATGCTCCACGGATCATCTGCTCCCCTGACTGGTCCCTTCCACGTGCTGGCAGCTACTCGACTGCTGAAGGCACAGTGAAGCGATATCCGATGCCAGGAACGGAATGGACATACGTTGGCTTCTCCGCATCAGGTTCAATCTTGCGGCGGAGCCGGTACACATGGGCATCGACAGTCCGGGTCTCAATCTCGACCTCATAGCCCCACACCTTGCGGAGGAGCTCAGCCCTGCTCATGACCTGTCCTGGGCGGGATGCGAGGAGTGCAAGAAGGTTGAACTCAGTCAGTGTGAGGGGAATCTCCTCACCATCGCGGTACACCTGGCGGCGACCAAGGTCGATGGTCAATCCTGGAAACTCGAACTTGTCCTTTGGCTGGTCATTGTCGAGAAGCTCGGACCGACGGAGCTGCGCACCGACGCGCGCAATGAGCTCCCTCACCTCGAAGGGCTTTGTGACGTAGTCGTCAGCACCAAGCTCAATGCCAACGACAATGTCAATCGTCTCAGCCTTGGCTGTGAGCATGATGATGGGAACTCTCGCTCCCTCGGAACGGAGCTTTCTGCAGACATCAAGCCCACTCATGCCAGGCAGGTTGACATCGAGAATGATGAGATCCGGATTCTGTTCACGGGCCATGGTGAGTCCATCCGGTCCAGTCGTTGCCTCAATGAGCGTGTGGTTCTGGGCACTGCATGCCAGCCTCACGACCTCACGTGACATCGGATCATCTTCAACGATGAGGATCTTCTTCCCGCCTTCAGTCATAGTTTCGCATCCCTTTGCCGCACAAACTCCGAGACCTGCTCGACGAATGTTGCCACTTCGATTGGTTTAGTGATGTACCCGATGCACCCTGCGGAGAGCGCATCCTGCTCGTCACCTTTCATTGCATTTGCCGATAACGCCACGATTGGCAGTGTAGCAGTCTTTGGATCAGATTTGAGAAGTCGTGTCAGCGTGAGTCCATCCATGCCTGGAAGGCGGATGTCCATGAGGACGAGATCATACGCATCATGGCGTGCCTTGTACAGGCCCTCATTGCCATCGATGGCGATGTCGACGACGTAGCCATGCGCACCAAGCACCATCTGGGCAAGCTCCCTGTTGCTCTTGTTGTCCTCGATGATGAGGATGCGCTTTCCGTCATGGACAGCTGGCACATCGATGCCTGTAAGAGGGAGTGTGAACGTGAATCGTGAACCGTGGCCTGGCTCGCTTTCCACGGAAATGCGTCCACCATGCAGCTGCACAAGCCGCTGGGTGAGGGAGAGCCCCAGGCCAGTGCCCTCGACACGGCGTGTCGTCTGCTCGAGCTGGTAGAACTCATCAAAGATCTTGTTCTGGTGCTCCCTGGGAATGCCAATGCCCGTGTCCCCCACTGTCACAGTGAGATCCTCGTCACTGACATGGGCATCCACCCACACGCGTCCACCTTGGGGAGTGAATTTGATGGCGTTGCTCAGAAGGTTGTACAGCACCTGCTTGAACTTGCTCTTGTCCGCCCGGATCTCCAGGGTCTCGGGAACGACTTCCATCGTGAGCTGGATGTCCCGCCGCTCACTGAGGGAGCGGATGACATTGTGCACTTCACGGAGAGCTGACAGCACATCGAACCGGTCATACGAGAGCTCCATCCTTCCCGCCTCGATCTTGCTGAGATCGAGAACATCATTGACGAGCTCAAGGAGATGCTTGCCTGATGCGTGGATGTTCTCAAGGCACTCCTGCTGCTTTTCTGGTGAAAGAGCTACAAGATTGTCCTTAAGGATCTCGCTGAAGCCGAGGATGGCATTGAGCGGTGTCCGGAGCTCGTGGCTCATGTTCGCGAGGAACTCGCTCTTCAGGCGGGAAATCTCGTTGATCTGGGCATTTGCGACCTCAAGCTCGCGCTTCTGCTGGGCAATTTCCGCAAGCTGCCGCTTCTGGTTCGAATACAGCCGCGCATTGTCCACACTGATGGCAGCCTGGCTCACAATGACCTGCATGAGCGCCTGTTCGAGCGAGCTGAAGGGCTGGATTTCACGGCGTGAGATTGTGAGTGCTCCAAGCAGCTGGCGCGGTGACTCCAGTGGCATGACGAGCGTGGATTTCGGGGCGTATCCCATGTCAAGCGACTTGAACCGGCGGTCCTTAGTCGCGTCTGCGACAGAGACAACCTTCCGCTGCTCCGCAGCCCAGCCAATGATGCCCTCGCCAAGAGCGAATTTCGCAACGGAGGCGACATTTTCGGAGAAGGGATATGTGGCAAAGGCGCTGAGATGCCTGCCATCCTCATCAAGGAGGAATACCGATGCTGTGTCGAACATGACAAGGTTCGCTGCAGCACGAAGCATGAAGTTGATCGTCTCCTTCAGCTCCAGACTCGAGGTGAAGAGGCTCCCCACCTGACCGAGGAGATCGACGATGACCTTGTCATCCATCTGTTCGCCCCATTCCTCAGGAGAGGTCTGGCCCGAAGGATTCATAGAGATGGTGTCCTGCATAGCGGGGAAATCGTGGCAGTAGTATGCGTTTCTGGTGGCGTGGCATGCCAGAGGATCGACACACTCCTGCTTTAGTATTGTGCATTCGGGGGTAAAGGTAAACTCCCTTGTAACAATCAGGTTACAAGATGTTTATCCCAAAGGGAAAGATCAGACATGCCGCCATACCTGACACACGGGTATGACGGCAGATCAATCAGTTCGCCCTGGACCGCACTTCCGCAATGAGCTTCGGCAGGATGTCGAGCGCATCACCCACCACACCAAGGTCAGCAAGCTTGAAGATTGGCGCTCCCTCATCCTTGTTGATGGCAATGATGTATTTGGATCCCTTCATGCCGACTGTGTGCTGCATGGCACCGCTGATGCCGCATGCAATGTACACGGTCGGCTTCACCGTCTTTCCTGTCTGGCCCACCTGGTAGGCGTATGGCACCCAGCCCGCATCGACCACTGCACGGCTCGCTCCCACAGCTCCATGGAGCATTGCAGCCAGCTCCTGAAGCAGTGCGAAGTTCTTCGGATCCTGCAGTCCACGGCCACCACTAACAACAACGGGCGCATCCTCAAGCTTTGGTCCCGAAGCAGATTCATCAGCCCGTCCTGCTACCCTTCCCGCTTTCACCCAGCGAGGAAGGTCAAGACTCAGGCGGACAACCTCTGCACTGCCCGATCCCGGCTCTGCGCTTTCGAACGACTTTGCCCTGACAACAACAAGGGCTGGTGCTGGACCTGTCACTGCTGTTGCCACACGCTGGGTTCCGCCGAACACAGTCGAGACTGCACGAAGCTCTGGTTCCGACTCGAGATCGACAATGTTGGAAACCACAGTGCGCTGGAGAAGTACGGAAGCACACCCAGCAGCATCCCTGCCGTGATACGTCTGGCCGAAGAGCACGAGGTCAGGGGAGCACTGTGCGACGGCATCGCGAACAGCGAACGCTGTCGCGAATCCCCCCACACACTCGCCAAGTTCTGCATTCTCCGCAAGGTACACGCGGGATGCTCCATGAGCTCCAAGCTCCGATGCGAGAGTGTCTCCATCGGAGGCAGCAGCAAGGACAGCATGGACTGATGTGCCCATGGCTCGTGCCTTCGCTAGCAGCTCAAGCGTGACAGGATGTAGTCCACTTTCATGGACTTCAGCAACAACAAGAATGGTATTGAGAGCCATGCTAAAGCACCTTCACTGTAGTGAGAAATTCAACGATCTTTGCTGCAGCGGAACCATCATCTGTGATGATTTCACCTGCTCCCCGTGCTGCGATCGGTGTGACGTCGGCAACCTGCTGTGTGCTGCCCGTGAGGGCAACTCCAAGACTCTCTGCTGTGCACGTCTCAATCGGCTTCGACTTTGCGCCAAGTATGCCCTTGAGCGTGGGGTAGCGCGGTTCGTTGACACCAGCAGTCACACTCACGATGCACGGCAGGTTCACCACAGCATCCTCCGTTCCCGATTCTGTCTGGCGCTTCACCCTCATTGTCGAATCCTGCAGGGAAATGGATTTCGCGAATGTCACAGCAGGCACCTCGAGAAGTGCTGCAAGCATCTGGGGAATCACTCCGGAGTAGCCGTCCGTCGACTCTGTGGCAGTGATGACGCAGTCAAAGCCTTCCCTGCGGATCGCTGCAGCGAGCACAGTCGCAGTGGTGAGCGCATCAGCGCCAGCGAGTCCCGGATCACTCACAAGGATCCCTTTTGCAGCCCCCATGGCAAGTCCCTTCCGGAGGGCATCCGCTCCACGCTCTGGACCCATGGAAACGAGGACAACCTCCCCTCCCTGAGACTCGGCAAGAGCGAGTCCAGCCTCAACACCAAACTCGTCACCAGGATCAAGCACGAGCGTCACGCCTTCACGCTGGAGCGTATGTGCGGGTCCAACAAGCTCCCCAGGAACACTCGGGTCCGGGATTTGCTTCACGCAGACGATCACTTTCACGATGGCTATCTCCCTTTGCGGACCATGCGGTCGCCAGTTGCATCTCTGCTCGTACTCTACCGTACTCGGCAAGAGGATCGCGAGGTGGATGGCTCTCAT
>JAJZLL010000047.1:87554-88917 GCA_021803465.1 bacterium
GTTCAGGAAACGAAGCGTGGGTTGCGCCATACTGGAACCATCCGTTAGGACACGCGCAGCGTCACATCAAGGAGAACTCCATGACTATCCTTCGCCATATCGCCCACTCGGGATTGCTTTTCCTCAAGCACCACGTGCTTGGTGCTGTCATCTCGGCAGGCCTCATCGCAACTGGGACAGGTGCTGTTGCAGCAATGCAGCTCACTGGAACAGCAGCTCCTTCTGCGTCCATCTCCCAGCCAGCACCACACCACAGCGGAAAGAAGAATGCGCGGCGCCGCATCGCTTTCCAGCTGCTGCTCTCCTTCTCGCACGACATCCACTCCACTCCCCTTGCTGTCATAGGCGATCTCAAGAAGGGAGAGTCGCTTGACACCATCGCAGGAACACAGGCTGCCACGGTGCGCTCGCAGCTCGTTTCCCTCTACACGAAGCGTCTTGGCACGCTCGTTTCGAAGGGAAAGATCACGAGCCAGCAGGAGCAGACACGGCTTGCTGCGTTCTCCACCCACCTCACCACCGTCATGCAGGAACCTGGGCAGAAGCTGCTCGCTCAGCTCCGTGCCTTCCTCCGTCCAGATGGCCACCATCGTGCTGCGCAGGGTCAGGGGGCATCTCCTTCCCCTGGAGCAGCAACAGGCCAGACAGCAGCAGCCTGATCGCTTGCCCTTCTTGACGGACCAGGCGTGCTGGCATCGCAGCCAGCACGCCTGCGAGCGTGCACGGTACAATGTTCCAAAACATGACTGACACGTCCCTTCGCGATCACATCACTCTCGACGGTAGCCTCCTCACCGGTGCGAGTTTCCGGGTCCTCACTGTGCAGGCCCATGCAGACGATGAGACGATCACCATGGGTGGAACCATGGCACGTTGCCATGATGCTGGCATTGCCACAACCGTGGTGTGCTGCACGGATGGCTCTAAAGCAACGATCTTCGATCCGGCAATGGATGAGGAAGCCACACGGCCCAGGCTTGCTGCCATCCGCCAGGAGGAGCTCATCAGCGCCTGCACCATTCTGGGTGTGAGTTCAATCCACTGGCTCAACTACGGAGACTCCAACATGGCTGGCCATGAGGACAACCACCGAGAAGGTGCCTTCTGGTCAGTGAAGCTAGATGAGGCAGTGGAGAAGCTCGTTGCCATCCTGCGCGCTGTGCGTCCACACATTGTCGTCTGCAACAACAGCTATGGAGCCTATGGACATCCAGACCACATCCAGTCCCACCGTGTCACTGTCCTCGCAGTCGAGGCAGCACGGCATCCCCTCATGTACCCCGATGCGGGCCATGCGTGGAGTGTTGGCCATCTCCTGTACACGGCCATGCCCAAGTCCGCCATCACGCGCATGTCCCGTGCA
>JAJZLL010000047.1:88927-114533 GCA_021803465.1 bacterium
AACTGCCCCGAGGCCTCCGGGAGCTCGTAGTAGCTCGCCGTGACCCACGGGCCCCGCACCTGGAGCTCGCCCAGGCTCGCGCCGTCCCACGGCATCTCCTTTCCCTCCGCCATCACGCGCATGTCCCGTGCAGCTGCTGAGCTTGGGATCGACATGCCGTTCTGGCGTGATGATGCAGCCCTCCTCCTCATGGCGGACGATGATGAAGTGACGGACATGATTGACATCCAACCTGTGATACGGCGGAAGCATGATGCCCTTCTTGCACACAGGAGCCAGATCCAGCCGGACTGGCCCATGGTCGCCCTCCTGGATGGACCACTAGCGGAGCATGCAGCCCATGAGGCGTTCACGCGTGTCACCTCGTATCCGTCTTCCGCACCAGCACCCACGCTTTCGGAGCTCATGCAGCATCACGGAGCTCCTGCATGACACTTGCAGGCTCCGAGAGTGGCGGACTGAGCAGATCGGCATCTGAGCACATCATCGAGGCGGAGTCTGTCGAGCTGTACAGACGCACGTACATGACCCTTCTCCAGAGTCGTGGTGAAATGAAGCTGAAAGTGCTCGAGGCTTCCCACAAGGCCATGGCCTCAAGCCTCCACTCGCTTGCTAGCGCACCAGAGCCGGATCTTGGCGCTTTCCTCTATGCGATCCGGCGACTGCCGAAGGCAATCCTCGGCACGAAGCGAGTCATCATGGGCCAGCTCATCGATGTCTTCGTCAAGAACGGCTATCCCTCCATTGCGAAATGGAAAGAGCGCAACGCGCCTGGCCGCAGGAGACGGTGGTATGACGACGAGCACGGAACGCTCGCAGTCCTTGTCGCAAGCGCATCGGATGTCGACGATCTTCTCCCCTCGCTTGTCGCCTTCCAGATCGAATGGAACAAGCTCCATGCGCTGCTCACTGACCACAGCGGAGCGCTTGAGGGATCTTCCCCTGACCCCGAACAACTGGCTGAGCTCTGCGGAGGCTCCCATGACGACTGGCTTCAGCTCCATGAGGTGTGGGGAGCGTCGTTCCAGGAGCACATCCATGACATCCTGCACCATGAGATCTCGCTACGCATCCAGATGCTGGGAGGCACGCAGGTGGGGTACGCGCGAGTCACACGCAGGTGGTGGCAGCAGGTGACAGGCCTCATGCGCTCAGAGAACCTTCAGGACAGGCCCCTCTACTTTGTGAGCAGCAACACCCACAGCATTGCGAACCTTGTCACGGGCATTGCGCAGCTCAATGCGACAGAGATCGTTGACCATGTCCGGAATAACGGTCCAGACTATCTCGTCGAAGAACTCGAGAAGTTTGAGCAGGGAACTGCAGAGGGCACCTGGGAGAATCTCCTCTACTACATGGCGAGTCTCTATTTCCGAGAGCTTGACTCCACAGGCGATCCCCATACGACAAGCCTCCACCGTCTCGAGAGAGAACGGGGTGTCATCAGTGTGACGAGCAGGACTGCGCTCGATGTCAGTGCCCAGATCATCCCGCTTGACAGGCTCAATCCACAGTGGTTCGACATGCGGCTATCCGATGTGGAACCCGCAGTTCTCAAGGACAGCCGTGCCATCATTGTCAACATCGACTATCCCCTCGGCTTTGCTGCCTACAACATTCTCCGGGAAATCGCTGAGACAACCCCGGACCTCCGTGGCATCTACATTCTTGGCAAGGCTGCGACACTCAACGCGAATGTGGGCGACATCATGCTGAGCAATGTTGTGCATGATGAGCACTCCCAGTCAACGTACTGGCTCGACAACGTGTTCGAATACGCTGACATAGCACCATATCTCCGTTTCGGAAGCTGCCTTGACAACCAGCGCGCTGTCACTGTCTACGGCACTTTCCTCCAGAACAGGGGGTATCTCGACTTCTACCACAGGGAGTCCTACACCGCAGTGGAAATGGAGGCTGGTCCGTACTGCAGCGCACTCTATGAAATGATCGAGGCGGACCGCTACCCCATCGGCCAGCCAGTGAACTTCTCGAAGCTCCCTGTGGACTTTGGCATCATTCACTACGCATCGGACACGCCCTTCACACAGGCCCGCACACTTGGTGCTCGGGGACTGTCCTACTACGGAATGGATTCGACATACGCTTCCTCAGTCGCCATCATGCGGCGCATCTTCGCCCAGGAGTCGATCCACATCAGGGAAGAGCTCGGCATCACCTCATAGATACTGGCCAAGCACTGACCGCGCCTCAGCACTGAGGTGAGATGGCAGCACTGCCTTCGTCTCCACGATGAGATCACCTGCCTCGTGCCGGCGGGATTTTGGCCAACCCATTCCCCTGAGTCTGAGCCGTGCACCGTTCTGCGTACCTTCTGGAATGCGCAGAGTCACCATCTTTCCCTGCGGTGTGGGAACAAGCACCTCACCTCCAAGAAGCATGTGGCGGAGGGGCACTGCTGCGACAGTGGTGATGGAGTCTCCCTCAAGGCCGAATGCCGTGCTGGGTCTGACGGAAACAGTGAGGACAAGATTGCCTGCAGTTCCGCCATTTCGTCCTGGACTTCCCTGCCCAGCAAGCCGGATCTTTCCACCATTGCGCATTCCTGCAGGAACATGGACCTCTATTGTTCGTTCCCTCACCCCATCCTCGAGGGAAACGCGGCGAGAGGTTCCCTGGCATGCCTCCTCCACGGTAATGTCAATTCGTCCCTCAATGTCGAGACCCTTCCGAGGTGCGGAGTGGCGGGAGGTCGATGACCCCATTCCGCCAAACATCGAGTAGAAGAAGTCCGAAAACTGGCGGTCCCTGCCGAAGAGGTCATCAAGCTCAGAGGGAGACATGGGGCGAAACCCGCCAAATCCGTGTGGGCCCTGGGTATGGCCATCTCTCTCCGGCATGTTCCACGCTGCGCCGAGCGCATCATATTTCTTCCGCTTTTCCGGATCCCCGAGCACCTCGTACGCCTCGTTCACCTGGCGGAACTTGTCCCCGCTTGCCGGATCATCGGGATGGGTGTCTGGATGGAGGACGCGTGCCTTCGCACGAAAGGCACGCTTGATCTCGTCCTGTGTTGCGGAACGGTCAACACCGAGCACCTCATAGTAGTCCCTGAGATTGGATGCCATGAACGCTTCACCCCTTCATGCTGCGAATCATCTCTCACGTACCACGCGCCACTGCACAGCAAACCTCCTTCATGTGTCCCACACGGTAATGTAGATGTCAATGAACACACCAATTTTCCCCCAGTCCGCCCCCATCGGAACCGTCCTCATCGACCGCAGTGCCATCTCCTCGCGCATCAGCGCAATGGCGCAGGAAATCGATGCCGCATACGCATCCACAGACGCTCCCCTCATCCTGCTGTCAGTCCTCAAAGGTTCGATCCTCTTTCTAGCGGACCTTGCACGGTCGCTCACCATTCCTGTCGAGCTCGAATTCATAGCAGTCCGCTCATACGAGGGAACGCAGTCAACGGGCTCTGTGGAACTCGTGAAGGATGTGAGCATGCCTCTCCGGGGACGGGATGTCCTCATGGTCGAGGACATAGTCGACACGGGGACAACCATCGCCTTCCTTCACGAGCACATTCGCCGCCACGCTCCACGCTCCGTTCGGCTCGCATCCCTGCTCAACAAGGAGTCACGCAGGGAGAAGTCCGTGACAGTGGACTACATTGGATTCGACATTCCTGACCGGTTTGTCATCGGCTACGGTCTCGACTACGACGGCATCTACCGGAACCTGCCCGACATCCGCGTTCTCGATGGCGAGGAATCCTAGACAGGGACTCCGGTCTGGAACATGAGCACATGGGCTGAGATGACGCCGATGCACACTGCGACGATGAGTCCATACAGCATTGCTGTCGCTGGCTGGTTCGCCCGCATCTTCGTGAAATGCCACGTAAGGGAATTCACCACAGTCGTGAACCCAACAAGACTGCCCACTGTAAGGAGCCAGAACAGCCACCCACCATCGTAGGCGAGGACTGCGTGCCCCATTTTCGGCGGAGAGGTCGCAAAGGCAGCAACCATCGTAGCCACAGCTCCGGCAATTGCGATGAAAATGACAATGACTGTCTGTCGCAGTGGACGGAACGACATTCCTGGCGCCACAAGATACCAGTGACCCATGAGCATGCCTCCAAGAACTGCGCCAAGAATCACCGTGCCGCTTCCCATGGTGAACCACCCATGCCATCCCACCTGGAAGGCAGCTGAAACCGTACCCACAAGGTGCGCAAGGAAGAGGACAAGCACAGCGCCAACACCGATGCCCAGCACACGTCGTGCCCTGTCCTGGAGCTCAATCGCTGCCACTGCCCCAAACACCACTGCGACAAATGCCCAGACGTACCAGTGCATCGTCGTGGCAATCTCCTTGCCAAACGCACTTCCTCCTGGTGCACCAGGTATCACGGGAAGAAGAGTGGAGAATGTGGGAGCGAGAAGGAGGCCAATTCCTCCAATCGCAGCAGCAATGGCGAAGGTCGTTCCCACGTATCCCCGTATCGCGCTTCCCATCAGATCGAAAACTACAGCAAAGAGGGCTGTCCCAACCATGAGCTCAGCAAAGAACACGACAGCCTCGATCGGGCCAACAGTCACCAACGGAATGCTCGCTACCATCATCTGCATACTACGCGAACGTGACGCTCGCATGCCTTGCCTCCGGGGTCCCTGGTGCCCGTGTATGATCACATCAGAGTGATTCCCACTTCAACACCACCCCATATGTAGAGAGAACAACCCATGGCAAAGACGTCTCCCATTCCAGTCCCCACAGTCCATGAGGTGCCAGACAATCCGTGGCACAATGCTCAGCTCCAGTTCGACAATGCAGCGCACCTGCTCAATCTCGAGCCAGGATTGGCCGCAGTGCTCCGGGAAGTCAAAAGGGAATTCACAGTCCGCTTCCCAGTGAAGATGGATGATGGAAGCCTGCGCGTGTTTGAAGGCTATAGGGTGCAGCACAATGTCACCAGGGGTCCTGCCAAAGGCGGCATCCGGTTCCATCCGAATGTCAGCCTTGACGAGGTGAAAGCGCTATCCATGTGGATGACATGGAAGTGCGCTCTTGTGAACATCCCATTCGGTGGAGCGAAAGGCGGAGTCATTGTCGATCCCGCAAATCTCAGCCACCATGAGCTTGAGCGCCTCACCCGCAGATTCGCGAGCGAGATCTCCATTCTCATCGGGCCAGAATCGGACATTCCTGCACCAGATGTGAACACCAATGGTGAAGTGATGGCCTGGATCATGGACACGGTGTCCATGGAGAAGGGATACTCCATCCCTGCTGTCGTCACGGGAAAGCCGCTCGACATCGGTGGCAGCGAGGGCCGTCCAAGCGCAACAGGACGTGGCGTTACGATCGTTGCCCTTGCAGCATGCAGGAAGCTTGGAATGGATCCGAAATCAACGCGTGTCGCTGTGCAGGGGTTCGGCAATGTGGGAAGTGTGTCTGCACAGCTCATGCATGAGGCGGGATTTACCATCTGCGGCCTGTCCGACGTGTACGGAGCAATATTCAATCCGGAAGGCCTCGACATGGATGAGGTCATGGCATTCCAGCGTGAGCACCGCACCATCACTGGGTTCCCAAAGGCCACAGCGCTGTCAAACGAGGAGCTTCTCGAGGCGGATGTGGACATCCTTGTTCCCGCCGCTCTCGAGAACCAGATCACTGGCGCGAATGCAGGACGGATCCGTGCACGTCTCGTCATTGAGGGAGCGAACGGGCCCACAACACCGGAAGCTGACGCCATCCTCGAATCGAAAGGTGTCACAGTCGTCCCTGACATTCTTGCGAACGCAGGCGGCGTGACAGTGTCGTATTTCGAGTGGGTTCAGGACCTCCAGTCACTCTTCTGGGAGGAAGGCGAGATCAACAAGCGCCTTGAGAAGATCATGGAGCGGGCATTCACGCAGATGGTTCTCCAGTCCGAGGAGCACCACTGCTCATGGAGGCTCGGCGCATATCTTGTCGCTGTGAAGCGTGTTGCTGATGCTACTGCAGTGCGTGGCATCTACCCGTAGCCATACGACTGATGCACGACTCCGCAGCTGCTCATGGGCACGTGCCATCACATGATGCATATGTGCGCGGTACGCAGCGTGATTCCGGAAGCTTCGGTCCCACATGGTCTGGAGTCCACCAGGCAACGGGCACGAAAGTTGTGCTCGAACGCATTCCACCACGCTATGTGGAAACCCAGGGATTCCTTTCCGCACTCGCAGAACATGGACACGCATATGCGGAGATCCGAAACCACGCACTTCCCCGCCTGTACGATGTCGTATGCCTTGAAGGGACGTACTATCTCGCCTTTGCACCGACTCCGACTCTTCCCATATCCCGCAGTGCACGCCATCCGCTCGATACTGTGGGGTTCAGGAAATTCACCACAGAGCTCCTCTCTGGACTTGAAGTGCTCCATGACCACAGCATCGTGCATGGTGCGCTGTCCCAGGCGACAGTGGGCATTGGGCACGATGGCTCTGCAGCACTGCTTGACACGCCCTTCTACGCAGCACTTCGGAGCCTTTCCCTCCAGCTCCCCGAGAGCGCACACCAGACTGTTCCCCTGCAGCCCCACACCGTTCAGGGCGACTGCGAGAGCGCATGCCACGTCCTCGAAGACGTCGCATCCCACAGCGCTCTCCCTGCTGCACTCATCCGCACACTCACTGCTGACCTGCACAACCTTCTTGCCCTACAGCAATCCGCAGCAGCCCAGGACATACGAGGTACGATACTCGAAGACATCGATGAATACCTTGAGCAAGACCACAGGCCAGCAGTACCTTCTGCTCTGACACCCATGAATGACACACCTCCCCCTGAACCACAGGCTCCAGCCTCAAAGCATGGACATCCTGTCCGCACAGCGCTAGCAGGGTTGGCCATTGCCATTGCTCTCATTGCGCTTTTTGGTGCACTCTGGCCCTTGGTCCTCCGTCCTGCCCTCAACTCCGGCAAGCTTGCGCTTGCTTCCCCAGTCCATGTGACTGTCCAGCCAGGAGCTGGACACTGCAGTGCCACCTTCACTGCCACTGGCACTGGCACCACGAGAGGCACAGGCTCGCTCACCTATCACTGGATTGACACCCTCAACACGACACCGCAGGAGAGCACCAGCTCACCTGATCTCCATCTCCACATCGCTCCGCAGGACCGGTCCTTCAAGGTTCTCCACTCCTGGACAGTCACCACGAAGACTTCCCTCACAGGATCTATCGCGCTCGCCATCACTGCACCAGCAAAGCGGACTGTGTCCGTGCCTGTGCACCTCACCTGTCCCTCATAGCGACCATGTCGAAACTGCTCACAAAATCCCGCTCGATCAATCCCTTTCCCAGCGGTACGATCATTGCCGGTCTCGGCTTTCTCATCTCGGGACTTGCTGCATATGGCTTCCTTTCCATCGCCTCCCACCACCTCACACCCGAGGAGTACTCGCCGCTTGCAACGTTCTGGGCAATGCTCTGGATTCTCGCTCCAGGCTTCTTCTATCCCCTGGAACAGGAAATTGGCCGGGCGACTGCTGCACGGCGGGCCATGCACATTGGCGTACGTCCCCTCATCATCCGGGCTGCACTCATTGGATTCGCACTCTTCGCTGTCCTCATCATTGCGCTCGCACTCTTCGCGTTTCCCATAGCCAATGAGCTGTTCAGTGGCCACATCAGCCTTGTCATCGCACTTGGACTCGCCCTCCTCGCATATCTTGCGGAGTACACCATGCGGGGCGTGCTTGCAGGCAATGGCCTTTTCAACAGGTACTCGATGCTCGTCAGTCTCGAGGGATTTTTCCGCATTGCGCCTGTCGCTATCGTCATCATTCTTGGAGTGGCAACGACTGGTGTGCTTGGCATCATCCTTGCTGCTGCAGCCCTTCTTGCCACAGTCCTCGCGCCCATCGGCGCGAAGAACCTTGCGGAGGCAGGTCCGCATTCCCCGTGGAATGAGATCAGCAACGCCCTCGGCTTCCTGCTTCTCGCCTCCTTCTGCAACCAGTTCCTCACCTATGCAGGAGCAGTGGCGATCCGTCTCCTCTCGTCACCAACGCAGCACAGCGCAGCAGGCGTCTTTCTCAATGGCCTTGTTGTGGCAAGGATTCCGCTCTTCCTCTTCCAGGCCATCCAGGCAGCCCTGCTCCCCCAGCTTTCATCCCTGCTGGGCAAAGGTGACTTCAACGCGTACAGGAAGGCATTCATGCGACTCTTCCTTGTCGTCATCGGCATTGGCATCATCGGCACACTTGGTTTCCTTGTTTTGGGACCATGGGTCGTTACCCTCTTCTTCGGTCATGCGTACGGTGTGCTCTCGCACACGGACATGGGACTCCTTGCGCTTGCAAGCGCCTTCATCATGGTGGGTCTCACCCTCACGCAGTCCCTCCTCTCCCTTGGACACTACGGCTATGCTGCGCTCGCATGGTTTGGGGGAACAGTCGCCTTCCTCATCATGGTGCTTCTCACTCCCCACTTCGGCCTCTTCTTCCGCGTGGAGCTCGCGCTCGCAGTTGGCTGCGCAGTGACAGTGATCATTGCTGCAGCAAGCTATCTTCCCCAGCTCGGCTCGCTCGAGTCACGCGCTTCCACTTTCCTCAAAAAGCACCCTGCACCCTCACTTCCCGAAATCCCTGAGGAGAGTCCCAGCATTCCCTAGGTCCCACCAAGGAATGTTGCATGGGTGTCTCTGACTCTCAAGCTTCGCTGTCGAGCACGCTGCAGATGTCGGAACTGATGTCCCTTGGACCCACGAAAGCGAACCTTGCAAGTCCAAGACCTGTCTCAAGCCGTGCTGCAACATGCTGAATCTCGTCAGCTGTCACCCTGCCAATGGCATCTGCTCGGTCCTCAGGAGCATCGAGGGGAAGGCCAGCACGCCAGCGGGATCCGTAGTACCGTGCCCTGCTCATGGCAGTCTCTGTTGCACGAAGGAGCCTTCCTGTCATTGCGGACTTCGCAGCCTCAAGCTCATCCGCAGGAACGGGCGTGGCAACAAGGGAGTGAAACTCGTCGAGGGCAAGGGCCAGTGTCTCCTTCGCATCTTTGGGCCGTGTGCCAGTGGACACGACGAAGGCTCCCGCATCATCAAATCCCTCATGATGCGCGAAGATGCTGTAGCAGAGGCCACGCTCCTCACGAACCTTCTGGAAAAGCCTGGATGACATGCCGCCACCATAGATGTGTGCGAACACGGACAGTGCTGTCCTGTCCTCATCAAGCGCAGGAAAACCGGGGAATGCGAGAAGGAGGCTGTTCTGCTCCTCATCCGCATGCGCAACAGGCCTGATGTCACAGACAAACCGTTCGCCTCGGCCCCACCTCGATGCAGTACGGGAACTCTGCGAGGCGCTGGGAATGTCCGCGAACAGTGCATCCGCCTCGTCCTCGTCAATCTCCCCTCCACCCGCAATGACAAGGGCCATCGCCTGCGGAGCGTAGAAGGAGGCATGGTACGCAACCAGCTGATCACGCGTAACAGTGCCGATCACCTCTGGGAATCCTGCAGCACTCCAGGACATTGGCTGGTTGTCGCCGAAGGTCACTGTTCCAAGCCTGTCCCAGAGCCAGCCATCGGGATCCGCAAGCCTGGCTGCCAGCTCCTGGAGCACGACATTCCGTTCCTTCTCCATCTCGCTGCCATCAAAGAGAGGATGGCACAGCATGTCCGTGATGATGGTGGAAAGGCTTGACACTGCGGCTGCTGGACCTGTCGTGTAGTAGGCAACCTCCTCGACATCTGTGTACGCGTTCGTTGTCGCACCAAGACGGTCGATCTCGCGCGTGATCTGGAGCGATGTCGGACGGTTGGTTGTGCCCTTGAAAAACATGTGCTCAAGGAAGTGGGCAAGACCGCTTGTCTCCCGTGTCTCGTCACGTGCACCAGCACGGACAATGAGGAACACGCCAACATTGGGACTGTCCATCGGAGCTGTGATGAGTGTCACGCCAGACTTCAGGACTCTCGATGATGGGGTTCTGCCACTGCTCCTGGCAGGAATGACTGTCGTACGGGCCACAGGATCTCCTTTTGCTTCGGAACTTCCTCTATTGTACGGGCTTCCCCGTAACGCGGCTCAGCGTCGGCCGCATCGAGTGCTCCCTCTTCTCCCATGCATGAAGGGCCATCGATGCGAGCACTGCGCATCTGCTACGCTCAGGAAGAAAGCCCCACTGCAGCGACGAGGGAACACCATGCACAACCTTGGCCCACAGATACCTGCCATCGAGATAACGGACATTGCCCAGGAACTTGAACGTGGCTCCATCCTCATCGATGTCCGCGAGCAGCACGAATGGGATGCAGGGCATGCCCCGGACGCTCTCCACTTTCCGCTCCAGCGCCTTCACACCATGCACACGGAACTCTCTGCTGGTACGCGGTATCTCGCAATCTGCCGCAGTGGAAGCAGGAGCCGCGTGGCAGCAGAGCTGCTGCTGAGACTCGGCTACACGGCTGTCAATGTGCGTGGCGGCATGCTCGCCTGGGAAGAGGCAGGGTATCCTGTCCAGTCGCACGAAGGTTCACCAGGTTCTGTCCTGTGACGGCCGTCTCCACAATCCTTGATGCCACATCTCCCACCTCAAGGCATGTGTTTGGCACGCTCGAGGTCATCCAGGTCATGGTTCCAACACTTGGGAACGCGTGGTATGTCGCTGCCTCGACAGAAACGCGTGAAGCTGTCACAATCGATGCGCCACGGGACCCGGACATCCTTGCACCACTGGCAAGAGAGCATGGCTGGTCCATCATTGCTGCACTCGACACGCACATCCACAACGACTTTCTCTCTGGTGGACCGGAGCTTGTCGCTGCAGGAACCACTGCCACCTTCCACCAGCCGCACCCACCAGCCAGCTCCATTCTCCCTACTCCAGGCGTAATGACACTCCTACCCTGCACGCTCGGTTCCATCCAGATTGCAGCATGCGCCACTCCTGGACACACTCCTGAACATGTGAGCTACTGCCTCATGGCAGCAGACTCCACACCAGTCTGCATCTTCTCTGGCGGAGCGCTCATGAATGGAGCCATTGCAAGGCCAGATCTCCTAGGACCCCACGAGACGATCCGGCTTTCGCTGGCTGCACGGGAATCCCTTGCAGCACTCCTTGCCTTTCCCCGCACTGTTCCCGTCTTTCCCACACACCACGGTGGATCGTTCTGCGCAGCAGCTGCATCGCAGGAGACATCAACCACAGTCGGAGAGCAGCAGCAGGGCAATCCCCTTGCCAGGGCAGCTTCATGGGATACGTTCCTTGCACTGCACACCCTCCAGGGTGAATATCCCTCGTACTTTTCGCGCATGGGTGAGCTCAACAGGAGCAGCAGCTACTCCCCAGACCACAGGGAGCAGCCCAGTGAGTGTTCTCCCTCAGTGCTAGCGGATCCTTCCTGCATTCCCATCGACCTGCGACCACCCCGGGCATTCATGGCGCATCATGCTGCTGGTGCACTCAACATCGGATACAGCACCTCGTTCACAGCATGGGCAGGATGGCTCCTGGATCCCGACTCTCCCTCAGTCCTCATTGCGGAGGATGCCAGAGCAGCGTCATACGCCCACCAGGATCTCTACCGCATCGGATATGAACAGGTCATGGGGTGGATTCCCGAACGTTCCATATCCGATGCTACAGTCCCTCATGCCTCCATTCCTGTCTGGACCATGGCGGAATGTGCAGCTGCAATGCAGGATGGAAGCCCACTTCTTGTCCTCGATGTCCGCATGGAACGCGAGTGGCGGAGTGGTCATCTTCCCGGTGCCCACCACCTCCTGCCCCATGAGATTCCGGAGCTTCGCACATCGCTTCCTTCGCCTACACGCATTGCAGTGCACTGCCAGAGCGGCTACCGGTCCGCCATTGCCGCATCGCTACTCGGGCGATGCGGCTTCACGGATGTGCACTATGTCGAGGAGTCCCCGCAGGACTGGGAAGAGCATGGATTCGCGCTCGTAAGGGAGTAGTGCCAGTCTCCCGGACTGCTAGGCGGTTCCGCCTTCCCATGAGCTGAGGTAGTGGCGCTGCTCCTCAGTGAGCACATCAATCGCGACACCCATGCTCGCAAGCTTCCTGCGCGCAACCTCCTGGTCAATGGCTTCAGGTACTGGAACAACTCCGCGGGGAAGCTCACCATGGTGTGCTGCAATGTGCGCCACGGAGAGCGCCTGGTTCGCGAAGGACATGTCCATGACTGAAGCGGGATGGCCATCCGCAGCAGCGAGATTAACAAGCCTTCCCTCCGCAAGGACATGCACGTCCCTTCCCTCCGGGAGGACGTACGTCATGACATCATGCCGAGGCGCATGGTGGGAAACCGCGTGCTTCTCGAGCCATGTGAGGTCGATCTCGTCATTGAAATGGCCACTGTTCGCAAGGATGACTCCTGCCTTGGCCCGTTCCATGTGCTCACCACGAACGACATTGATGTCGCCAGTTGCTGTGATGACGACATCCGCCCGGTCAATGACACTGGCAAGCGGAGCAACGGGAAAGCCGTCCATCACTGCTTCGATGGCACGGAGCGGATCAACCTCAGTCACTGTCACATGCGCGCCCATGCCCTGGGCTCTCCGGGCTATGCCACGTCCGCACCAGCCGTATCCGCAGACAACGACATCCGATCCAGCAAGGAGCACGTTTGTTGCCCGGATGACACCATCAAGCGTGCTCTGGCCTGTTCCGTACCTGTTGTCAAACATGTGCTTCGTGTCTGCATCGTTGACGGCAATGATGGGGAAATGGAGCCGTCCCTCAGCTGCCAGTGCACGAAGCCGGATGACACCTGTAGTGGTCTCCTCTGTGCCTCCGTGGAGTGCTCGAAGCCAGGAAGGCTGCTCCTTGTGCAGCTCAGCCACGAGGTCTGCACCATCATCCATCGTGATGTGCGGTGTCCTGGCAAGCACTGCCCGGATGTGCGCATAGTACGTTGCGGAATCCTCGCCACGCTTCGCGAAGACAGCAATGCCATGCTGCAGGGCGAGGGCAGCTGCAACTGCATCATTCGTTGAAAGTGGATTGCTCGCACAGAGCGCGACATCCGCTCCGCCATCCTTGAGGGCAATCATGAGGTTCGCAGTCTCGCTTGTCACATGGAGACAGGCTGCTATGGAGACACCCTTGAGTGGCTGGGAGTGGGTGAACTCCCTCCGAATGTCCTGGAGGACAGGCATGTCCCTTCCTGCCCACAGGATGCGCTGTTCTCCCTCGTCAGCGAGTGAGGCATCCTGAATGTCGTAGGCTGCAGTTGTCTGCTGTTCCATGGGCTGTTCTCCTTATGCGGAAAAGGGTATGAGGGCACGGATTGGATGGGGGGAAAGCTGCGTTCTCCCGTTGAGCCAGATGAGTTCCATGAGGAAGGCGAAACCAACCACGTGCGCATTGAGCTGCTCCATGAGCTCGAGCGCTGCACGTGCTGTACCTCCAGTGGCGAGGAGATCGTCCACCACAATGACGGGTGCACCATGGGGAATGCTGTCCTCATGCACCTCAATGGCACTGCTTCCATATTCCAGGTCGTACACTGCGCTTCGCGAGGCGGAAGGAAGCTTTCCCTGCTTCCGCACAGGTATGAATCCTGCGTGGAGAAGCTCGGCAAGCGGTGCGCCAAGAATGAACCCCCGTGCCTCAATGCCCACAACATATGCCACTTCCTCCCGGGAATACCATGAAGCCATGGCCGAAAGCGCAGCTCCAAACACGTGAGCATTGCCAAGCAGTGGCGTCATGTCCTTGAAGGAGATTCCCGGTTTCGGAAAATCGGGAACTTCCCTGATGTGCGCACGGAAATCCACTGATGTGCTGGCAGGTGGGCCTGAGACATGTTCCATGCGGAAAGCCATCTACACTGTGCCAGGAGCAGTCGTGCTGCCAACCGCTGCGCCCCGTTCCACAAGATATGCGTGGAGGGCATCCTGCCATGCAGGGAGTGATGCTTCCCCGAGCGCTCTCCAGGCATCATCAGCAAGGTACGAGGAGCGGGGACGTGGAGCTGGTGCACCATACTCCTCTGTCGAAATGTCAGTGACTGTGCAGGTGCTGCCAGCCTCGTGAAGAATGGTTCGCGCAAACTCCGACCAGGTGGTCCTTCCCCGGTTCGAGAGGTGGAAGGTGCCAGCACTCCGCTTCTCCGCGAGCCGGATGATGGCAGGAGCAAGGGAACCTGTCCAGGTCGGACTTCCCCATTGATCCGCAACCACACGAAGCTCACTCCGCTCAGCACCAAGCCGGAGCATCGTGAGGACAAAGTTGGGACCCTCCTGACCAAACAGCCAGGATGTGCGCACAATGGCTGAACCTTCCGCATACACGGACCGCACAGCCTCCTCGCCTTCCCATTTCGTTGTTCCGTAGACGCCACGGGGCTGTGGCACATCTCCTTCACGCCTGTCCGCATCATCGCCATTGCAGAACACGAAGTCCGTGCTGATATGGATGAAGTGCGCACTGCACTCCCTCGCTGCCCGTGCGAGGTTCATGGGACCCCCTGCATTCACTGCACGGCAAGCTTCCGGCGAGGATTCCGCACCATCGACATTGGTCCATGCTGCACAGTTGATGATGACATCGGGACGGAGTTTCAGGACATAGGCATCGACTGCGGATGGGGAGGTTATGTCACACTCCTCCCTGTCAATGTACACAGCAGGTGTTCCCGCCTTCTCGAGATGACAGCGAAGCTCCCTCCCGAGCTGTCCCAACGCTCCGACAACCAGGTACTGCATGATCCCTACCCCTTCGAGACAGGCTCGTCCTGGGGACGGTAATTCCGCTCGTAGAACTCCCAGAAGTCGCGGGATTTGAGGGGTCGCCACCACTCCTCGTTCGCGACATACCAGTCGACAGTCCGCTTCATGCCTTCCTCGAAGGTGACGGATGGTTCCCAGCCAAGTCCCCTGAGCTTCGCTGTGTCGATGGCGTACCGCTGGTCATGTCCAAGACGGTCACGGACATGCTCCTTGAGCGCATCCGGCTTTCCGAGCAGTCTGAGGATGGTGTCAGCGACAGTGATGCCATTGATCTCTGTACCTATGCCCACGTTGTAGTTTTCCCCTGGCGAGCCCTTACGGAGCGCAGTGTCAATGCCACTGCAGTGGTCCTCGACGAAGAGGTAGTCCCGCACAGCCTGGCCATTGCCGTAGATGGGAAGGGGCCTGTCATCGATGGCGTTCGTGATGAAGAGGGGAATGATCTTTTCGGGGAACTGGTACTGCCCATACGTGTTCGATCCCCTCGTGATGATTGCGGGGAATCCGTACGAAGTGCGGTACGACCAGATGAGCAGTTCCCCACCAGCCTTGCTCGCACTGTACGGGCTCCGTGGAGAAAGAAGGTCCGTCTCGACACTCCGGCCTGTGGTGACATCCCCATACACCTCGTCCGTGCTCACCTGGAGGAACCGTGCATGCCGGGAAGAGCGTGCAGCCTCAAGGAGGACATACACACCGTGCACATCAGTCTGGATGAACTGACCAGGCGATTCGAGCGAGCGGTCAACATGGGACTCCGCTGCGAAGTTGACAATGACATCGACTGTTCCTGCAAGGTCATTCACGAGATCCCGGTCCGCAATGTCTCCCTGCACGAAGCGGAACCGTGCATCAGATTCGACTGGAGCAAGATTTGCGCGGTTGCCCGCATAGGTGAGCTTGTCGAGCACAACGACCTCATCTTCCGGGTGTGTCCGAAGCGTCATGCGCACGAACTCGCTCCCGATGAAGCCAGCGCCTCCTGTGACGAGAAGTTTCATCAGATGTTCTCTATCCTCCAGTCAAATCCGATCCGCTCATCGTTCCAGGCGATGCGCCCTTCATCCGGATCTTCAGGGTTGTATGGCATGGTGACGTAGTAGTTGAGAATGACATCCTGCCTGTCAAGGCACTGGTATCCATGGAGGACTCCAGGAGGAATGCCCACCACCTTTGGAGAGTGCTCGCCGAGGAAGACGACCTGTATCCTTCCAGCAGTGCGCGAGTCCGGCCTCGCATCAACGAGCACAACGCGCGCATTGCCACTGATGATGTCCCAGAAGTCCCACTGGTACCTGTGCCAGTGGAACGCCTTGATGAGTTCGGGAGGGTTTCCGCCCCTCGCATATGCGAGGCTCCGTGACATCTGGGCGAAGGGCTGCTCCTCCATCATGGGCTGCCCAGCATCGTCAAGGTCGCCCCGTTTCAACTGCTCGATGAAGAAGCCCCGCTGGTCAACAAACTTCCGGAGTGTCTTGATCCGCACACCATCGATCTGCCCAAGCTTCTCCTGGAGTGCGCGTCCCTTCATCCTGTCAAGAACCTGGGTCATGCCATCAGGAACCGGAAGCCATGCCATTTCCTACACCTCCACCTGGGAGTGGTCTCCCAGCATCAGCCGCACTGCCTTTGGTCTCCGTGTCGATGCGGAGACGATGCACTCCTTTCCAATGAGGGAGGATTCGATCCTTCCTGCCACGTGGTCCACAGTGCTGTGCTCGAGAATGATGCTGTGCTCGATCTCCGAGGAGATCACAGTGCAGTCATGGTAGATGGCAGTGAAGGGACCGATGTACGCGTCCTCGATGACTGTGCCAGCACCTATGATTGCTGGCCCACGGATGATGGACCGCCGGATGTGCGCACCCTCCTCGATGACCACGCGTCCCTCAAGTGTCACAGTCTCATCAATGTCCCCATTGACTGACCGTTCTAGACCTTCAAGGACAATCCGGTTCGCCTCAAGCATGTCCTCAAGACGGCCCGTGTCCTTCCACCATCCCGAAACGATGTGGGGCTGAACAGTTCTGCCAGTGTCAATGAGCTTCTGGATGGCATCAGTGATCTCGAGTTCGCCACGGGGGGAATACTCGATGGCATCAATGGCATCGAAGATGTCATGGGAAAAGAGGTAGACACCCACAAGAGCGAGATCAGATGGTGGCACCTTCGGCTTCTCGATGAGGCGGACAATGCGGTCACCATCCAGCTCCGCAACACCGAACCGTTCCGGCTCACTCACATGGGCAAGGAGGATCATGGCGCTCGGAGCCTGTCCTGTAAATGCATCGACAAGGCCAGTGAGTCCCTGGCGGATGAGGTTGTCGCCAAGATACATGACGAACGAGTCGTCCCCAAGAAACTCCTTCGCAGTGAGCACTGCATGCGCAAGTCCCAGTGGAGCCTCCTGGGGAATGTACGTGATCCGTGCTCCGAACCGTTCACCTTCCCCGACAGCACTGCGGACTTCCTCTCCCGTCTCGCCAGTGATGATGCCAATCTCGGAGATGCCTGCTCCGACAAGCGCCTCTATCGCGTAGTACAGGACAGGCTTGTTAGCGACAGGCACGAGCTGCTTCGCACTCGTGTGGGTGATGGGACGGAGCCGCGTTCCCTTTCCACCGCTCAGGATGAGACCTTTCATTGTTCCTCGTATCTCCAGAAATGCCAGCTCATCATATCAATTTCCCCCACTTCCCCCGTTCACGGGCGCTGCCTGCTCAACAGCAGCAAGACTCCTCGCTGCAGCCACTTTCCGGAGCTCCTCACGGGTGAGACGCACGACCTTCCCATCCGCAAGATACGCAATCTCCCCCTGCAGCACTGCGCGTCCTGTCGCCTTCTCAAGGAGAGCAGCGTACAGTGCAAGCTGCAGGAAGTATTCCTTCTGCCTACGCTGCCTGTCTGGCCCCGGGCGGTCCGTCTTGAAGTCCACCACAGTGTATGCGCCATCCTGCTCAACCACCATGTCGATGACACCATGGAGACGCATGCCCATGGCAACACCTGCCACTGGCACCTCATGCCAGAGCGATGCTGGAGTGGCTACGCCATACTGCTGTGATGCCCACGTGAGCATGGTCAGGATGGACTCCTCCTCTTGCTGGAATTCTTTGTGCCTGGCGAGCATGGTGGAGAGGACACGAGGGAGGGAAGCAGGGCTGCAAAGATCCGCAGCGCCAATGCAGGCATGGACAAAGGTTCCAAAACCCCGTCCACGTCCTTCGGAGTGCATGCTCCCGCTCTCCAGATCCAGCACTCCGTCCCCCCCATGGATGACAGTCGTTATCGCTTGCGAAGTGGGATGGTCGAGCGCACGGCGGAGCTGTGCATCTGTCTCAGCAAAGATGGACCTGATCCCGCTGAGATACTCCGCCTCCACAGGACGGGACTCTGCATCGAGACTCCCCTCCTGGGCAAGAATGGGCTGGAACTCCTCACTGGGAGGCTCGATGGGACCATCTGGCTCCCTGACAGCAACTGTCAGTGAGAGATCTTCCCGCTCCTTCGGCTGCGAGGTCCGGAACATGCTCACGACAAGCCTGTCACGTGGACGGGTCATGGCGACATACAGGAGACGGACTGCCTCCTCAGCATCAGCTGCCCGGGCATACGCATCAAGGTCATCAAACCCCGCTGTCATGTACCAGAGCCTGTTCTTCCCTCCATCTCCCGGGAGTCCACTGCTCAGGGCAGCAGCAAACCTCCCCGCTGTCCTGTCAACGAGCACACGGAAGGGTGGTGTTCGCGACTTCTGCGGATCCTGCATGCCCGCAAGGATGACTGTGGGAAACTCCAGGCCCTTCGCCTCATGGACAGTCATGATCCGGATGGCATCATCCTCCCGCCCTGTGACAAGCGGCAATGCATCCTTCGAGGACTTCCTGACCATCTCCCCAAGGAGATCCGCGAATCCGGACAGCGTTGCAGCAGGCCTGTCACGTCCGTATGCGCGGGCCATGCGCACAAGCCACGCGTACCTTCGCTTCCTGTCAGCAGCATTCCTGTGCAGGGCAGCATCGCTCCCAAGCATGCAGACATCCAGAATCACCTCGATCTGCGCATCGACTGGTAGTGCTGCACATTGGAGATGGAGCCCCTCCAGCACACGGAGCGCATGCCCAACACGGCCCCCTTCACTGCTCCCGTGCAGGAGGTTCCTGTATTCCCACGTGCCATGCTCCGCATGCCATGCGAGAAGGTCAGAATCCGCACATGCGAACACCCTGCTCTTCAGGGTTCCCACCACTGCTGGAACATTTCCTGGCTCAGCAACTGCCCGGAGGAGCCTGACAGTGTCCCGCAGGTCTCCTGTGAGAAGAACGAGCGATCCACTTGCCACGAGGCTTGGAATGCCACTGTCCTCGAGATGCTGCTGCAGGTGATGCAGATGCGTGCGAGACCTGACAATGATGCAGCAGTCACCAAGACGGAAGTCCGGATCTCCTGCCTGCAGTCCATGGATGGTCTGCGCTATGGCCCTTGCCTCAGCCACCACGCGGTCATCGACTGTCCCCTGGAGCGCATCGCCAATGAACCTCGGGGCTTCCTGGGATGGGCCGTTCATGGAGCGGGTCGCAGTGAGTGGCCGGTAGACAGTCCCGCCATCTTCCCCCATGGCCTGCGCAAAATGCGCATTCACTGCAGTGAGCAGCCCCTCATGGGACCGGAAATTCGCGCTCAGGGTGCAGAGTGTTCCACCACTGGCTAGGATGTGGTCACGGACCTTTGTGAACATGCGGAGATCCGCATCGCGGAACCGGTAGATGGACTGCTTCGGATCTCCAACTATGGTGAGTCGTCCAGGGGGAAGGTCGCTCAGGCTGTCCGAACCCTCCGCGCCTGCAAGAAGGAGGACGATGTCCATCTGGATCGGATCAGTGTCCTGGAACTCATCGATGATGATCATGCTGCTCGATGCGCGAAGCTCCTCACGCACATCCTTCCGTGTCCTGAGAAGCTCCTGTGTCCATACGAGGAGGTCATGGAAGGTGGCAAGGCCATCCGCCTTCCGTGCCTGCGCGCACTCCACAACATGGTGCGCTAGCGATCCCACAAGCTTTGCGAACAGTGCGTTGCCGCATGCAGCAATGCATGCTCCTGCTGCATCCCGCACTGCACTGAGTGCCTGTTTGCCCTCACGGAATGCAGCGACATCGCCCCCCCCCGCAGCCCACTCCTTCTGGTTTCCGAGCTCTGCGCCTCCAACAGGGAGCGCAAGCCACCAGGAAAGGTACGCTGCTGCACTCCCAGGATCCGCAAGATCATGAAGCAGCTGCTCATCGGCAATCGCTGCGAGCAAGCGTGCAGCACGATGGTTCTGAGGAGGCGTGCCAAACACTTCAAGGGCTCCACGTGCCTGTGCAGCGATTTCCATAGCACCAGCAGCAAGGGCGCTTCCCGCATCCCCTGCAGAGGGAACACGCATGCCAGGTGTCACAACATCGTAGGCATCATACAGCTCGCCAAAGAGATCCAGGGCCCTGGAGCGTGTGATGCCAAACGCATCCGCAAGCACAAGGAACTCCCTGCCAGCAGCATCCGCCTGCAGCATGTCCATCCAGTCCTCGAACGCTGTCCGGACATGGCGTGACATCGCCAGAGGAGAGATGATGGAGCACGAACCTGGAAGCCCTGCCTCACGGGCATATTTCTGGAGTATGCCTTCCGCCACACTGTGAATGGTCCCAATGCGCGCTTCAGGGAGATGCTCGAGCGCAGTGCGGAGCCGGGTAGCGCCTGGTCCCAAAGGGAGACTTCCGAGCCGTCTGACCAGCAGCTCGCGCACACGGCGCTCCAGCTCTGCTGCAGCTGCCTCAGTGAAGGTCATGAGCACGAGGTCCTCAGGACGTGCAATTCCCAGCTCGAACGCTGTGACAACGCGGTCAATGATGGTTGTCGTCTTTCCTGTTCCCGCACCAGCCTCAATGCACACATTCGCATTGAATGTCTGGTGGAGATACTGCCGTGCTGCAGCATCGTCGAGAATCTCGATGTGTGGAACTGGAGTGCTGTCAGTCATCTGACATCTCCCCGGGCCTTCCTGTGAGGTGAGCAACCCTTGCGTACTGGGCTGCTTCCCGCTTCCGCTCTGCAAGCTCATCCCGGTGGACAGGACACACAGAGTCAAATGGACAGTACCTGCACGATTCCCAGGTGCGGGCTGACAGGCCACGCATCTCCTTTCCTGGCGTCCTCACGAAATTTCCATGCCGGATCTCCTGTGCAATGCCCTGCACTGTCGCAATGAGCCGGGAACGGAGCTCGCCCGTCATGGAAAAGCCAATCGGATCGTCCCGCCAGCCGCTGTCAATGAAGAGATACCAGCTTTCAATGCTCCCGACTGTCCCGCCCAGGCGCTCCACATGCGAGGTGACAGCCTCTGCATACAGTGCTCCCTGCACATGCCTTCCCCCGTCAATGGGATCCGCCTGGACATGTCTGAAGCGGTCTCGGCCGCCTGTCTTGTAATCGACAATGCGGAATGACTGGGAGTGTCCATGGTGCTGCACGTCTATGCGGTCAACAACACCCTGCATGCGGAGAAGCGAGCCATCTGCCAGGGGTATCTCCACCGCTTCCCACGATGCGGGAGACACACTTCGCCCGAACTCCTGTTCGCATGCGAGGACCTGCCAGGGACCATCTGCCCTCGACCAGGCAAGAAGCAGCCGGGCAAGTCGAGGCGCAAGGTCACCAACAAGGATCTCGAGCTGCACAGGATCCGCAACTGCACGGCGGAACGTGTCCTCTTCACACACCTCCCGCATGAGGGCGGAAACCTCTGTCCGCAGTTGGGCTGGCTCACTCCTGGCAGCAGCTCCCTGATGTTCCGCATACCACTTCTCGAGCACACGGTGCGCAAGGCTCCCCCGGAGCGTTGCCTCAATGGACCACTGCCACTCCTCCCGTGTGCGCTCGGATGGCACCCGGAGGACGTACTCGAGGAAATACTGGTGGGGACAGGTTGCCCAGGACTCGATGCCCTGGGATGAGATGGGAGACTCATCGATGACATGTTGCCAAAAGCGGGAGAGTTCCGCTTTCCTGGTTGCGCAGTTGCCATCAAAAGGAGTCGCCTCCGTACTCCACTGCGCTCTGTCAAACGCAGCACGAGCTGCGAACGGCATTTCCGCTTCCGCACGCACTGCATCCCTCAGGCGCAGTGCCCCACTGTGGCGCTCCTCCTCGAGCCTGCAGGCAAGATATGCGTCCCACCCCTCAAGCACACTTGCGGAGGCAGGATCGCCCCACTCATGGACTCCAGCAACACGTCCGCTTCTGAGCTGCTCTCCTTCAAGATCCACACCTGCACGGCTGCTCACAGTGCGCACAAGAAGCGGGTGGGGATAACTTGGTCTTCCACTGTCATCCCACACGGAGAACGTGATGGCGCACGCCTGCACTCCTCCGGGAAGTGCCAGCATGGCAAGCGCTCCTGCAGCTCCACCACCCCCAAGAAACTCGTCACACGCATACGACTCGCTCATGCCAGCAAGAACGACATGCGTGGCAGTGAGAGCAGGCAGCATAGAATACGGCGCAAGGACAATTGCTCCAGCGTCTGGATAGCGGAAAAGCGCTGCATCAAGCAGTTCCACTGCTTGCGACGCAACCTCACCAGCAGTGGCATCAGGAACAGCTGCTGCAGTTGCCCTGCACGCCTCAGCTACCCGCTCCACACAATGGAGCAGAGGCAGGGGAAGAGGAATGCCACGTGCACCAGCTGCAGGACAGAGCGCACTCGTCCACACCTCTTCGCACTGGGCAATCCACCGCACTGCGGAGACATCCCTGTTCCCTGCATCCTGTGGAAGAGCGGTTACAGCCTCATGGAGACGCTGCAGCTGGCGTCCTTCCCGCCCACGTACTCCTTCCCTTCCACGGTCCAGGGAGGAAAACCATGACTGCCACGTTCCCCGTGCACCAGCTGCCCATGCAAGCGATGCGCACGCATCCCGCCCCATGTCCTCCTGCACGAGCCAGTGAACCACATCGAGAATCCCCTCAAAGCCAGGACGGAGCACGCCAGTGGTTCGCATCCACTGGCGCAGAACAGCTGCTGGCATCTGCTGGCCAGCACGGCATCCTCCAGCATCTCGGTACGGAATGGTGCGGGAACCGAGATGCGAAGCAATGGCTTCATGGTATGGGGAGCTGTCAGGATACGCGACTACCACAAGGCCATCCGGAACATCCGCAAGCCATGAGCCAGCAGTCGCAAGCGCCCACCGGATCTCTCCTGACATGTCGTGCACAGCACGTGACGTGAGGGCACCACTGGCAGTGGACCCATCCTCCTGCAGCCACCTGTCCTCCATGAGTTCGACAGCTGGAGCTGCTGACCTCCGAAGCATGTCGATGAAATGGGATGCACGTGCATCCCCCATCTGGGAACACCCCCACAGAATCACCTTTCCGAAGGCTGTCCGAATGCCTGCTGCAGCACTGCCATCCTCCACCCCCCGGGCAAGATGGGCTGACACCCGCTCATATGCGATGCACCTGTCAACACGCCCCTCTGCCCTGCAATGGTCATGGAGTGCTGCCACTGCACGCTCATTTGCAGAATCCCCCCGTCCTTCATCCTCAACATGGTGATGCACGCAGGCACATGCCCTCTCCCACGCTTCGTGGTGCTCCATCCGCTCCCCATCCCTGAAGATGGTGTACAGCATGCCTGTGAGTGAGGGATCTTCCGCAATGGCAATGGGCAGTCCCAGGATTTCGACTAGGTGGATGCATGCCTCATAAGGAGTGCGCACAGCGACATTGACTGATCCGGCCGCCCTGACAATGTCGAGGAGAACACTCCTCACTCCTGCAGAGGGTACGACTACAGTCACCGGTGCCAGGGGATCGCTGTGCTTCCCCTCGGCTATCTCGTCAAGAAGCGCGCCTGCGTTCATGGCCTGAAGCTCCAGCCCTGCCCGCAGGAAGTGCAGTCATCATGGCACACGACATGGCATACGACCTTACCGAAATCTCTCCGTACCGTATTATCTGAGTGGGAGCTCATCCCCAATCGCCTCACTCCGCACGCACGTGGACAACCCATGACCTATGTTCGCACACACCGGCATCTCCTCCTCCTCCTCCTCGCTTCTGTAGTGGGAATCATCCTCCTTGCAGTTGTCCTGATGCCTGTCCTCACTCCCTATTCGCTGTATGAAATGCGCACCACATCCATGGTTCCCCGCATTCCCGTGGGAAGCATTGCAGTGGTTGACCGCAGTCTTACCCATGCAGTTCCTGGACACATCATTGCGTTCCATCCTCCAGGAGATCCCCTGCAGACCTTCACACACACAGTTGTCCATGTGTCACGTGGTGGAGCCTACACGACACGTGGCCTTGCGAACATCTACGCGGATCCGTGGACAGTGCCACCCAGAGACACTGTGGGCACTGTCATCAAGATATACCCGTGGCTTGGCTGGGCCATTTCCACACTCACTGCCGCTGCACTGCTTTCCCTTGGCGCGTTCCTCATCTACGCTGTGCTGCATTGGGCATTCCATGCCAGGGTGGATGGCAGGTTCCTTGTCCTCACAGTCCTGGCGCTCACCTGCATCTATCTCATCGATGTGGAACGTCCGCTCGTGAATGCCAATGTCGAGTTCACTGCCATCTCAAGGACCAGCGCATCAGTCCATGTCATCAACAGTGGCTGGATTCCTGTGCGGGCCATTGTGCCCCATGAGCATGACCAGGTTTCCACAGCCTTTGCTGCGAACGCAGCAGGGGACTGGACGTTTCACCGCTTCAACGAAAGCCTCAAGGGAACTGTTGCAGTCATGGTGGAACCTGCACCAACACTTCTGGACTGGATCGTGTTCCTCTGCATCCTCCTCATGCCATTTGGTCTTGTGCTCTGGAACAGGAAGCACTGAAGCGCTGCAGCCAGGTACGGATGGGTGCGGAGCACTGGGATATATGTCGCCAGTACATTTCCCGCAGCTCCATCCTTGTTACGCGCATGTCATTGCCCATGGATGGACGTGCAGGAGTACACTACCCGTGTACAGCGGGATTCCCCCGTTACGATGCAGTGACTACTGGGCAACTCAATGTAAAAGTTTGCATGCGACACTATTCCGCACAGTGCCGAGCCCATATAGTTGAGAAGCAACAGTCCCCTTTATCAACATTCAAATGTGGAGGCAGTACATTCCAATGAATACTGAAGAACAGGAGTCGCAGCGGAAGCATCGTCTGCTTGGGGCCGTACCATTCATATTCGCCATCATCATCAGCGCAGCCCTGGCAACGAGCGTCTACACTGCACTCGGTGGATTCTCAGCCACCATCACGAACAACGGGAACGCGTATTCCTCAGGAACGCTGCTCCTCACGGAATCGCAGGGCGCGACATCATGCATCTCGACTGCCAATCCCGGATCCATGACGACGAATGCCAACACCTGTGCTGGCATCAACCTCTTCGGCAATCCCGTGCAGACAAATGGTGAGTCAGGAGGGACACCCTCCACTTCCACTGTGACAGTGAAGAATGTGGGAACGCTCAATGGCACCACACTCACGCTCACACCTGCTGGGTGCTCTGCCACTGCCAACACAAAGACAACCCCCTACGCTGGTTCCGACACTACGGGATTCTGCAGCAAGGTGGACATCACCATCTTTGATGGCACGAACTGTGTCTATCCTGTAAAGACTGGAGCTTGCCCTGCGCTCAGCAACACCAACACCCTGCAGACACTCGCCTTAGGAGGTCCACTCACACTTTCCGCCCTCAATGCGGGTGCGAGCGCAAGCTACACCTTCACTGTCCAGCTTGACCCAAGCGTCACGAATGCTGACCAGGGACTCACTGCGACAGAGAACCTCGCCTGGACCCTCAACCAGTAGCCC
>JAJZLL010000032.1 GCA_021803465.1 bacterium
AAGGGCAGTCTGTCCTGCAGCCAATGCTCCCTTCTCGTATGCGCGCACTTCACGGATCTCTGCGCGTGCGAATGCAATCTCATGGTCAAGGCCGAGCCGTTCAAGAAGCGGATGGGCTGCACGAGCCTTCTCAGCTGCCTTGAGTGCACGTGCAGCAGCAAGGATGATGGCACGTGAGGAAGCGGGATATGCGCATGCTGCTCCGAGAAGGGATACGTGGCGCCCAGGCTCACCTGGTCGATCGGGAGGAAACGCCTTCCCTGTGATGAACACGCCTGGCCGTACGTACGTTCCTGATTCGGTGATCCAGCCTCCACCATCACGGGCCATCCACGGAATGCGTCCTGTCCTTCCGCATCCGAGCATGACGCCCTCGTCCACACGGAGTTCGGCAAGGAACGGTGCTGGAACGGGACATCCTCCACTTCCCTCCAGGTCCGGCTTCACATCCTCCTGGGGTGGGATGAAGGACGTGGGCTTGCGCTGGCCAGGAACAGTTCCGGAACGCCATGCTTCGCGTGCAGCCCTGACAGATGCGAGGAATGCGCGTCGCCTTTCCGCATGACCATGGGCAGTGGCGACTGGAAGTGCTGCCACCTCTCTGACGGATGTCAGGGCAAGCTCCTCACAGGTATCGAGGAAACGTGCATGCTCCCCGTCCGGGAGGATGGAGAGCGCTTCGAGGGGTGTGAGGCCGATGGAGAACCGTTCCCATGCATCGCCAGTCTCCTGCTCTTTGCCAAGCAGGGTGAGCACGCATGTTGGCCACCACGACGGGGTGCCATCCTTCTCGGCGATGGTGCGTGTCCCTTCCCGCATGGTGAACACGGGATCCATGAAGTTCCCCAGATGGAGAAACCAGCGGTCAGGAAGCTCCATGGATGCGTACACCTGCCCGGGGACTGGTGGTTTCGCTCCCGGTGAGAAATCATGCACGCGAAGCGTGTACCCATGTGCCACAGTGTTGCCCCTCCCATATGCAGCGTAAACGTGCACGCTTTTTGCAATCGTATCAAATCTGTGCTGCGGGAATCCGGTTCTGGGCAGGATGGCAGCTCAGGAGTGGGCGCGTGCCCCATCCGCAAGGAGTTCCTGTGCGCGAGTCCGAGCGGATGCAGTCACTGCACCGGAGAGCATGCGGGCAACCTCCTCGACGCGGTCTTCTCCGTGGAGATGGCTGATGACGGAGTGAACATGGTCGCTGTCCTGCACCTTTTCGACGAGGACATGGCTTGTCGCATAGGAGGCGATCTCGGCTCGATGGGTCACGGCAATGACCTGCCGTTCCTGGGAGATGGAACGGAGAGCAGCACCGACACGGATGGCTGTTGCCCCTCCAATGCCGGTGTCCACCTCGTCAAGGACAATGCACGAGGCATCGGAGACATGGGAAACGCAGGAACGGACTGCCAGAGCGAAGCGTGAGAGCTCGCCACCCGATGGTCCCTCTCCAAGAGGAAGTGGTGGCATGGTGGGATTTGTGGAAAGCCGCATGAGCACATCGTCCGCTCCGGATGCATCAAGGTCGAGTTCCCCACCATCCTCCCATTCCTTTGGGAGGCGGAATGCCACCTCGATGATGACGGACGCATGGGGTAGGTCGAGGGAGTGGAGTTCCGCTTCGAGCTGCTTCTGGAGCACTGTGGCATGGTGAGCACGGATGTCATGGAGCTGCAGCGCTGCAGCAGCTGCTGCGCGTCCCTGCTCCATGAGCCGCAGTCTAGCCTGGTCAAGTTCCTGCGGAGTGACAGCACTGTCATCGAGGAGCGCATGGCTCCGCTGGAGGACATTGAGTGCCAACTCCACACTTCCGTACCGGGCTGCAACCCGCTGGAGCGTGTGGATCCTCTCCTCCATCCACTCGAGCCGGGCAGGATCCGCCTCGATGGTGTCCGCGTACCGGACAGCTTCCGAAGCGCAGTCCCCAAGCTCAGTCACAGCGCCATCGATCCGCAGCGCAAGTTCCGCAATGGCCGGATCGACAGCCTCGACCTTCTGGAGTTCTCGTCGTGCAGCAAGGATGTCCTGCAGGGCTCCGGACACGTCGTGCGACCCAGCAAGAGCGCTGTGGAGGGTTTCGAGCGCCTGGCGGCGTGCTGCAGCATGCGCTGTCCTGCTGCGTTCATCCTGTAGGCGCTCTTCCTCGCCCACTTCGAGACCAAGCGGTTCGAGATATGCGATATGGGAAGCTGCCTCCTCCTTCTCCGTTTCGGAACTCTCGGCTAGTCGTGAAAGTGCCCGGTATGCATTCATCAGCTCAAGGTAGCGGACATGGGCTTCACGGTAGGCGTCAAGCACCTTCTGGAGTTCCTCTCCTCCTGCTGCATCAACCACGGACAGCTGCCAGAGGGGATCATGGAGACGCATTGATGCGCCCTGGGCAGTGATGTCGACAAGAAGGTCCGCAAGCTCACGGACAAAGGCCCGTGTGACAGTGGCTCCATTGCAGCGGAATGTCGAGCGACCATCAGACTTCAGTTCCCGCATGACTTCGAGGAGATCGTCCTCCACAGGAATGCCATGATCCTGGAGGAGTGCTGCTGCAGCATCGGGAAGGTCCGTGAAGACAGCAGCCACTATTGCCCTGTCAGCTCCTGGTCGGATGACATCCTGTCGTGGCCGTTCACCAAGGGCAAGGCGCAGGCCCTCAATGGAGAGGGATTTTCCTGCTCCTGTCTCCCCTGAGATGACTGTGAAGCCTGGTTCAACCTGCAAGGTAGCACTGTCAATGACAGCGAGATTCCGGATGCGAACTTCGGAAAGTGCCACAGGTGTCCCCTATGTCCGCTCCGACACACGGTGCGAGGAGCGCTGGTGGCGTGCAAGATCGCGGATGCGGAGTGGAGCTCCAAAAAGCATGGTGTCGTGGAGACGGGTCATGAAGGTGGGACTGGATGCGAAATGGAGTGTTGTCACTGTCCCATCAAGACGTGCCTCAAGGGTGGAGCCGTCTGCAACATGCCATGTGTGCGTGGCATCGACTGCAGCAAGCACGGATGTTCCATGCACAGTCACCTGCACCACTGATGAGGGACCTATGACAAGGGAACGTGGCATGAGCGCATGGGGAGCAAGCGGAACAAGCAGCATGCAGGGAAGGTCGGGAACAATGATTGGCCCTCCTGCACTCATGGCGTATGCTGTCGATCCTGTGGGGGTCGCAATGATAAGGCCATCCCCATCGATCTCCGCGCACGGTTCCCCATTCACACGGAGATCATAGTGTGCGACTGTGATCTCCTGCGTCCTGAGCACGACATCGTTGAGCGATGTGTGCATCCACACAGCCTCGTCCTCAGCAGTGCGGAGCGCAGTGATGATGAGGGGCCTGTGGATCTCCTCATACGCACCATTCCAGACTGCTTCGAGCGCATGCTGGAGATCATGGGGGTCGAGCTCCGCGAGGAAGCCAAGCCGTCCTGTGTTGATGCCGAAGACAGGCACACCAAGCCGTGCAGCCCAGCGTGCTCCGACAAGAAATGTGCCATCCCCGCCAATTGTCATGATGGCAGCTGATGCGGGATCGAACGCTTCAGCTGTCCCTCCAGACTCGTCAAGGTCATGGACTGTGAGTCCAATGTCGGCAGCAAGCTGTGAGGCAACCGTGCGCAGTGACGCATCCACCCGTCGTGCAAGAAGAAGGATCGTTGTCCTACGTGTACTGGATGTCACCCGCTTCCTCTCCTCCTGCATCTGGCAAACGGATCACGATAAACCACTCCTGGTTCCCATCCCGGCCAGTCACAGCTGACGGAAACGGTTCCCCTAGAACCGTAGCACAGAGGACTGTGCTGCACCACTCCCGGAATTCTTCCAGTGCAGCAGCTGTTGCCTGTGCGTCTGTGATGACTCCTCCCCGTCCCACACGTTCACGTGGCAGCTCAAACTGGGGTTTGAAGAGTGCGATGACCGTTGCTCCTGGAGCAAGCCCTGCAAGTGCTGGGAGCACAGTGCGAAGCGAGATGAACGAGAGATCAAGTGTCGCCACAGTGGGTGTGGGACCTGAAAGTGCAGAGAGGTAGCGGAGGTTTGTCCGCTCCATCACCGTGATGCGCGGATCATTCCGGAGACGTGCATCGAGAATGCCGTAGCCGACATCCACTGCGTACACGTGTGCTGCTCCCCTGTCGAGAAGGACTTCCGTGAAGCCTCCTGTCGAACTTCCTGAGTCGAGGGCAACATGTCCACTCACATCGATGCGGAAATGGTCAAGCGCAGAGATGAGCTTGAGCGCTCCCCGAGATACCCATGCGCTGTGGCCACGAAGGATATGGATGGCATCGGTCTGTGGCTGGACTTCCTCCGTACTCCGTTCAGCCCGATGCTCATTGACCATGACAAGGCCTGCTGCAATGAGCGACTGGGCCTGGGAGCGGTCAGCTGCAAGTCCCAGATTCACAAGTGCCTGGTCGAGCCGGATCCTGCCGGACTCCGGTGCGGAACCGCTACTCCTCGTCACGTTCCGGGAACAGCGTGCCGTTGTCCGACACTGCGCCCTGCTGGACAGGATGGTCCGTCTGCTCTGGAGTGAACGGCACTTCCGTTCCACCAGAGGTGAGTGCTGTGATCTTTTGCTCTGTTGCCTCGAGGAGCGCATTGCAGTGTGCAATGAGCTGTGCTCCGCGCTCATACGCTGCAATGGCATCGTTGAGGGGAACACTTCCGCGCTCAAGCTTCGCAATGAGCGCATCGAGTTCCTCTATCGCCTGCTCATAGGAGAGATGGGCAATGTCCTGCCCGGGAGTGGATGTGTGCTCACTGCTCATTCGGTGCATCCTCGTGTGTTGCTGCTGTGACCGTGCTTGTGATCCGTCCCCGGTGGAGCCGGGTTTCAATCACCTGGCCCTCATGCAGGTCTTCCGCAGCAAGGACAGGAGTGCCACGTGTCGCATCCAGTGTAATCGAATAGCCCCGCTCCAGTGTGCGGAGCGGTGAGAGGGAGTCAAGGACTGCTGCAGCCCGGTCAATCCTTGTCCGATCACGAGTGCGGAGGCGCTCCATTCCTGACTGAAGACCACGTGCACGGTCCGCAAGATCCGTGTGGAGCCGTGCAATGCGGACAAGGGGATTCATGGTGCGGAACCGATCCTGGTACAGTCCCAGTGCATGGTGTTCCATGCGGAGGAGTGTCCGTCCATGGGCTTCCATGCGACGTCTGTAACGTTCAACATCCTGGACATACTCTGCAACGAGATGCCGTGGAGAAGTGCGCTCATGCCTGAGACGCAGTGCACCCAGTCCTGCCCTGCGAGCAAGGACAGCATTCCGCACAGCACGGCCAAGGGTGAAGTACCGGCCTGTGAGATCCTCCAGGAGGGTTTCACGCACAGGAGCAACAAGCTCTGCTGCTGCAGAGGGGGTGGATGCCATCATGTCCGCTGCGAAATCCGCAATGCTGATGTCGATCTCATGGCCAATGCCAGTCACCACGGGAATGCGGCTTGCACGGATGGTCCTTGCAAGCGACTCATCCTGGAAGGCGACAAGATCCTCGAAGGATCCCCCTCCCCTGCCAAGGAGAATGACATCGATGCCGGGAATGTCCTGCGCACGGTGGAGTCCCTCCACAAGACTCGCAGCAGCACCTTCCCCCTGAACCACAGCAGGTATGACGACAATGCCAATCATTGGAGCCCTTCGGGAGATGACACGGCACATGTCACGCACAGCAGCACCTGTTGCTGACGTGATGACTGCGACACGGCGGGGAACGCGAGGAAGTGGACGTTTCAGTGAAGCATCAAACAGTCCCTCGGCACGGAGCTGCTCTGTGCGCTTGCGGATCTCGAGCGCGAGTGCGCCAAGTCCGCTCTGCTCAACACGGTCCACATAGAGCTGGTAGGACCCGTCCGCAGGATAGCAGTCGATCCTGCCATGCGCAAGGACAGTCATGCCGTTCTTCACCTCGAGTCCGAGCTTCATGCGCTGGAAGCGGAAGCAGACGCACCGCAGTTGGGAGGCTGCATCCTTGAGTGTGAAGAACATGTGGCCCGAGGCAGGAATGCGGAGATTGCTCACCTCACCCTCGACAAGGACATCCTGAAGCTCAGGCGAACCAGTGAGCACCTGTTTGATGGTTTTCGTGAGTGTTGTGACAGTGTACGGTTCAGTCATTGGCCGTGCCACTGCTGTGGGACCGCTCAATCTCTCCAAGCACACCGTTCACGAAATGCGCGCCCTCCTCGCCAACGTACTGCTTGGTGAGCTCCACCCATTCATTGATCGTGACGGGAACGGGAACATCCTCGAGATGGAGGAGCTCCGCTGTCGCAAGCCGCAGTGCTGTCCTTTCGATCTTTCCCGCCTCGGAGAGCACCCAGTGCGTTGTCGTCCCCTGGATTGCTGCATCGCACGCTTCCGCATGCTCCTGGTATGCGTCGAGAAGTGTCCTCGCGAATGCTGTCACATCTCCTGTCGCTCCCACCTCCGGCGCCTGGTACAGGAGTGCGCTTTCCACATCCCTGGTGCTTCCCTCTAGCTCAAACAGCACACGAAGGGCAAGTTCCCTTCCTCTCCGTCTTCGGTTTGTCGATCTGCCCTGCGGCATCACGCACTGTACGCGACATGCGCGACATAGACATTGACGTCGACAACGTGAAGGTTGAGCATGCGCTCCACCATCTCGGCAACGTTGTGCTGCACTTCCTTGGCAACGCTGTGCACAGACTGCCTCGCATCCATGACACACCACACATCGAGTGTCAGGCTCCGTTCGTCAAGCATCTTGACTGCCACGCCCTTGTGGACATGGGACATGCGCAGCACATTGTCGCTCCCTTGGCGGTGGGGCCGCACAAGACCATGCACACCTTCCACGCGCACAGCAGCAAGCGCTGCAATCCAGCTGATGACATCCGTTGCAACACGCACTGAGCCATGGGGAACATGCATGGTGCTCTCCATGGGTGAATGCTTCTTCGCTGTGTCAGTGGTCATACGCGTTCGATGTACTTCCCGTTTCTCGTATCTATGCGAATGGTATCACCCTCGGAGACGAACAGTGGCACATCGATGGTGGCCCC
>JAJZLL010000006.1 GCA_021803465.1 bacterium
CACCTCCTGCCATCGCTCCGGAAAGGAGTGAAGATGGGAGATGCCGCCATCATCGATGCCATGATCCGGGATGGTTTGTGCTGTCCAGTGGACAATGTCCACATGGGTGTTCATGGCGGACAGGTTGCCAAAGAGCAGGGGTACACCCGTGAGCAGCAGGATGCATATGCCCTGCAGTCGCAGCAGCGGTTCGAGGCTGCACGGAAGGCGGGAAAATTCCAGGAGGAAATTGTTCCGGTGTCCATCGGCGAGGATACCCTCAGCGAGGATGAGCCACCACGGCCAGACACCACCCTGGAGAAGCTTGCAGCACTTAAACCCGCATTCGAGAAGGATGGATCAATCACTGCGGGGAACGCACCTGGCGTGAACGACGGTGCAGCAGCAGTCGTTCTTATGAGCCGTGAGAGGGCAGAGCGCGAGGGGAAAACCATTCTTGCGGAGTGGATTGCAGGTGGGGATTCCGCGGACGAGCATCCATATCTCGCAACTGTTCCTGCTCGTGCCATTGAGCGGGCCATCGAGAAGACACATGGTGCTGTGCGCAAGGAGGACATTGTCCTCTACGAGATCAACGAGGCGTTTGCTGCTGTTGCACTCAACAGCATTGCCATGCTGGGCGTGGAGGATGATGTCGTCAATGTCAATGGTGGAGCAATTGCTGTTGGCCATCCCGTTGGTGCCAGTGGAGCGCGGATTCTCATGTCGCTCATCTTTGAACTCCGCCGAAGGGGTGGCGGCATTGGCGCTGCGGGCATCTGCAGTGGACTGGCACAGGGAGAGGCTACACTGGTGCGGGTGGGTACGCACTGAGACTGGATGCTGTCCAGGCAAGATGTACACAGGAGTCACATCATGGGAAACGCAGTAGCAGAAGAGCATGCGCTCATACTCGAGTCCGTCAGGGCGCTCGCCCATGACAAGATTGCTCCACGTGCCCGGGACATCGATCTGACGCAGGAGTTCCCGTGGGACATTGTCGACCTGTACAGGAGCCAGGACATCTTCGGCATTCCTTTCACGGAAGAGTACGGAGGCATATCGGGAAGCGCTGTGCTCCTCAACCGGGCAATCGAGACCATTGCTGCTGTGTGCGCAACAAGCTCCCTCATCCTTGCAGTGCAGTCACTCGGCTCATATCCCATCACCATTGCTGGCTCAGAGGAGCAGAAGAAGCGGTTTCTTCCCGACATCGCTTCAGGGAGAAAGCTCTGCTCGTACGCGCTGAGCGAGTCGGGGGCAGGCAGCGATCCTGCGGGAATGGAAACCTATGCGGAACGTCATGGCGACACGTACGCCATTACGGGAAGCAAGATGTGGATAACGGGAGGCGGCGTTGCTGACACAGTGACTGTCTTCGCCAAAACGAACCGGGCAGAGCGCTCCAGGGGTGTCAGCGCATTCGTTCTCGAGAACGTCAAGGAGCTCAAGGGGTTCTCTGCGAACACCATTCATGGGAAACTTGGCATCCGGGGAAGCAACACTGCTGAGCTCGTCTTTGACCATGTCGAGGTGCCTGCTGCCAACAGGCTTGGCGAGGAAGGTGACGGGTTTGGCATTGCCATGAAGGTCCTTGACCGTTCCCGACCAGGAATCGCAGCGCAGGCCTGTGGCATTGCCCAGGGAGCTCTCAGCTACGCCACGAAATACGCGAAGGAGCGGCACCAGTTCGGAAAGACGATCGCCGAGTACCAGGCAATCCAGTTCATGCTTGCGGACATGGAGTCGCAGGTGCAGGCATCGCGGCTCCTTGTTGAGCGCGCATCGGAAATGGTGGATGCGCATGATCCTGGACTCACCCACATTGCGGCCATTGCGAAGCTTGTCGCATCGGACACTGCCATGAAGGTGACAACCGACGCAGTCCAGATCCTTGGAGGCTACGGGTACATTGACGAGTATCCTGTGGAACGCATGATGCGCGATGCGAAGATCACGCAGATCTATGAGGGGACAAACCAGATCCAGCGCATTGTCATTGCACGGCACCTTCTTTCGGAATAGTTTCTCGGTCAATCCGTGTCGCGCACTGCGCTTGTGAGGTACGCTAATGTCTGCGCGTGTAACAGAACGGTAACGCACGCACCCAGTGGAGAGACAGCATCAATGAACAATCGCAATGGTGGCCAGTTCAATGCGATTGCTGAGTGGCACCAGGGGTATGGTGGTGGAAATGGCCCCGTTGCCCGCAGTGTCCGTCCTCATGTTTCCAGTGCTGAGCGGACTGTTCCCCACAGGCGCCGCCGCTCAAAAGGCGGCATGGGAACGCCTTCTGGCATCTCAAAGAGGATGGTTCTTCTTGCTACTGCTGTTGCTGTGGTGCTGGTGGGGAGCTGGGGAGCGCGCCTCTTTCTCGCGCTCGGCAATGCTGCGCACGAGAATCCTGTCGTGGCTGCAGTGCAGGCTCTATCTGGAGGCCATGGCTCGCACATAGCGAATGCCACGGGTTCGTACCAGCGCATCAACATTGCGCTCTACGGCTACGGCGGTTCAGGGCATGACGGAGCGTACCTCAGCGATTCCATCATGGTGATCTCGATCCAGCCCCATCCAACAGGTCCTCCAACAGTCTCCGAGGTGAGCATTCCCCGTGACTGGTTTGTGAACATTCCCATTGGGGGTGGAAAGACTGTTGCAGGGAAGATCAACGAGGCGTATGAGATTGGCTATGCGGGTGTTCCTGTTGCATCTCCGGTCTATTCAGGCATGTACGGGGGGGGGGAACTTGCGGACAATGAGCTGTCCCAGCTTCTGGGCATTCCGATCAAGTACTTTGTCGGTGTGGATTTCCAGGCCTTCAAGGATGCAGTCGATGCTGTGGGGGGCATCACAGTCAATGTCCCTGATACCTTCACGGACTACCAGTATCCTGCAGGCGAGTGTGCACAGGGCAACTGCGGGTACATGACCATCCACTTCAACCAGGGCTTGCAGCACATGAATGGCACGCAGGCGCTGGAGTTTGCGAGATCGCGGCATTCTCTCGACAACAACGAAGGTTCCGATTTTGCGAGAAGCAGAAGGCAGGAACTCATTGTCGAGGCACTCAAGAAGCAGGTTGTGAGCCTCGGGGGCCTTGGCAATCTGCCGGACCTCCTCAATGCGATGGGAAACAATGTTGTGACAAATCTTTCCATTGGTGACATTGAGTCGCTGTACTCCCTTGTGAAGAATGTGCACACTTCAGGCGTTGTGCGCTTTGACATAGACAACAGGAACTTCCTCTACACCTGCAACTACCCTGTCTCCTGTGATGAATATGCCCTCTTCGCGGATGACAAGAGCGGCACGTGGCTCCACCGGTTCATGCAGAATCTCTTTGTACCCGCATCCGTACTCAGTGCCCACGCTCCTGTGATGGTCATGGACGCGAGCGGCATGGGTGCTGGCGCAGATACCAGATGGGCATCCATATTGGGATCTGTCGGTCTCACCACATCCGCTCAGGGAGCACTCCCAGAACAGGCAAATACGGTTGTTCTCAATACGGGAGGCGCCCAGAATTCCGCCACTGCGGAATGGCTTGCCAACTATTTCGGTGTGACTGTGACAGCAGCGAAACCTGGTGCAGGGGGCACTCCACTGACACCAGGAGTTGTAGTTGAGCTGGGCCATACGGAGGAGCTCTCCTTCAACAATCCCACCACAGCACCACGGCCAATCGCATAGGAGAGAGGATCATGTCACGTGCTGCATTTGGGACAATGAGGCTGTGAACTTTCCTCCTCCACTTTCTGAGAATCCACTGCCAGAATCCCTTCCACCAAAGACAGCTGCGTGGGATATCCCGTTCGACTGGATTGACATCGCTGCGTATTTCGTCATTGCGTTTCTCCTGTCCGAGATCGCATTTCCTCTTGTGGTTATTCTTGTCTACCTTTCGAAAGGCGGAACACTTCAGGCAGTCGCCTCACTCAACATTCCTGTCATCTGGTCGCTCATCCTGCAGTTTGCCTTCGACCTTGGCCTGCTGCTTCCTGTCGTAGGACTTGTTGTCATCCGTCACCACAGGGGAATGGGTGTCGTTGGCTGGAAGCGGCCCACCTCATGGTGGTGGCTGGTGGCCGCTCCTGCTGTGGTCATCGTTGCGGAAGGCGTGAGCATGCTCCTTCTTCTCCTCAGTGAGCTCATCATGCACCAGCCAGCGACAGCACAGTGCGAGATCATCAAGAGGCAGTATGGAAATGCCCTGGCGCTTGCAATCATAGCTGTCTGCTTCTTTGCGCCAATAGCCGAGGAGACAGCATTCCGGGGATTCCTCTACGGGTGGATGAGAAAGCACATGCCAGTGTGGGGGGCAGCTGTAGCGAGTGGCCTCGTGTTTGCCATTGCCCACACGGACATTCAGCTTCTCCTGCCACTCTGGGCTGTGGGCATCATTCTTGCGCTTGTCTACGAGCGTGCACGGTCACTTTTCCCTGGCATGCTCATCCATGGCCTCTTCAACCTCATCGGAATCATTCTCATTCTCAAGCAGCCCTGCTAGGAAGGACAGCTTTGGCATGCAGCGGAGCATGACCTAGTGTGACCTCTTGCGGGAAGCTGCATGAACTGCAGCATTGCGGAGCTGCATGCACGCACTGAGGATGTCGCGGACAACGATGGCATCTGCATCATCCTCAACATGCAACGCATGGAGTGATTCCAGTGCCTCATCGATTTCCGCAACACTCGGCAGGTCGCCTAGTGGACGCTTGAGCTTCTCCTCGATTGCGAGAGCCTGCTGGGCAGAGGAGCTCACTCAACAATCCCGTGATGGACAAGTATGCCTGTGTAGCCCTGTGCTGCCTGACCGGGGCGAAGTGGACGCTCCGGTAGGCTCCCATACCTTCCCTCGAAGAGATCGCGGAGATCCTGCACTGAGAGGGTCTGACGTGGATCTGCTGCACGGGATGCGGGCCCCTGCGGATTCATGATCGTCTCATCGACTGTCTGCACGAGCTGCTTGCCAAGGAGCCTGCCACGGCTGCGAAGCTGTGCCATCGCTGCACGGGCTTCCATCATGTGGTCTCTATCGAGCCGGGATAGCGTCTGCTTGTATGTGCTGTCCAGCTGCTCCATGGATGAGGCGACAGTGCCTGCAAGCCGTGTCACAACTCGTGGATCCTGAACACCATTCGCTGCGAGTGCACGACCAATGAGCTGCTCAAGCGCTGCTCTCCCACATCCCTTCTCCACGAGAGTCTTGAGTTCAGTCTCGAAGTTCGTACCAGGAATCATGCTGCTGAGCCCCCGGACGAACTCCGCAGTTGCATCCACTGTACCCACATAGCTTCCCGTGTCACTCGGTTCGACATTGAGGACCTCTGGATCACAGGCATCGAGCCCAGCCTGCTTGATGATGTCATTGAGGAACACCTGGGTGGAGAGTTCCGTCACAGATTCCTTCCATGCATTCATGTGGTACCGTGCTGTACGTTCCGCCTCGTCCTCGAAGCGGTCAAGATTCTTGTCTCCGACAGCATGGGTCGCTTCATGGACAACAAACTTGAGCTGAGTCTTGAATCCCTTGAGAACTGCTGCACGCTCCTGTGGGGAGAGAAACTTCGTCCTTCCCTCAAGCACTGCAGCGACTGTGATTGCAGTCTGCATCGTCACGTACATTGCTGTGATGGGAGTTGTTGCACCGCCCAGCAGCTTCGCGAGCAGGGGACTCTCTGGACGAGCAGTAATGTAGAACGCACCCACATGGTTTGGCATCATTTCGTCCGGCATGGGACAGACAGTGCCCACGTGCGCAGCTCCTCCCTTGTAGAAGGCGCTCAGCGCAGGAATGAACGTTGACTGCGCATATTCGACGAATGCCTTGAGAAGATCAGGTGATGGTGTTTGGGCGTGTTGCTGAGATTGTTCCATTACTACTTCCTCCAGTTGTTCTTAGGCTAGTGGATCAACACGGACATTCGACGGACAGTCAGCCTCCAGAATGGGGATCATTCCGTGAGGGTTACTGCAGCGGCTTGCTGTGCCTGCGCCATGATGCAGGCGTGCAGCACGTCATCATCATGGCGACTATGAGGCGAGCCAGAGTGGAGGGGATGTGGCATCGAAATTCACGGACATCGATTTCTGGTCCGTCACAAGGATGGGAGCAGGAACGTGAGCAGCAAGGGGCTTCTTCACCCACCAGAGCTGGAATGGTCCTGTTCTCCCGTTTGGAGCGAGGTAGGCGATGCTCTTGCTGTCGGGAGACCACGTGGGATAGGCGCACAGGCATTGAGACACCACGGTGTGCATGGGACCCAGTGCTGCACCCCCCTGGAGGAGGGGTGCAGTCACGACATTGACGAGTTCTGCAGTATTCGACGAGCTGTCAGTGCAGATCATGACTACCTGGGTCTGGTCAGGTGACACGTTCGGCTGGGAGCAGTCCTGGGAAGGTTTGGTGAGGTAGGTTGTCTGGGCGGGAGCATTTGGCTGATAGCCAATGACTGAGAGGATCTCCTCGTTTCCATTGATGTCATTGAGCGCGTAGTGGCTGAACAGGATGCCACCATTTGCAAGCGGTGTTGGTGTGGTGTCTCCGCCGGTGTAGTTGTTGGGAATGGTCCATTGGTCAACCGAAGCTGGTGAGGTTTGTGGAGCAAAGTTGGTGACGGGATTCTGCCAGATGGAGAAGTCGACCTGGTATCCATTCTTTGGATAGTCAGTGCTCGCAACGAGTGTCTGGGTTCCAGGGAGGAGCCGGGGCCAGAAGATCCAGTAGTTCTCCTGGATGTTGTTGGGATTGACGGGAACGGGACCCTCATTGTGCGTGATCTGGTGCTGGAGCTTCCCTGTCACAGGATTGGCGATGTATGCATCGGAGTAGTCGAGCTGCCGGTTGACCACGATGAGGTTGGATCCATCCTGGGAAGGCTGCATCCAGTAGCCATTCGTGGGAAGGTGGACACGGGAGAATCTGCCATTTGCGAACCGGTAGATGACACCATTCTGTGCGAGATACATTACTCCAGGAAGGGGAACAGCCTGTGTCAGGGCATCTGGAGTGCTGATGTGTATGGACACGCGCGACTGGCCTGATGCAAGCCACCGGTTCACTCCGAAGCCGAAGAGAACCATGAGGAGGAGTATGCCGAGGGTGTAGGTGCGCTTGTTCATGGGTCAGGATGCAGCTGGAAAGTAGGTGTGGACATAGGGAAGGATGAGGGACCAGTTCGGTACGAGCACGTCCTGGGAGCCAATGACCTGTCCAGTAGCATAGGGTGGGAAGAGGACGATGTGGGTGGTGTCCGCAGGGGTCACAGTATGGGCAAGGGAGCGGAGGCTTGCCATGAAAGTGAGCTGCATGTCTGTGGAAACCTGGCCCGATATGGCTTCGCTGAGTGCGGGAATGTCCGTGATGCTGAGAAGCTTCTCCTTGTTTTTCAGCGCAACGAGCACCTGCTGCTGTCTCATGGACCGTCCAAGATCCCCGCGTATGTCGCCGTGGCGGGAGCGAACATATTCCATGGCATGGTAGCCGTCCAGCTCCTGTGGGCCAGGAAGGAGCGCAACACGGAGCGTCTGATAGGGGTTGCCTGTTCCAAGGTCGTTCGGGTAGTAATCGTCGAGCACGCTGTTTGTGACGTAGACATCAGCATTTCCCATCTTGTTGATGAGGTTCACCAGTCCCTTGAGTCCAATCCACACATAGTAGTTGACATGGACATTGAAGTCGTTCTCAACTGTGCTGATGGCTCCCTGAACGCCACCGTACATGTATGCCTTGTCGATCTTGTCCGTGATGCCCATGGGATCGTTTGGTCCCTTGTAGAGGGGCACGTAGAGATCCCTGGAGATGGAAAACATCGTGACATGGCTTGTTGCGGGATCCACACGGACAAGGATCATCGCCTGGGTGAGGTAGACACCGCTTGTGAACTTGTTGTCATTGTCGGAGCCGAGAAGCAGCACATTGAAGGGCGCATTGGGGGGAGGGACTGTGCTGTTGGGTGTGGCGGAAAGTGTGGAGGAGCCGATGCCACCCTGTGTGGATGCCTGCTTTCCTGTGGCGTTGAATGCGGTGCGGATGGCAGGAAGAAAATACACTGCAGCACCAGTCCCGCCGGAAACCATGAATCCCACAATGGTGAGGATGACCATGGTTACAATGCGCCCAGCAGACTTCCGCTGAGTGCGGGTGGTACGTCCACCACGTGCCCTGCGACCGCTGGGCTGGAGCCTCGGATCGTAACTCATTTGTTCTGCTGTATCCCCCGCGTGTCACTCGTATTGTGCCACGGTGCTCTGCACGAGCCTATCCTTGCATTCTAACGGCCATGATGCTGTGTTCGTTACGAGGAACGGAAGATGATGCCTTCCCCAGTCACGTCTGCGCTTCCGACCGCAGCGCAGAGAGATGCTGACTGACAGGATATCGCTGCAAGGGAAGTGCCTGTCAGTGAGGGAAGAGAAATGCTCTTCCAGCCTGATGCTGTCCATCGTGCCGCAAAGTGTGTGCCTGGGGCGTTTGCAGGAGCTGTCGTGCCAACGGCGTAGCATACAGTCACGTCGGGACAGGAAATCCCTGCAAGGGAATCTTTGGAGCCTGCAGCAAGGAGTCCAGCTGTCCATGTGCCTGCAGCCTCCGTGACGAGATAGGGAAGAAGCGTCCCATCCGCAGTGGTGAGTGTCCCTACTGCGCGGCAGAATCCCTCCCGTGGACAGGAGACTCCACTCAATGCAGCGATGTCCTGCGTGGCTGGCAGGGATACGAGGTGCCAGCCACCCTGTGACAACGTCTCGACAAGCGCTCGTGGAGTGTGGTGCGTCGCTCCTGAGGATGCCGAGCCTGCTGCGACGCACCACACTGGAGACGTGCATGAGACTGCAGCAAGCTGTGCTGCACCGGTCGGATCAGTGGACGGCGCCCTGGCAGTGAGCCATCTGCCAGTGCTGAGGTGTTCAATGAGCACATATCCCGTGTTGAGGGGATCTGTGGCCTGTCCAACTGCCCAGCAGGATGTCGGGGTTGGACATGCAACTGCAGCAAGATCGTTCTGGTTGAATGGGGCAGGTGCGTTGGGGCTCGCGACCCTTCTCAGTGTGCCGTTCTGGAACTTGAGGATGAGGGTCTGTGACCCGTGCTGAGTTGCCTCGTTCCCCACAAGCCAGCATGTGCCATCTGTCTGGCAGCTGACACCACTCACAGTATCTTTCCGCGTAAGCAGCGTGGTGCTTATCCGCGTGACTCTCTCAGTTGAGGGTGACAGTGCTACGAGGAGAGGAAGTGAGCTGCCATCCGAGGCGGTTGCTTCCTGTCCAGCAGCAAGACAGCGTCCAGCTGCGCATGAGATGGAAGCATATGTGGCTGGCGCAGTTCCTGGGGGAAGCTGCTTCCAGATGGTTGCTGACGTTTCCGTGAGCAGCGGGAGTGTGCTGCAGGAGGAAAGCACAAGGCAAAGAACGAGAAATGGGAGGAACCGTTTGGGACGCATCATCTGCATTATCCCCTGCAGTGCAGGTTCGAGGCAGTTCAGGCAGCACCACCTGGGCTGCTGGAGCCTGATACACTCGGATGGATGAACACTGCCCTTCCCTTCTCGCTTGGGAATGCAAAGGATCTCGGCCGGGCCATTCGCATGGTCGAGGATGGCGACGATGCGATCGAAGAGCTCCTACATGAACTGCGCATGCAGCAGAGGACTTCATATGTGGTGGGCATCACAGGTCCTCCTGGGAGCGGCAAGAGCACGCTTACAGACCAGATCATCGCAGAGTGGCGTGCACGCAACCACACTGTTGGCGTGCTGGCAGTGGATCCCTCCAGTCCTTTCACTGGTGGTGCTGTGCTGGGTGACCGCATACGGATGCAGCGTCACGTTCTCGATCCGGAAGTGTACATCCGGAGCCTCGCAGCACGTGGCCATCTTGGAGGGCTTGCTGCAGCAGTGCGCGACGCAATTCGGCTTCTCGATGCTGCTGGCAAGGACCGGAGCATTGTGGAGACAGTGGGAGTGGGACAATCTGAACTCGAAGTGATGGAGTGCGCAGATACGACAGTTGTTGTCGTGACTCCAGTCACAGGCGACAGCATCCAGGCCATCAAGGCGGGAATACTGGAGATCGCTGACATCTTTGTCGTGAACAAGGCGGATGTCGAGGGTGCGGAACGCGTGCTACGGGAACTTCGGGAACTGCTGCGGCAGAAGGGGGCAGTACGCGAGGATGGCTGGAAGGTGCCTGTCATCAAGACGACTGCATCGCGAGGCGAAGGGATTGTGACACTCACTGATGCACTTGAAGCGCATTATGAACATATGACAGCATCGGGCGAACTCGTGGCCCGGCGAAAGCGGCAGCGCACTGCGGAAATTGAAGCCATCGTCGTGGACCATGCATTACAGGCAGTTCGTGCAGCACTCGCAGCAGGGGGAGCGTTCAGTGCTGCTGTCGAGGATGAGGATCCGAACGATGTTGCGGAATCCATCCTTCGGCATGCATTTACAGCTATGGGAGGTACAGAGCATGCAGGTAGCGCCTAAGCCGACAGGAGTCACTCCTCAAGGCAAGCCGGGAGAGACGTACGCGGAGTTTCAGGAGACTCTTGGGGGCATTCCGCTTCGCCCCTGCTATTCCGCTTCGGACAGAGAAGGAAAGGATGCGGAACCTGCACCTGGAGCATATCCCTACACCCGGGGCATCCATGCCTCGATGTATCATGACAAGCTTTGGACAATGCGGCAGTTTTCCGGCTTTGGCACTGCTGAGGAGACCAATGAACGGTATCACTTCCTTCTCGGCCAGGGACAGACAGGTCTTTCAGTTGCCTTTGACATGCCAACCCTCATGGGATTTGACAGCGATGAGGCTGCATCCAGGGGTGAAGTGGGGCGGTGCGGGGTAGCCATTGACTCGATTGAGGACATGCTTGTTCTGTTCAAGGGCATTGATCTCCGGTCAGTCACGACATCGATGACAATCAATTCGCCTGCTCCAATCCTTTTTGCCCAGTACCTCTGCACTGCTGAGGAGCAGGGAGTGCCCATTTCCGCCCTTGGAGGCACACTCCAGAACGACATCCTCAAGGAATACATTGCGCAGAAGGAATTCATCTTTCCCATCGAGCCATCCATGCGGCTTGTGACTGATGTGGTCGAATTCTGCATGCAGCATGTGCCGAAATGGCATCCCATCTCGATCAGCGGATATCACATTCGCGAGGCGGGAAGCACAGCTGCCCAGGAGGCTGCTTTCACCCTTGCTGACGGATTCACCTACGTGGAGGATGCCGTGAAGCGGGGACTCGATGTCGATGCGTTTGCTCCTCGGCTTTCCTTCTTCTTCAACTCCCATGTCGACTTCTTCGAGGAAATTGCGAAGTACCGTGCAAGCAGGCGCATCTGGGCACGAGTGATGAGGGATAGGTACAAGGCGAAGGATGAACGGTCACTGAAGCTGAAGTTCCATACGCAGACAGCTGGCTGTTCACTCACAGCGCAGCAGCCTGAGAACAACATCACGAGAACTGCCATTGAGGCGCTTGCTGCAGTGCTTGGAGGCACGCAGTCACTCCACACGAATTCCATGGATGAGGTGCTCGCACTTCCGACAGCCAAGGCAGCGGAAATTGCACTGCGCACCCAGCAGATACTCGCATATGAAACGGGTACAGCTGCAGTGGTGGACCCACTTGCAGGGTCGTACTTCATAGAATCGCTCACTGACGCGATGGAGGCGGAGATCAACCGGTATCTCGAGGCTATCGACAACCGGGGAGGCATGGTGCACGCGATCGAGGAGGGATATCCCCAGCGTGAGATTGCGGATGCTGCCTTCAGGTATCAGCAGCAGCTCGAGGATGGAGAGCGCATTGTTGTTGGAGTCAATGCCTTTGATACGTCAGTGGACACCACTCCTCCACAGATTCTTGTCATAGACGAGCAGATCGAAGCGACTCAGGTGACACGCCTCAAGGAGATGAAGGCTCACCGGGACACGAGTGCGGTTGGCACTGCCCTCGCATCTCTCAAGGAAGTCGCAAGAGGTTCGGACAACACGATGCCGTCCATCATGCAGTGCGTCCGTGCCCGGGTGACGGAAGGAGAAATCATTCAGGCGCTGAAGGAAGTCTTCGGGGAATACCACGAGACCCCTGCGCTCTGACATTCTCCCGCATCACTTGCGTGTCACCATCCCGATGATCTGGATGATGGCAGTCAGCACGATGCTGAGAATGATGCAGCTCACGATGGGGAAGTAGAATGACGTGCTGCCACTTGAGATGGCGAAGTCTCCAGGCAGGTGGAAGAGCGGGAACTTCTTCCCAAAGGTCACTGCGATTCCGATGAGCACAAGGAGCAGACCGAGTGCAATGAGGATCTTGCCGAGGGAAGGGGGAAGTGCCATGGTTTCAGCCTACGCCTGACGTGCGTGAACTTCCACAGCATGTGCGGATCGGCATTGATGCTCAGTTCTTGTGCATCAAAGGTTGATGCCGCCCCTTTCGTGCTTCGGGTCCGCCACTGCGTTGTTTGTCCGGAGCTGGACTTCACGGAATTTCCGCTGCCCCTGGAGTGAGGGAATCGTGGCTGCCTCGTGCGCGACACTGCTGTCAGCAAGTTCCCTGAAGCGCCGTCGTGCCTCCTCATCGAAGAGATCATGGAGAAGGTCATGGTCTGAGGAAAGACTGGCACTCAGTTGGGGCCTGGATGCCGAACCAGTGAGTGCTGCTCCGATGCTGGGTGAACCACTCTTCCGTATTCCCGGTACTTCCTGGGAAGGCGTTGCACCGGATGTAGAAGATGGTGCTGCAGCTGTCCATGCATTGCCCAATACTGTGCCTTCAAGACCGAGCTTCCGTGCACCACGCCGTACGACATAGGCCGTTTTCCCATCTCCGCTGTCGATCACCCGGTCAGAGTCAGCTGGACCACCATCTTTGACGACAATGACACGCTGCTGCTGCCCCTGTTCTGGTGGACGTCGTGAGGCGAACTTCCTGAGCTTGTCATCAAGATCCTTCCGTGAGAGCGCATAGCTCAGCACTGCCAGCGTGAAGCGGTCACCACCGCGTTCGAGGACAAGCTTTCGGAGTCGGTCGCGCTCCTGCTCTGACATGCGTTTCGTGGTTGCGTGTACCATGCATCTCATCGTACGTGTGTGGACGGACAACTGACGGACAATGTCACGATGGGAACCGTGAAGGGATGGGTTGTGCTTGCCTTCACTTTCACACCGCTTGAACGTTTGTCCTCAACGTGGGCGTCCACAACAGAGATAATGAGGTCATTCGGACCAGAAGGGGGAGTGATCCATGGCTGACTATCTGGATGTTGTTGATGCACATCTCCAAAGTGTTGAACGCTTTCGTGCGACGGAGAATGTCCGCATTGAGGTGAGAGTTCCTGCGCAGATTGCTGAGTATGGTTCCGTCGTAACACGACGTGTCTTTCAGGAGACTGCATCGCAGCATCATGTCACTGCAGAGCGGCAGATGGCTGCGGCGTATGACACGTATACACTCACTGGGTCACGTGATGATGTGGCACACGTCCTTCGCCAGTTCAGAAGCGATCTCACCGAAATTGGCACATTTTCTGGACCAATCAGCGGCTTTTTTCTGCGGGCTCGCGGTTTCGATGCGCTCATCAGATTTGCTGCGGACCAGACCGGTGTGAGCTGCAAACTCTACGGCGTGAGCTATCTCGATGCGAAAGGACCGATGTATAAAATTGCCGATTTCGTCTACTACCTCAAGGAGGCTGAACGCCAGGCGAATGGTGCACTACCTCTGTTCGATGCACGACAGAAGCTGCTTGACACTGAGGCGAAGTCTGCTGAGAAGGCGCGACGCAAGGAGGAGCGGCGGGAACGGCGTCGCCACACTCCCGTTGTGAAGCACCTTGTCCGCAATAGGGAAGGCAAGGCCGAACCCGCTGAAGGGATCGAGTAGCGCAAATCCATTGGCGGGGATTCCAGCGAGCAGTCTGTCCAGGGCATGGCAAGGGCTGCAGGCAGAATGCGACCTGCGCAATTGGATATACTGCTGGTACATCACGGAGCACGCGCATGATGCGTTGCTGCTCTCGAGATGAAGGAGGGGGAATCATGAGCAGTCAGAGCATGTCACTGGGACGTTCATGGTCACCACCCTGGAAGCGCGCACCTTCGGTTCCCGCGTATCCCACACTTCCACAGGACTACAATCTCAAGGTGATCCAGCTCATCAATGAGCAGATCAAGAAGCTCACGATCGCCACAGGCACAGCTCCACTGGTTCTCCCTAGATCTTTGGTTGTGGACAGGAGCGAGATGGTTCAGGTGTTTTCAAGCATCACTGAGAACCTTAATGGCATCAGTGGCCGACCCACGAAGCACCGGTACATCATCAACCAGCTTGGGAAGCTCATAGGGAAGGCGATGTCCCGCAATGTTCTTGGACTGTATGTTCCCTCATGGCAGTCACCACGGCATGCGGGACTGTTTGTCGTGCGCTCCGTCATCGAAGAGAAGGCGCATCAGCTTGGTGTTACGCCACAGCTTCTGGGCGAGCTCGTTGTGAACCATGAAGCCACTCATCTTTGGCAGTTCACTGCGCATCCATGGCTCAATGCACATTTTCGGTCACAGCTTGCTTCTGTCATCAAGATGTCCGAGAATGCGAGAGTTCCGGGCGCAGATACCGAAGAGATGGCTGTCAAGGTCCGCCAGTCAGTGCAGAGAATGCAGGCCGAGATGTCCCTCATCGAGGGGTATGCGGATTTCATGGCAGCCCGCTTCGCCTCGCCCCGGATCCAGCAGCTTGCTGCAGTGCTTGATGATCGGCGGGAACATCCCGGACAGGGTTCATTCCTGCAGGAAGTCATCAAGCGGCTCTTTGGCATGGAAGGGAAGCTTGCACAGTATCATGCAGGCAATGCGTTCTGCACTGCAGTGTTCGCGGCTGGTGGAGACAGATTGCTCAACAGGGTCTGGGAGGGCCCAGCTGCGCTACCGACACCGGAGGAGATGGCGAAGCCTTCACTCTGGATACAGCGCATGGGACTACCTCCTGCTGTGCTTCCCCGCGCTTCCTGAGCGTCTCAGCCTTCGTTTCAGGAGCGGCAGGTGCTCGCTGTACCTCGGTATCATGAGTTCTTGGCCCCTATAGCTCATCGGTAGAGCAGCTGACTTTTAATCAGTTGAGGCAGGTTCGATTCCTGCTGGGGGCACTGCACACCTGAACGTGATGTGCCGAGCCTCGATGCTGGATGCTGGAAATTGACAGCAACGCTGACAGCTGATGCAATGCAGAGAAGAAACCTGCACTGTATTTGGGATCAGCTGCGCGAACGAAGCTAGTGCTGTTGAATGAGAAAGATGTTCACGGTAGAATTTCGTTATGCGATTGATCTCAACGCTCGTTCTCGCATTGCTGGTCCTTGCTGCATGCGGGTCCATGCCTTCAGCATCAAGCAGGGGTGATGTGTTGTGTCCAACTTCAGGTCCTCCTCCTTCAACACGATTCTGTGTTACCCACCAGGAGCAGACCCTGGGCGAACAACCTGCTCAGTTCAGGACAATGCCAGCATCCTTCTTCATAGGGGCAGGGGTGGAGCTCACCACGGATTCGTCGGATGTGCCACGATTCACGAGATCGCAACTTTACACACTAATGGAGCGGAAGTTGCACAAAAAGGTGATCGAAGCTGCACTTGTACAGTGGCATGGCATAGACGGGAAACCCGCAAGAGGTCAATTGACTTGGGTCGTCAACGATACTCCAGCTGGTTTCAGGGGTGTGTCCAGCTTCAATGCGCCGGGACCACTCCCGTCTGGAGCAGCTAGTGCGACAGTTCCCAATACTACGACTAAGCAGAATGATGAAAAGCCCCTTGAGGTTCTCACGGTCAATGCGTCCACAGGGAAGATCACCGGATCGATGGCAACATAGTGGAATCAGGAAAGCCTTTCCTGTCGCAGGTTGTGAAAGCAACTCCCATGAATCCAGTAGTGCTGCGTGAGCTATTCACGATTGGGAGCCTTACGTTGGCAACTCGTGCACTGAGATCGTGGAAGTCATCCATGCAATTCCTGTCCTACAGTGTGGTCTTTCGGTTGGAGGAATGTGGGGCTGCTGCACTGCCTGCAGTGTGAGTCACTCTGAGCTACCTTCAAGTCTCTAAAGGCCATTGGGAAGGAGCCCGGAGAAGTACTGGGTTGAAAGTATCCTGTAGGGTGTATCTCCAGCGATGAAGAGCACCATATGCGCCACAGGAACAGTCGCAGGTCCTGAGTTGCCGGAGCCAGGCACAACGCCTGGTGCAGCAAAGTTGCCATCAGCGACGACAATCCAGACAGACGCTGGCGGCTTGGTCACATTCGGACAATATTGGGCAACTTGGGAAAAGGGAAGGAGTTTGGGCAACTCGCAATCAACTGAGCCGGTCACATGGAATTCTGTCTGCATCAGCATCACCTGGTGCGCGATACCAAGTGCCTGGGAGGAATCGACTGTCGCAGAGGAAGAGGGTTGTGCACTCTCCACAGAACCGCAATGTGAGAAGTGGGCATGGGCAAGTGTGACAGAAGTGGGAGAACTCTGAGCAGTGGAACTGCTTGAATGGTGAACAGCAGAAGTATGCTGGCCACACGCTACAAGAATGCTCAGCAGGACTACTGTGAGGACAAGATGAATTGTGTGGCGCATTGAACACTTTCCTCTGAACTACGCAGCTGGTTCTTCCTGGAGCACTGGGAGGTCTATCTGTGCTCCATTGCTGCCACCATATATTGCATTCGGCGGAGCTTGTGCAGGAGTGGAAGTCAGATATGTCCACGTGTTGGGAGTGCTGTTCACAGTCTGGTAGGAGACATTATGCGATCCGGTTTCGACAATGTAGGGAGCTCCGCTACTCCCGGACTCGAGAGTCGTCGAGTACTGGGTGTAGGTTGCTGTTCCTGTCGTCGCTGTTGTTTGCATGACATAGGCGTCCGGCAGGTAGTATGTCCAGGTTATGGCTGTGCACTGAAGTGGAGATGGATTCGGGCCACCTGGTCCCACGTCCCTACACCATGAGTCACCATTTATGCCACTTTCTCCTTCAATTGTTGTGAGGAGGCCAGAGGTGCAGGGTTGGCCAGGTGGAGGGGTACAGGAGCCACCAACTGCGGAATAGTTCTCGGGCAGATATCCAGTGGGATATGACGTGCCATTTGTCACTGAAGCCGAAGTGTATGTCGCATTCGGATTCGTTTGGAGCTGGTTGTACGACTGATAGTCCGTCTGGTCGGTATAACTCACAGAGGTGGTGTTCTGAAGTGACAGCACAGCCCCATTGGTTTGAGATGAGCCAATGAGATCATAGATGTGCGATGGAGAGAAGTTTGGCTGACAGGCAGGCACTCCTGCATCCCTTGGATCAGTGATGTTCATGGGGTCGGGGCAGTTTCCATAGTTCCACCCGGTGATCTGGTTCAGGGCGGGATCTGTCTGATACGAGGTCCAGTCGTAGGTTGGCTGTCGAAGCGTAGCGGCATTGTTCGCTGTGGGAATGTAGACGGGATAGCTCTGGCCATTGACTGTCGTATAGCCGTAGCTCAGTGTCTGATTTTGAAGAGCGTCGTAGGAGAACGACTGCAGGGCTGGCATTGTGTACCAAGTGACGGTTGACTGGATGGCTCCCTGTTGAGACTGCACGTAGATACCGCAGTTGATCGATGTGCTAGCACCTGGATCCATGGCTCCAGTGCCTGCAAAGCCAGTTGTTCCGTTGCAGCTTGAGGGAGGAGTGCCACCATCACTCACACCATAATTTCCCGCATTGCATCCACTCATGCCCACAGTGCCAAAGCAGCCTGCAGTTGGATTGGATGGGGCATAGGTATAGCCGACTGGCCCTGGGTACTGGTCAGTAATGCTCACCCACTGCCACGCGCCATTAACCGTGCCTCCAGGGTAGCTTCCACAGAAAACACCGTTGTTCAATGCATTCGCAGCGCCATTGCCACCCTGACCTGTGCTTGATCCGCACACGCTCAAAGGAAATCCTCCTCCCAAACATGTGCCCGGATTGAGTCCATACAGACCATAAACGCAGTTTACTGTTCCTGTGTAGTTGGATCCATTTGTACCTGACGCGGTGGGCCCCGGCTGGTAGTTGCCAGTAGTGGCGACAGCAGTCGAATTGTTGAATGTCTGTGTTGTGGAGTTCGGGATGATTGATGTTGCCGTGAATGAGTACTGCTGGCTCAGGCCCGTGTAGTTGGTGTTTGAAACGCATGATCCTCCTGGATGCCCAGGAGCATATTGCGACATCCACTGATTCACGCTGTATGCGAAATAGATCTGCCACCAGCTTGCGGGAACAAGGCTTAGTACGGATCCATTCGCTTCTTCGTACGAACGCGTGTGCGCGTCGTAGAAGATGAAGTTCCATCCTGTTACATGAAATAAAGGAACGAAGGAATAGTTCGTTATTCCAAGGTTGGGGGAACTTGTCGAGAAGGTCAGTCCATCGAAGCTGACCGTTGAGTCACTCGTTGACAGCGGGATGCCGTCTACGACTGCTGTTCCAGGGGTCCCAGTCTGTGTAGATGGAGGAACGAAGGCCTGAGACGGGATTCCGGGGCTTGGAGCATCAGCGGCTGGGCTCCAGGACTCGCCAGGAGGCAGGTAGCCACACTGATAGTTGATGGATCCTGAATATGGGCTGTACAGGCTGAAGGGCAGTGTGGCACTCCACTGGACTACGAGCTGGGGAGCATACGTGTACGCAGATGCGTAGACATGGGTCGCGTGTGCAGTGTAAACGCCCCCTGATTCACTCCAGCCATACGCTGCGCTAAGGTTCGGGCTGTTGTAGCATGGCTGGGTCGTTCCGCGCGGATTGTAATTTGCTGATGAGTTTGAGTACGAGATATACGTGCAGTGAACCGTTGCAGATGAGGGATCCGTATAGTAGCCCAGCGTTGCACCAATTGCACGCCAATTGATGGTCCATCTGCTGGATGTATTTGTTGTGAAGCAGTAGGCATTTGGATCACCGGGTGCGTCCGCTCCACCAGCAAGAGCTGCAGCTTCCGATGTGTAACCGCAGTCAGGAAGCGTGGTTACAGCATTTGCGTCAACGCTGAGAGAGAAATGTTCAGGATAGTTTACAAGAGCTGGATAGGGAACAATTGAGAGAGAATCCGCGCCATGTGGACACACCTGGAGCGAGGCTGGAAACCAGACGCCGTAGATGTCACATGGGGAGGCAACAGTGGACGAATATGCAACATCACCTGCGAGTACTGGCCTCTGTGTGGCTCCGTTCACTCCTGCTGAGAGGGCCAACAGGAGCAATCCGGCGGCTAGAAAATACCGAATGTGATGCAGCCATCCCCTATTGGATGCTTCTCGCTTGAGGTTTCCAGTCATGGTTAGGTACCAAATTGCAGTGGAGCTGTGAAAGCTTTCATTTAGATTACGCTCGAAAAGTGATTGAATGGTGACGTCCTGTAACGGAATGGGTCGAGTCTCACCAAGAAGCGCTCGCGGGGTAGTCCATGCACCCGCCTGAAACCATCCAGCAGTCGACCATAGCCGCAGACCCAGAAGGATGCAGTTGAATCCCAATACGGCACTCGTTCCACCCCAAACGCTCTGTACCAGGACACACGTGGCTTCCAAATGCCACTGGATCAACCTGCGACTTCCACTCCAGACTCAGCATTGGAATGCGGATGTTTCTCCACCCAAATGGACATTTTCCCTTAACAGCCACAGAGCGATGCGCACTGTCCGCATAATGTCCAGAATCGGGGACTAGGCTGGGGATATGGAAACGTCTCTGTACAGGGCACAACTTGCACCGTTACAAGGCGGTGGTGGCTGGAAGGTAGGGATTGTGGACGGCAAAGGACATACGCTCCTTGATGTGCCACTTGGTTCCCCTGTGAGTATGCATGATGCCCTTCGCGTGCTCTGGAGCTCACTTCGGAGAGTTCATGTGGGGCTCTCCTTAGCAGAACATGAGCGCTTTGGGAACGTGGTTGTGGGAATGTCTCCGGATGGTTATGTGAAGCCAGTGAGGCATGAACCAGGGGGAGCAGCCATTGTGCCGTACACCATAGATCCTGCAACAGGCGAAGTGTTCATTGGCATGCTCAAGGTGAAGCGGGGCCTTGTGGGAGGGGGTGAACCCATCGACGAAATTCCCCGCGGGTTTCGTGAACCACATGAAAGAGAACTAGTCACTGCTGGTCGTGAGTTGCTGGAAGAGACTGGAGTGAAGGGCATGTTTGTGCAGCGGATTGAGCAGCTTCCTGGCTCAGTAGCAAATGCGGACTCTGCCTTCCACGTGACCGATCCTGCAACGCAGCTCGGCATCAGTATGTACGCACTTCCCATTGCCTGGTCTGAACTGAACATGGGGGGAGTGGGCCCACACCGTGCGGGCCATCTGGTGCCAGGACTTGAAGAGGGCATCCGCGAGGTCAATGAGAAAATCGACCCTGCAGGACTGACATTTGTTCCACTGGAACAGGCTCTGAAGACAGGAGACAACATCTCACGGGGAGCAATGGGAGCACTGGTGGGCATGCTGCTTGCGAGGGGAAGCATAGCTTGGAGTGTGGTGGGGAAAGCCGAGACGACTGGACTGGGAGTCTAGAGAACAGTCGATTGCCACGTACCCTGGCTGGGAACGGCTGGTGCAGTGCTGTGCAAGTCTACTCAAGTGAGGACGACAGATGGCAAGAACGGAGGGAGCGAATCCTCCGGGGTGCGGGAGCTGCCGTTAGATGTGAAGCGATTCATGCATGCAGGTAGATCGATGAAAATCCTCTATCTTGCTGTGCCATAGCTGATGCGTCACTGCTTGTGACAAGTGGGAGATGACAAACGCCAGCGACATTGTCTGTGAAACGTCCGCTCATTCACCTCAGAATAGTGTCCAGCAAGAGGGTCTGGATGCGGAGAAGTGTTGCAAGGAGCAGCGTAAATGGAAACTCAGGTGAATGTTACTGTCGCCGAAATCATGCGCCGTACAGAATCGGGGAGCCTCAAGTGGTCAGACGTTGGCTATCGAAATCGCTGTTCCCCAGGAGAGGTGTTTGCTTACAACCCCAAGAGTGATCACAGCCTTACTATTTACCTGAGACCATTCACATGCGACATCAGTTCAGTGCTTTACATCAAGAATCCCCCTGGTGCCACAGTAGGTGTGCTGAGGCTGTCCCGGGATGAACGAAAGGCACTTCAAAATGCTATCGCAGCGAATGTCCAGAGGCAGTTTGCTGAGAAGCAGAGGGTCGCGGAGGAAAAGATACTCGCCTGAGAGTGGCCGTGCTCCACGAGCGATATGCACTGCAACACGTTTGCATTGGATTGGTTGAGCATGCTGTTATTGGCCATTTCCATCTTGTTCATTGGAACGAGGACTTCCACCAAGGGCACTGTGCAGTGCTGGAGCTCACTCCACCATGCTCTCCTCACTGATAGACCAGTGTCGCATCTGAGTGTTGCGTGACAGTCCGATCAACGTCCTGAAACGCTGCACTGTGATTGCTCCGCACCAGGCATTGCTGTGGACAGATGCGAGTCAGGCATGGCAGTACGCAATGGCACGAGCCAAACAGAGCATGGGTCCCATTGCGCTCTGTAACGGCTCTTTCGCAGCCGATCCATTCGGGGGAGGAACCTTTATACTGCAGCCAAAGGATCCCTGCCATGCGTCGACAAGTTCTTGCCAGCATCACTCACCGACTGCTTGTTCTCTTCATTCTTGTCTCAGCGCTTGTTGTCGTGCCAGCGCAGGTCAGTGCTGCGTACGGAGTTAACTGGAGCAGCGGGGCAAAAGTCGGAACATCCCCGGGTGCCATTGCAGCAATCTCCTGCGTCTCCTCATCATTCTGCATTGCAACGGACTGGTATGACGACACATACATCTACAACGGAAGTGCCTGGACGCAGGCCGCAGGATTTACTGGTGAATTCAATTACCTCATTGCCGCCTCGTGCGCTTCAACGACACTCTGTGTCATTGGTGGACAAACGGGCGCTGTCGCTGTGTACAACGGCACATCCTGGACCTACAATCAGAACGCTATCAGCGGGGAGACTGCGTACAGCATTTCGTGCGTTCCCGCAGCAACCCAGTGCGTGGCTGTAGGAAGCACAGGGTATCCATTCACATACAACGGCACAACCTGGTCTGCTTCTCCGAATCTCACTGCGAATGCTCTCAACGGTGTGTCCTGTCCAACGACCGCATTCTGCATGGCTGTCGACTCTGGGGGAAATGCCTATACGGAGGTGAGTGGGACGTGGTCATCGCTCGGAGCCATTGCGTCTGGCATTGCACTGGATGGTGTTTCGTGTCCCACATCGAGCCAGTGCTTCGTAGCCGGATCGAATGGTGATGTCTACACCTACACTTCAGGCACGTGGACCACTACTACAGTTACTGCATCTGGATATTCGCTCACGGGAATCAGCTGTCCATCCACGACTGCTTGTGGTGCAGTGAGCCCAAATGGCGATGCGTATGTCTTCAATGGGTCCACATGGCAAACGATGTCCGTTTCCGGTACCCAGCTCGAGGCCGTCTCGTGTGTGACAGGCCTATTTTGCATGGCAGGTGACAATTATGGACTCGGTTATACGTATTCGGGCTCAGGCAACTGGAGCAGCGGGAATGCAATCACTACTGAGAGTCCCATGCGGGATGTGAGCTGCGGTGGACCGGGAAGCTGCGTTGCTGTCGATGCCAATGGCAATGCCTATGTGCTCACGGGCTCGAGCTGGTCGGCAGCCCACAATTTCTCCTCAATGAATTCCCTCCCGCTAGTCTCGTGCTCGTCACCAACCTTCTGCATGGTTGCGGACAGATACGGCAACACAGACGTGTTCAATGGAACAGCATGGGCAACAGGTCCAGCGTTCGGTTCAGGTTTATCGTATCTGGAGTGGCTGTCGTGTGGTAGTCCGACCTTGTGTGTTGCCATTGCGGGAAGTGGCAACTCGTACATATACAACGGCTCAACGTGGACAGCAGCAGTTCCAGTGGAAGGTGGCACGTACATCCCAGGTGTAGCCTGCAGAGGAACCACATTCTGCATGGCTGTTGATGCGAACGGAAATGCGATTTCCTACAATGGCACAAGCTGGAGTGCACCCACCACTATCGCAGCAGGGCAGTATCTCGGTGGAATATCCTGTCCATCAACCAGCTTCTGCATGACTGCTGCAGGCAACAACACCAGCTTTGTCTGGAATGGATCTTCGTGGAGCAGCATTCCAATTCCCGCTGGTGCATCGGGAATCAGCACGTTCGACTGCTCATCCTCCACATTCTGCACGCTCATTGACAGCAACAACATTCCCTATGACTTCAACGGCTCGAGCTGGACCCAGTACGGGTCACTTGGTGGCATTCAGGCCATCTGGCAGGTCTCCTGCACTGGAGCTGACACGTGCGTTGCTGGTGCAACGAGTGGCTACATCTACTCGTCGTTCACGACCCAGTCCAGTGCCACCATCACAGCTAATGTCATTCCCGGCACACTCGCGTTCGTTTCATCACCTTCCTCGTTCAGCTTCTCCCCACTGGTGCTTAATGGAACAAACCAGGTTGCCACAGCGACTGAGACTCTCGATGTTGGAGACAATACAGGTTCAGGTTCTGGATGGAACGTGACTCTTGCGAATACGACATTCACTGATGCTGGGAGCAAACAGCTGGCCAACAGTGATTTCACGGCTGCAACACCTGCAGCACCAGTCTGCGACGGTGGAGCAACATGCAATCCCGCAGTCTGGAGCGCCTCCACGAGTCCACCCTTTGGAGGAGCTGGCATTCCTGGACCTGTTGCAGCGAAGCTGCTTTCGGCCACAGCAGGTACAGGCCTCGCAGATCAGACAGTCACGCTTACATGGACAGCAAGCATTCCAGGTGGTTCGTATGCAGGAACCTATTCCTCCACATGGACGCTTACGCTCGCATCTGGTCCATAGCCTGAAGCAGATGATGCCATTTCATCAGTTCTGACTGTGGACGATGCTGCCCAGGTACGAAGGAATGCTCCACAGCAGGCAGTCTGTGGTACCGCTCTGGCATCTGCGCATTTCCGTGCACTGCCACTTCCCTGCAGTGCTTGTACCCTTCACTTCAGCACATGGGTACATCCTAAGAGCAATGAACACACATTCCAGGATCAGGCGGAAAGGCCGTCTGATCTGCCGGCGGACAGTGACTGGTCATACAGCGTGACTGCACGGCAAGTGGCTTCACTCAGCACTTTCGTGAGTGCTCCGTCATGGGAAACGCTGTTGCCATGGTGAATGCCGTTCGTGAGAATGACCACGACGAGATCTCGTGTCGGATCTGCCCACACGATCGATCCTGTATGCCCCTGGCTTCCGAAGCTGCTTGGGTCGAATGGCTCCTCAGGCCAGTGGGGAAGCGTGGTTCGGAGTTCCCAACCAAGACCGAATCGAACACCGTTTGTGGATGCTCTCTCGGTCACAGCCTCATTAATGAGCTTGCAGTGCAACCCATATGCTGGTCGCAGAAAGCTCCGTGCCAGGTTTCCAATAGCTTCGGGTGTCGCGAACATGCCTGCTGCACCTGTCACTCCCCCGAGAAAGCGCGATTTTGGATCATGGACAAGATCATGTGTGGGCAACACTTCCATGGGGTCATGCGTGCAGGGAGAATTGCTTCCACTGCCGAACTGTATCCCGTGATGCGGGTTTGGACCCGGGAGGAGTTTCAGGAGGGCAGTGGCGAGGTTCTGACCTGTCACCTTCTCGATGATCCGGCCGAGAAGGAGGTAGCCAATGTCGCTGTAGATCACTCGTGTTCCAGGTTCTGCCACACACTGTCCAGCAAGCACGACACCCCAGGGATCCTGGTGGAACGCAGCCCAGCGGGAATCAGCATCAGGTCCTGCTGATGCGAGGCTTCCGATGCTTGCAGGAAGGCCCGATGTGTGGGAGAGCAGGTGCCTTACCGTTATCCGGTCTGCATCCCGGGAGCTGAACTCCGGGAGCAGGTAATGCACAGTGGAATCCAGGGAAAACTTGCGCTTCGCAATCAGGGAGAGCACGGAAGACATGGTTGCGATCTTGGTGATTGACGCAACATCAAACATGGTTTGCGGAGTCGCGAGTTCGGGCCTGTCATCGCCGAGATGGCCAAGTGCGCGCGAGGCAGACTCGGATCCAACCTGGACATGGATGCCTGCTGCTGTGAACTCGTGACCTGCATGGGGTCGGAGCGTTTCCAGGACGGCTGCAGAAATGGACTTCGCAGATGCATGTCGAGGTGTGGAATGGCCTGGAGTGGGGTCTAGATGGTGCATCGGGCTCCTGACATGCACCAATCGTACGGAAGGTTGCAGGACAGTGTGCGGACAACATCAGAGCAGTCCTTCACCCGGGAGCGCAGTCCTGCCATCCACGGAGGTAGCACTCAACGTGGTGAATGTCCGTGTGTTGGACTTCAGTGGCTGCTACTGTGAACGCATGGCAGACGCTGATGGAGAACTGGCCAGAAGACGAAACCGTGCAAACGCCATCCTTCGGAGTCTGGATCTTGGGAAAGTGCGGCAGCATGCGAGACCCAAGGGCTTTCAGAAGGATGTGTGGACCCGGGGATCGAGGGTGCTCCATGTGGCAAAATCGTCCCAGTGCAGACGCATTCCCATCGAGGTGGCAGTGCTGGGTTCACTTCCTGACATGCTTGGAAGTCCGCATGTGGTGGCGAATGGATCATACAGAGCGTTCCCCTGGATGCTCCAGGAACGGCTTCCAGGTGTACCGCTTGCCAATGTCTGGAGTGAGCTCCACCCGCTAACGGCAACTCGTGCTCTTCGTGAAGTCATTGCGAAAATCGATGTCCTGCAGCACGCACAGCTCCCAGAAGGAGCCATTCCGGGACGGACATCCCCAATGTACTTGTTCGAGAAGGGAGATGCACGCACGATGGTCGCTTCCCTGCATGACAGCGGGGCAGTCGATCCTGCAGTTGCGCGGAAGCTTCTTGCCATGCATGCGGATCTGAGACAGGCTATGAAGCATGAAGAACAGGTGCCATCACATGGAGATCTCCATCTGGAAAACATTCTTTGGGATCCCTCCGCATCCAGGGTGAGTGCACTCATTGACTTCGAAGGGGTGGCTCTCGCACCAAGGGATCTTGATGCGTACAAACTGTTCGAGTCAGTTGCGTATCTTGCCAGCACATATGGACACCACAGGCACGCTGTGCAGTATTTGGAACGATACCTTCAGCCGTTCCTGCAGCTTCCAGGCGGGCCGGAACGCTGGAAGGGATATGCCCTTGCAAGAACGCTGTGGTATGGGACACTTGTCAAGGGAACGAAGGAAGAGCGACAGAAGTCGATGAAGGCTCTTGGCGAGCAGCTCCGCATGATTGCGGAAGGTACAGCATTCCAGCTCTCGCCTGTGCGCATGCACACGAAGTCCATGCTGCACGACAGGAAGGCAGTCGTGCATTGAGTGTGGAGCAGTGCCAGGACTGAGTGGATGTCAGAACATGGCATGGCATTCGGGATGGGAAGCTGATGCATGCTCGTGGTGTCGAGCAGATCTGGAAGAAGCACGGGGCATTCCTGAACTTCCGTCACAGGATGTTCGCAGTGCGTGTCTTGCCTGAAGGGCCATGGTAGACTGTTGCCGAACCACTTCTGGGGGTATCATTCGCAACGCCATTTCGATGGGGGAATGGACACAGTGACAGCAGCTCCAATTCACATGCAGCATGCACGCTGCATGGCTGCCCGCATCTGCGCTGCATTGCTCCCGCTGTTCGCCCTATTTGGTCTGGGAACACAGGCTGTTCACGCATCGACGACCTGGGGAATCGTCTATCCTGCAAACTTCAGCACCACAGCCACAAACTCCCTTCATGGAGTGAGCTGCACTGGCATCGATTTCTGCATGGCTGTAGGGGACTACACCAACTCCTCTGGATATCTCCAGACACTGGCAGAGACATGGAATGGCACATCGTGGAGCATCATCAGCTCACCGGATGCTACAACAACGACAACGAACGATCTTGAGGCTGTGAGCTGCACGAGCAGCACGTTCTGTCTCGCAACAGGCTGGTACTGTGCATCAGCATGCGGAACGGGCACGGAGATTGACCAGATGTACGCGGCCGAGTGGAATGGAACTGCATTGATTTCCTCCCCAGTCATTGAGCCTGGAGGATCGTCCATCTCAAGCACATCCGGCTTCAACTCCGTCTCCTGCACAAGTTCAAGCTTCTGCAAGATCACGGGAACAGTGGACAGCTGCAACATTGGCGCAGGCCTCTGCACCAATGTCATCGAGCAGTATTCAGGAGGCACCTGGAGTGCGGATACAGTGCCGCAGGTGAATGGAACTGTGGACCAGAATCTCATGGATGGAGTGTCATGCCTGTCCGCAGCATTCTGCATGGCTGCGTCAGGCTACTATCCCAACAACACGCAGTATCCGGACATGCTCATATGGAACGGTTCCACCTGGAGTGTGGAAGCTCTTCCCAACAACACTGCGGACAACGAGTTCCTGTACGATGTTTCGTGCTCCAGCACAACCTCATGCTTGGGGGTTGGATACGAGTGTCCGTCCAATACGAGTTCACCAGCAACATGCACAACAGGAACGAACTATCAGACGCTTGCATACGACTGGAATGGGTCCGCCTGGACAGCTATGCCGCCAGCAGACTCGAGTGCCACCCAGGCAAATGTGCTTTTCAGTGTCATGTGCACTGCGAGCAGCTCCTGCATTGCATCCGGCTACTATGCAGGCAGCGCGGACCAGAACCTCATGGAGCAGTGGAATGGCAGCGCATGGAGTCTGGTGTCCGTTCCTGACACGAGTTCAACTGTGGCAAATGTTCTGTATGACACAACCTGCACGAATGCCAGCTTCTGCATGGCAGTTGGATACTATGTGGGAAGCAGTGCGACCCAGACACTGTCACTTGAGTACGTGAGTTCGGTTCATGTCAATGCGGACATTCTGCCTGGAACACTCTCGTTTGTTTCAGCACCGGCGAATCTCACGTTTGGGTCAACTACGCTCACAGGAGCGAATGTGGTGGCGACAGCGTCGGAAACATTTGACATCGGCGATGCGACTGGCTCAGGAGCTGGCTGGGATGTCACCCTTTCGAACACGACATTCACTGCGGGAACGCACACGATTCCCAATGCAGCGTTTGTTGCAGCACTCCCTGCGGCTCCAAGCTGTGACACTGGGGTCAGCTGTGTACCAGCAGTCTGGTCTGGCAGTGCAACGCCCCCTCTGGGTGGGGCTGGCCTCCCAGGGAGCACAGGAGCCAAGCTGCTGTCCGCAAGTGCTGCCTCTGGACTTGGTGACCAGTCAGTCACCATCCCCTGGACAGCAACGTATCCAGCGAACAGCTATGCGGGGACATACAGCTCCACTTGGACGCTCACACTTGCAAGCGGGCCGTAGTGGACACTTTGTCTTGAGACTTCTCCATGTCATGTCGAGCCGTGAGTCCGACTCGATAGTCAGGGCAGATGGCGCATTCGCCACATTCGCTCGACGAGCACGCGTGAAAGTGGATTGGCCCGTGGCAGGAGTGTGGTGGCTTCAGGCAAGCAGGGGTGTCCAGCATGATCCTCGGGAAGGCGCATTGCGCCACTCCGTTACGAGAGGGTTGCTGGGGGACTCTCCCCAAGGAGGATAGCAGTATGTTCTGCAGCAGACCTCTGGCAGGCAGCAATGATGTCGAGCACATTGAGGGAGTCTTCCGGATTCACGGGAACGGATGCGCTGTGCATGATGGCGTCGTACATGCGAAGATAGAACGTCTCATAGGATCCGTTCTGGATGTCCATGGCAGTGGCATCACTGCGGGTGCCAAGGGTGACCACACGCTCAGGAGGGGATGTTCCCCACGAGACATTTCCTGGACGCAAGCCCGCAAGTAGCTGCTCCTCCTGTGGATCCAGTCCACTGATTTCAAGGGCTCGGGCTTCCCCCTCCATCCTGAACCGGATTCCTGGAAGAGCGGAAAGCTGACTCATGGAGAGGTGGGAGCGCACGCCACCAGCATGCGTGAGCGCAATGAAGTCATCATCATCAACACGGCTCTTTGGACGCCGGCTGTCAAGCTCCGCATAGACACTGGCAACTGGGCCAAAAAGCATGAGTGCCTGGTCGATGAGATGGGGGCCAAGGTCATAGAGAAGACCCCCGCCCGCATCGTTTCCGGGCTTCTCTCGCCAGGAAGCTGTCCTGGGAATTGGACGCCACCGTTCAAACCGGGATTCAAACCGGTGGACATGCCCCAAAATGTCGTGGTCAAGGAGGGATTGCACAGTGAGAAAGTCCCCATCCCATCTCCTGTTCTGGAAGACACTGAGGAGAACCCCTTTCTGCTGAGCAGCCTCAATGACTGACTCGGCATCGCTCCGTGCGAGAGCGAATGGCTTGTCTACAACTACATGGAGATGATGGGATATGCATTGGAGTGCGAGTTGCATATGGGTGCCACTTGGCGTGGCGATGACTGCGAGGTCGAAGTGGATGTCCCCATCAAGAAGAGACTCCACTGTGGGAAAAGTCCGTGCTTCCGGCACTTCATCCCGAACCTGCTGCATCCGCCCAGGATTGGCAGTGACAATGGCCTGTAGGGCAAAGCCAGGAAGGCTCCGAATGATGGGTGCATGAAACACGCGTCCTGCATGGCCGTAGCCGATGAGTGCCACAGCAATGCGGGGGAGCTGCGTGCGGGAAGGGGACTGCCTCTTCATGTGCCTGACTCTGGTGCGACTGAGGCTGCAAACTGGCTCGTGTAGAGCTGGAAATACGCTCCCTGACGGTCCATGAGATCCTCATGGGTTCCCTGCTCAACGATATGGCCATGCTCCATCACGAGAATGACATCAGCATGGCGAATGGTGGAAAGCCTGTGCGCAATGACAAAGCTCGTGCGTCCTTTGCGCAGTGCAGCCATGGCATTCTGGATGAGGATCTCCGTACGTGTGTCGACACTGCTCGTTGCTTCATCGAGTATGAGGATGCTGGGATCCGCGAGGAAGGCCCTCGCAATAGTGATGAGCTGCCGCTGGCCAGCAGACAGCGTGCTGGCGTTGTCATCGACCACCGTGTCATAGCCTTCGGGAAGCGTGCGGATGAAGTGGTCCACATGGGCTGCGCTCGCGGCTGCGACTATCTCCTCCTCAGTGGCTTCGGGTTTCCCATACGCGATGTTGTCTCGGAGCGAGCCGGAGAACAGCCATGTGTCCTGGAGCACCATGCCGAACTCCCGGCGTATGTCATCGCGCCGAAGGCTCTGCATGTTCTTGCCATTGAGGATGATGGTGCCAGAATCGATCTCATAGAAGCGCATGAGGAGATTGACAATGGTGGTTTTGCCCGCTCCTGTGGGTCCTACAATTGCGACTGTCTCACCTGGATCGACATGCAGGCTGAAGTCCTCGATAAGGGGAGCATCGGGCGAATAGCTGAAGGCGACGTCTTTGAGCTCAACGCTTCCGTCATGGGAGGTGAGTGGCTGGGGAGAGGATGTGTCGGGAACGAGGTCCTTCTCATCGAGGAACTCGAAGATCCGCTCCGCTGATGCCATACCTGACTGGAGGAGATTGAGCTGTCCAGCAAGCTGGGTGATGGGCATGGTGAACTGACGTGAATACTGGATGAAGGCCTGGATGTCACCAAGGGTGAGCGCTCCTGAGGCGACACGGTACCCGCCAAAGACAGCAATGATGACATAGTTGAGATTCGAGATGAGCTGCATTGTTGGCTGGATGATTCCTGAGAGGAACTGCGCCCTGAAGCTCGCATCGTACAGTGTCGTGTTTTCCCCATCGAATGTTGCCTGTGTTGCAGTTCGCTGTCCGTACAGCTGGACGAGTGTGTGGCCAGTGTGCGCCTCCTCGACAAGACTGTTGAGCTCACCAGTGTGGTGCCATTGGCTGGTGAAGTGTGACTGGGATCTGCGGGCAATGAAAATTGTCGCAATGATGGAGAGGGGGATCGTTATGAGGGAAACGACAGCAAGGAGTGCGGAGATCCACACCATCATGATGAGCACGCCGACAATGGTGAGGACGGAAGTGAGCAGCTGGCTTAGGCCCTGCTGCAGTGTGGTCGACAGGTTGTCCAGGTCATTGGTCACACGGCTCAGGATGTCGCCGTGAGGGTGGCTGTCAAAATACCCCAGTGGCAGGCGAGCAAGCTTGTTCTCAATGTCCTGCCGGAGGAGGTACATCGTCCTCTGCGCGACTCCCGCCATGATGTAGCCCTGTGCCCACATGAACACTGCCCCAAGAAGATACACGCCAACAGCAGTGAGGATGAGCAGTCCGAAATGCGTCCAGTCGACACCCACCCCAGGAGTGACATGCTGCCCAGAGATGAGGTTCGCGATCTGTCCCTGTCCCTTCGCACGGAGCTGCTGAAGTATTGTCTGGAGCGGGACACCTTTGGGAAGCTTCTGTCCAATGAGGCCGCTGAACAGGACATCAGTCGCACTGCCAAGTATGCGTGGTCCAATGACTGTGAGGAACACGCTGATTGAGCCAAGCACTGCGGACGCAATGAGGTTCAGCCGTTCAGGCCGCATCCGGGACAGGAGGCGCTTCAGCGCACGGGCGAAGTCCTTGCTCTTGCCACCTGGAGCACCGCCACCAAATCCGCCCCTCCCGGGGCCGCGACCCATCATGCCACATGCTCCTTGCCCAGCTGGGAAACAACAATCTCCTCATAGGGAGGACATGTGCGAAGAAGTTCCTCATGTGTGCCTATGCCCACGACTTTGCCTTCATCCAGCACGATGATGGAGCTGGCATGCATGATGGTGCTCACCCGCTGGGAGACGATGATGGAGGTTGCGCTTTCCGTTGTCTGACGGAGAGCTGCCCGCAGTTTCGCATCCGTTGACGCATCAAGCGCGGAAAAACAGTCATCGAAGAGATAGAGCTTCGGACTGCGGATGATGGCTCGAGCAATGGCGAGCCGCTGACGCTGGCCACCGGACACGTTGGTTCCGCCCTGGTCTATCATGCCCTGAAGCCTGCCAGGCATGGCTTCAACGAAATCCCGCGCCTGCGCCACTTCGAGCGCATGCCACATCTCATCATCCGTCGCCTCAGGATGTCCCATCCTGAGGTTGTCCGCCACAGTTCCGCGGAAGAGGTAGGCGAACTGGGGAATGAAGCCAATCTCCTGCCACATCTCTTCAAGACTGCGCTTTCGCACATCAATGCCATCCATGAGGATGGTGCCGCTCGTCACATCAAAGAGCCGTGGGATGAGGGAGAGAATGGTGGATTTGCCACTGCCCGTGCCCCCAATGATGCCAGTTGTCGTTCCTGCCCCGCAGGTGAAGGAGATGTTCCGGAGCACGAGTTCCTCACCACCCTGGTAGCCAAAATCAACTTCCTGGAATGCGATCTCGCCGGATTTCACATCAGGAGAGACTGGATCTGGAGGAGTGACAATGGATGGTGCTGTCGAGATGACCTCCATGAGCCTGTCACCACTCGCGACTGCCCGGGGAACAAGGATGACCATCATTGTTGCCATGAGCACGGACATGAGGATCTGGATGATGTAGTTGAGGAAGGCGAAGATGTTGCCAATGGGCATGGAGCCGCTGTCAACGAGATGTCCGCCGAACCAGATCACTGCAACATTGGTGAGGTACAGGATTCCCATCATTGCAGGGAATGCGAGAACGAAGATCCTGTTGACAGTAAGGGCTGTGGTGGTGAGGTCAAGGTTGGCCGCCTCGAACCGGTCCTGTTCCCGTTCTGTCTGCACGAATGCGCGTATCACCCTGATGCCCATGATCTGTTCCCTGAGGATGAGGTTGATCCTGTCTATGCGCTTCTGCATGGTCTGGAACAGGGGCACTGCCCGGGAGAAGACAGTGAGGATCACTGCAGCCATGAGCGGAATGACGACAATGAGGAGGGAGGAGAGGGTGACATTTTCCTGTATTGCCATGATGATGCCGCCAACTGCCATGATGGGGGCCACGACCATCATGGTGAGCGCCATCTGGAGAAAGATCTGGAGCTGCTGCACATCGTTCGTGTTGCGAGTGATGAGCGATGCAGCGCCAAACCTGTTCATTTCCACCTGGGAGAATGTCTGGACAGATGAGAAGACAGAAGTGCGGATGTCACGTCCAACTCCCATCGAGATGCGGGATGCCAGGTACACAGCTGCAACGGAGATGAACCCAAGCGCAGCAGTGATGCCAAGCATGATGGCGCCTGTATGCCAGATGTAACCGATGTTGCCTACTGCCACACCGTTGTTGATGAGATCCGCGTTGAGGTTGGGAAGAAAGAGGTTGCCTATTGCCTGGAGGAGGAGAAGGCCTATAACCAGCCACACAGAGACTACATAGGGAGCCAGGAATCGTCGCAGCAGGCGGATGAATGTCATGGGAGCGTTCCTTCCAACCCAGAAATCCTAAATGCAGCAGTGGTGAGGGGAATGCGTGGGCTAGGCTTTCTTCTTTGAGCCAGCTTCAGCCTTCTCCGCACTCTTGAGACAGGTGAACGCGACGACCTCCTTTGTCTGGGGAGGCTCGTCAAAGCGGACGATCGCAGTAAGGCTGAGGACAGCTTCCACTGTTCCCAGGGAGCCTACCGGATAGGGGCCAATAGGCGTTCCTGTGCGTGGACGGGTGTTCTGGGTGAGAATGACGCGTTCTCCAATTGCGAATGGTGGAGGTGGCTCGTCCTTTCCCATGGGAGACCGCTGCACAGGAGTCTGGCGTCGCCGTGGCTGCTCCTCCTGCGCCTCCTCCTCTGATTCCTCCGAGTCAGTGGCATCATCACTGTCTTCGTCCTCATCGATGTCCTCATCGATGTCCTCGTCCTCAACATCCACTTCGAGAACCTCAATGTCCTCGATGTCGACATCATCGTCAGAATCGTCCTCGACTTCCTCAGACTCAGTTGATTCCTCTTCGTCTGGTTCTTGTGCTTTTGCTTTCTTTGGAGACATGCATCCATTGTACGAATTCCCACCACCAGCCGATGCGGTAGATTGGTACTTGAGCTGAAAGAAGTGGGAAGAGGAGCACATGATCGGAATCCGGTTCATCGGGAAGCGACTTTCCACCCGGCAGAAGCAGCGGCTCCTGGAGATCCTTCCAGGACTTCTCACATGGAGCGTGCTACTCGTCCCACTGGTAGTCGCTCTTGCCATCCGAATCATAGATCTCACGAAACTCTGGATCCTGGGCGTTGCAGCAATCGCTCTTGACCTGTACTGGTTCATCCGCACCCTCCAGATGATCTTCAGTGTGCGGCGTGCTCTTCGCACCATCCGTGAGACAGAGGCAGTCGACTGGTGGAAGAGGTGCCAGGAGCTCGAGCTTCCCAGTGGTGCACCACGCCCAGATGAGGTGACCCACTGCATCCTCATTCCCACGTACACGGAAAAGTACGAGGTGCTCAGGGAGACTGTGGATGCCATTGCCAAACAGAACTATCCTGCACACCTCAAGGTTGTGGCCATCATCACGCGGGTGACGGACACGGAGGGGTGGAAGAATGTCGCCCGTCTCCGGGAGGAGTACGAGGGGCAGTTCCGTGCCTTCATCCATGTGAAGGATCCCCTCCTGCCTGGCATCGTTGTCGGCAAGTCCGCAGCAATGGCGTATGCGGGCCCAGTGCTCCGTGATGAGTGCCTTGCGCTTGGGCTTGACCTTAAGAAGACGATGCTTACGGACTGTGACTCCGACTTCCGTCTCCATCCCCAGTACTGCGCATATGTGACTGCGCAGTTCTGCAGTGCGGAGGATAGGTGGACGTCAATCTGGCAGCCTGTTCCCGTCTTCCTCAACAACATGTGGAAGGTGCCTGCAGCAGTGAGGGTCATGGCATCCGCTGCAACCCAGTGGCAGCTCTTTCTCCATGAACATCCGAAGCGGCTTGTCATGTTCTCGTCGTACACGATGTCATTCTCTTTCGCGGATGAGGTCGGGTACTGGGATGACGATGTCATCCCTGAGGACTCCAGGTTCTTCTGGAAGAGTTTT